>NZ_VTLC01000004.1:0-239429 GCF_020514255.1 Synechococcus sp. MU1611 | reverse complement strand
CACCAGCCCCCCCACCGCCAAGCTGTTCTGAGATCCCACAGCATTGAGAACCTCCTCTGCGGTGAGCTGGTTGGCGGCGAGTTTGTCGGGATCGACGAACAGCCAGAAGGCGGGGGTGGCTCCACCAATCACGCTCACCGTGGCCACGCCTTCAACGCGCGAGAGGGGGTAATAAAGCTGTTCGTAGACCAGGCCGTTGAGGTAGGCCGCGTCGTACTGGCCCTCCGATGAACTGATCTCGTAGGCCAGCAGAATCGAGGGGTTGCTCTGCTTCACCGAGACCCCGGTAGCCGAGACCTGCTCCGGCAGTTGCGGCGACGCCAGGGAGACCCGGTTCTGCACGTTCACCTGGTCGATATCGATATCGGTCGTCTGATCGAAGTAGACGTTGATCGAGCTGGAGCCCGTCATGTCGCTGGTGGAGGCGATGTAAGCCACCCCGGGCACCCCATTGATCTGTTGCTCGATCGGGTTGGTCACCGCTTGCTCGGTGACCTCGGCGTTAGCACCGGCATATGTCGCGCTCACCTGGATCAGCGGATCGGCGATGTTGGGCAGGTTTGCGATTGGCAGCGTGGGGATCGCAATCAGCCCCACCAGCACGATCAGGATGCTGCAGACCGTGGTGAGAACCGGCTTCTTGATGAAGTTGTCGGAGAAAGACATCGCTTCAGTTGGCTCCGGTTTTGATCTGAACCGGCATGCCACTGCGCAGGCGGCTGGTGTTGCTGATGGCCACCTGATCTCCAGTGTTCAGGCCGGCCTTCACGGGGTAGGCGTTGTTCTGCAGATCGCCGAGCTGCACCTTGGTCTGCACCACGATCGGGGTGTCCGCTGGTAGCCGTTCCAGCTTTTTCACCACTTGCTCCGAGGCATTGGCTGAGGCTTTGATCTTGGGCAGTGCCTTGTTCAGGGGAACAACCTTGTAGACGAAGGGTTGCTGGGCCTGCATCATCACGGCCTGCACCGGCACCGCCAGGCTGGATTGGTTCCCAGTGATGATTTCGGAGGCCACGAACTGGCCGGTTTTGAGCTGTCCGGTGAGGTTGGGGAACTCCGCTTTCACCATCAGGGTGTTCGGGGCGTTGTTGCTGCCGCTGATGCCGTAGTAAGGCGATACGAAGGTGACCTTGCCTTCACCGCTCACCGCTGGTGTGGTCTGGGAGACCAGCTTTACCGTTTGGCCCACCTTCACTGCTGAAGCCTCGGAGGCGGGAATCTCCATCAGCGTCCACAGGGTGGAGTTGTCGACGATGCCGGTAATCGTCTCCCCGGTTTTGACGTAATCGCCGAGCTTCACCGAATCCAGATCGCCGATCACACCGTCAATTGGCGCGCGGACGAACTTGTAGCCCAGTTCCGCAGCATCCGAGCGGGCTTCGTCCTCAGCCTTCACTGCTTCGTTGGCATAGCGATCCCGCTCCTTCGCTGAAACGGCACCTTGCTTGTAGAGATACTCGTAGCGTTCAGCATTGAGGACGTCCTTGCGGGCTTCGCTGCGGGCCGCATCCAGCGCGGCACTCTGCTGAACGTTGTCGAGCACCAGGATCACCTGGCCCGCTTTGACGGGTTGGCCAGCGGTGGCAAGGATCTGCACCACGGTGCCATCAATTTGAGGCTTTACCTCCACATTGCTCGTGGATTCCAGCGGGCTGATCGCTTCGATCGCGGGGAAGAACGTCGCTTTCTCGATCCGGCTGGTCTGGATCAAGAGAAACTGCTTGGTTGGCTTTGTCCCGCATCCGCTGAGGCTCAGCACCACACCGCTGGCGACGAGCAGCGCTGCCTTCGTGGCTGATCGCATGGCCATGGTGGGCAGTGGACAGCTGAGATCTGCTGAACGTAGGAATGTCGGCGATGGATGTCGGCGTTTTGACGCGAATCGCGAACTCATGGGCGCTCTGACTGAGGCCGATGCGGCAGTTTTATCGACAGCCTTGCTGGCTTGGTGGGAGCGTCATGGCCGCGGCGGTATTCCCTGGAAGCTGTTGCCCGGTGGTGTGCGTCCTGCTCAGCAGCAGAACCTGGACCCCTACGGCATCTGGATCGCTGAGGTGATGCTGCAGCAGACCCAGTTGGCGGTGGTGCTCCCCTACTGGACGCGTTGGATGGTGGCGTTCCCCACAGTTGAAGTCCTGGCCGCGGCGTCGCTGGATGAGGTGCGGCTGCAGTGGCAGGGCCTCGGCTACTACTCGCGGGCCCGCCGGCTGCATGAGGCGGCGCAGCTGCTGGTGGGCGGGCCTTGGCCCCGCACCTTGGAGGGTTGGATGGCGTTGCCGGGCATCGGTCGCACCACTGCCGGCAGCATCCTCTCCAGTGCCTTTAATGCTCCGCTGCCGATCTTGGATGGCAACGTCAAACGGGTGCTGGCGCGGTTGACGGCCCATCCGCGCCCGCCGGCCCGCGATGACGCCCTGTTCTGGGGTTGGAGTGAGGCGGTGCTCGATCCGGTGCGGCCACGGGATGTCAACCAGGCGTTGATGGATCTGGGGGCCACGGTTTGCACGCCGCGCTCTCCATCTTGTGATCGATGCCCCTGGCAGGTGCACTGTGCTGCCTACGCTGCCGGCGATCCTCGTCGCTGGCCCGTGACCGACGCCCCCAAGCCCCTGCCCTTCCAGGTGATCGGTGTGGGTGTTGTCCTCAACGTGGCAGGGGATGTGTTGATCGACCAGCGGCTGGAGGAAGGCCTGTTGGGAGGGATGTGGGAGTTCCCCGGTGGCAAAAAGGAAGAGGGCGAAACGATTGAAACTTGCATCGCCCGTGAGTTGGAGGAGGAACTCGGCATTGCCGTGACGGTTGGCGCTGAATTGATCACTGTTGATCACGCCTACAGCCACAAGAAGCTGAGGTTCGTTGTGCATCTCTGCGCCTGGGTCTCGGGGGAGCCGCAGCCCCTCGCCAGCCAGCAGGTGCGTTGGGTGCGGCCGGATCAACTCAAGGAGTTCGCCTTCCCGGCGGCCAACGCTCGGATTATTGAGGCGCTGCTTGGCAGGTTGGACTGCTCTGCCCACTCTTAGGGAAGGTCCTTGTGAGGTCGGATGGCACCTGATCCTGTTGTCGTCTGTCTTGGTGAAGCCCTGATCGATCGGCTCGGTCCTCCCGGCGGTGACCCGGCTGTGGATGTGCCGGTGGACGATCGTCTGGGCGGTGCGCCAGCGAACGTGGCCTGTGGCTTGGCCCGCTTGGGCACACCAGTGGCCTTTGCCGGTCGATTGGGGCAGGACGCCATTGGTGAGGCGTTTGTCAGTTTGTTTGCCGAGCGTGGTTTGGACACTGCACTGCTGCAGCGGGATGCGGAGCGTCCCAGTCGCATCGTGCTGGTGCGCCGTTCGCGCGATGGTGAAAGGCAGTTTCAGGGCTTTGCCGGGGATGAAGGGGCTGGTTTCGCCGACCAGGCTCTTGATCCCGTTCCATTGCCCCAGGCCCAATGGTTGTTGATTGGCACGCTTTCGCTTGCTGCACCAGGCTCGGCATCTGCTTTGCTTGAGGCCGTGAGCCAGGCTCGAAGCCAGGGCACGGCGATTGCCCTCGATGTGAACTGGCGCCCCACTTTCTGGGATGCAACGGCCGATCCCGGGGCGGGGCCGTCCGCAGCTGCGAAGGCCGCGATTCAACCGCTCTTGGATCAAGCGGCCCTGATTAAGTTGGCGCGGGAGGAAGCGCTTTGGTTCTTCAACACCGACGAGCCGAGTGCGATTCAGCAGGCTTTACCCCAGCGGCCCGATGTGGTGGTGACCGATGGAGCGGCCCCGGTGCGCTGGCAATTGGGAGCCGACTCAGGGCAGCAGACCGCGTTTCAGCCCCCCACTGTTGTTGACACCACCGGTGCTGGTGATGCCTTCACCGCAGGGCTATTGCACCGCTGGTCTGCCCCGCCCATAGATCGCATCCGCTTTTCGGCTGCTTGTGGTGCGTTGGTCTGCGGCGGGGCTGGTGGCATTGATCCGCAGCCAACGCATGAAGAGGTGATGCGGTTTATCAGATGAGTGCACTCCGATAAATTGCCGTTGGCTTGCGAGGTTTTTTGTGCCGAAAGATTCTCCTTACGGTGATCTGCCAGCACAGGCCTTTTGGAAAACAGGAGTGGTGCAGGCAACAACTCAGTTGCCAGAGCAAATTTATTGCAAGAAATTTGCAATTACCAAGTCGGACAAAATTGTGACTGCTGGTAGTTGCTTTGCGCAGCATATCGGTCGTGTTTTGAAGCTTAGAGGCTTTTCTGTTGTTGATCGTGAGCCACCCCCGCCTGAGTTGCCAGATTGGCGGCATCAGGCGTATGGATTTTCGATGTATTCCGCACGGTATGGAAATATTTACACCACGCTCCAGTTGCACCAGATGGTGAAGGAGGCTTTCCGAGCGAGTCCTAATAGGCCGTTGGTTTGGGAGAAAAATGGTCGTTATTTTGATGCACTTCGACCTGCAATTGAGCCTGATGGTTACGCCTCGATTGAAGAGTTAACGGAACATCGTCGGTTGCATTTGGATGAGGTGCGGCAGTGCTTTCTGGAGATGGATGTATTTGTTTTTACCTTGGGCTTGACAGAGGCTTGGCAGCATCGTCCTTCGGGTCGTGTTGTGCCCGTAGCGCCCGGTGTGATCGCAGGATCTTACGATAAAGACAAATATCAATTTTTAAATCTGAGTGTTCGGCGTAATCTCAAAATTTTCCGCCGGTTTTTGAAATTTTTGGATCGTCATAGGGATGGCTTGTGCCAGCCGAGGATTCTTTTGACTGTTTCGCCAGTTCCTTTGACGGCGTCGGCGAGTGTTGAGCATGTTCTCGTTGCGAACACCTATTCCAAGGCGGTCTTGCGTGTAGTGGCTGCTGAGTTGGCTCATTCCAGTCCTTTCATTGACTATCTCCCCAGTTATGAGTTGGTGACGAATCCTGTCACGATTCCTCAGTCCTATGGCACGAATTTGCGTTCGGTTTCGGATTACGGTGTTTCGAGGGCGATGGGTTGTTTTGTTGCTGAACATGATCCTGAGGGATCAATGTCAATCGATTCATCAGCAACTCTCTTGTCTCCTGCTACTGATGATGTGACTTCGGATCAGTCAGCAGCGATGGCGATCGCCTGTGAAGAGGAGCTTCTTGATTTGCCAGACAGGCTGCCATGAAAAAAATCCTATTCCTGGGAACTTCGCATGTGGGTTGCTTTGTCAAGGCGCAAACGAGGTTGGAGCCTTTGGAGGGTTTTGAATTTCACTTCAAGAGACTGTCAGTGCCTCTGTGGCGTTTGTTATTGAATCAGGCTGAATTGAAATTGGAGGGGGAGTCGCTCGTCTTTGCGCTCCATAATCCACGCGAGCTTTTGGATCTTCTGGGTCGTGCAGGTCAGGAATTTGATCTTCTTTTCAATTCTTTGAATACTGTAATCGAGAATCCAGTCATTGTTGATGATTTGTGTTCGTACGATGCCATTGTTTTTATTGATTGTCTGTTTCGCTTCCCATCGGGCCTTGAGTGTGTTCGCCAGGGACATTCTTTGTTGTATTCATGGTTTGGTCAATTAATCACCCCAGCGCTGCTGTTGGAGTTGCCAAATGTTGCTGGGAGTATCACCAGTTTCACCGAGCCTTTTATTAGTCAGGGCCTGACTTTCGATTCATCTCGCTCCACGACATTTTTGGATGTGTTAGAGAAAGTTCAGTCTTGTCCGGGAATCACTCCTGTCCAAGCGTTATGGAGAGTGCCTGGCTTCTCTTCAGATGCAACAGACGTGGAAGCTGTGACCTCTATTCACGCCTTTGCTCTAAAGCAACGTCTTATCAAACTCAAGCTTTTGCAGCCTTCGCTATCACTTTTAGATCCCGTCACCAATCGCGTCCGTCAAGAATTTTTGGGATGGGCCAATCATGGCAGCCCCGAGTTCGGATTCCTGGCCCTCAGAGAAATAATGGCAACTCTCAAGTGCTGATCCAACGCAGCGATGCCTTGCGTTGGTCTTCATTGAAATAACGAAGTTCGACGTGCCAGGCGGGAGCGATCTCAATGCCTAGGCGCTCTGGCCACTCGACAACCATCACCGCGCCCATACGTCTTGCTTCCTCCTCTTCTTGGCAGAAAATTTCATCGGCCGCGGCTGGGTTATCCAACCGGTAGAGGTCCAGGTGAATGAGTGGGGGGCTCCCCTGTGGGTAGTGCTGCGCAATCGCAAACGTTGGGCTGGTGATCGGCTCATTGATGTTGAGGGCTTGAGCCATTCCTTGAACCAGTGACGTTTTGCCTGCACCAAGAGGGCCCTTCAGTAGGACCAAGGCGCCGCTTGGCAACTGCTTGGCTAGTGCAGCACCAAAGTCCTGGGTGGCTGCCATATCCGCCAGGACAAAGGATGCATCAGTAGATTGCTGAGATCGCGAGCCCGAAGCCTCGGCGTCTCTGCAGAGATTCAACTCCACGTTTGCTTTAGGGAGCATTAAAACCATGGTGGCAGCGCCCACGTCCCCAGCTGAGCTGAAGCTCGGCGTCGATTGCGTCATTGCCGACATCAATCAGGCCGATTTTGGCCGAAAGGAACTCGACATCGCCGAGACCGAGATGCCCGGTCTGATGGCGTTGCGGCAGAAGTACGGCAGCGAGAAGCCCCTCAAGGGCGCCCGCATTGCCGGCTCCCTGCACATGACGATTCAGACCGCGGTTCTGATCGAAACCCTGGTGGAGCTCGGGGCTGAGGTGCGCTGGGCCTCCTGCAACATTTTCTCCACTCAGGATCACGCTGCTGCGGCAATCGCCGCTAGCGGAATTCCTGTCTTCGCTGTTAAAGGCGAGACACTGGAGGAGTACTGGGATTACACCCACCGCATCCTCGAGTGGGGCGACGGCGGTTCTCCCAACATGATTTTGGACGACGGCGGCGATGCCACCGGTCTCGTGATGTTGGGCAGCAAGGCCGAGCAGGACATCACTGTTCTGGACAACCCCGGCAACGAAGAAGAGACCTTCCTGTTTGCCTCTATCAAAAAGAAACTGGCGCAGGATTCCAGCTTCTATTCCCGCACCAAGGCCCAAATCCAGGGTGTGACCGAGGAGACCACCACGGGTGTGGCGCGTCTGTACAAGATGCAGAAAAGCGGTGAACTTCCTTTCCCCGCAATCAACGTCAACGACTCGGTCACCAAGAGCAAGTTCGACAACCTCTATGGCTGCCGCGAGTCACTGGTGGACAGCATCAAGCGTGCCACCGACGTGATGGTGGCGGGCAAGCAGGCCCTGGTAGTCGGTTACGGAGATGTGGGCAAGGGTTCGGCCCAGTCCCTGCGTGGTCTTGGTGCCACCGTCTGCATTGCGGAAGTGGATCCGATCTGCGCCCTGCAGGCCGCCATGGAGGGCTACCGCGTTGTCCGTCTGGAGGACGTGGTCGAGGAGATGGACATTTTCGTCACCGCCACCGGCAACTACCAGGTGATCCGCAACGAGCACCTGGTGAAGATGAAGGACGAGGCCATCGTCTGCAACATCGGCCACTTCGACAATGAGATCGATGTCGCTTCCCTCAAGGCTTATGAGTGGGAAAACATCAAGCCGCAGGTCGACCACATCACCTTGCCCAGCGGTAACAAGATCATCCTCTTGGCTGAAGGCCGCTTGGTGAACCTGGGCTGCGCCACCGGTCACCCCAGCTTCGTGATGAGCAATTCCTTCACCAACCAGGTGCTGGCTCAGATCGAACTGTTCACCAAGGGCAACGAGTACGGCAAAGAGGTTTATGTGCTGCCCAAGCACCTTGATGAGATGGTGGCTCGTCTTCACCTCGGCCGCATCGGCGCCAAGCTCACCGAGCTCAGCAAGGATCAAGCCGACTACATCAATGTGCCGGTGGAAGGCCCCTACAAGCCCGACCACTACCGCTACTGATCACCATCAATCCGATCGTCATGGCCCCATGGAAGACTTGCGCTACCGAGCGCAGTCTCTATGGGGCTTTCTGATCTGATCACACAACTGCCGGAGTTGATCGGCCAGGCGGTGGAGGCGAACCAGTGGCTGGGTTACATCGCGATTTTCGCGGCGATGTTTCTCGAGAATCTGTTCCCGCCGATTCCGTCCGAACTGATCATGCCCCTCGGGGGCTTTTATGTGCAGCAGGGCCAGTTGGATCTGGTGCCGGTGGTGCTGGCTGGTTTGTTGGGCACGGTTCTCGGTGCCCTGCCCTGGTATGGGATCGGACGCTTGATCAACGAGGAACGCATCGAAGCCTGGTTGCAGCGCCACGGACGTTGGATTGGTATCAGTGCTGATGAGCTGGCCCGCAGCCGCCGCTGGTTCAGCCGTTACGGCACAGCCCTGGTGTTCTGGGGACGTCTTGTGCCGGGGATTCGCACACTGATCTCGGTGCCAGCGGGCATTGAAATGATGCCGATGGCGCCGTTCCTGCTCTGGACCACGGCCGGCAGCTTGATCTGGACGGCCCTGCTCACCGTGGCCGGAATGGTGTTGGGAGAGGGATATAGCAACGTCGAACTATGGATTGACCCGGTCTCAAAGGCGGTGAAGGTGCTGCTGGTGGTGGCTGTTTTGGCCGGCTCGATCTGGTTGGGACTGCGCATCTGGCGCCGGCGTCAGTCCTCTGACTGAGCACCGGCGCTGGGCCCTTCCTCAGAAGGCTCAGAAGGGAATGTCCTCATCGGAGGCCTGGCCACCAAAGCTGCCGCTTGCTTCCTGGTTGTCGCGTTTGGAGCCCAGCAGTTCCAGCCGATCCACACGGACCACAGGTTTGCTGCGCTCTTCCCCGCTGGCACGGTCGGTCCAGCGATCCAGCTTGAAGCTGCCGATGATGCCCAGTAGGGATCCTTTCTTCACGTAATCCGCGGCGACCTGGGCCTGCTTGCCCCAGATCTCAAGGTTGAACCAGTCGGGTTCGTCGTCGCGGCTGCGACGGTTCACCGCCATGGTGAGGTTGGCCACCATGCTTCCTGATTCGAAGTAGCGCACTTCGGGATCGCGGCCGGCACGGCCGACGAGAGTGACGGAATTGACGCCCATAGACAAATAATCTCCTGAATTTGGATTCATGATGCGGCACCGGTTGGGTGACTGCTCTTAAGGAGTTCCACCAAGGCCGCCGGGTGTAACAGGCGACGGTGAAGAACGCCCCTATGATCCGGCGGTCTTGACTGCGGTGTCTGTGTTCTTTCGTCGTTTCCAGCTGTCGCGTGACATCGGCATCGACCTCGGCACTGCCAACACTCTTATCTATGTCTCTGGTCGCGGCATTGTGCTGCAGGAGCCTTCCGTGGTGGCTTTAGACCTGGAGCGTGGCGCCACCCTGGCGGTGGGCGATGAAGCCAAATTGATGCTTGGGCGTACCCCCGGAAACATCCGGGCAGTCCGTCCGCTGCGCGACGGGGTGATTGCGGATTTCGATGCCGCTGAGCAGATGCTCAAAACCTTCATCACCAAAGGCAACGAGGGCCGCGGCATCTTGGCCCCCCGTCTGGTGGTGGGCATTCCCAGTGGAGTGACCGGCGTTGAGCGTCGTGCCGTGCGGGAAGCCGGTATGGCCGGTGCACGCGAGGTGCACTTGATTGACGAGCCAGTGGCGGCGGCGATTGGCGCGGGCCTTCCGGTCACCGAGCCTGTCGGCACGATGATCGTCGACATCGGGGGCGGCACCACCGAGGTGGCGGTGTTGAGCCTTGGCGGAACAGTGTTGAGTGAATCCGTGCGCGTCGCGGGCGATGAGATCAGCGACGCGATCGGCGTCTATCTCAAAAAGGTGCACAACATGGTGGTGGGTGAACGCACGGCCGAGGACATCAAGATCCGCATCGGCTCTGCTTTCCCCGACGATGAATTCGATCAGCAGTCCATGGATGTGAGGGGCCTGCACTTGCTCTCTGGGCTGCCCCGCACGATCAACCTCAAGGCTGGTGATCTGCGTGAAGCGATTGCAGAACCTCTCAACGTGATCGTTGAAGCGGTGAAGCGCACGCTGGAGCGCACCCCTCCCGAGCTCGCGGCCGACATCGTCGACCGCGGCATCATGCTTGCCGGAGGCGGCGCGTTGGTGCGGGGCATCAGTGATCTGATCAGCCACGAGACCGGTATCTTTGTTCACATCGCCGAAGACCCGCTGCTCTGTGTGGTGAACGGTTGCGGCCAGGTGCTGGAGGACTGGAAGCGCCTTCAGCGGGTGGTCGATACCCCGGAATTCGTCCGCTCCGCCGCAGGCGGCTGAAGCTATGGCCCCAACGCTCCGTCCCGGCAAGAGCCGCTGGCGTGGATTGGGGCAACTCACCCCCTGGTTTCTTCTCGTGGTGGCCTTGTTGCTGGTGCGTCTGAGCAAGGGCGCTGGTTTCAGCGACGCCTATGCCTTGGTTAGCCGTCCCTTTTGGCCTGGGTCTGCCCAGCGGGAATGGGTCACTGCTGCTGCGGATCTGGAGGACCGCTCCCGCCTGCAGCTTTTAGAAGACGACAACCGTCGCTTGCGGGGTCTGCTGGAGCTTCAGCAACAGGGAGCGGCAGAGGGAGAGGTGCCTGCCGCCGTCATCTCCCGTTCGCCGCGGGGATGGTGGCAGCAACTGGGGCTGGGCAAAGGTTCGCTCCAGGGCCTGGGCCAGGGCGACGCTGTTCTGGGGCCTGGCGGCTTGGTGGGACGCATCGCTAGCGTCACCCCCGCCACGGCGCGGGTGAAGTTGCTCACCGCGCCAGGCCACGAGATCGGTGTCTGGCTGCCCCGCAGCCGTCGCCATGGGCTGCTGGTGGGCCGCGGCAGCAGCCGCCTGTCGCTTCGCTTCATCGACAAGGACCCAGATGTGCGGCCTGGGGATCTGGTGGCTACCTCGCCAGCCAGCACCCTGTTGCCCCCCAATGTGCCTGTGGGGGTGATTCAGTCGGTGGATGAGCAGGCTGTTCCCGCACCCACAGCGGTTGTTCAGTTGATCGCAGCACCGGAGGCGATCGACTGGGTGCAGGTGCAGACCCGTTGAGATGAGCTGTTGAGATGAGTCGTCTGCACCGCCAACCGATCTGTGTGGCTTCGGCTCTGCTGGTGCCGTTGCTGGCCTTGGCATCGCCGGCCTGGTTGGCCATCGATGGTGTTGGTCCCGCCTGGGCTGTGCTTTGGCTGTTGCCTTGGGCTCTCGTGGACGGTCCTGTATCGGGGGCGTTGGCTGGTGTGGCTCTGGGGCTGGTGCTGGATGGTCTCAACCTCGGCGGTTTGAGTCAGGTGCCGGCTCTGCTGCTGTTGGGCTGGTGGTGGGGACGTCTGGGGCGGCGTGCGGCACCGATTCAACGCAGCCTGAATCTGGGGTTGTTGGCCTGGCTCGGTTCGCTGGGTCTCGGTCTGTCGTTGATCCTGCAGCTCTGGCTGCATCAGGGCGGAGTCTTGGATCCCCTCACACAGAGCTGGGGTCTGCAGACCTTGTGGTGTCAGGCCTTGGTGACGGGTTTACTGGCTCCAGTGTTGGTGTCGTTGCAGTTGCTGCTCTGGCGCAGGAGGGTTCCCTCATGAGGCTGACGCGTCGGGATGTACTGCTGGGGGCGACGGCCCTAGGGCTCTCGGCCTGTGGGCGACGCAAGCCGCAGGCCAGGGACTTGGAGTTGTGGACCCTGCAGTTGGCACCGAAGTTCAATCCCTACTTTGCGGATGTTCTCGGGGCATGGACCCTTCTTCATCCCGACGCCCCTGTGCGTTGGACCGATCTGCCCTGGGGGTCGGTGGAACGCAAGTTGCTGGCGGCGGTGTTTGCACGAACGGCCCCGGATGTGGTGAACCTCAATCCGCCGTTCGCGGCCAATCTGGCCAGCAAGGGGGGGCTGGCGGACTTGACCCCCCTTCTGCCGGCTGACGCTGCTGGCCGTTATCTGCCGGCGGTATGGGAGGCCTGCCGCGATCCCGATGCTGGGCAGATCGCGGTGCCTTGGTACCTGACCGTGCGGTTGAGTCTGGTGAACCGTGCGTTGTTGGATCAAGCCGGGATCGCTGCACCGCCGACCCGCTGGGATCAGGTGCCGGCTTTTGCGCGTCGCATCCGGCAGCGCACGGGCCGTTACGGCCTCTTCCTCACCACTGTTCCGGATGACTCGGCGGAGCTCCTGGAAACCCTTGTGCAGATGGGGGTGACCCTGCTCGATTCCAAACGCCGGGCCGCCTTTGACAGCCCAGCGGGTCGCCGGGCCTTCCGCTTCTGGAGTGATCTGTATAAGGAGGGGCTGTTGCCGCGGGAGGTGGTGAGTCAAGGCCAGCGTCGGGCGATCGAGTTGTTCCAGAGCGGCGATCTGGCGCTTGCGGCCACGGGGGCGGAGTTTTTGCGCAGCATCCAGACCAACGCCCCACGGGTGGCGGCGGTGACGGAACCCCATCCACCGGTGACCGGTGTTGATGGCACCGCCAATGTGGCCTTGATGACGTTGGCTGTCCCGCGTCAGAGCCAGCGTGCTCAGGACGCCGTGGACCTGGCGTTGTTTCTGACGAATGCGGATCAACAGGCGCGCTTTGCGGCCGAGGCCCGGGTGTTGCCGTCGTCGCTTGAGGCTTTGGCCCTGGTGCGTGCGGAGTTGGAGCAGGAGGTGCCGGCTTCAGCTTTGGAACGTCAGATTCGACAGGCCCGCCTGTTATCTGCAAGCACCCTGGATCGAGCCCGTGTGTTAGTGCCTGCGTTGCCGGGCATCAAGCGCCTGCAGAAGATCATCTACACCCAGATGCAGCGGGCGATGTTGGCCCAGGTCAGCCCTGATCAGGCGCTAACAAATGCCGCGTCGGAATGGAACAGTTACGCCCGTTCACGCTGGCCAGAGGCTGGCCCCAATTCTTAAGAGAATCGGTAAACCACCTGTGCGACAGGGCGTTTGCGTCGATCTCCATCTCCTGACAGGTATGGTTGCGGCTCGTTAAGGGTTTGATTCGGATGACGGGCAACCTGCCCTCACAACCGAAAGCGACCATTCTCGTCGTCGATGACGAGGCGGCTGTTCGGCGCGTTTTGGTCATGCGCCTTCAGTTGTCTGGGTACCGCGTCATCTGCGCCGAGGACGGTGAGCAGGCCTTGGAAATGTTCCACAACGAGTCTCCTGACTTGGTGGTGCTCGATGTGATGCTGCCCAAGCTGGATGGCTTTGCAGTGTGTCGTCGCCTTCGGGCTGAATCGTGTGTGCCGATCATCTTCCTTTCGGCCGTTGAGGCGATCTCAGAGAGGGTCGCTGGTCTTGATTTAGGCGCTGATGATTATTTGCCCAAACCCTTCAGCCCTAAGGAATTAGAAGCGCGTATTTCTACAATTTTGCGCCGGGTGGGCCGCGGCAATGCGGTTGTCGAAAGCCGCGAACTGCCAACTGGCCAGGGCGTGCTGCGCCTCGGTGATCTGGTCGTCGACACCAATCGACGTCAAGTCACCCGAGGTTCGGAGCGCATCAACCTCACATACACAGAATTCAGCTTGCTTGAGTTGTTGTTCCGTGATCCAGGCCATGTGGTTCCTCGGGCGGAGATCCTCGAACAACTTTGGGGTTATCCCCCACGTCGCGCTGCTGACCTTCGGGTGGTCGATGTTTACGTCGCTCGCCTGCGAGGAAAGCTGGAGCCTGACCCCCGTAATCCGGAGCTGATTCTCACGGTCCGCGGCATCGGTTATTCCTCCCAGCGGATGGGCGAGGCCTCCGCAGCGGTTTGACCAACCCGCGGCCGGGCAGGATGGCGCCCGACTGATCTGCTGCTGTGTCTGAGCTGCGCGATACCCGTCTGGAAAAGGCGAGGGCATTAAAGGAGCTGGGGCAAGGGCCCTATGCCCTGACCTTCAACCCCAGCCACCGCATGGCTGAGCTGCAGGAGACCCATGCCGATCTGCCTAAGGGCGAAGAACGGGACGTCAGTGTTTCCGTGGCAGGACGGGTGATGACGCGCCGGGTGATGGGAAAACTGGCCTTTTTCACCCTTGCTGATGAGACGGGATCCATCCAGTTGTTTTTGGAGAAGGCGGGTCTTGAGGCACAGCAGGAGGGTTGGTTCAAACAGATCACCTCTCTGGTGGACAGTGGTGACTGGCTGGGGGTGACCGGCACCCTCCGTCGCACCGATCGCGGAGAACTGTCGGTGAAGGTGAGCGATTGGCGCATGCTCACGAAGGCACTGCAACCGCTGCCGGATAAGTGGCATGGTCTGGCCGATGTGGAGAAGCGCTACCGCCAGCGCTACCTCGACCTGGTCGTCTCCCCTGACAGCCGTGAGACCTTCCGGCGCAGGGCCCGTCTGGTGAGTGGCATCCGTCGTTGGCTCGATCAGCGGGATTTTCTTGAGATCGAGACCCCCGTATTGCAGAGCGAGCCCGGTGGTGCCGACGCACGGCCGTTCGAGACCCATCACAACGCTCTCGACCTCCCCCTCACCCTGAGGATTGCGACGGAGTTGCACCTGAAGCGCTTGGTGGTGGGCGGCTTTGAGCGGGTGTACGAGCTGGGCCGGATCTTCCGCAATGAGGGGGTCAGCACCCGCCACAACCCCGAGTTCACCTCGGTGGAGGTCTATCAGGCCTACAGCGATTACATCGGGATGATGGAGCTCACCGAGCAGATGGTCAGCGCGGTGTGTCAGGAGGTCTGCGGGACAACCACCATCACGTATCAGGGCATCGAGATCGATCTCGCGCCTCCGTGGCGCAGAGTCACGATGCACGATCTCGTGCAGGAGGCGACGGGGCTTGATTTCACTAGTTTCAGCAGTCGGGCGGCGGCGGCCGCGGCGATGACTGCTCAGGGCTTGCATGCGCCTGAACTGGCCGATTCGGTGGGCCGTCTGCTCAACGAGGCCTTCGAGCAAGCGGTGGAGACGACCCTGATTCAGCCGACCTTCGTGACCGATTACCCAGTGGAGATTTCGCCCCTGGCCCGGCCACATCGCAGCAAGCCCGGACTGGTGGAACGCTTCGAGTTGTTCATCGTCGGGCGCGAGCACGCCAATGCCTTTAGTGAACTCACGGATCCTGTGGATCAACGTCAGCGACTGGAGGCCCAGCAGGAGCGCAAGGCGGCGGGCGACCTTGAAGCCCAGGGTCTGGACGAGGATTTCGTCACGGCCCTGGAGGTGGGCATGCCCCCCACGGGTGGTTTGGGCATTGGTATTGACCGACTGGTGATGCTCCTTACAGACAGTCCATCGATCCGCGATGTGATCGCGTTCCCACTTTTGAAACCGGAAGCTCGCAAGCAGGACACACCCTCAGTGGAATAATGAAGGCAGTGGCATAGTCCAATCCTCATGAGTGGAGAACGCGTCGGGTTTCGCTTCAAGCACGCTGATGCAGTGGTCAAGCGGAATCCCCAGGGCCGTTCCCGCAGGGGATGGGTGATGGAGCCGGTTGAGCAGACCACCAGCCGCGGCACCAAGATGCCCGCCTATCGCATCCGCTGGCGCGACAGTGAGCGCCCGGAGATCGTGCTGCAGCACATGTTGATCGCCGATCCCGACCCCACACCTCCGCCCGAGGGTGTCAGCCTTGAGCCTCCCGCCCCCAAGGCCTGAGTTAAGTCAGTCCAGCGTCGCGGCGCAGCTGTTCCAACTCCTGCTCCGCTTCAAACAACGCCCAGTCCTTCTCCAATGTTGAGGGGCTGGGAGTTTGCCGTTGCTGGACAAGCTCATCCAGCTGCCGTTCAACCTCATTGAAGCGGCGTCCCAGGTCTTCCAGGTCGGCCCAGAGGGCTCGTCCCTGGTTCATCAGGCTGCTGAGGTGCTGTTCGGCCCGCTTGGCTAGATCGTCTGCTCCAGCTGCTCTAGCGCGGTCAACCCGGCTGCGCCAACCCCGCACGTCGTCGGCAAGCCGGAGCAGCTGCTGCCGTTGCTGCTTCGCTTCGCTTTGCAGTTGCTGGCGTTGCCGTTGCAGGGCTCCGGCTCGATCCCTCAGGTGCTGTTCGCTGAACAGGTTGTCCTGGACGGGGTTGTTGCGAAGAAAGGCGGAGAGTCTTGCGTCCAGCTCCCGCTCCAACTGCTCCAGCCAGCTGCTCATGCTTCGCCGGGGGTGGTGATCACCGGTTTTTCGATCTCTTTTTCCAGGGGCTCGATTGCGGCTGTTTTGGAGTTGAGAATCATCATGGTGAGTTGAGCCGCTTTGACCTCGCCGACTTCACCTTCCAATTCCCCCAGGCGATCAAAGGCCGCCAAGTACACCGCCTCCAGCTCCTTGATCAGCTGCTCGCGCTGCTGCTTGATCGCCTGACGCCGTTCGTCTTTTTTCATGCCGCCATGAGCTCTTGAGCTCAGTCTGCCGGCAAAAGTAGATGCAGAGCGATCTGCTGGTGTGGATCCTCCCAGCGGCGTTCAATCCGCCAGCCAGCTCGTGCCACAAGGGCGGCTGCGGCCCCCGGCGAATACTTGACGCTGTGTTCTGTGATCCAGGCCTCGCCGTTGCGGAAGAACCAGGCCTCACCGCCCAGGTGCACGGTCTGATCCCGCCTGCTGATCAGGGCCATTTCGATCCGCTGCTGCTGCGGTTGCCAGTTGGCCTGGTAGCGGAACTGCGCGGGATCGGCATCGCCCTGGAGGTCGCGATTGAGTCGCTGTAGGAGATTTCGGGCGAAGCTGGCGGACACGCCGGCTGCATCGTCGTAGGCCGCTTCCATCAGCGCTGGCTCTCGCGGTTGATCCAACCCCAGCAGCAGCGGGCCTCCAGCCAGCAGCTGCCGGGCATTGCGGAGGAAGTGCACGGCGTCCTCCGGGGTGAAGTTGCCCAGGGAGCTGCCAGGGAAGAAGCCGATGCGCCGTTGTTTCTCTAGGGCGGGGTGCGGCGGCAGCCGTTGAAGGCGGGTGTGATCACAGCAGATGCCCACCATGGCGGTCTTCGGGTGCCGGGCGGCGAGACCGGAAAGGGCCTCCTCCAGGGCGCTGAGGCTGATGTCCAAGGCGGCGAAGACGCTGCTGCCGAGGGCCGTGAGCAGCGGATCCACCTTGCGAGCGTTGCCGATGCCGAACTCCACCACCAGCCCGGGTCCCGTTGCGGCGGCGATAGCGGGCGCATGGTCCTCCAACAGGGTGATTTCCCGTTGGGTGAGGGTGTATTCCGGCTGCCGGCAGATCTCGGCGAACAGCCGTGATCCCTCGGCGTCGTAGAGCATCCAGGCTGGTAACTGGCGGGGGCTGCGCCGCAGACCCTCGTCGACCAGGCGCGCCAGATCCGCCGGGGGTGGGTAAAGGTTGAGCAGGGTGATGTTCATCGGGCCAGACGGATGCCCGCGGCCATCCAGCGGCTCGCTGGCTGGAAGAAATTGCGGTAGGTGTCGCGCTCGTGGCCTGGAGGGGTGAGCCAGCTGCTGCCCCGCAACACCATCTGTGAACTCATGAATTTGCCGTTGTATTCCCCAATGGCCCCTTCTACCGGCAGGAATCCGGGATAAGGGCTGTAGGCACTGGAGGTCCACTGCCACAGCACCCGGTGGGCCTGCTCCATGGCGCTGCCGTGTACGCCATAAGCGTGCTCCCATTCCGCTTCTGTAGGGAGACGGGTACCGCTCCAGCGGGCATAGGCATCCGCTTCGAACCAGCTCAGATGCCGCACGGGTGCCTGGGGGTCGCGGCGGCGGCGGCCCGCCAGGGTGAACTCGTCGTTGTCTCCGCCCCAATAGCGCGGAGCCTGCCACTGGTGCTGTTGGATCAAGGCCCATCCTTCACTCATCCACAGTTCGGCGCGCTGATAGCCCCCGTCAGCGATGAAGGCGGCGTAAGAGCCGTTGCTCACCAGGGTGCTGCTCAGCTCAAACGGCTCCAGCCACACCCGGTGCCGCGGTGTCTCGTTGTCGAAGTGAAAGCCGTCGCCCTGGTGGCCGATCTCCAACAGGCCGCCAGGGCAGGGGAGCCATTGGTCTGGCTCCATCTGCAGGGTCAGCTCGGCGTCTGGGTTGTAGGTGGGTTCCAGAGGCTGGCGGTGGAAGCCATCCAATAGGTCCATCAGCAGCAGTTCCTGGTGCTGCTGTTCGTGGTGCAGCCCAAGCTCCACCAGGGCTGTTAAGTCTTCGGGTGGGTTCTGAAGCAGCTCTTCCAGCCCGGCATCCACCCGTTGGCGCCAGGCCAGCACCGCGCCGATGGCCGGGCGGCTGAGCAAGCCTCGTTGTGGTCGGGGATGGCGGTCTCCGACGGCCTCGTAATAGGAGTTGAATTGATAGCTCCAGAGCGCGTCGCAGGCCTTGTGCCCAGGTGCGTGGGGCTGAAGCACAAAGGTGTCGAAGAACCAGGTGGTGTGGCCCAGATGCCATTTGGGTGGGCTGGCGTCCGCCATCCCTTGGATCATCAGGTCTTCCGGTTCCAGGGGTTCGATCAGTGCTTCGCTGCGGCGCCGCACCGCCAGCAGAGTGTCCAGCAGCACGGGTCCGGCCAATCTTCTGCGGACCCTAGGGGCTGCTGCAGACCATCGGTACCATCAGCCAATTGATTTGGCTGATTTACTTGAGCGGTTCCGGCACTGTGCTGGTGGAGCGTTACCGCCTGGAGGAGCGGCTGAGTGGGCCCGATCCGGTGCAGGGATCCCTTTGGCGTGCGGTGGATGTGATGGCTGGTGATGTGCCAGTGGCTATCCGCCAACTGGAGACCACGGCAGCCCAGCAGCGACTGCAGGGGATCTGGCCCCAGTTGCAGTCGCTAACGCATCCCCAGTTGCCCCGCTGCGGAGAACTGTTCGAGTTGGATGGGGCGCTCTGGCTCGTGCGCGACTGGCAGGATGGCGTCGCTTACGACGTGCTGCGACGGCAAACGCGCTTCGGGGCCGGCGATGTGCTGTTGCTGCTGCGCCAGATCCTGCCTTTGCTGGAGATGTTCCATGGCTGCGGGCTTGTTCACGGTGATGTGAATCCCCGCCATCTGTTGCGTCGCGGCAGTGATGGCCTGCCTGTACTGCTGGATGGTGGTCGGATGCAGCGGGAGAGCGCCACCTCGAAGGAGGCTGCCTGTAGGGATCTGCATGACCTGGGGGTCACCGCTCTGGAGTTGCTCAGCGGCAAGGAGTCATCAGCCCTGATGGCCACAAATGGCGAGGACGGGTCCTGGCCGGAGGGTCTTTCGCTTGAGCCGGGATTTTGCCAGGTGTTGGAGCGCCTTCTCTCTGAAGCACCGGCGCGCCGTTTTAGCGAAGCATCCGATGTCCTCAAGGCTTTGGATTCGGTTGTGTTGCCCCCATCAGTGACTGATCCCAGCCTCCTGGAGCTCACCGTGTCGCCGCGAACCAGCCGGGCCATGGCCCGCGAGCAGGGAGCGGAGGGTCGTCTCTGGCCCGTGGTTCTTGCTCTGGCGCTGTCGGCCCTGGTGGGTTCCGCTATCGGCTGGTTGCTGCTCCCACGCACTTCCCCGATAGAAAAGGGCCCCCGCACAGGCCGAGATCGGGCGATTCAGCAGCCTGCTCTCAGCCTGCCGGCGGCGGAGCTGGATCAGCGCCAGCAGCTGTTCAGCCGGTTGCGGGCCCTTCAGGTGGATCGCGATTGGTTCCTCAAGCTGGTGGATGCCAGCCTGACCAGCCGTTTTCCTGAGCGGGGCGGCCGCCTCCGTTCGGAATCGCTGGCCGCTGCGCCGCTGCGACAGGTCTGGACCGAGCTGGCGGAGGGATGGTTGGCCCGGATCGAGCAGCTGCCGCCGGCGATCCGGGCCCGGTTGGGGCGTCTGCGGGATGGGGACTGGGAGCAGCCGCGTCTGGCGCTGCAGCAACAGGGTGTTCATCCAAGGGTGGTGGAGCATCTGGTGAGTGCCGCGGCTCAGGATCTGCTGCCCGGGACGATGCAGGGCCGCAAACCAGCGGAACCCTTCCGTCAGCTTTGGATTGCAGCGGCGATGGAGAGTCTTGATGACGTCGAAATCGTGCGACTTAAGGCGCGTCCCCTCGAACCCACCAACACGTCTTTGCGCATTCCTGCCGGTGGCGCTCGCCTCGTGCTGGTGCAGGTTCCGGACGGTGATGCCCTGGCCCTTGGCATCAACGGCACTCCGCTGATGCAGATGGTGGTGTTCGGAGCGAATGGGCAGGTGGTGGAGGAGCGCGGCCCGCTGCGGGTGGCCAGGATTGCCGCTGAGTCGGGTTCACCCCTGCAGGTGCTGATCACCAACGAGGGGGTCTCCTCCGGTCTGTTCACCTTGTCCTGTAGAGCAGATCGTCCTCGTCCTCCCCTGCCGGCAGTGGACCTGGATCCGCTGCCCGACTCGGCCACGGGGGAATTGGTGAGGCCACCGGGGCTGGATTCGAACGGTCAGTAGCGAGCTATCGCCGCCTTCACCTCTTTCTTGGATTGCTTCTCCTTTTCGGCGGCCCGCTTGTCGTGCAACTTGCGACCTTTGACCAGCCCGATGGTGAGCTTGATCCAGGACCCCTTGAGGTGAAGGTTGAGGGGAATCAGCGTGAGACCTTTCTGATCCACCAAACCGCGCAGCTTGTCGATCTCGCGGCGATGGGCCAGCAGTTTGCGGGTGCGCAGCGGGTCGTGGTTGAAGTAGTTGCTGGCATGGGTGTGGGGTGAGATGTGCACGTTGTGCAATTGCAGTTCCCCACTGCGGATCAGGCAGAAGCCATCGCGCAGGTTGGCCTTGCCGTTCCGGATGGACTTCACTTCGGTGCCCACGAGCTCGATGCCGGTTTCCAGGGTCTCGAGGATCTCGTATTGATGTCGGGCCTGACGGTTGTCGGCCAGCATCCGATTGGCAGCGGCCCGTGCTGCTGCTGCTGCTGCTTTTTTCGCTCCTCCCTTGGCCATGGCTCTGGCTGCGTCTTCCGACCCTATCCAGGTCTGGGTACCCTGCCCGCATGGCGATTGTCTCCTCCAGTTCCGGTCGCAAGCCAGCACGCCGCCCCGAAGCGCTGGTGGACCCCCAGCCGGCCCCTGAAGAGGCGGTGAGTCGGCCGGAAGACAAGCTTCGGCCCCAGCGCTTGGCCGACTACATCGGTCAGAGCGAGCTGAAGCAGGTGCTGGGCATTGCGGTGCAAGCGGCACTCGGCCGCGGCGATGCCCTCGATCATGTGCTGCTCTACGGCCCGCCGGGTTTGGGCAAAACCACCATGGCCATGGTGTTGGCCGAGGAGATGGGGGTTCAGTGCAAGGTCACCAGTGCGCCGGCCCTGGAACGCCCGCGCGACATCGTTGGTCTGTTGGTCAACTTGCAGCCCCGCGATCTGCTGTTCATTGACGAGATTCACCGTCTCAGCCGGGTTGCGGAGGAGTTGCTGTATCCGGCGATGGAAGACCGTCGCTTGGATCTCACCGTGGGCAAGGGCAGCACGGCGCGCACCCGCTCCCTTGACCTGCCGCCGTTCACCCTGGTGGGGGCCACCACCAGGGCCGGATCGCTGAGCTCCCCGCTGCGGGACCGCTTCGGCCTGATTCAGCGGTTGGAGTTCTACGGCCAGTCGGATTTGGAGGCGATTGTGTCCCGCACAGCAGGGTTGATCGGGTTGACCCTGACGCCGGAGGCTCGCAGCAGCATTGCGGCCTCCTGTCGCGGCACTCCGCGAATCGCTAATCGTTTGCTGCGCCGGGTGCGGGATGTGGCCAGCGTCCGCGGTGGTGGCATGAGCGGTAGCGATGGCACCATTGATCAGGCTCTGGTGGGAGAGGCCCTCAGCCTCCACCGGGTCGACCATCGCGGCCTTGATGCCAGTGACCGTCGGCTATTGCAGCTGCTGATTGACCACCATGGAGGTGGCCCGGTGGGCCTGGAGACCCTGGCGGCGGCCCTCGGAGATGACCCCGTCACTTTGGAAACCGTGGTGGAACCTTTTTTGTTGCAGCAGGGGCTGTTGATGCGCACCCCCCGCGGCCGGATGGTCACGGATGCGGCCCGCAGCCATCTGGCGGAGGCGGCATGAACCGGCTTCTGGTGCTGTTGCTGAGCATGGTGCTGGCGCTGCCGGTGCAGGCCCTGGATCTTCAGGGGCTCTATGAGCAGGCGCTGACGGCGAGCCGTCAGGGGGATTTTGCTGAGGCGTTGCCCCTCTGGGACCGCTTCCTGGAGCAGGCCCCAGAGGATGCAGCCGCACTGAGCAACCGCGGCAATGTTCGTCTTGCCCTTGGGGATGCTTCAGGGGCCATCGAAGACCAGAGCGCCTCGATCGTTTTGGCACCGGAGGAAAGCGACCCACGCCTCAACCGGGGCACGGCGGAGGAGGCGCTTCAGGAGTGGTCCGCAGCGGCAGACGACTATCTATGGATCCTGGAGCGGTATCCAGACGATGCCTCAGCCCTTTACAACCTGGCCAATGTGCGCGGCTCGCAGGGGGATTGGCCTCAGGCTCGTTCGCTCTACGGCCAGGCTGCCCTTGCCCGTCCTGGTTTTGCGATGGCCCGTTCCAGCGAGGCCCTGGCGGCTTGGCAGTCGGGAGATCTCGATTGGGCGGAGGCGGAATTGCGCAAGTTAATTCGCCGCTACCCCTTGTTTGCTGATGCCCGGGCAGCCCTCAGTGGCCTGCTCTGGCGTGAGGGATCAAGCGGTGAAGCCGAAAGCCACTGGGCTGCGGCAGCGGGTTTGGACCAGCGCTACCGCCAGGCGGATTGGCTGCAACAAGTGCGCCGTTGGCCGCCGCAGCCGACGGCGGATCTGATGGCATTCCTGGCCTTGGAGGCCTCCTGAGATGAGCCAGCCTGAGATAACTGAGGCGTCGGCTCTTTCCGATCGACTCAGCCGTGAGCTGCCTGAGTTGCTGGAGCTGCGCAGGCATCTGCATGCTCACCCTGAACTCAGCGGTGAGGAATACCAGACGGCTGCCCTGGTGGCGGGGGAGTTGCGCCAGTTGGGCTGGCGCGTGCGCGAGGGGGTCGGTCGCACGGGGGTGATGGCCGAGCTGGGGCCAGAGCAAGGGCCCACGGTGGGGCTGCGAGTCGATATGGATGCACTTCCGGTGGAGGAACGCACCGGTCTGCCCTATGCCTCCACCCGCCAGGGGCTGATGCATGCCTGTGGCCACGACCTGCACACCTGCACAGGCCTGGGGGTGGCGCGGTTGTTGGCCCAGGAGCCGAGGTTGGGCGGCCGGGTGCGGCTGCTGTTTCAACCCGCTGAAGAGTTGGCCCAGGGGGCGGTGTGGATGCGGGATGCGGGTGCTGTAGATGGCCTCCGTGCCTTGTATGGGCTCCATGTGGTGCCGAATCTGCCGGTGGGCACAGTCGGGATCAGACGGGGCTGTCTCACCGCGGCGGCCGGCGAGCTGGAGGTCTTCGTGCAGGGGGAAGGGGGGCATGGTGCACGCCCCCATCAGTCGGTGGATGCTGTTTGGCTTGCCGCCCGCGTGATCACGGAGTTGCAGCAGACGATCGCTCGCCGCTTGGATGCTCTGCAGCCAGTGGTCATCAGTTTCGGCAAGGTGGACGGCGGTCGCGCCTTCAACGTGATTGCCGATCAAGTGCGCTTGCTGGGCACGGTGCGCTGCCTGGATCTGCAGCAGCACGCCCAGTTGCCGGATTGGATCGAAGAGACGGTGCAGGGGATTTGCGCTAGCGGAGGCGGCACGGCTGTGGTGAACTACCGCTGCATTGCGCCGCCGGTGCACAACGATCCGCAGCTCACGGATCTCCTCGAGCGCTGTGCGGTGGATTGTTTGGGCCGCGACAAGGTGCTGCCGGTGGAGCAACCCTCCTTGGGGGCGGAAGACTTTGCTGAGTTGCTTCGGGATGTGCCGGGAATGATGGTGCGGCTGGGGGTTGCTGGGCCTGAAGGGTGTGCCCCGTTGCATAACGGGGCCTTCGCCCTGGAGGAGGATGCCCTCGGTGTTGGTATTGCCGTGCTCACTGCCACCTTGCTGGCTTGGATCGCGGAGAACGCTTCGTCATGAACCAACGCCGCGCTGTGATTTGGGTTTCCCTTGGGGCACCACTGCTGATCCTGCTGGCCCTGCTGGCCTCACAGCAGCGTCAGGGGAAAGATCAAGTGCAGGTGCTTCCGGCGGTGCTTGTTGGTTCGGGCCTGATGATCAGCAGCGCTCTCGGTCGGCAGCGTCGCCGCGCCAGGCTGTTAGCCGATCTTCAGCGGGCGCGCACCCCCGGCAGCAACTCATGAGTGAGACCGACCCCCAGAAGCCTGATCTCGACACTGTGCGCCTGGCCATCGCTAGCGGAGACCCTGTGAAGGCGATGCCAGCGATCACCCAGCTTCGCCATTGCTCGGATGCGGAGGCGGTGCCGTTGCTGGTGCTGGGCACAGAGCAAAAACCCTTTTTGGTGCGCTCGTTGAGTTGCAGCGGCCTGGGCTACAAGCGCACTGAGCAGGGCTGGGCCGTGCTGAGTGAGTTGATCACTGCGGATGAGGACCCCAACGTCCGGGCCGAAGCAGCGAACTCCCTGGCCAGTTATGGGGTCGAGCGGGCCTGGCCTCTGCTGCTCTCGGCTTTCGAGGCGGACAACGCCTGGTTGGTGCGCTGCAGCATTTTGTCCGCCTTGGCGGAGCAGCCCGGCATTGATCTGGGTTGGTTGCTTGAATTGGCGACGCTCGCCGTTGCCGATGCCGATGGCATTGTGCGGGTCAGTGGAGCTGAAATCCTGAGTCGGATTGTGCGGGAGGGTTCAGCTCTGCCGATTGGTGAGCAGGCAAGAACCCTCCTTCAGCCGCTGCAGCAGGACGGCGATCACCGAGTGGTCGCTGCGGCTCTGAATGGATTACAGAGGGCTTGAACGCTATTGCCTAGTGAAGCTGATCGAACTCAGCGGCACCAGAAATCCAGTGACAGAACGTGTTTCCAGGCTCCACCGACGGAAAAGTTCTCTTGGGAATGGCTCTACAAATGCATGTTTCTGAATGAGTCCAGCGCGCCTGAGAAGATCCAGATTCATGTGGCCTTTCTCATCGCCTTCGCAGTCGTCAAGGGCGATCAAGGTGTCTGCTTTAAGAAGTTGGCTCAGCAGCTTGATGTCATCTTTCATCAGGCGACCATCAAGATGAAGCATGTCGAGTTTTGCTCCTTTGGAAGTGAGGAACTCGAACATTTTGGTGCTGGTCCCCTGCACCACCTGGGCTTTGCTTCCTTCCGGCAAGCTCAATCCTGCTAACGGTTGTTGGGTGCAGGGATGCATGTCGCAAGTAATCAGCTGAACGGCTTGTTGAGCCATGCCGGCACCACATGCCATGGCAGCAGCACTGTTGCCGATGTAAGTCCCTACCTCCGCAATTAATTTGGGGGCTCTTCGATGACTAGCTAAGTAGAGGCTTAGGGCGCTACCTAGGCCGATACTGCCTGAATTGCTGCGTTGCAGGCTGGGGTCCAGCAGGCGTGCGCTGATCAGTGGCAGAAGCTTCTGCTCAAAGACAGGCTTGAGATGGGCACCTCCATCCAGCAGTTGTTGCCCGAAGGCCTGGCTAAGCGTCGAGGGATTAAGGCGAAGCACAGGATTTGGGGGTGAATGGTTGTCTGGAGGATCTTCTCAGATCTGACTCTTCGGGTTGGCCATTCATCGTCCCAGCTCTTGCTACGGTTTGGTCATCACTAGGGGTGTCCGGGTTTTCTAACAAGCCTCGGACTGAGATCACACCCTCCGAACCTGATTCCGGGTCATACCGGCGCAGGGAAGTGTTTGAGCGTGATCTGCGGCCATTCAGTCGACCTCTGGGCACTCCGTTGCTTCTCAGATCATGCGCGCTAGCTGGGTTGAATCTCGCAAGGGCCAGGCGAATGTCTCTCAGATGCATTACGCGCGTCAGGGGCTGATCACTGAGGAGATGGCCCATGTGGCCAAGCGTGAGAATCTGCCGGAATCTCTGATCATGGAAGAGGTGGCCCGGGGCCGCATGATCATTCCGGCGAACATTAATCACGCCAATCTTGAGCCGATGGCGATCGGCATCGCCAGCAAGTGCAAGGTAAATGCCAACATCGGCGCATCACCGAACGCCTCCGATGCGGCCGAAGAGGTGAAGAAGTTGAAGCTGGCGGTGAAGTACGGCGCCGACACGGTGATGGACCTCTCCACTGGTGGGGTCAACCTCGATGAGGTGCGCACCGCAATCATCGATGCTTCACCGGTCCCCATTGGCACAGTGCCTGTGTATCAGGCGCTGGAAAGCGTGCATGGCTCAATCGAGAAGCTCGATGAGGATGACTTCCTCCACATCATTGAGAAGCACTGCCAGCAGGGAGTTGATTACCAGACCATCCACGCCGGTCTGTTGATTGAGCACCTGCCCAAGGTGAAGGGGCGTATCACCGGCATCGTCAGCCGCGGCGGCGGCATCCTTGCCCAATGGATGCTGTACCACCACCGTCAGAACCCGCTCTACACGCGCTTTGACGACATCTGCGAAATCTTCAAGCGTTACGACTGCACCTTCTCTTTGGGGGATTCCCTTCGTCCGGGGTGCCAGCACGATGCTTCTGATGCTGCTCAGCTCGCTGAACTGCATACCCTCGGTGAATTGACCCGTCGTGCCTGGAAGCACGATGTGCAGGTGATGGTGGAAGGTCCGGGCCATGTGCCTCTCGATCAGATCGAGTTCAACGTGAAGAAGCAGATGGAGGAATGCAGTGAGGCTCCTTTCTATGTGCTCGGCCCCTTGGTTACGGACATCGCTCCTGGTTACGACCACATCACTTCAGCTATTGGTGCAGCTATGGCTGGTTGGCATGGAACAGCAATGCTCTGTTATGTGACCCCGAAGGAGCATCTAGGCCTGCCTAATGCAGAGGATGTGCGTGAAGGTTTGATTGCTTACAAGATTGCTGCTCATGCCGCTGATATCGCTCGCCATCGCCCTGGAGCGAGAGATCGTGATGATGAGCTAAGCCGCGCTCGATATAACTTCGATTGGAATAAGCAGTTTGAATTGTCACTAGATCCAGAGCGGGCCAAAGAGTATCACGACGAAACACTCCCAGCTGACATTTACAAACAAGCTGAATTTTGCTCTATGTGTGGACCCAAGCACTGCCCAATGCAGACCAAGATTACGGAAAGTGATTTGATGGAATTGGAAAATGTTTTAGAAAATAATAAAGTTAATTCTTCGGTTAACTAGTTAAAAAACGGACTTTACTTATTGATCAAACGTGCATCCAATATATTACTGATCAATAGTCAAGCTCCCGGCTGCTTTAGTTTGTTTAATAGCTTATCATGATATTGTGATAAGCGATTTTCTAGTTGATTTTCTTGGGTTTTTAAATTTGAATCCAAAATTTCAAAAGCAAGATCAAACCATTTGAATGCATCTCTTAAGCTGAAGTGACCATTATTGCTGCCTATGTTTACATATTTAAGATGGGGAACAAAGGAATTACGCACTATCAATTGATTGCTAACTTTAATCTTTTTTGTAGAATCGTTGTTTTTTGTGCGTATTAAAGACTGGTGAGTACTGTTGCTGAGATATTTAAAAATTGCGGATCGGTGATGTCCATCTTGCAGGATATAGACACTCTTCTGGTTTTTGATCAATTGATGGACCGGAGGCATGAAATCCTCAGTGACTATAAAACCTTTTTTTTCAACAGATTTTAATAATTTTAAGTATCTAGCTGTATATATATTTTTAATTTGAATTCGAGCTTCTTTGTTGAGGTCTGGCTTCCTTAGAGTGCCTCCCCAAGGCATAAGCCACCAAATAGGTTGTCGATCTAAGTCCTTCGGAAGATTGTCGAAAAGATCTTCGTGTGATTTTAAATTAATTGGGCAGTAATCAGTTATTTTTAATGCTTCTTTTTCACCCTTTTCAAAAAATGCTTTACAAAATCTATGATGCGATGTTTTGCTTAATCTCGAAAATGCCCGCGTACAGATTAAATCTGTATCCACTTCACATGATTGCCAGTTAATTGTCGAATTGTTGTGACCTTTGATTGATACCATTGAAGAAAATTAAAAGAAAAGGTTGTTGTTGACATTATTCAATCAATAAGTCTAATGCATCTAATATCCGATTTGTGATATAGCTTTGCGGATAACTCTCGCCATTATCAATTAATTTGAAGCAGAGATTGAACCACTTTAGAGCATCTTCTAAAGAAAACTGATCTTTCGCATTTCCTACTGCTGCCAGTTGCGGCAAGTCCTCTTTGTCGATAATTAAATTCACCGAACATGGTACTAGCGGTACTCCAGAACTATCGAAAGATAGGGTTTTAAGTAAGTCTTTATGGTTATTGTCGAGTAAATACCGAAGAGCAACGAGCCGATGATGAGATCCATATTGAATTGCAACATAATTATTGTTATCGATCAAAATATGGATGGGCGTATATGGGCCTTTGCTGAAGTCAAAGCCGTTTTTGTGAATTGAATTAAGTAATTTCAGATAATCACGGCAGCTTTGCAGCCTTGAAGCCCGTAATTTTTCACTATCAATTTTAATATCTAACTTGTTAAATCCACCCCATGGCAGCTCACACCATATTGGCTTCCGTTGCAAATTTGATGGATAATGTATAAAGTAATCTGTATGATTGCGAGGTAGCCATCTTGAGTAAGCAGATCTATTCAGCGCTTCTATGGTTCTGCTTTCAAAATATGCTCTACAAAAGTCATAGTGTGGAAGCTCTTGTGGTAAGCAAAAATTCCTGGTAACAATTTTTGTGAGTGGTATTTGGGCATTTTTCCAGGCTATTGGTACAATTGTATCGTCTTCCGCCATAAAATTATTGCATGTGAATATAAGCTTACAACATTAAAACCACAGAAATCTCTCTTTCGTCTTGTTAAACATTAAGTTTGGCTTGCCATATACACACTTTCACTCCCAGTCCAACAGGTAATTCGTTAGCTGCCTTTTTTCAGTGATGAGCGATTGTTACGGTTTTAAACGTTGTAGGATGTCTTATCGACATGGATGACAGATGCCAAGACCGGATGCTGTGGGAGAGAAATTTTACGTCTACCATCCAGGCTCATCTATTGGCCAAAAGTTGGTTGAGAATAAACATATGTATATAAGTCACATACTTCTGGATACGAAGAAAGGAATTAAGAAGCTAGTTGATGAGATGAAATTTGGCCAAAAAAATGAATTCTGGGATGATTTTATTTTCTTGCAAGTTTTTGCGCCTCTTTTTGACAAACTCTTTTCATTTGACATAGAACAGGCAATAGATTTATATAGTGAAATTGATCATCTCCTTTTTACAACATATATAAGGCGAGATGAAGACCCAGTAAGATTCCGTAGGGCTTTTTGGAATGTAAATAACTACGGACTACGGCTTGCCCGCTCACTAAATACTTCTTCTTTGACAAATATGCTAGCTCCAAGCAAGTCGTTTACAAATAACAAAAAACGCATATGCTTTGTATTCAAAGGAGGATTCCAACTAGCTCACTCAGAGTTTTTTCAAGAATTTTTGGTAGGCAGTAAATTCTTTCGTGATCAAGTTGAGATAACTCTTTTCTTGATCGATGAACGATCTAAAGCCCTTAAAAATAGAGGTCTAGAACATATAAATATTGTTTCCACATCGGACAAGACATCTCCATATGACAAGCTTATGGCATATAGAAACTACATGTCTTCTAATAACTTTGATCATATATCTTGGGTAGCATGTGTTCAGAATTTGTCTCTATATATGGGTCAAAAGTCTGCTCCAAAGCAGTCGTATTGGTCTATGAAATATCATAGTATAGTAATGGACTCTCTTGACAAGTATGCAGGCCTAGGTTTTGGAGGGAAAAGCTTTTATTATGACGACGTTGAATGGTTTCGAGGGCGAGCATTCCCTAGC
This sequence comes from Synechococcus sp. MU1611, assembly GCF_020514255.1. Taxonomy (NCBI): domain Bacteria; kingdom Bacillati; phylum Cyanobacteriota; class Cyanophyceae; order Synechococcales; family Synechococcaceae; genus Synechococcus; species Synechococcus sp. MU1611. Next base: position 209,837 of record NZ_VTLC01000004.1, on the reverse strand, counting down.
TTGGCATTTTCAAAGATTAATAGTAAGACAAAAGAAAAATTACTTGAATCAGCAGGCATTCCTATAAATTCTTTTGTAATTGGCTGTTTTGTACGATCTGAGAAGCTTAACAATGATGCTTATTGGAATTTGCTCGAAAAAGTCATAGCTCAGAATGAAAATGTGCATTTTGTACTGGCAGCCCCTTTTATTCCTGAATTTGTCAAAGCACGTTTGAAAAATAGCCCCTTTAAGCAATCATTTCACCATCTAGGATGGGTTAATACCAAACAATGGTGTCAGTGTCTTGATCTTTACTTAGATTCTTTCCCAAGGGGCTCATGTTTGACTATATTGGAAGCCATTAAAGCAAATATTCCCTCCATTCTTTTTGATTCTGAGCACAATAGAGAATCCTCTGCACTACCTTACTTGTCATCTGCATTGAGTAATTCAAAACAGCTGCCTCCGGGAGTACTGCCCATCGAAGACGTTTCTTTATTAAACAAAAAAGTTTCTAGCTTGATTAAATCTAAACAAGCACTAGTTCAATTAGCCGCCGAGCAGAAACAGTTGCTCACAAAGCTGGAAGGACAAAATATTTTATTTGCCAAAGATTATCTAAATTATCTACTTGATGCTAATTTATCTATTAGAAAAGCTCAATAATTATGATATTACTGATCGGTGCTGGAGGTTACTTAGGTAGCATCCTTTCAAGCTCGCTTGTTGAGATTGGCGAAGAAATAATTACTGTGTCAAGCTCCTTTCAGTGGAGCCCTATCCCAAATGAAACAAGATTTATATGTGATGCAAGTATGTTTAATCTATATTCCGAAAAAATTGATCGAGTAACATGTATTATTTATATGGCTGGCTCTACAGATATCCTTAAATCTGAATTAAATCCAGCAGATGATTTAATAACCCACATGTCTCAACTTCGTGGTTTCTTCGAATCTTTGTCCTCCGTTAGTACTAGCTCTCTTCGAAAACTTTTTTTCTTTAGCTCTGCTGGAGCGATCTATGGGGATAGTTATAGCTCTGTAATTCCCCATCACGAAGAATCGTTATTGGCACCATTGTCAATTTATGGAAAGCGAAATATGCTTCTAGAAGATATATTTTACCATTACTCAAAGATTGTTGGTTGTCAATATTGTGCTCTTCGAATTTCAAACCCATTTGGTATTACTCAGAATATGTTTCGACGGAAGGGATTGATAAATGCTCTACTGTATAGCGCTAAGGAGGGATATATTGTTTCCTTGAGAGGAAATGGTCAGCAAAAAAGAGATTATCTCTTCGCAAAAGATTTTTGTCAAATTCTAATTGGACTGATAAAGCATTCAGAACTACCTCCTTGCATAAATGTATGTTCCGGCTTAAGTTTTAGCGCGATCGATCTTGTATCTTTGATGAATAAATTAAATATTTTTCCAAATATCTCTACCGTTTCTGATCAACCTTACTATGAAGTGCGTGAGTCGAGATTATCCAATGGTTTGCTAACCAAATTATTAGAGCAACAGGTCTATCCACTTACTTCTATGGAAGAAGCACTTTCTACTTTGATTAGTCATGCAACTAATCTATAATCTAATAGATTAATGGGTACATTTTAGAGTCAAACTCAGGCAAAAAAGCCTGATGCAACTCGCTTTTACCTGTCCCAATATATTTTTTTTCATCTTTTTGCTCATCTTTGGTAAGGAAGTGGTTTATATATCTATTTATAATAATTTCTCTATTTTCTTCTTGATTGTCGAGAATATGATGAAGTTCTGCCAATGCGTCGATATTACTCTGCCTTGCTTTATGATCATTTCTAATGCTTTTGGAAGAATCGTTGAATGCATATGAGTTATTCGATTGATCAAGTTTTAATAGATGCAAATCTATTTTAGCCATCGATCCAAAAAATATATGACTTCCAAGTCCTTCTGTTATTAAGCATTTGTGATCTTTTAAGATCAAGGCCAAATTGACTAAGAAGGCTGGCTCATATCTGCTTCCACAGCAATAAACTTTATTGAATTCAGAACTATAAGATTCCCATTGACCAGCTTTTACTAAGTTAAGATAGTCAATATAGTAAATACATAGGTTGATATGATTGTATTTTGTGCGAAGAATTTCTAGTTTAGATTTGGCTTTGTCAATAGAGGCATGAATGCTTGCAGCTACTGCTTTCGTAGAATGTAGTGGAAAATATATGGCTTCTTCCATAAAAGAAGAATCGTTATCTCGTATTGATTCTGTAATTATATCGACTTTCTCAAGCAATGATTTGAACGGATGGATACTTGAAAATAGCTCTACCTTGATATTATATTTATTAGCGACTCTGCTATATTTTAATTTGACGTAATCTGAAAAGCATGCAATTGGCAGGCGTGCTAGTAATTCCTTTGACCAAACAACGCTTCCTGGAGCAAAGCCATGGGGGATTAATACATGTAAATCTTTGTCGGCTTCGAGCTGGTGTGCATACCTGTAAAGTGAACCATTTCCATATAGCTGGTTATCTTTATATGATTCGTATGCTTCATTTCCATATTTTTTGTCTACAAAGTTGTATTTTTTTGAGTCTAGTTCTCTTAGGAAATCAATGCGATATTTTTTATATGTATTTAATGTGGCCGTGATTCTGTTTGATGCCTGAACAAGTAATCTGCGATTCATTTTGTGACTGCTAATTAAATAATATCCTCGATTTTAAGAGGTTTGCCTCGTTTAAGGTCTTTCCGTGAGGTTTTTCCAAGCAAATCTTCGAGAAAGGGGGGTTGCAGTCCATCTCCTGGGCGTACAATGCGAAGATTCTTTTTTGTAAATTTATCACCTTTATTAATGTCTTCTGATACGTAGATTGATCGCCTGAACATCAGGCTTTTCTGCTCGACTTCGGTTGGGCCGTAACGAATCTCTCCAAGTGACTGCCAAGCTCGTTTTGATTCAACCACAAGAGAAGAGAGCTCCCCTGGTTCTAAAGAAAAAGCGCTGTCGACACCACCATCACTTCTTGATAATGTGAAGTGCTTTTCAATTACTGAAGCTCCCAAAGCTACAGAAGCTACTGCTGCTCCAACTCCCATTGTGTGGTCGCTCAATCCAACCTCCACATTAAATAATTGGCGTAGATGAGGAATCGTTGAAATATTTGTGTTCACGGGTGTTGCAGGGTAGGTACTTGTACATTTAAGTAGGACCAATTGGCTGCATCCAGCCTCTCTCGCAGTGTTAACTGCTAACTCTAGTTCTGCCAGGGTAGCCATTCCAGTTGAAATAATTAATGGTTTGCCAGTAGAAGCTGCTTTTGCGATTAAAGGCAGATGATTGTTTTCAAAACTGGCAATCTTAAATGCAGGAACACCAAGTTCATTTAAGAAATCAACGGCGCTTTCATCAAAAGGAGAGCTAAAGCAGATTAATCCGAGTTGGTTCGCTCTCCGCAGAATTGGCTCATGCCAATCCCAAGGTGTGTGCGCCTGTTGATATAACTCATGAAGATTACGACCGGCCCAAAGTGAGTTGGAGTCCTTGATCTCAAAGCTTCCTCCTCGGACAGCTAATGTCATAGTGTCGGCTGTATATGTCTGTAGTTTGATGGCATGGGCTCCTGCATGTGCAGCAGCTTCAACGATCTCCAGAGCACGATCAAGACTCTGATTGTGATTGCCACTCATTTCAGCAATCACAAAAGGTGGCTGCTCGCACCCAATGGAACGACCTGCAATGGAGATGCTCATCCTTGGGCCTTTGACGAACCTATTACCCAATCATGACAGATTTACGGGTCTTGCATCGGATGCCATTGCCAGATGGTCAGGCCAACCACCTCACTTGGCTTTTGCTGAAAACGGGAGCGTGCAAAGCAGGCTTGGCTGGCATGATTCTCTGACAAAACTTCTGCAAACACCTCTATATCATCTCCCCAGCGCTGTTGAAGAGCATTTAGCGCTGCTCGGATAAATGGAACTGCTAGCCCTTGTCCACGAACCGCCTTGTCTAAGGAAAAGCTCAGACGTACTGAGGAGCTGTCTGGCAAGCGATCAAATCGGATCTGACCAATAGGTGCATTGTCTCTAGTAACTGCTATCAAATGAATGCGATCAGGATTTAATAAGCTGTTCTCAAACCACGAATGGTGTTGCTCCATACTGATGTTATTTCTATTTAAGCTCACTGCTCGTACCGACGAATCATTTGCCCAACGTAATAAGAGTGCTTCATCAGAAGTATTGGTATCGCGTAAATAAATAGCATTGCTGTAGCCTGTTAAAGCTATTGCAATACGATCAGCACCATAACCGTCCGTAAGGTACTCCCCAGATACAAATGCCATTTTCTTATTTTCCCACGAATCGACTGCACTTGAAATATCAGTTTCATCTACATTTTTGTGCGTTCCAAGAAATTTTATAAAACCATACTTATCCAATGCTTTGCTTGCCGCTATTTGATTCTCTGCAACTGACACAATAAATGTTGGTAGGCGCAGGCAGGCACGTTCCCATGTTGTTGTTCCACCGGCACCAATTGCCAAATCCGCTCTAACCATCAAGCATGCAAGGCTCGGGAGAGAGGAATAGATGGTAGTTTTTGGTCGTTGATCAGCTAGCTTTACGACGTCAGAGTAGTTAAGAGACTTCATGCTAACGACAATGTCGATTGCTAAATGAGAAAAGCGGGCAGTGTTTAAAGCCCTTAGGGTCTTGAATGTCAATCCAAAATTGTCTATTCCCCCGAAAAATATTAGTATTCGTTGTAAGTCGTTTCGATTGGGAGTTAGCTCCCTAAGGGCTGCATATTCTGGATTCATCAATGCATATTGGGGTCCAATCAGTTTTAAGCAAGAGCTAGTTACTAGCTCTTGGTAGCGACTTTCAGTGGCGTCATCCGATAAATTTTGGTCTAAAATTATGTCGGCATCGTGACATCTATTTGCAAGGTCATCAATTACAAGAATCCGGAATAGTGGCTCTTGTTTCTGAAGATAGTTGCGTAAGCATAATTCCCACTCTTTACCAATGCCATAATGATCTACTATCAGCCATTGAACGTTTGTCTTGATATTGTCTCGCAAAGCTTGTATTGTCTGCATTGCATCTATCTCTTGGGTGCACCCTAGCCAAGTATTATATAGCTCTTGATTTTTTGATGGTCGGTTTTTATTGTCTATATTCTTGGATATTTTTTGATGAGATAGGGTTAAGACCTTAAATTCTTCCTCTAACAGTGTTATTAAGTCACCATCCTGGCATCTGCAGATAAATGTAATATCAGCGTCTCGTTGGCGTAATCGACGTGCGAGAGTTCGACAGCGCATCACATGGCCAGTTCCGATTAGGTTTGAAGCGTCGCAACGGATAATTATCTGTTTCATCAGCTTATGACTTGATTATCGTTGTTTGCAAATCTGCGGTCATTTTTCCATTTTTTCATGACTAGGGAATAATGTGGCATGCATTAATTCGGCGCGTGTCCAATCTTCTTCTGTATCTATATCTTGAACTCGCCAACGAGGTAATATCAAGGGAAGACCGGTATCGAAAATATTTGTATTTTCCCCCCAGGTTGATACTTTGGCCCAATAAAATTGACCAGCATCATGAAAAAGTGGCTCAAGGTCTTGGCTTCGGCATGCTGCCGCGGAGCTATCTATAGCTTGTGAATAACCCTCGCTATCAATGCGAATCGCTCGCTGAACTGGAAATGGAAATGATGTAGCTGTAAATACTGTTGTATTGATGCTGGAGGAACTTAATAAATCTCTTGACTTTTTTAAATCACCAGCCTGTGTAAACGGCGCTGTAGCGTAAAGACAGCAGACAGAATCATTGATACTGTCGTTTAAACCAAGAAACTTTATTGCGTGTTGGATGACTTCTTTGGTAAGTGTAAAGTCATCGGACAACTCAGCAGGTCTCAAGAAAGGTACCTCTGCCCCATACTTTTGGGCAATATCTGCAATATTTTGATCGTCTGTGCTGACCACAATAGAATCAAAGCAATCGGCCTCTTTAGCTGCCTGAATTGACCATGCAAGAATTGGTTGTCCTCGGAAAAGCCGAATATTTTTATTTGGAATTCGTTTGCTTCCGCCACGCGCTGGAATTATACATATATTCATGCTAATTCTCCTCCAGCGAGCGACTTAGGCCATGCTTATTTAATAATTTGTGTAATGCATGAATCACGCGATCCTGATCATTATTTGACATATCTGGAAACAAGGGCATGCTGAAACATGTCAGTGCATATTGCTCGGCTTTTGGAAATTGACCTTCAGAAAAGCCTAGTTTTCTATAATATGGCTGTAGGGGAATTGGCCAATAATGAAGTTGTACTCCAATCCCTTCGTTACGCATGTCTTCAAAGATCAGGCGATGCTGGTTTGGCGTCGCATGAGGAATTCTCAGAATCGCAAGATGATAAGAGCTTTCACAATTATTTGGTTCTTTTAGTAGGGAAGCAGAAGATTCGCTCAACTTATCCCGATACCGACGAGCCAGTTCGCGTCTTCGATTAATGATTGTAGGTAAACGCTTAATTTGACTAAGTCCTAAACTTGCTTGCATATCCGTAAGTCGATAGTTGTATCCAATGCTTTGTTGCTCGTAATACCATGGTCCTGGTGACTCTGATTCAAAGTTATTCCGATTTATCCCATGGCATCTAATTGATTCCAGACGATTGCGTAGGACCGGATCGTTTGTAAGTGACGCGCCACCTTCTCCTGTGGTTATTATCTTTACAGGGTGAAAACTAAATACTGTAATGCTACTGAACTGACATGAACCAACTGGAGACCCTCCATAGGAAGCTCCAACTGCATGACTTGCATCTTCTAAAATTTTGAAACCATATTCATCTGCTAATTCAGCTATTTCCCGCATTGGACAACTTGTTCCTGCGAGATGGACAGGTACAAGTATTTTGGGAAGTTTCCCTTTTTGCTTTGCTTCACGCAGTTTTTGCTTTAAGTTCACAATATCCATTAATCCAGTATTGCTTTCTATGTCGACAAAATCAACTTCAGCGCCGCAGTACAAAGCGCAGTTCGCACTTGCTACAAATGACACTGGACTGGTCCACAGTCGATCTCCTGGACCTAAACCCAGGGCTAGGCACGATGCATGTAACGCACTTGTTGCACTATTAAATGCAACGGAATGGTTGCAGCCACATACTCTCGACAGTTCTCGTTCAAATGCTGGTACCGCTGGTCCCTGTGTCAGAAAAGGGCTCCGTAGAGTTTCAACCACAGCACTGATGTCTTCTTCAGTAATTGTCTGGCGACCATATGGAATAAAAGATTCAGGCATTTGCGGATTCAGGTTGGCTGAAATGTTGGATCAACATGCTTGCGAATTAAATCTCGAATTTGCTCAACTGTCAGGAACTCAGGATTGCTCCCGGAATTATATGCAAATCCAGGTTCAACCGCTTTGATTGCTTTGCCACTATTGCTATATTGACCATTGGCCGATCCATCGCTTGGAAGAATTGCGTAATATTGGCCAAGATCTATTGTTGAAAAACTATCTGATGCTGTGATCATTTCTTCGTGAATCTTTTCGCCAGGCCTTATTCCAATATTTTCTTTTTTGCAATTAGGTCCGATTGCTTCGGCTACATCAATAATTCGGTAGCTTGGTATCTTGGGCACAAATACTTCTCCTCCAATAGCATTCCTTAGTGCCCATAGCACCATCTCTACTCCTTCGGTTAGTGATATGTTGAATCTCGTCATTCTTGTGTCTGTGATTGGAAGCGTACCGGTTTTTGTTTTATCAAGAAAAAATGGGATTACGGATCCCCTGGATCCCATCACATTTCCATACCTCACGACTGAAAAACGCAGCCCTCTGGTTCCTTTAATATTATTTGCTGCTACGAATAGTTTGTCTGAGCATAACTTTGTGGCTCCATATAGATTGATTGGAGCAGCTGCTTTGTCGGTGCTAAGTGCCACTACTCTTTTTACCTCCGTATCTAGGCAGGCTTGAATAATATTTTCTGCGCCTAGTACGTTCGTTTTGACGAACTCCATTGGATTGTATTCGGCCGCTGGCACTTGCTTTAGTGCTGCCGCATGTATGACTGTATCTATGCCTTCTAGTGCTCTTCTGAGTCTTGATTGATCACGTACGTCGCCCAGGAAAAATCTTAATTGCTTGAATTTTTCTGGAGGGTATTGCTTTTGAAGTTCCCATTGCTTCAGCTCATCTCTGCTGTAAACGACAATCCTCTGAATGTCAGGATGGTTTTCCAGGATTGTTTTAATGAATTCCTTGCCAAAGCTCCCCGTGCCTCCTGTGATCAAAAGCTTGGAGTTTGAATTGAATGTCATTGAATTGATTGGAAAAAAAAGGGAGCCTCCTGGCTCCCTGTGTTTTGAATTTGAATTTAGCGTTGTTTAGGACAGCAATGCTTTTGCTTGCGTTACAACATTCTCTACTGTAAATCCAAATTCCTTAAGGCAGGTGCCCCCTGGGGCGGAAGCACCGAAGCGGTTCATGGTGACGCTGTCGCCATCGAGGCCGATGAAACGGTGCCAGCCGAAGGACTCAGCCGCTTCCACCACCATGCGCTTGCGCACTGCGTTGGGGAGCACCTCTTCCTTGTAGGCATCGGTTTGCTCGTCGAACAGTTCGACGCAGGGCATCGACACCACTCGAACCTTCTTGCCCTCTGCGGTGAGCTGCTTGGCGGCCTGCACGCAGAGGTCGAGCTCGGTGCCGGTGCCGATCAAGATCAGATCAGGGGTTCCAGCGCACTCCTCGAGCACATAACCGCCCAGGGCCACCTTGTCGATCGAGGAGTTGGCCTGGTTGGCCATGCCTTGGCGGCTGAGGCAAAGGGAGCTGGGGCGATTTCGGTTTTGGATCGCCACCTTGTAGGCACCGCTGGTCTCGTTGCCATCGCCAGGACGGAACACCAACATCCCGGGCATTGCTCTGAGAGATGGGATGGTTTCGATCGGCTGGTGGGTGGGGCCGTCTTCGCCGACGCCGATGGAGTCGTGGGTGAGTACGTAGATCACACCCAGCATGCTCAGGGCAGACAGGCGCATCGAGCCCCGCATGTAGTCGGCGAACACCAGGAAGGTTCCGCCGTAGGGGATCAAACCACTGTTGTGATAAGCGATGCCGTTGAGGATGGCGGCCATGGCGTGCTCGCGCACACCAAAGTGCAGGTAGCGCTTCTCAGGGCTGCTGGCCTGGTAAGAGCCGGTTTCACCCTTGATGTCCGTGTAGTTGGAATGGGTGAGGTCAGCGGAGCCGCCGATCAGCTCGGGCAGGTTGGGACCTAATGCACCCAGGCAGATCTGGGAGTGCTTACGGGTGGCCAGGCCACCGTCTTCCGGGGTGTATGTGGGCAGGTCCTTGTCCCAACCCTCGGGCAGCTCGCCGCGCAGCATCCGCTCGAACTCGGCGGCTTCAGTGGGGTACTTGGTGCGGTAAGTGGCCAGTGTCTGATTCCACTCGGCTTCGAGGCTGGCGCCGCGGTCGATTGCTTTGCGGAACTGGTCGTAGGCGTCCTGGGGGATTTCGAAGGGGGCGTAGTCCCAACCCAGCTTCTGACGGGTCAGGGTTGCTTCCTCTTCACCCAGAGCAGCACCGTGAACACCGGCGGTGTCGGCTTTGTTGGGGGAGCCATAGCCGATGGTGGTGGTCACCTTGATTATCGACGGCTTGTCGGTCACTGCCTTGGCGGCTTCGATCGCCTTAGCAATGGCATCCACATCGGTGTTGCCCTCGGCCACGTGCTGCACGTGCCAGCCGTAGGCCTCGTAGCGCTTCAGAACGTCCTCGGTGAAGGACACATCGGTGCGGCCGTCGATGGTGATGCTGTTGTCGTCGTACAGGGCGATCAGCTTGCCAAGCTTGAGGTGACCAGCCAGGGAGGCAGCTTCGGAAGAGACACCTTCTTGGTTACAGCCATCACCCATCACCACATAGGTGTAGTGATCCACCACGGTGGCGTCAGCCTTGTTGAACTTGGCTGCCAGGTGGGATTCAGCGATGGCCAGACCCACTGCGTTGGAGATGCCGGCGCCCAGAGGGCCGGTGGTCACTTCAACACCAGGGGTTTCGAAGGTTTCGGGGTGACCGGGAGTCTTGGAGCCCCATTGGCGGAACTGCTTGATGTCGTCGATGGTCACCGAGTCGTAGCCGGTGAGGTGCAGCAGCGCATAGAGCAGCATGCAGCCGTGGCCAGCCGACAGCACGAAGCGGTCGCGGTTGAACCACTTGGGATTCTTGGGGTTGTGCTTCAGGAATTTGTCCCAGAGCGCATAACCCATGGGTGCGCAGCCCATCGGTAGGCCGGGGTGGCCGCTGTTGGACTTGTTGATGGCGTCGACAGCCAGCATCCGAATGCTGTTGATGCAGAGCGTGTCGAGTGACGCGGGCGCAGCGACCATGGTGTTAGTAGGGAAAGTTGGAGCGATTTTGACGCACGGCGTGAGCGGGAAGGCTCAGCTGGCGCGTTTGAAGGCCAGGCAGACGTTGTGGCCGCCGAAACCGAAGGAGTTGGACAAGACGGTTCCCAGTGTCTGATCTCGAGCCGTATTCGGCACGACATCCAGATCACAGTCGGGATCCGGGGTGGTGTGGTTGATCGTGGGGGGCACGACGCCGTGTTGCAACGCCAGCACGCAGGCCACGGCTTCGATGCCGCCGGAGCCACCCAGCAGGTGACCGGTCATCGATTTGGTGGAGCTCACGGGAATCTGCAGCGCACGGTCGCCCAGTGCGCTCTTGATCGCCGAGGTCTCGTTCTTGTCGTTCGCCGGGGTGCTGGTGCCGTGGGCGTTGACATAGTCGATTTCCGAAGCATCGATCCCGCCATCGGCCAGGGCCAGGCGCATCGCTTCAGCTCCCCCGACGCCGCCGGGCGTGGGTGAGGTGATGTGGTGGGCATCGCAGGTCATGCCGTAGCCCACCACTTCGCCGAGGATCGTGGCACCACGGGCTTGGGCGTGCTCGAGCGTTTCGAGCACCAGCACGCCAGCACCTTCACCGATCACAAAGCCATCCCGCTCCTTGTCGAACGGACGGCTGGCCGTGGCCGGATCGTCATTGCGAAACGACAGGGCCTTGGCGCTGGCGAAGCCGGCCACCCCTAGGGGTGTGATCGCCGATTCGGCACCACCGCAGACCATTGCGTCCGCCTTGCCCAGCTGCAGCAACCGGAAGGCATCGCCAACAGCATTGGAGCCGGCGGCGCAGGCCGTGGCCACGGCAGAGCTGGGGCCTTTGGTGCCCAGGGCAATCGCCGCTAAACCTGTGGCCATATTGGGGATCATCATTGGCACGGTGAACGGGCTCACCCGTCCCGGTCCGCGGCCCTCGAGCACGTGGGCTTGGGTTTCCATCGTCAGCAGTCCGCCGACGCCGGAGCCGATGATCGTGCCGATCCGATCCGCATTCGCGTCGTTGATGTCAAGGCCGGCATGGGCCACAGCCTGCTTGGCTGCCACCACGCCGAACTTGCAGAACCGATCCCAGCGCTTGGCTTCCTTCGGTTCGATGAAACCTGTCGGATCGAAATCCTTGACCTCCGCCGCAAAGCGACAGGCGTGCTCAGATGCATCGAACAGGGTGATGGCCTCTACTCCGTTGCTGCCGGAGGTGAGGCCGTTCCAGTAATCCTGAACCGTGTTGCCGATCGGTGTGACCGCGCCGAGGCCGGTAATGACGACGCGATGGAGACCATCCACCATTGCGTTCTTCAGGCTTGCTTGTCTTCGATGTATTTGACGGCGTCGCCAACAGTGGTGATGCCTTCAGCAGCTTCGTCGGGAATCTCGATGTCGAAGGCCTCTTCTAGGGCCATCACGAGTTCCACGGTGTCCAGAGAATCAGCACCCAAATCGTTCTGGAAGTTGGATTCAGGCTTCACTTCGCCGGAGTCAACACTCAGTTGCTCCGCAACGATCGAACGGACCTTCTCGAGGATCGCTTCCTGGGACATAGCCGTGGCAACGGGACGCTGCATCTTACGGGCACGCCCTCAGGGATCACCTCGCGAAGTGCCCCCGCCGTTAACAACGGTGACGGCATGGCCAAGGACTTCCCAGGGAGGGGTACGTTTGCTTCAAGCCTTCGTATGAATCGGGCACATGTCCCACGCCGTCAAGATCTACGACACCTGCATCGGTTGCACCCAGTGCGTGCGTGCCTGCCCTCTCGACGTGCTTGAGATGGTCCCCTGGGACGGCTGTAAGGCCGGCCAGATCGCTTCATCGCCGCGCACCGAAGACTGTGTGGGTTGCAAGCGCTGCGAAACTGCCTGCCCTACCGACTTCCTGAGCATCCGCGTCTATCTCGGAGATGAGACGACCCGCTCCATGGGCCTGGCTTACTGATTTCAACCGTTTCACCTCATAAGCTCTGCCCGGCTTCAGCCGGGCTTTTTTTGTATGTGCGGAATCGTTGCCCTGGTGGGCTCCCGAGAAGCGGCACCCCAGCTTCTGGAGGGACTTCGTCAGCTGGAGTACCGCGGTTACGACTCCGCCGGGATTGCGACGGTTGACGCTCCAGGGGTGCTGACCTGTCTGCGGGCCAAGGGCAAGCTGCGCAACCTCACCGCCTTTGTGGAAGCTCAAGGGGCTCCCGGGCAATGCGGCATCGGCCATACCCGCTGGGCCACCCACGGCAAACCGGAGGAGCGCAATGCCCATCCGCACCGCAGCAGTGATGGGGCTGTGGCCGTGGTGCAGAATGGGATCATTGAGAATCACCGTTCCCTGCGGGAGCAGCTGCAGGCTTCAGGGGTGGTGTTTCAGTCGGAGACGGACACCGAGGTAATTCCTCATCTTCTTGCTGTGGAGCTTCAGCAGCTGCAAGCAGGGGGCGGCACCCCAGGCGGTGGTCTTTTGTTGGAGGCTCTGCAGCGGGTGCTGCCCAAGTTGCAAGGGGCCTATGCCCTGGCGGTGATCTGGAATCAGGCGCCGGGTGCACTTGTGGTGGCTCGCAAGGCGGCACCTCTCTTGATCGGCTTGGGTGAAGGGGAATTCCTCTGTGCCAGCGACACACCGGCCTTAGCAGGTTTCACCCGCACGATCTTGCCGATGGAAGACGGCGAGGTGGCCTTGCTCTCACCCCTTGGCGTTGAGCTTTACGACGCCGCAGGGGTGCGCCAGCAACGCATGCCCACCCAGCTCAGCGGCGTGGATCATGTGGCGGACAAACGCGAGTTCCGCCACTTCATGCTCAAGGAAATCCATGAGCAACCGGAAACCGCGGAGCTGTGGGTGGCCCGCCATCTGCCCCAGGGGCTGGCGACTGAGCAGCCGGTGGCGCTGCCGATGGACGATGCCTTCTACGCAGGGATCGAGCGGATTCAGATCCTGGCCTGCGGCACCAGCCGCCACGCCGCGATGGTGGGGGCCTACCTGCTGGAGCAGTTCGCAGGAATACCCACATCGGTGCATTACGCCAGTGAATTCCGTTACGCCCCGCCGCCGCTGGCTCCCCACACCCTCACCATTGGCGTCACCCAGTCCGGTGAAACGGCAGACACCCTGGCCGCCCTGGCCATGGAGGCGGAGCGGCGTCTGGCCCATGGGGATCCGGCCTTTGCCCCCCGCCAACTGGGGGTGACCAACCGTCCGGAAAGCTCCCTGTCGCGTCAGGTGCCGCACATTCTCGATATCGGGGCCGGTATCGAGGTCGGCGTGGCCGCCACCAAGACCTTCCTAGGCCAGCTTTTGGCTTTCTATGGCTTGGCCATGGCTTTTGCTGCACGTCGTGGCGCACGCTCAGCGGCTGAGATCAAAGCTTTGGCGGATGAATTGCGGACCTTGCCTCAGCAGCTGCGTCAGTTGGTGGATCTGCATGATCAGCGCTCGGAGGCCCTGGCCCACCGCTTTGCCGACACTCAGGATGTGATTTTCCTGGGCCGGGGCATCAACTACCCGATTGCTCTGGAAGGAGCGTTGAAACTGAAGGAAATCAGCTACATCCATGCCGAGGGTTACCCGGCGGGTGAGATGAAGCATGGGCCGATCGCCCTGCTGGATTCCCGGGTGCCAGTGGTGTCGATCGCCGTGCCCGGTGTGGTGTTCGAAAAGGTGCTCAGCAACGCTCAGGAAGCCAAGGCCCGCGATGCACAGCTGATCGGTGTGGCGCCCCAAGGGCCCGATACCGATTTGTTTGATGAACTGCTGCCGGTGCCTTCTGTAAGCGAGTGGCTCAGCCCTTTGCTCACGGTGGTGCCGATGCAGTTGCTGAGTTATCACATCGCCGCCCATCGCGGCCTGGATGTGGATCAACCCCGCAATTTGGCCAAGAGCGTCACGGTGGAATAAGCCTCAGCTGGTACTGATGCTGAGGTCGCTACGGCCGTAGCGGTCCTGGAAGCGCACGATGTCGTCTTCACCGAGATACTCCCCGCTTTGCACCTCAATCAGCTCCACCGGGATCCGACCGGGGTTGGACAGGCGGTGTTTGCAGCCCATGGGGATGTAGGTGCTCTGGTTTTCTCCCACCAGCTGCTCGGTGCCGTCGCGCTCCACCAGGGCCGTGCCTTTGACCACAACCCAGTGCTCGGCACGGTGGTGGTGCATCTGCAGCGAGAGGCTGGCGCCGGGTTTCACTGAGATCCGTTTCACCTGCCAACGGGTCCCTTCGGTGACGCCCGTGTAATGGCCCCAGGGGCGATAGATCTTGCGGTGGGCCTTGCCCTCGGGGCTGCCAGCTGCCTCCAGCTGCTTCACCACCGTCTTGATCTCCTGGGCCTTGGAGCGATCCGCAATCAACACGGCATCGTCGGTTTCCACCACCACGAGGTTTTCAACCCCCAGCCCCACCACCAAGCGGTGTTCGCTGCGCAGGTAGCAGTTGCGGCTGCCTTCGGAGATCACGTGGCCCTGCAGCACATTCCCCTGGGAATCACGTTGTTCTGAGGTTTCCCAAAGGGCACTCCAGCTGCCGACATCGCTCCAGCCCGCATCCAGCGGCAGCACACTGCCCAGTTCCGTTTTTTCCATCACTGCCACATCAATGGCCACGTTGGGGCACTTGGCAAAGGCCTCCCGTTCCAGCCGATGGAATTCCAGGTCAGCAGTGTCCTGCTCAAGAGCCGCGCGGCAGCAGCTCACCACCTCCGGGGCCAGCCGCTCCAGTTCCGCCAGCATGGCGCTGGCCCGGAACAAGAACATGCCGCTGTTCCAGGTGAAGCGGCCGGTGGCCAGGAATTGTTCTGCCGTTGCTTGGTCGGGCTTCTCCACAAACCGCTTGATCGGCACATGCTCGGGTCCATTGAGCGAGAACGGTTCGCTGGCCTCGATGTAGCCATAGCCGGTTTCTGGTGCTGTCGGCACGATGCCGAAGGTCACCAGGCGCCCCTCCTCGGCCGGTTTGCGTCCTGCGTCGATGGCCCGGCGGAATTGGGCGGCATCGCGGATCAGGTGATCCGCCGCCAGCACCAGCAGTAGGGGGTCGTCGCCGTTGGCCGTGGCCTGCAGTGCAGCCACCGTCACGGCGGGGGCGGTGTTGCGGCCCATCGGCTCCAGAAGGATCGCGTTCGGCTCGACCCCGATCTGCCGCATTTGTTCGGCCACGATGAAGCGGTGATCTTCGTTGCAGAGCAACAGCGGAGCCGCGAGGGCCTCCAGACCATTGAGGCGTTGCTGGGTCTGTTGCAGCAGCGTCGCTTCGCCGTCACCACTTAACGGCCAGTACTGCTTGGGATAACTCGCTCGTGACAGCGGCCACAGGCGCGTGCCGGTTCCTCCGCAGAGGATCACAGGAATCAGCGGTGTGGCGGCCATCTCGTCCTGAAGGCGGTGACCCAGATTCGCTTGCCTCAGGGGCTTCTGTCGATGCCCTGGAGGTGATGGATTCGCATTAGAGCTCCAGCAGGCCCGGCGGCGGGGTAATGAGCAGCCAGCCGTCCTCGAGCTGCACCTCCGGAACGATCGCGTCCACGAATGGAATCAGAAGCTTGCGTCCATCGGCGGTTTTGATTTCGAGCAGATCGTTGCCGCCGCTGATGAGGTCGGTCACCGTGCCGATGGCTGGGCCATCAGCTGTGAGCCGTGCCTCCAGCCCGACTAGATCGAGCAGGTGAAATTCCCCCTCCGCCAGCTCAGGCCGATCGTCTCCCGCCACCAGCAGCTCCTGTCCCACTAGAGCCTGGGCGGCGCTGCGATTATCGATTCCTTCCAACCGCACCACGAATAGCGACTTGCCCGGCAGTTGCCGGCCTTTTTTGAGCTGGATTTCCGTGGGCTCACCCCCTTGGCGGCTGCGCAGCCATCGGGGCCCCGGTGCCGTGAAGCGCTCTGGGAAATCACTGGCGGGGTTGACCCGCAGTTCCCCCTGCAGCCCTTGGACCCCCACGATTTTGCCGACGCTCAGCCAGTCGTCGCTTTCTGCCATGCCATCCGCAGCACACTCTGCCGATAATGGCGCCAGATCCGTCCGCGACCGAGCCATGGCGTCTGCACCTGCTCCGATCCTTCCTGGCTCCACGGTGACCGTGGCTGATGCCACCTCGATTTACAACGGCTACACCGGCTTCGTGCAGCGGATCAGCGGTGACCGTGCAGCTGTTTTGTTTGAGGGCGGTAACTGGGACAAGTTGGTGACCTTGCGTTTGAAAGACCTTCAGCCGGCCTAGGGCGATGAACGCAGACCGCAGCCTGCGACAACGCCTGCGGGCCACGGTGCTGGAAGCCAGTACCCCAGCGGGCAAGGCCTATAACGCCGTCATTTTCGGGGCAATTCTGTTGAGCGTTCTGGCGTTGCTGCTGGAGCCCGACCCCTTGGGCAACTCAGCCCTACGCCAGACGAATGTGCTTTGGATCGATCTGGTTCAAAACGTTTGTCTTGCGGTGTTTGCGGCGGATTTCGTGCTGCATCTGGCCTTGGTGGAGAAGCCCCGGCGCTATTTGTTCAGCTTCACCGGATTGATTGACGCCTCAGCGGTGCTGTTCTTCTTCGTGCCACAGGTGCGCAGCGAGCTGTTGCTGTGGGTGTTCAAGTTCGGCCGCATCCTGCGGGTGTTCAAGCTGCTCAAGTTCATTGATGAGGCCCGCGTGCTGGGTCAGGCGCTGCGGGGCAGTGCCCGCACCATTGGCGTCTTCCTGTTCTTTGTCTTTCTGCTGCAAGTGGTGCTCGGCTACAGCATCTTTGTGATCGAGAGCGCCCGGCCGGACTCCCAGTTCCAGACGGTGGCGAGCGGCGTTTATTGGGCGATCGTGACCATGACCACTGTTGGTTACGGCGACGTGGTTCCCCAGACGGAGCTGGGGCGGCTGCTGGCCTCAGCGGTGATGATGCTGGGTTTCGGAATCATTGCCATCCCCACTGGGATCTTGACCGTGTCGGGGGTGCGGCATCACCAGCAGCGAGGTGTGGATCTGACCTGTGGCAAGTGCGGACGGCAGGGGCACCGCAAGGATGCCCGTCATTGCGATGCCTGTGGTGCGTCCCTGCCCTCCAGACTTTGAAGTGCGGCTACCGCTGCGTTTTGTTCGGCCTCCTTGCGGGAGCGGCCCTTGGCCTCGGCCAGCTCTTTGTTGCTGACGCTCACCCGGCAGAGGAAGCGTTCGGGGTCGCCGTGCTGGAGGCTGCATTCCTCGGTGACGTAGTGGGGTAGTCCCAGGCCGAGGCCCTGGCTCCACTCCTGCAGGGCTGTTTTGCCGTTGTATTGATGGGGGGTGGCCAGTACCGCTTCGGCTGTGACACGCCAGTGGGGAGTGAGCCAGCGATGAATCGCCTGCAGGTCGCCAAGGGCGGTATACAAGGCTCCGATCAGCGCCTCGGTGGCATCGGCCCGCAGCCTGGCCTGAGCGGAACGATCCCCTTCGGCGTGTCGCCCCAGCAGCAGATGTGTCTCGATGGAAAGCGTTGCACCCACCTCCGCTAGCCAGCGGTCGCTGACGAGCTGGGCCCGCAGGTTGGAGCAGGTCCCCACCGCGAGATGGGGGTGGTTGCGGTCAATGAATTCGGTGGCGGCAAGCCGCAGCACCGCATCCCCGAGAAACTCCAGCCGTTCGAGGTTGCGGGCGCGACCGGTCGACACGTGGGTGAGAGCTTGGTCCACCTGGACCAGTAACTCCGCTTCGATCGGGATCTCAGCGTGCAGGCGCTGGATCAGGCCGGTGAGCTCTGCGGCGCGGGATGAATCCACAGGCACTCCTGAGCAACGCTGATAAGGGGTTGAAAGCAGGACATAAGCCGGGTTCTGTTCACGCCACCACAGAGGTTGTCTGCAGAGGGTGGGTGGCTATCTATCTGGGACCGCCGTTACCGACGGCCTCAAGCGGCGCGTTCAAGCGGAACGGGGCCAATGGCCAGCCTTCGTTCCTTGGCCTTGCTCCCAGCCGGGGTTTACCGAGCCAGCACCTCTCGATGCTGCTGGTGCGCTCTTACCGCACCTTTGCACCCTTGCCTGTGCCGGCGAACCGGCCATCGGCGGTGTGTTTCTGTGGCACTCTCCTCACGGTCACCCGCACTGGGCGTTACCCAGCAAGCCTGGCCATAAGGGAGCCCGGACTTTCCTCAGCCGACACTCAAAGAGATCGGCCGCAACCACCTCGCCTGCTTTCAGAACCCATCATGCCTTGCCATGCATAATTCCTAACGAGGGGCTGTAGCTCAGCTGGATAGAGCAACGGTTTCCTAAACCGTAGGTCGTGGGTTCGAGTCCCGCCAGCCCTGCTTTTTCAATTAGATATTGAATTTCAGCGTATAAATTTTAGCTAAGTTCATACAATCCACTTGTCTTAAAAATCGCTATGGCTGGTTCAAGAATGCTTTTGTAATTGACCCAGCCACCTACTGACTTTGGATGAATAGGCTTTTTTATTTCAGTATCACTTCTTGTGTTTATACCTCTTTTGTTTAAATGCGGATTAATGTAATTCTCGTTCCATTCCAATTTTAGCCAATTAATTAGTGGAATTATCGTTTGCTTTGGCGAACGCACCAAGGAATCATAATTTAAAGAGTATATGCAGTCATTGTAAATTTTTTTCCACTTCCTAATTGCTTTCTCTTGCTCAACAATCAAAAGTGCCGAGTCAAATGCGCTTGAGGTGTAGTTATTCCCTGTGGTCAAATTGCTTCTGAGCATTGATAAAACATTATCTCTTGGATCTCTGCTGCAATGAATTATTTGTGCATTTGGGATGGTGGATAAGATCTCTCCAATCCACCGGAAATTGTACAAATTTTTATCAACGGTGAAGTTAGAGCCTTTTCCTCGGTGTTTGGCAAATTTTAGATATAGAGACTCTATCATTTTGGTTTCAGTGAGTTGTTCGCTTTTGAAGTTTGAAAGAGCCAGTGTTAAGGCATTAGTTTCTCCAAGAGCTTGCACTTGTGGATTGGTACTTAAAATATTTTCTAACAGCGAAGACCCGCAGCGTGGGACTCCTACGATAAAAATGCGCTTGCTATCGTGAGTAGGGATTGGTAGTGATTTTGAGACATGGTTATTCAGGTTTTCGTTGATATTATTAATGTGATAGTCTATTTCGGATTTATGAAGATCTATTTTTTTTAGATTTGCATTGATCAGATGTTGTTCGGACTGTTCGAATTTATTCAGGCTGTGGAAACAGTTCGAAAGCGCGAACTCAATTAAAATAAGGTCTGATTGGTGAGTATATTTTTTCGTCAAATCTTGAATGGTGTTGAGAAGCTTCTTGGCATCTAACGGGTTTTCAAGTGTTGTACTTGATTCATAGATGGCTTCTAAGTTTTCTGAGTCGAGTCGAAGAGCTTTCTTGAGTAGTCTTTGGCTTTCTGTTCGGTTCCCGAGTGAACGATGAATGCTTGATGCTGTTACACAAGAGTTTGAATTGCTTGAGTCAATCCTTAGGGCTTGTTTGGCAAATGCAAGAGACTCTTCAAGCTTGTTGGAGTCTTTTAGAATACGCGCTAGATTGATTAAACATTGAGAGTTGTTCGGCTCGATTTTTACTGCTTTTTCTGCATAAAATATTGCCATTTCAAGGTCATTCCCGTTTTTCTTGATTCCGCTCAGGTTGATTAAGGCTTGTATCTCTGAAGGTTGAGTCGATAGTGCTTTTTGGGTGTATGCTTCGGCCTCTTTTGTATTTCCTTGTTCAAGCATCATGCATCCAATATTCACTAACGCTCCCGTGAGTTTTGGGTTGTAATTAATTGCTTGTTTCGAGACTTTGATGCCATTGAGAATGTCTCCTGATTTCCAGTAGACGTAGCCAAGCCGTGCTAGGAATTCGCTATTTTCGGGATCTAGGCTTGTTGCGATTCTTGAGTGCTCTAAGGCTTCTTCAACTTCTTCCTCTGCTAAAAGGCCTGCAAAGTTGTGATGTGTGTCGGGGTTATTGGGACTAATCGCTAGCGATTTTTTGAATAGCCTGTAAGATTCTTTGAAATTTCCCAGCTGCTTTTCAATAATTGCTAAAAATCCCAGAATGGGTGCGTTTTGGGGTTGATTTGTGAGAATGAGTCTGCAGCTCCTTCGCGCACCATTAATGTCTTTGTTTTGATAGGCCTTGAGGGCGTGACTGGTTAATTCATTGATGCTCTGCTTCGATTTCTGATATCTCTGTCGCTTGTTGTTCTCTGGGTTTTTTGTTCCGAACCCTTCCATGTGGTGAGTCTATGCTTGGTCTTCGTGCTGCTAATCATAGTGCTAAGTAGAATTGTCATTTCATTCAAGTCGATTTAATGCAGGGTAGAACCTCGATTTGAAGCCCCCTCTTTTGTGCTGTTCATTTTGAAGTCTTAATTGCTGAGTGAGCTCCTCTCTTTACATCTTTATTGAGCTGTTGATCGTTCTCGCGCCTTTTCGCATCTGAGAATCGAGCGATTCGGAGTGCGTTGAAAATGTCCTTTGTAGCTGACACTACATGTAGTGGGCTTCACATTTTGCCCACCACCGCTAG
Organism: Synechococcus sp. MU1611; assembly: GCF_020514255.1. NCBI lineage: Bacteria > Bacillati > Cyanobacteriota > Cyanophyceae > Synechococcales > Synechococcaceae > Synechococcus > Synechococcus sp. MU1611. The sequence continues at coordinate 188,956 of NZ_VTLC01000004.1, read as the reverse complement.
GGTTGATGCAACCGGGTTTGGGTGCAATGACCCAGCTTCACGATCTTCGTTTACGGCTGCTGGTGCAGCAGGAAAGTGAGCGGATTGCTGAATCCCAGCCTACGGATCTGGACTTATCCGTGGTGCAGGCCCGCTGCCTGTGTTGGCTGGCTCTCCTGGCGGAGGCCCACGAAGACCAGGCCAGTGACGCGGAACGGCGCGGAGACACGGAACAGGCCATGGGTTGGTTCGCCGATTCGATGCGGCTGCGGGATGTAATTGGTGTGGTGTCGTCCATTGAGATCCCTCTGCCCGACACTGCTGGTGAGGATGGTCCTCAGGCTGAGGAGGGTTTGGGGCCTCAGGCGGCTTGATCAGTGGCATAGTGGGAAGTGACCGCGAGGGACTGCATTGCCGGAAGAGCCCTGCCAGTGCCCGGATTGCCAACGGTTTTACCGGGAGCATGACCGGTTGATCCGGGAGTCCCCGACGCTTCGTCAACAACAGGAGCTCAACTGGGCCGCTCTCCAGTCGTTCCGCACCTTGTCCGGACGCGTTCTGGAGGATCTGCAAAAGCAGCACGGGTCCCGTCAGACAGCAGATGCAGCAGCATCAAAGCCTGCAGCAACTGGAGCGCCTCTCCCTGAGGAATCAGGTGATGGTCTCCAGCAGGCCATCGCTGATCTGGAGAACATCAACGCCCATCTGTTCTCGATTGAGGCCTTGATGGAACGGGTCTTTGATGTGCGCGTTCCCGAAGAAATTGAACAGAAGTTCCGCGAGCTGGCCGGTGAGTTGGCTCCTGACCCGTTGAATGTTGACCGTCTGAGGCTCAATCGCCTGTTGCACCAGACTCCGGATTTACCTGATCGGAACTGACACTCGATGTCCGATAAGAGCCCTGGAGAAGACTCCAGGGCTTCTTTTTTGGCTGTTTTCAGCGAACGTCGCAGGTGATCTCCACGTTGAGTGGATCCACGGCCCAGATGTTGTTGCAGTACTCACTGATGGATCGGTCGGAGGAGAAGAACCCTGTGCGAGCCGTGTTCAGCAGCGACATTCGATTCCAGTGCATCCGGTCGCTCCAGGCATGGCTGACTGCCTCCTGGGCCCGGAGGTAGTCGGCGTAGTCGGCCATCACGTAGAAGGGGTCGTTGCCGGTGAGGTTGTCGAGCAGAGGGCGGAATAGCTCGCCGTCGCCGTTGCTGAAGTGGCCCATCTCGATCAGCCGCAGGGCCTCTTGCAGTTCAGGCAGCGCGGCGACCACGTCGCTTGGGCGGTAGCCACCTTGCTTCAAGGCTGTGATCTCCTCCACGGTCTTGCCGAACAGGAAGAAGTTCTCGGCACCAACGAGGTCTCGGATTTCCACATTGGCTCCATCGAGGGTGCCAATGGTGAGGGCACCATTCATGGCGAACTTCATGTTGCCGGTGCCTGAGGCTTCCTTGCCGGCAGTGGAAATTTGTTCAGACAGGTCGGAGGCGGGGTAGACCTGCTCGCCCAGCTTCACGTTGTAGTCCGGCAGGAAGACCACCCGCAGCAGGCCATCCATGTCGGGGTCTGCGTTGATGGTGTCGGCAATGCCGTTGATGAAGCGGATGATCAGCTTCGCCATGTAGTAACCGGGAGCGGCCTTGCCTCCGAAGATCACAGTGCGAGGCGCCATGCCCTCGGTCTGGCCGTTCTTGATCCGCAGGTACTGGGTAATCACCTGCAGTGCATTGAGGTGCTGGCGCTTGTATTCGTGGATGCGCTTTACCTGCACGTCGAACAGGCTGGCGGGATCAACGAGCACGCCTGTGTTGCGGTGGATGTAGGAGGCCAGCTTGCGTTTCACCGACAGCTTGGTGTTGCCCCAAAGCTCGAGGAAGCCATTGTCGTTCTGCCTTTCCTCCAGCTTCCGCAGGTTCTCCATGTTGGAGATCCAGTCTGGTCCCACGTGCTCATCCAGCAGGGCAGACATCTCGGGGTTGGCCAGGGCGACCCAGCGCCGCGGGGTGACGCCATTGGTGACGTTGGTGAACTTCTCCGGCCAGAGCGCTGCGAACTCCGGTAGTAGGTCGGTTTTCACCAGATCGGAGTGGAGAGCCGCCACACCATTGACGTGGTGCGCGCCGATTGTTGCCAGGTGCGCCATGCGCACGGCTTTGCTGCCTTCTTCATCGATGATCGAGAGCTTGCGCTGGATCGCGTCGTTGCCGGGATAGCGCAGTCGCACTTGCTGCAGGAAGCGGCGGTTGATCTCGTAGATAAGCTCCAGGTGGCGGGGCAGCAAGCTGCTGAACAGGTTGAGATCCCACTTCTCCAGTGCTTCTGGCAGCAGGGTGTGGTTGGTGTAAGCCACGGATCGGGAGGTGATGTCCCAGGCCTTATCCCACTCCAGATGCCGATCGTCGATCAGCAGTCGCATCAACTCCGCAACGGCGATGGCTGGATGGGTGTCGTTGAGCTGAACAGTCCAGTAGTTGGCGAAGTCTTCGACGGCCAGTCCTCGGTTATCGAGGCTGCGCAGCATGTCCTGCAGTGAGCAGCTGACGAAGAAGTGCTGCTGCTTCAGGCGCAGCCGCCGACCTTCGTCGGTGCCGTCGTTGGGATACAGAACCTTGGAGAGCGTTTCGCTGCCCACCTTTTCCTCAACGGCGCCGTAGTAGTCGCCGATGTTGAAGGCATAGAAGTCGAAGCTTTCGGTGGCATCGGCACGCCAGAGTCGCAGCCGATCGCAGATGTTGACCCGGTAGCCCAGCACCGGTACGTCATGAGGGATGCCAATCGCGTGTTCCGCTGGGATCCAGCGCGAGCGGTAGTTGCCCTTGTCATCGATATAGCTCTCTGTGCGGCCACCGAAGCCGACGAAGCAGGCCTCATCGGGCTGGGGCAGTTCCCAGGGCCAGCCACCCTTGAGCCATTTGTCGGTGATCTCCACCTGCCAGCCATCGCGGATCAGCTGGTCGAAGATGCCGAATTCGTAGCGGATGCCGTAACCGGTGGCCGGGATCTTCAGGCTCGCCAGCGACTCCATATAGCAAGCCGCCAGGCGACCGAGACCGCCGTTGCCCAGACCCGGTTCCTCCTCCACATCAAGGATTTGCTGCAACGACTCGATGCCGAAATTCTTTAGTGCCTCCTCGGCCTCCTTCTGGATCCCCAGGTTCAGCAGGTTGCTGTGGAGCTGCGGGCCGATCAGGAATTCCGCCGACAGGTAGGCCACCGATTTCTGCGGGCGGGCCCGCATCGCTTCGGTGGTGGCGAGATATCGCATCATCAAGCGGTCGCGCACCGCATAGCTCAGGGCCATGTAGAGGTCATGGCGGCTGGCGGTGGGAGCGAGCTTGCCGAGCGTGAAGAAAAGGTGCTCGGTCATGCCGTCGAACACGCTCTTGGCATCCAGCCCGGCGCGTTCGGGGTCGTTGTAACAGCCGGGGGTCGGCAGACGCAGATCGAACGGTTGGGACGTGGTCATGGGGGGGCAGCGAGCCAAGGAGCGTGGAATCACCGTCAGGCCAGGGGTGCTCGGAGCCCAACTCGATGAATTACCCGGACCGTAGCGATCACAACTGGGGCTGCCTGCAAAAAAGCGTGCTTCTACAGCATTCCCGGTCAATTGGGATCGTCCAGCGAACAGTTCGTCGGCGGATTCACCATTAAGGTTCGGCGTGAATAACGCCCGGCTTGATGCTGCTGCCCACCCTGCTGAGCGAAATCAGCAGCCATGACCTCGAATTGGCGGAAACGCTGATCGGCGTCCTTCGCTTCATGCTGATTTTTGTGGCGGCCCGCTCCCTCGCGGAGGTGCTCGTGAGGTTCGAGCTGCCCACAATTCTTGGTGAGCTTCTTGCTGGGGTGCTAATCGGTGCTTCGGGTCTGCATCTTCTGGTGCCGCCGGAGACCCAGGTGCAACTTTCCGGAGCTTTTTCAGAGCTGGTCTCCGGCCTGTCGCACGTTCCGGTGGACGAAATCCCAGCTCTCTACAACGAGAGCTTCGGAGCCCTGCAGGCGGTGGCCACGTTGGGTCTCTACTCCCTGCTGTTCCTCACCGGTCTCGAAAGCGAGCTGGAGGAACTGATGGCGGTGGGGGCCCAGGCCTTCAGTGTTGCCGTGGTGGGTGTGGTGCTGCCCTTCGCCCTCGGCACGCTAGGACTGATGGGGATCTTCCATGTGGATGCGATCCCAGCGATCTTTGCGGGTGCCTCGATGACGGCTACCAGCATCGGCATCACCGCCAGTGTTTTTGGTGAACTGGGTTATCTGCGCACTCGGGAGGGTCAGATCGTGATCGGAGCTGCCGTGCTCGACGACATCCTCGGCATCGTCATCCTGGCCATTGTGGTGTCCTTGGGAGCCGGTGGAAGTCTGGAGATTGGACCCATCGTGCAGTTGGTGGTGGCGGCGGTGCTGTTCGTGGTGGTTGCCCTGTTGTTGAGCCAGAAGGCGGCACCGGCTTTTGATTGGATGATTGATCAACTCAAGGCTCCTGGCGCCAAACTGATTGGTTCCTATCTGCTTCTCGCTGTCAGCTGTTTTGTGGCGTCCGCCATCGGTTTGGAAGCCGCCCTTGGGGCCTTTGCTGCTGGTTTGATTGCCAGCACGTCCAAGCACCGCCATGAGATTCAGGCGGCGGTCACCCCCATCGTTGGCCTGTTCGCCACCGTTTTCTTTGTGCTGGTGGGTGCCGGTATGGATCTTTCGGTGATCAATCCCTCTGACCCCGGTGCCCGTTCTGCCCTGGTGGTAGCAGCCTTTCTTTTTGTGGTGGCGATCATCGGCAAGGTGGCTGCCGGCTGGGCCATCTTCAGCAAGGAAAAGACCAACAAATTGGTGGTGGGTCTTGGGATGATGCCCCGCGGCGAAGTCGGCCTGATTTTCTTGGGACTGGGAACAGCCTCCGGTTTGCTCAGCCCCAGCCTTGAGGCGGCGATTCTTTTAATGGTGATCGGGACTACCTTCCTGGCGCCTGTGTTGCTACGCATCGTTCTGAAAGGCAAGCCCCCCGAGGACGGCAATCAAGTGCCTGAAGAATTCGCTGCTGATCCACTGGCTGGCAATTGAGCGTTAATCCTGGCGATTGAAGGCAACCAACAGCAGACTCCAGCCGATAGCGATCGCCGCCAGGCTGGAGGCCCAGCCTGGACCCAGGGCCCAGCTGGCAACCAGTTGGGTGACCAATCCCACCACCAGCGCCAGCAGGAGACTGCTGGTCACCAGCACAATCTGGCGCCACAGCTGCGGCAGGGGGCTATCCGCCAGGCTGGTTTCGAACGCTGCCAGAGGTGCACTCAAGGGGATGTAAAGGGCAATGGCCCAGAGCAGGGCACCCCGCCAGACCCCCCCATCGGCGAGCGGGCTGATGAATACACCGGTCTCCTGCATTCAGTTCCCCGAAACTGCTGCCTAGCATCGCGGCTCTTGCGCGACGTTGTGGAGTCCACGCCCTGGAACCATCTCGGCCACACCGTTCATGCGGTGCAGCAACAGCCTGACGCCTCTGGAGATCGCCCGGCTCTTCTGTTAGTGCATGGGTTCGGGGCCTCCACAGATCACTGGCGGCACAACATTCCCGTGTTGGCTCAGACCCATGCCGTGCACGCCATCGATCTGCTGGGCTTCGGCAGGAGTGCCAAGCCGGCGGAGCTGAACTATGGCGGCGCCCTGTGGCGCGATCAGCTGGTGGCCTACGTGCGTGAGCGGATTGGTAGGCCGACCGTGATTGCCGGTAATTCCTTGGGGGGATTCGCCGCTCTCGCCGCTGGGGCCGCATTGGGATCGGATTGTGCGGGGGTCGTGCTGCTCAATGCCGCCGGTCCGTTCAGTGATGAGCAGAAATCTCCGCAAGGTTGGGGGGCGATCGCCCGTCAGAGCATCGCCACGGCGCTGCTGAAGAGCCCGGTGCTGCAGCGGCTGATGTTCGAGAACCTTCGCCGTCCGGCCACGATCCGCCGCACGCTTAACCAGGTGTATGTGGACAAGACCAACGTCGATGACTGGCTGGTGGAGTCGATCCGCCGCCCGTCACTGGATCCCGGTGCATTTGGTGTGTTCCGCACGGTGTTCGACATTCCCCGCGGCCAGCCCCTCGATGAGTTGTTCGCTGAACTCACGGCGCCATTGCTGCTGTTGTGGGGGATTCATGATCCCTGGATCAATGCGCCCGGGCGGCGTTCCACCTTCCAGCGCCATGCGCCGGCTGCCACCACTGAGGTGGTGTTGGAGGCGGGTCACTGCCCCCACGATGAGGTGCCTGAGCAGGTGAATGCAGCTCTGTTGGAGTGGCTGGCGGGCTTGACGTCGGCCACAGCACCAACATATCCGGAGAACTCCGCTACTTGATTAGGCCAGACTTTCCGCACCTTGGCGGATGCCGATGACCCTCACCCAGCAAGCCGCTCCCTATGCCCACTGGGAGTATGTGCACCCCACCAGCGGTGACCGGCTGCGGATCATCCCTGAGCGGGGAGGAATCGTCAGCGAGTGGCGTTGCGGTGAGCGCGAGGTGCTTTATTTCGATCAGGAGCGTTATGCCGATCCTGCGAACAGCATCCGCGGAGGTATACCGGTGTTGTTTCCGATCTGCGGCAATCTGCCCGGCGACGTGTTCACGGTCGATGGGGTCGACCACACGCTCCAGCAGCACGGCTTTGCCCGGAATCTTCCCTGGGCATTGCAGCTGCTAGACGACCAGAGCGGGGTTCGTCTCAGCTTCTCCAGCACCGATGAAACCCTCAAGGCTTATCCCTTCGCCTTTCTGGTGGAGATGGACGTGCGGCCAATTGACAGTGCTCTGGAGATCAGCACCACCATCCACAACCGCAGCGCTGCGGCGATGCCCTTCAGCTTCGGGCTGCATCCCTATTTCAACGTGAGTGACCTGGCCCAGACCCGGCTCACCGGTTTGGCGGAGCGCTGTCTCAACCATCTGGAGATGGCTGATGCCGCCACGGCTGATCAGCTCACCCGTCTGCCGGATGGGGTCGATTTTCTCTGCCGCCCAGCCGGTTCGGTCACGCTGATCGATGACACCAACGGCGCCCAGCTGCAGCTCCAGCACCAGGATCCGATGGATCTCACCGTGGTCTGGACCGAGCCGCCTCGCCCGATGGTTTGCTTGGAACCCTGGACGGGGCCGCGCCAATCCCTGATCAGCGGTGATCGAAAACTGGTGCTGGAGCCCGGTGCTGAGCAGACCCTCGCCTGTCGCTACAGCGTCTCCTGATGCACCCCGGGCAGACGGCCGCGGCTGAGTTGCAGCTTGGGATCGAATTGGCGTTTCACCGCTTCGATCAGTGGTCGGGAGGGACGATCAACCCACGCTGGCAGGGTTGATCCGGCGGTGCGTTTCAACAGCGTCATTTCGCCGCCGAGGCGGCTCACGCTGCGGCGCAGCGCCTCCAGCTGGTGATCCGGTGTGGCGATGTCGCACCAGCCATCACCACAGCCGGCTCCGGCGGCCAGTTCCCAGCACCATGGCTTGAGGTTTGTCATGGCGTCATCCCGCAGCAACAGCTGCAACTGGGCTGGCGGCAACACCAGCCGCACCAGCTGGGCTGATTGGCTGGCATCGAGGGGTGTGGTCAGCGGATCGGTGCAGGGCTGGCGTTCTGCACTGAGCTGTTGTTGCAACGCCAAGCTTTCCAGCCGGTTCAGCTGGTCCTCCACCGCCTGGTTCGACACGCTGCTCACCACCAGCCGGAGCTGCCAGGAGCCATCGCCGCTGTTGATCCAGTCACAGCGTTCTGGCGTGAGACTGGAGCGCAGAAGTTCAGTCCGGAAGTTGTCTTGGGCTGCAAGGTCGCCATCCACGAGCAGGCTGCTGCGGGCGGGGCGCTGCGGTTGGAGCCGCAGGGTGAGTTCCGTGATCAGCGCCAGGCTGCCCCAGCTGCCGCAGAGCAGACGCATCAGGTCGTAGCCCGCCACGTTCTTCACCACCCGTCCACCGGCCCGGGCTTCGACGCCATCAGCCCGCAACAGGCCGATCCCGATGATCTGATCGCGCACCCCCAGATGGCGTTGACGCAGTCCCCCCGCCAGCCCCCGGGCCACCAGTCCGCCAATGGTTCCGGGCGCGCCGGCCCGGGGCCAGTCAATCGGTAGCCATTGCCCCTGGTCCGCCAGTAGATCCTGCAGGTCTTGCAGTGGCAGGCCGGCTTCCACCGTGATGGTTAGATCGTCCACCGCATGGTCGATCACCCGATTGAGCTGACGACACGAGAGCACCTCGTGGCTGGGATTGAGCGGCGGGCCCCAGTCCAGGCGTGTTTCCAGGCCACTGGGCGTCCAGGGTGTGGCGCTCTGATGCCACTGGCGAACCAGGTCGATCAGATCGCTGCGGGTAGCGGGGGAATGGCTCACGGCACGATGGTGCCATGAAGGTTGTGGTCATTGACGACGATCCCACCGGCTCGCAGACGGTGCACAGCTGTCCTCTGCTGCTGCGCTGGGATGTCGAAACCCTGCGCCGGGGGTTGCGCCAACCCTCGTCGTTGTTGTTTTTGCTGGCGGACACCCGGGCGCTGACGCCAACGGATGCGGCTGAACGCAACCGCAGCATTGCCGCTGCGCTGGATCAGGCGTTGCTGCGGGAGGGTTTGGCGCGCGATCAGGTGCTGTTGGTGAGTCGCGGGGATTCGACTCTGCGCGGCCATGGGGTACGAGAGCCTGAGGCCTTGCAGGCGTCCTTCGGCCCCTTTGATGCCACCTTGCATGTGCCGGCTTTTCTGGAAGGAGGCCGTACCACCGTGAACGGGGTACATCTCCTCCACGGCGAACCGGTGCACACCACGCCGTTTGCCCAAGACCGGCTGTTTGGTTTCAGCAGTAGTGATCTGGCCTGCTGGCTGGAGGAGAAAAGCGATGGAACCATTGCCGCGGCTTCGGTGCTGCGGATGTCTTGCCGTGAGCTCGATGCCGCCTGTGGTGCTGGCCTGCCGCAGTTGATTGATCGCCTCCGCTGTTTCCAGGCCAATGTGTCGGTGGTGGTGGATGCCGAGCGTCAGGAGCAGCTCACTGCTTTAGCCGCAGCGGTGCGTGCCCTTCAGGGAGAGAAACGTTTTCTGTTCCGCTCTGCCGCCAGCATGGTGAAGGCCTTGGCGGATCCCGGCCCACCGCCGTTGGATGCAAAAGGCCTTGTGGGGCTGCGGCGACGAGCTGCCGACGGAACGGCTCTGCCGGGATTGGTGATGGTGGGCTCGCACGTGCCCTTGGCGGATCGGCAACTCGACCGGCTTTTGGCTGCCCCCGGTTGTGCTGGCCTGGAGCTGCCGGTGCATCGCATCGCCAAGGTGCTGGAGGGACCAACACCCGATCTGTTGTTGGCAGACCTGGAGCGGGTCTGGTTGCAGCAGTTGCGAGCGCTGCTCGACGCTGGCGCCACACCGGTGCTGTTCACCAGCCGCGGTGAGCTGCGCTGTGCTTCAGAGCACGAGGGCCGGCGCTTGTCCTGCGCACTGGCTGCGTTGATGGGGAGACTTGCGGCCGCCTTCGCCCCTGATTTGGGCTATCTGATCAGCAAAGGGGGCATCACCACCCAGACCCTGCTGGCCGGTGGTTTGTCACTTGAGTCGGTGCAGCTGGAAGGGCAGCTGTTGCCGGGACTCTCGCTCGTGCGCCCGTCAGGGGGACCCTGCAGCGGTCTGCCAATTCTCACCTTCCCCGGCAATCTTGGTGGTGCCGACACCCTGCGGGACGCCTGGCAGCGCATGGAGGCCGGCTGAGGCAGCCAGCAGTTCCATCGGGTGCAGTACCTGGGCCCGATCGCCTAGGTGCCGCCGCAACTGCAGGGTGCAACCGATGTTGGCGCTGGCCACCAGTTCAGCTCCGGTGCCGCTGAGGTCATCGGCCTTGATCCGCCCCAGTTCAGCGGCCTCCTCCGGTTGCACAAGGTTGTAGATGCCTGCACTGCCGCAGCACACCCCCGCTTCGGTCGCTTCCTTCAGCTGAATGCCGGGGATGGCTCGCAAGAGTTGGCGAGGTTGGGCCTGGATGCCCTGGCCGTGAATCATGTGGCAGGCGTCATGCATGGCCACAACCACGGGGAGAGGTTGCAGTTGCGTGCGGAACGTCTCCAGCAGGCCGCGATCCGCCAGGAACTCCTGCACATCCAGCACCGGAGCACGGAATTGGATGTCGCCGTTCAGCAGCTCGCCGTAGGCCTTCATCGTGTGGCCGCAGCCGGAGGCGGCCACGAGCACCGCATCCAGCTCACCTTGCACAGCGTTCATGCTGCGGAGGAGATCCCTCGCGAGTTGGCGGGTGAGCTCCAGCTCACCCTGGTGATGACTCACGGCACCGCAGCAGCCTTGGTCTGGTGGAATCACCACCTCAAAACCGTTGGCCTGCAGCACCTTCACCGTTGCGGTGCTGACGCTGGGATCGAAGCAGCGCTGCACGCAGCCCAGCAACAGCGCCACGCGGCCGCGGCGTTCGCCGCTGGCGGGATTGATCTGAAGCAGTTGGTCGCTGAAGCTTTCCGGCACCAGGGGGGGCAGTAGTTGCTCCATCGCTTCGATCTCCGGCCCGAACAGACGGGTGAGCCCGGAGCGGCGGGCCAGGTGTTGCAGTGGTGTGCCGGCATAGGCCCGCAGCGGTTGCAGCAGGGCCCGCAGGCGCTTGGGGTAGGGCAGCACCTGCAGCAGCAGCTGGCGGAAGGCCACCTGCCATGGGCTTCGCTGGCCCGCATCGATCAGCTTGGGCCGGGTGGCTTCGATCAGCTGGTCGTAGCGCACCCCCGAAGGACAGGCGCTCACGCAGGCATAGCAGCCAAGGCAGGTGTCGAAATGGCTGGCGACCGTGGCATCCAGTTCCAGCTCGCCGGCTTCTATTGCCCGCAGTGCATGGATGCGGCCGCGGGGGGAATCCATCTCACTGGCCAGCACGCGATAGCTGGCACAGGTGGGCAAGCAGAAGCCGCAGTGCACGCAGGGGTCGGCGGCACCGGCGGGAAGGCCGGGGAGTTGGGTGCGAGATGAAGAGCCGGATTCGAGTCCCATCAATCAAGTCTGACTGCTTGACGATTTCCTTGCCTGGAAGGCTTTAAAACTGATATTTTCCCCATTCCACTTCTTGGTAAAAGATGCGCTCAATGGCGTCTTTTTGATTTGAATTGAGTATTTCTTTGTAGGGCCTTTTGTCGGTGCGTAAGGTGGATTTGGCTTTGGGAAGTTGTGGATTTCCGGCTAGATTGAGATCATTAAATAGATTCTCAATGGCTTCCTGAAGTTGTTCATAGTGATATAAGTGGTTCACGAGGATTGTTCCTTTGTGGCTATAAATTGATCGGCAAGAAGTTGCGAAATTTTCTAGAAGACCGCCGTTGATAAAAGTGTCTAGATCGAGGTCTTTGTGGCTTTTCTGGTCTTTTTTGAGTTCAAAAAACTGGGAAAGAGCATGGTCCCATGGGTTTCGAATAAAGCAGAAGCTGTAATAGCTCTCGAATGTCGATGCACTGATGTAATTTTTGCTAAGGGCAGTTGTTGCCTCAATGTGTGTGTGCAATCCAATCGATTTGATATAGCGGCTGACGCCTTTTTTCTGTAATTTGCACTTTGCTTTAATTGCAAAGTAGTTGATTTTGTTCCACCAGGGAATATAATTTGTGGGTCCCTGGTAGCCAAGCTCCCGGCGAATCTTTTCGTCTCGACCTAATGGCGTAATGACGTCTTTGCGATTGCAGCTGCTGGACAGTGCAATCGCTGTTGATGTCGATGCTGTCTTCCGGTTGGCAAAAAATATGAATTTATTTGAGTGATTAATAATCACGAATCTCTAGCAGTTGATTGTTCAGAAGCGGTCAATGATCGCCTCGGCAAAGCCGCTGCAGCTCACGGGGTCCACTTGGGGTTCCATCAGTCGGGCCAGGTCGTAGGTGACCTGCTTGTCGGCAATGGCGGCACTGAGGCCTTTGGTTACCAGATCAGCAGCCTCCTGCCAGCCGAGGAACTCCAGCATCATCACGCCGCTGAGGATCACCGACCCCGGGTTGATCCGGTCGAGGCCGGCGTGTTTCGGGGCGGTGCCGTGGGTCGCTTCGAAGATGGCAGCGTTCTCGCCGATGTTGGCGCCAGGGGCCATGCCCAGGCCTCCCACCATCGCGGCCGCGGCATCGGAGATGTAGTCGCCGTTGAGGTTGAGCGTGGCGAGGATCGAATACTCCTGGGGGCGGGTCTGGATCTGCTGGAAGATGCTGTCGGCGATGCGGTCATCCACCAGCACCATTTCTTTCCATTTGCCGTCACCGTGGCTGCTGCCGATGGCGTCGATCACCGCCTGCACCTCCGCATCGATGTCGGCTTTCTTCTCTGGTGTGAGGCTGTCGTAGCCCGGTTCGATCATCCGTGCGTTGGCCTGCACGCTCAGGTTGGAGTCCTTCTCGAGGTTGCCGAGGATCCAGCTCTCCCGCTCGGTGATGCACACATCGCGGAATTCGGTGGTGGCCAGCTCATAGCCCCAGTCACGGAAGGCCCCTTCCGTGAATTTCATGATGTTGCCCTTGTGCACCAGGGTCACGTGGCGCTTGTTGCCCTCAAGGCGAAGGGCGTGCTGAATCGCCTTGCGGATGTGGCGTTGGCTGCCGTTTTTGCTCACCGGCTTGATGCCGATGCCTGATCCCTCGGGGATTTGGCGCTTTCCGAGCTTGCCGTTGGCGGGGATCACCACTTCGTTGAGGTGCTTGCGCAGCTCTTGGCCGACGGCGTCATCGGCTTCCCATTCCACCCCCATGTAGATGTCTTCGGTGTTCTCCCGGTAGACGATCACGTCCAGATCCTGGGGACGCTTGTGGGGGCTTGGGGTGCCTTCGTAGTAGCGGCACGGGCGCACGCAGGAATAGAGATCAAAGATCTGGCGCAGGGCCACATTCAGCGAACGGATGCCGCCGCCCACTGGTGTGGTGAGGGGGCCTTTGATGGCCACGCCGTAGCTGCGGATCGCTTCGAGGGTGTCCTCTGGCAGGTACTGGTAGGTGCCGTAGAGGTCGCAGGCTTCATCGCCGGCATACACCTTGAACCACTCAATGCTCTTGCTGCCGCTATACGCCTTGGCCACGGCCGCATCCAAAACCTTTTGCGTGGCGGGCCAGATGTCAACGCCGGTGCCATCGCCCCGGATGAAGGGGATGATCGGGTTGTTGGCCACCACGGGTTGACCGTTCTCGAAGCGGATCGGTGTGCCCTGGCTGGGGGCGGTGAGCTTCTCGAACTGGGCCATGGCGGTTGGTCGGGCGTCAGCAGGCCGAGCCTATGACTGAGCCGGTAGCCCTACGGTTCCCGATAGTGCAAACCGCGCATTCATGGCCAGTGAGCAGGTGTGGGTGGTGGCGGCCTGCTTCAACGAAGCCGAGGTGATCAGCGCCTTCATCGAGCGGGTTATGGCCTTGCCGGATGTTGACCGTCTTCTCCTCATTGACGACGGATCGTCTGATGCCACGGTGGCGGTGATCCAAGCCTGGCAGCAGAGGCATGCCGACCAGGGCGTCACGCTGCTGGAGCTCACCCGTAACTTCGGCAAGGAGGCGGCGATGTTGGCGGGGCTGGACTACGCCAACGGACGCTGTGCCGCGGCGGTGTTGATCGATTCCGATCTTCAGCACCCTCCGGAACGGATTCCGGCGATGGTGGAGGCCTGGCGCAATGGCGCCGAGGTGGTCACCGCGGTGCGGGATGACCGCGATGCCGAAGGGCTGGTGAAGGTCGCCACGGCATCCTGGTTCTACCGGGTGTTCAACCGCCTGGTGGATTCGATCCAGCTTCAGGAGGGGGCCGGTGATTTCCGTCTGCTGAGTGCACCCGTGGTTGAGGCGGTGACCCAGTTGCGTGAGGCCACGCGTTTTTCCAAGGGTTTAATGCCCTGGACCGGTTATCGCAGCGAGGAGATCGCCTACAGCCGTGTGGCTCGCGTCGCTGGTGCCACATCCTGGAGCTCTCTCAAGCTCTGGCGCTATGCCCTGGACGGCATCTTTTCGTTCACGGTGAAGCCGTTGAAGGTTTGGGGCGTGATCGGTGTTCTGATTTCGTTCCTGAGCTTCATCTATGCCGCACTGATCGTTCTGCGCACCCTGGTCTTTGGTGTGGATCTGCCGGGCTATGCCTCACTGATCGTGGCTGTTCTGTTCCTCGGGGGGATTCAGTTGATTGGCATCGGTGTGCTGGGCGAATACATCGGCCGGATCTACATCGATGTCAAACGGCGGCCGCACTATTTCGTCAGAGCCGTGCATCAGGGTTCAGAGCTGTTGCGCTGAAGTCCACTCTTTTTGGCGGTGGGAGGAGTTGAAAAAGGCCACGGACTGCTGAAAGGTCTCCTGATCCATGCCAGATGCGGCATGGCGGCGGGCCGGGTGGATGAGCACAACGGGCCTTGATTCGCGAGGGATCGTGCTGGGGCTGTGGGCCGTGATCCAGCTGCGACGCAACGCATTGCCGAACATCGATCCACTGAACAACACACCGGCGAAGCGCTGGTTGGTTGGAATCCCGGCCCGGCGTAGCCGGGGGATGGCCAGCCCGCTCAGCAGCTGCAGTACCAGCCACTTGATCAGCCCTCCTGTGTGCAGGCTGCGCCACCAAAGTTTCAGGGACAAGCTTTCCGGCAGGGGTTCCCGCGTCGTGCGCACCCAGGTGATCGATTCGGAACGGGCCAGATCCAGCACGGCATCCAGCACCAGGGGCACGAGATGGATGTGCTGGTGGCCATCGAGTCGGATCCGCTGCAGCCCGGTGAGTTGGCGGTAGCGGCTGATCTGCTGCAGCAGAACCGTGCGCAGCTGGGGTGCGATGCGTTGGCGTTGCCACGGCAGGATCGAGGCCAGCAGCAAGGTGCCGAATCCGGTTGGCAGATCCGGAGCGTTGGGCAGGCGATGCCCTTCGGTCAGGCAGAGGTGAAGCGTGAGTGGTGGTGGATCAGCAAGGTCGCGCCAGGCTTCGACAGCGGCAGCTGCACTTGGACCATTCACCAGAAGACTGGCTCCCTGGATCTGTCCCCTTCGGGCGAGATCGATGATCGCCGCATCAACCCCGTCAGCCAACCCGAGGTCGTCGGCATGGAGCAGCGGTGGTTGGCCGTTTTGTTGGTGGCGCGACTTGGCACTGAAGCGGGCCGCTCGACTCCAGATCAGTGCATTCAGCACCGTGGGTGTGAACACCAGCACCAAGATCGGGGCGTTGAGCAGCGGCAGCAGAGCGCAGACGCTGATGTTGACGACGTACTGCAGGAGCAGCCAGCGACGGGCGAACTGGCGACCACCAGTCTCTTCCCGGAAGGTCAGTAAGGCGTGGCCCAGATACCCCGCTACTGAGGCGGCCAGGAAGGCGATGGGGTTGGCCAGGCTCAGGGTCATCCACTGGCCCAGCAGCAGAAGCACGCCAATGTGAACCGCGGCGGCCGTGCCCCCCACGACGCCGTACCGCAGCAAGCGGTTCAGCAGAGGCATCATGCGCATCGTTGGGGCGTGTCGTTGCAGCGTTGCAGCAGGGCCTCAATCAGCCGCCATGCCTTCTCCTCGTAGCGTTTGACGAAGTCTTCGAAGCTCTGGGCTGCCGCCTCATCGGCACCATCGGAAATCACCCGAAGCACAAGCCAGGGGACGCCCTCCTGCTCGGCGACCTGCGCGACGGCGGCGCCTTCCATCTCAACGGCCAGCAGATTGGGAAGGGCGTCCCGCAGTGTTTGCAGCACCGCGGGATCGCCGATGAAGCGATCCCCCGTGGCGATCAGACCGCTGCGTGGACGTGCGAATCCGTCCAGTTCGCTGGCGCCGTGAGCCTCCTGAAGAGCGGTCTTGGCCCAGTGAAACCAGGTCGGCTGTGGTCGGAGCTGGTCCTGATTGAGCGCTGGCAGCGTGAACCGTGGGAACAGGGGGCGGGCATCCATGTCGTGCTGCACCACGGCATCGGCCAACACCACATCCCATTGACGCAGGGCTGGATCCGCAGCGCCGGCGACACCGGTGAACAACAGCAGATCGATGCTGGGATCGCTGGCGAGCAGACGTGTGGCGGCCCGCGCAGCGCTCACCTTGCCCCAGCCGCTCCAGGCCAGGCTGAGGCGCACGTTGTCACCCCAGGATCCCCGATGGATTTTGAGATCTCCGTGTTCGCTGCAGCTCAGGTCCTTGAGGTGGCTGAGATCGGAGCCGATCTCCTCCGGCATCGCGCCAAGCAGGGCAATGTGCAGCGGTTGCGTCATGGTTTCTTAAACCTCGGGCAACCGTAACGGCGACCTCTTGCATCTCCCTGCACACTGTGCGGAAGTCGGAGGGTCCAGTGAACGCGGGTGAGTCGGTACACAGCGTGGCCCGGATGCGAGCACTGGCCTCCACGATCACGCTGGTGCGTCAACAGTTTCCTGCTGCACAGGCCAACCTCAGCCCCTGGCGGGATGACCCGCAGACCCGGCAGTGGAGTGAGGAGGAATCGTTGGATCTTTCATTCCACTTTCCTGGCTGGAGTCCACGGCTGGAATGCCGCAGTTTGCTGATGCAATTGCGCATCAGCGAAGAGAGAGGTGATGAACAGCTGCGTCTGCTGGGGGTGTTGATGCGGGGCATGACCTACGACGGCGAACGCTGGCGCCTGGCTACGGTCGGTGAGTGGTTGCCGGAAGGCCGCCATTTGCCCCAGCAGCAGCAGGTGAAGCAGCTTCAGCAGATCTGTCGCCAGTTGTTTGAACTGTTCGAGGGACATGCTGTATCTGATACAGCGGCGTAACCCTTCGCAACGCTCAAGGCCACCCTTACGTGGACTGCTTATAGGGTCCTTCTATCGGTCCAATCACAAGCATTCATGTCCGTTGCACTGGCTGCCCAGATCCGTGAAGGCACGAAAAAGTCTCACACCATGGCCGAAAACACCGGCTTTGTGAGTTGCTTCTTAAAAGGCGTCGTCGACAAATCCAGCTATCGCAAGCTTGTTGCAGACCTCTACTTCGTCTATGAGGCGATGGAAGAGGAGATCGACAAGCTGGGTGATCATCCTGTTGTTGGACCGATTGGCAAGAAAGAGCTCAATCGTCGTGAATCTCTCGAGCAAGACCTCACCTACTACTTCGGTGAGGGTTGGAAAGAGCAGATTCAGCCGTCTCCGTCGGCAGTGGCTTATGTCGAACGGATTCATGCTGTTGCGAAGGAGTCCCCTGAGCTCTTGGTGGGTCACCACTACACCCGTTACCTCGGTGATCTCTCCGGTGGTCAGATCCTCAAGAACATCGCTCAGAAGGCAATGAATATGGATGGAGACGATGGTCTTCGTTTCTATGTCTTTGATGACATTGCCGACGAGAAGGCGTTCAAGACCCAGTACCGGGCTGCCATGGATAATCTCCCGATCGATCAGGCCACGGCTGATCGCATTGTTGAGGAAGCCAACCATGCCTTCCACCTGAACATGAACATGTTCAAGGAGCTTGAGGGCAATCTCGTTGCCGCCATTGGCAAGGTTCTGTTCGGTTTCCTGACTCGTCGTCAGCGGGCTGGCAGCACCGAGGCCGCCGCCGCTTGAGTTTTCGCTGGTGCCCACCGAACTGATTCGTTTTCTGGTCCCCGGGACCGGTCGCCGCTTTCGTTGTGGTGGGCTCAGCGTCGAACAGCAGACCGCCCGACTGGTGGCAAATCTGTGCTCGACCGAATTGGTCACTTACCGCGAGCGTTCACCCGATCATCCGTACCTGGATGATTGTCTTCGTCATGAGCTCCCTGATGCTCAAGTTGTCTGGGTGGTCAGCTGGGGCTTTGACGTTCCTGGTTTGATCCGTCGGTTGAACGGCCGTCGGGTTGTGTATCACGCCCACAGCAGCCAATACGGCTTTGGGTTGCCCCCTGGAGTCCCGGTATTGGCCGTCAGCCGCAACACCCTGGGCTATTGGGGTGACAAGGCTCCCCGCAATCCCTTGTTCTTGGTTCCGAATGCCCTGGGCCAGGCTTGGCTTGACCGTGGCGACCGTTCGGCACGCCAAAGTCGATCCATCGATGTGCTGGTGCAAGCCCGCAAGAGCAGCCCTTATGTACTGAATCAGTTGGTGCCGGCGTTGCGGCAGGCCGGTCTTGTGGTGGAGGTGCAGGCCGGCTGGGTGGATGACTTGGTCGAACTGTTCAATCGCTCCACGGTGTACCTCTACGACTCAGCGGAGTACTGGCGCGGCCGCGGCGTGACCGAGGGTTTCGGGTTGCCGCCGCTGGAAGCGCTGGCTTGCGGCTGTGTTGTGTTCAGCAGCCTGAATCATGCCCTGGCCGACTACGGCGATCCCAGTCACACCGTGCATCAGATCGGTTGTGGTCGGCTGCATTTCGACCTCGAACGAATCAAGGGCGCTGTTGCTGCTCCCCAGAGCTGGCGCCCTTCAGTCGACCGTTTGGAGGCTTTGCTGCAGGAATGTTCAGAAGCTGAGCTGCTGAAGCGCTGGCGAGACGCCTTCTCTCTTCTGGATGCCCTGGAAGCTGCATCCGGGCCAGATCTGAGTAGTGCCCCCACGTGGCGGTTGCAGCTGCAGCAGCTGCTCTCACGGCTTCAGCGAGTGGTCAATCGGTTGCCCGTCTGGCCTTCCCGTTAGGGCAGCATGATCCTTGGCGCGTACGGTCACTGAAGAGGTTGATGCGTCGGTTCTGGCTTGGGAAAGATGAGCCGTCAGTTTCCGAGATTTTCCCTGCAGAGTCAGACTTGGAAAGATATTTCGGCGTTGCTGGGCAAGTTGCCGGCAAGGCGGAAACGGTTGGTCGGTTTTGTCCTTCTTGCGTCGTTTTTTCAGGGCATCCTTGATCTTCTTCTGATTGCATTTTTGGCCCGATTTGTTGGCCTGTTCTCAGGTGCAAAGCTTGCAGATCGCTTGCCAGGAATTTGGGTTTTTGGTGGCGGAATTTTAGATCAAACGGGCTGGCTTTTGGCCTTATTGATTGCTTCATTCTGGCTTACATCTTTCGTGCGTTTTCTTGTATCTTTGATGCAAAGTCTCCTGAGTGCGGAGATTTGGAATGACCTCGTCAATCAGGTGTACCAAAATGTTCTTCAGCAGCGATATGAATTTTTTATTGAAAACCGTACGGCCAACCTCTCCGAAAAATTCAATCGAATTCTCAATAGTGTTTCAACCAAGGTTGTGATTCCTTTGATTGCGATTGCCGGCAATGCTTTGTCGGTCACGTCTCTATTGGTTGGTGTTGTTTTTGTCCTTGGCTATCAGGCCTTGGCCATCTTCTTGCTGATGTTGATTGCCTACGCAGTGGCTTCGGTGCTTATTACTCCTTATTTAAGGTTGGCGACCAAGCAGCGTGTTCGTTATGGAAGACGGATCAATCTTTTGTTGATGGAGTCGTTGCGATCCATACGTGATGTTCATCTGTACTCGGCTGATAAATATTTTGTGACTCGCTTTTCTTCGGATGGAGTCATTGCAAAAAGGTACGATCGACTGACGCGCTTACTGCCTGATGTTCCGCGCTTTTTGATCGAGCCTGCTGGTGTTTCGATTCTTTTCTTGGTCGGTTTGGCCCCAGCTGTTTTGAATGGGGATTCCAGTGATGTGCGTAATGCGATTCCCGATTTGTTCGCAATCATGTTCACGTTGTTGAAGATTTCTGGGCCGCTGCAGAACACATTCCGTAGTCTGAACCGTTTGCGTGGTGGCCTCCCTGAAATAAAAGATGCGCTGGACTTGTTGGATCTGAAGCCTGAGCGACTTCTTTTGTCTTCTCCTGGTGTACCAACCCCAGAAGGGTTAATGCCCCGCCGGCTGATTCAGTTGAAGGATGTCAGTTTTTTGTATCGGCGCAGCGAAAAATTAATTGTTGATGCAGTCAATCTCTCGATTCCGATTGGCTCCCGTTTTGCTTTGGTTGGGCGCACGGGAAGCGGAAAAACCACAATTGCCCATCTGTTGCTGGGTTTGCTCCAGCCATCATCGGGTCAGCTCATGTTGGACGGCATTCCTGTGAGTCCGCAAGACTTGCCTGCGTGGCAGGCCAATTGCGCCTTGGTGCCTCAAGATATTCGTCTTTTTGATGGAAGTATTCGCGACAATGTGGCGTTCGGATTGGACAATGATTCGATCGACGATGAGGATATTTGGGCTGCGTTGAAGACGGCTCAGTTTGATGATGTTGTGGCTCAAATGCCCTATGGCCTTTACACCATGATTGGAGAAAACGGCGTCAAGTTGTCTGGGGGGCAACGTCAGCGTCTCGCGCTGGCACGAGCCTTTTATCGTGGTGCCAAGGTTCTTGTCTTGGATGAAGCGACAAGTGCTCTTGACAACAGAACAGAGCATGATCTTCTTCAGGCCTTGGATCTGGTGGGGCGTCGCTGCACAACCATCGTGATCGCCCATCGGCTGTCAACAGTCAAAAAGTGCGACCGAATTGTCGAGATTGAAAATGGCAAGATCCACGCTCAGGGCGATTTTGTCTCTCTCTGCGAGAATTCGGAAACGTTCAGGGATATGTATCGCATTGAAAACACTTAATGGCAGATATCGTTCTGCTCTCTACGGCTGACTGGGATCATCCCCTGTGGACAAACAAGCAGCACGTTGCTTGTGCACTCGCCGCTGAAGGTGAGCGAGTTTTGTACGTTGAATCTCTTGGTCTTCGCTCGGTTCAAACCAAAACCCAGGATTTCAGAAGGATCCTACGGAGGCTGTTTCTTGGGCTGCGTTTCCTGCGGGCGGTGCGACCGGGGATCTGGGTGTTGTCTCCCTTGGTTGTGCCCGGTGGATCCCGTGGGATTGCGCTACGCCTGAACCGCTTGATGGTTCGTTTCAGCGTGTCACTGGCTTGTTGGTTGTTGCGCTTCCGTTCCCCTTGGCTTTGGACCTACAACCCGCTGACGTTGCTCTATTTGCCGTTGAAAGGGTTCGAACTGTCGATCTATCACGCGGTTGATGCGGTTCAGGAGCAGCCCTGTATGCCCAAGAGTTTGATTGAATCTGAAGAAGCCCGCTTATGTCGCTCCGTCGACCAGGTATTCACAACGTCGCCGTATCTCGCTGAACGGCTGGCAACGTATACAGAACGAATCTGTTACGAGCCCAATGTTGCTGACCGGGATCATTTTTCCGCCTCACTTGAACTTCGTCATGACCCCACGTTCGTCTTTCCGCCGGAGTTGGTAGGAATTCCAGAGCCCAAAATTGGTTTCGTTGGTGCGATCAGCAGCTACAAACTTGATTTTGCGCTGATTCGTGCAGTCGCCGTTCGTTGCCCTGAGTGGCAATTCGTTTTCATCGGGCCACAGTCAGAGGGTGAGCCCAGCACGGATCTCTCGCAGTTGTGTGGTCTCAGCAATGTGCATTGGCTTGGCCCGAAGCCCTACAGCCAACTCCCACAGTTTTTGGCTGCCTTTCAGTGCGCCTGGTTGCCATTGCAGTGCAATCCCTACACCCGCGCGATGTTTCCGATGAAATTTTTCGAGTACCTCTTCGCTGGGTTGCCTGTGGTCTCCACGCGGATTCATGCCCTTCATGCCTTTGAGGCCATTTGTTGCCTCTGCCCACCGGATCCGTTGGAGTTCAGCGAGCAGCTCCAACGTGTTTTGGCAGGAGAGGGTCCACGTCTCGATGAGCGATTGAGCGGAATTGAGGGTTACACCTATCAAAGTCGAACCCGTCGCATGCTGAAGCTGCTGCGTTCTCAAGGGGAATGCGTTGGATGAAGGAGCAGCTCTCGCTCCAGCTGGTTGCTGTCAAGAGATGGCTTAAACGCGTTGCCCCGCCGATTTTTGCGTTGCTGAAATCTTTCAACCAGCGGCGTGAACAGCTTTGGACCAGTCCGTTGGCGTATGTCTGTCGAAACAGCCGCCTGGGTCACGCGTTAGGCGTTGCTGTGTTTCGGCTCACGCAAGGGAGGCTGACGTCAGCTTCAACGAGCTATCTCATGTTCGATGGCAGCCTTCGCCTTCATCAGTATCAACAGGCTTCTTGGATTGCTGATGCGGCGTGGCGCCGGTGGCCGAATGCGATCGATGTTGTCTCGATGCAGTGCACCCTGGCGTTAAGGGCTGGTGCATTGCCTGAGGCCTTTGCTCTGATGGAGCGATCCCTGATTGCGTCGGACTATCGAGCTGTGGATCGGGTTCTTTTTCGCACCGGATCTCGCCCCCGTGATCTCCACCAAAGCGATGAGGTTTTTCGTTGGCTTTCGCATCGTGCCGACATTGACCTCACCCGGCGCTCCTATGCGCTCGTCGCTGAGGCTTATCTGATTCTTCGCCTAGAGAATTCGGCGCGCGCTCAGGAGTTGGTAGCCGCTTTGGAGGGCATGGCAGAGAAGCTGCGCAGCGACGAAGCAACAACCTGTTGTCCGCAGTCCAATCGGCAGAATCTTGGGAAGCTGTATGTGTCGATCAGCAGTGCTCTCTATCACCTCGCTCTTCTTCAGGGGGACATGCCTTTGCTGGCGAGGTGTTGGCAACGCTTGGCTGAATTCAGTCGTGCGATCGACAGGGATCAGATGAATGCTGATGCGTTGTTCCGCATGTCCAGCAACATCGGGCGCGGTCTTGCCCTTGGCTTTCTGCTCGACCCGCGTGAATACGGAAGGGTACGCAGTGATGCGTTGACCTTGTTGAACGCTTGGACGACCGCCAACGCTGCAGGGCTCGCCCCGAGGCGACGTGTCAGGGGAAGAACGCCTCAGGAAAACCATCTCCTGTTCCTTGAGGCTTTGCAGCAGAGTTGTATGGAGCTTCACCTGGCGGGTGGTTCCGTTACCCCGCAGGCGTGCCGTCAGTGGGCGCGTCTGCTGAATCACTCCTCTGAAGGAAGTTTGAACGACACGATCGCGGCGCTGGTGCAGAGGCAACTCACCGAGCCCGAGCCATGAAGGCTGCAGCACAGCCGCGCAGGTCGGCACTTCTTTTCATTGATTCGCTCAAAATCGGTGGTGCAGAGCGCGTCACCCTTCAATGGGCCGAATGGCTGTCGGAGGAAGGTTGGAGCGTCACCTTGTTGACCTCAAAGTCCGCCAGCCACGACTTCTATCCCGTCCCCGCTGGTCTCCGCCGCGTGCAGGAGCCTGCCCTGCCGGGGCTGTTGGATCGTGCCTTGTTTTGGCCGTTGAAGCTCTTGCGCTTGCGCAAGCTGCTTCAGCGAGAACAACCAGATCTCTTGATCGGGATGACGACGCTGCCATCAATCAAGTTGGCGTTGGCTTCGGTCGGTCTGTCGTCATGCCTGGTGCTTTCGGAGCGCAACTACCCTCCGGCTCGGCCGCTGGCTTGGCGTTGGCGCCTGCTGCGTCGTTTGGCCTATCCCAGAGCTCATTTGCATCTGGTGCAAACGCAGGGCATTGCTCAGTGGCTCCATCAACGCGGCTTGGCCCGCCGCACAGCGGTTTTGCCCAACGCGATTGTTTGGCCGATACCGCGTCTGGCTCCCTGGCTGAATCCGGAGCGTTCCGTTCCGCCGGGCCAGAAGTTGATCCTGGCGGTTGGAACCAAGCTCCATCAGAAAGGCTTTGATCGCTTGGTGGCCGCGTTCGCTGGCTTGCAGGCTGACTTCCCCGATTGGTCGTTGGTGATTCTTGGCATCGACGATGCGCTGTATCGCGGGGTCAATCAGGCGGCTCGGTTGCGCGCGCAGATGGGCACTGAGTCCTCACGTTTGATCCTTCCGGGGAACGTCGGCAATGTGGGGGATTGGTACAAGGCCAGTGCCTTGTTTGTTCTCTCCTCTCGCTTTGAGGGGTATCCCAATGTGTTGCTCGAGGCGATGGCCTCCGGTCTTCCTTGTCTGGCGGTGGACTGTCCCACCGGCCCTTCGGACCTGATTGATCCAGGATTGAACGGTTGGCTTGTGTCCGAGCAAGTCGCCTCAACCGACATGGAACAACCCTTGCGCCAGGCCTTGGAGGACAAAGCTGCGCGCGTGGCCTTTGCGTCCAAGGCTCAAGCGGTCCGCCAGCGCAATGCACCTGAGAGCTTGCGACCTGTGTTTCTTGATTTGATGGGGTCTCTGTGATGCAAGAGCAAGAGCCTCTGCTGGCGGATTCAGGTCGTGATGATCTGTGGCTGGTGCTGCCGCATCTCGGAGCGGGGGGCGCTCAAAAAGTTGCCTTGATAGCCGCCCGCCATTTCGCTGCTCAGGGTTTGAAGGTGAAGCTGGTAACGCTCATCCCAGGGCATCCTGTGGCCCATGCCCTTCCTGACGGCATCCCTCTGCTTGAACTGGGGCTACCGAACCATCGCTCCTGGTGGGCCCGCGCTGGTCGTTTCACCCTGGCGCAGCTCGACAAGCTGATCCGCTGGTTGTTTCAGCTGCAGCTGCGCTGGTTCGAACGCTGGTTCCAAGCCCGTGTCTGTCCAGGGGGTCGGGGCCTTGCTATGCAGCTTTTTCGTGTGGGAACAGAGGCGACGGCTGGTTTTCGTCTCCGTCAGCTGCGCCGGCAGTTCCGTCGTCAGCTGCCCCATCGGGTCCTGGCCCTGCTCACCCGCACCAACATCACGTGCTGTTGTGCTGCCTGGGACCTTCCGATTCACCTCGTGGTGTCAGAGCGCAACGACCCCTCACTTCAGCTGCTCCCGGAGGTGTGGCAGCGCCTGCGACCCTTTGCCTATCGCCGCGCGGATGTGGTGACAGCCAACACAGCCGGTGTTCTTTCGGCTCTGGAACCCATGGGGCCCTGGGAGCGGTCGGCCTTGCTGCCCAATCCCTTGCCGGGTGCCCCCAGGGCTGGTGCACGTGGAGGTCAGGCGAGCGCCGTTGGCTTTATCAGTGTTGCCAGGTTGGTGCCGCAGAAGGGACTGGACGTGTTGATCAACGCCTTGCCAAGGCTGAGCGGAGCTGCAGCAGACTGGCCCGTCACCTTGGTGGGTGATGGGCCGGAGCTCGAGACGTTGCAGCAGCAGGCGCAGGATCTCGGGGTCTCGGGTCGGTTGCGATGCATGGGGTTCCGCCCTGATCCGGAGCGGTTCCTGGCGGAGGCTGCTGTGTTCGTGTTGCCCTCCCGTTTTGAAGGCATGCCCAATGCACTCCTGGAGGCCATGGCTGCCGGTCTGGCGGTGATCGTGACGGATGCTTCCCCTGGCCCCTTGGAGGTGGTTGAGCCTGGTGTGAGCGGTTTGGTCGTGCCAAGTGATGATCCGATTGCTCTGGCCGCCGCGATGGTGAAGCTGGCCTCGGATCCAGTGTGTTGTCGGCGGATGGGTGCGGCGGCCAGGGAACGAATCGCTGCGTTGGATTGGCCCCAGTTGGAACCGCTTTGGCGGTCGATCCTGGCGTTGTCATGACAGCACGTGTTCTAGTGCTGGCGCCGACCCGGCGGGCGCGGACGGAAACCTTCGTGCGCGCGAATCTGGCCCGCTTGCCGTTTGCGGTGGAGGCCTGTTTCGGGGATGAGATTCCCTGGCGAGAGCCCCTTAAAGCGCTCTATGGGCTGGCGATACTGATTAGTAAGGTCTGCACCCGGTTGGGCTGGCTTCGACTGGCCACGCTGCCCGCTTCCATTGTGGCTGTGCTTTTGGTGCGACGTCACCGGCCGGATGTGGTGATGGTGGAGTTCGGCTTTCATGCCGTTCGGGTGATGGAGCTGGCTCGCACGGGAGTTCCCCTGGCGGTTCACTTCCGCGGTGCCGATGCCTCTGCCGACCGCTACCTGAAGCGCTTGGAACAGCGCTATCGCCGTTTGTTTCAGCTCACCTCGGCTGTAATCGTCAAGAACCAAACGATGCGGAGCCGTCTGATCGCCCTTGGCGCCGAGCCAGCACAGCTGGTGATCAGTCCATCCGGTGCCGATGAGGAGCGCTTTCAGGGGGCTACTCCCGCCTCCATGCCTCCGCGGTTTCTGGCGGTGGGTCGCTTTGTGTCGAAAAAAGGGCCGTTGGACACCTTGGAAGCCTTTGCCCTCCTACAAGGCCTGACGGATCAGGCCGATTCGTGCCGCCTGGTGATGGTGGGTGATGGACCGTTGCTTCCTGTCGTGCAGGAACGGGTGCGCCAGCTCGGCCTAGAGCAGCTGGTTCAGTTCCCTGGCGTGCTTCCACCCGATGCGGTGGTGGAGGAGATGCGGCGCGCGCGGGCGTTTCTGCAGCATTCCCGCACAGCGGAGGATGGTGATGAGGAGGGATGCCCGGTCTCCGTGATGGAAGCTCAACTTTGTGGTCTGCCCGTTGTGGCAACCCGCCATGGTGGGATTCCTGACGTGGTTGTGGATCAGCAGACCGGTCGCCTGGTGGAGGAAGGCGATCGCCTGGCCATGGCGGAGGCAATGGCCTTGCTGGTGGATCGCCCAGATCTTGCGGCTGCTTGGGGTGTTGCGGGGCACCGTCGGGCTCAGGCCCAATTCACCGTGGCGCATCACGTGGATCAGATCACAATGCTCCTCAACGATTTGATGGGCCACAGCCGATGAGCAGCAAGCGATTGAAGGTGCTGCTGATCCGTGGTCTCGGCCACAGCGGCACGACGATGCTGGATTTGGCCCTGGGGGCGCATCCGCAGATCATTGGCCTGGGTGAGGCGGCGCGAATTCTGGCGACGCCGCAGCCTGGTGACGAACATCGCGGGCCCAGTCAACTACGCGGTGCCCATCGGTTTGAGCGGCGTTGCACCTGTGGTGCCATTGCGGCGGAGTGCCCACTCTGGGGACCTCAGCTCGAGTGGCTGCGCCTGCATGACCAAACGTCGATGCAGGAGAAAGTGCAGCGGCTGCTGACGGGTTCACCCCACGCTGGTGAGGCGGTGTGGCATGTGGACTCGTATCAGGACGATCTGGAGATGACGCGGCTGCCCGAGGCGATGTTTGACATCCGGATCATTCATCTCGTGCGTGATGTGCGCTCCTGGGTTCATTCCCGGGCCCAGGCCGGTCGTAAGGCAGGCCAACGCTTGCCGGCAGCGCGTCAGCTGGCGCGCTGGTGGCGTGTCAATGCCAAGTTTGAGAGGGCTTTTCGCCAGTCTCCGTACCCGGTTTTTCGTCTGGGTTATGAGGAATTTGCGCTTCAGCCCCAGCGCAGTTTGCAGTTGCTCTGCGCCTGGTTGTCGATCGATTTCCAGGAGACGATGCTGGCTCCTGGTCTCAACAGCAGCAGCCACATCCTCGCGGGGAACCGGGTGCGTTTCGATGCGGATCGCAGCCGAACGATTGCTTACGACGGTGTCTGGTTGGGGGCGCAAGAACCAACGGCTGCGCATCTCGGCTTGCTCCTGCCTGGCGTTGCCCGGATGAACCGCCGCCTGGTCTATTCCAACAACTTGCTTTGCCGCTGATGGCCTCAGCCCCCCCGCCAGGTCATGGCGGTGGCCCAGTGCTGCTCAACTGCTAGATCCGGACAGCGTTCCTGCACAGCTGTCACCAAAGGGGCGAAGTGCCGGCCCAGGCGCTGCAACAGCTCCGGCGGAACCGAGGTGGTGGCTTGGCTGGCGTTCACCCGGTGGCTCAAATCGGGTATTTGCTCTGGGATGCCGAGATACCGGCATAAATCCTGATGTGCTGCTGGCGTGAACAGGGTTTCGTACAAGCCGATGAAGACCTCCGATTCAGCGAGTCCGCCCCGCAGTGCATCGAGGGTGGCGGGGTAATCGTTCCGAGGAGATTCACGCTTGAGCAGCTTGATGCTGGCCTTATCCAGGTGCTCGATTTCATGCGCGGGTGTGAGCAAGCCACGCTTGCGCAGTTGCATGCGCTGCTGCGACAAAAACCGTTCGACTGGGTCGCGCATGATGAACACCGCCCGCGTTTGCACGCCGCGTTTCGCGAAGGCCTGCTGGATGCGCTGATAGCTCTCCGCTTTCAACCCGGCATAGGAGGGGGTGATGTCCCCCGTCAGGCGGATCTGGGGTGGCTTGAGCAGTGATGCGAAGTAGTCGAAGTAGCGCTCGGGACGTTCGATGAACCGTGCCCGACGCCAGGTGCGCCACTTCAGCGGTGTGGGTTGCTTGGGCCGGAAGCATGCAAAGCGTTCCAGCTCGAGAGCATCGAAAACGTGGTACTCCTTCAGAAAGCCGAAATCGGCGTCGCCTCGGCGTTGCAGTTGATCGTGCAGCCAGGAGGTTCCTGCTTTCTGGGCACCAACGCCGAGCAGAAAAGTTGCGTCAGAGGCCAAGACGTTCTGCCTTTTGAGCGCGCATCAGTTGATGCGTAGGTCTCGCATGTCTTTCACCAGATCGTCGATGGCTTTGATCTGAGTGAGAAATGGTTCCAGCTGATCAAGAGGTAAGGCGCTGGGGCCATCACAACGGGCTTGCGCTGGGTCAGGGTGTGCTTCCAGGAACAAGCCGGCCAGGCCAACCGCCATGCCTGAGCGGGCCAGGTCGACAACCTGGGAGCGACGTCCGCCGGAGGCAGCACCACCTGGATCCCTGCACTGCAGGGCGTGGGTGACATCGAAGATCAGCGGAAGGTCATCGCAGGTTCGCTTCATCACGCCAAACCCCAGCATGTCCACCACGAGATTGTCGTAACCGAAGTTGGTGCCTCGCTCGCACAGCATCAGCTTCTCGTTCCCGCATTCGCGGAATTTGTCCACGATGTTGCGCATCTGTTCTGGGCTGAGGAACTGTGGCTTCTTGATGTTGATCACCGCACCGGTTTCCGCCATGGCCCGGACCAGATCGGTCTGCCTGGCCAGGAAGGCCGGAAGCTGGATGATGTCCGCGACCTTGGCGGCAGCTACGGCTTCCTCCGGACTGTGCACATCAGTAATCACCGGAATGCCGTGGGTGTCCTTCACCGCCTGCAGGATTTGCAGCCCTTCCTCGAGGCCGGGGCCGCGGAAGGAATGAATGGAAGAGCGGTTGGCTTTGTCGTAAGACGCCTTGAACACCAGCGGAATGTTCAGCCTTCCGCAGACGTCTTTGTAGTGGCCGGCGCAACGCAGGGCAAAGTCAAGATCTTCGAGAACGTTCACGCCACCCAGCAGGGCGAAGGGTCGATCGTTCGCGAAAGTGATGTCGCCCAGTTGGATCTGATGCGCCACGGTTTCAATCACGTCCAATGATCGGCGAGCCTACCCGCCTTCAATCAATTCGTATCAGGGGATTAGGTTGCAAATTTGTTGGGCTGTCGCCTCTGCCCCCGCTTCTGGCTGATCAGCGGTGGCGGAAGATACGTGCGTACTGACGGCTTGGATCCTCTTGATACAGCAAGTCGTAGTTGGAGAGATCGATGCCGTATTGGGTTAGTTTCTGGCCAGTGTCGATGTCAACCAAATAATCTCCCCGTTGAGGTGCGTAGAACTCGCCTTTTCCGATACCGGCTTTGATGATGTAGCGCCTGGTGTCGATGTCGTAATACACAAGACGGTCGTAGGTAAGAGCTTTCATCTGGTCGGAATGTTTGAACCATCCCTTTGAGTAGATCAGGTTGACTGTTTCTCCGTTCTCCTTGGCATGTTTTGTGATGGCTCTGGCTTCGTTCAGGGTTGTTCGCCATGAACGTTGTTTCCAGCTGATTAGTTGTGCGCGTTGTCGGAATGTGGCGGCTTGTCGATCTTCAACATTCAGCAGCAGCAACGTGGTGCCAAGGGCCACAGCTTGAGCCTGACGACTGTTGATGCGTTGTTGCAGCTTCGAAGCTAGAAGGCTTTCCCAGATCATCAAGATGTCGAGAACGGCGACAAACTGAATCGGCAGGCTCATGTAGTTGCTGCCTTCCAGGCCTACTAATGCGTACAGGGCAAAGCCATAGGCCAGCACCGCAAAGTTGAGTCCGTCGAGGGCAGTGACGTTTGTTCGTTTGCGGCCGATCAGCCATAGGCGTGATGCGATGAAGCCCAGCAAGACGATCAGACGAATGTCGAGTGCCAACACTGAAAAGCCCAGATGTGAGTCGTAGCGCGGCACATCAGCGGCAAGGCTGGGAAGTGCACTGAGAATCGCAAACGAGGCCAGAAAGAACAGCACCAGGCTGACGATGGCGATTTCCAACGCATAAGCCTCTCTCCATTCGGAGGGCTTGATCGATCCCCATGCTGGGCGGTTGGGCATGGCTCCAAAGCTGCCGGCAACGATCGTGGTGGCTGCAGGGATCATGGCTAACAGCACTGCAGTGTCTTTGAAAAATGGGATGAACAGCGCGAAAAGCAGTGCGAGTCGGCCGTTTCGAAGCTGGCCTGAGTCCAGGTAAACGCAGTAGTGATAGGCGTACAGCGCGAGCAGAAATGTGAGAAATCTCTCGCTGTAAATGAATTGGAAATAGTTGTAAGCGGATGCGCTTGTGAAGAGGAACAGAAGCGTTCCCATTAGGATAAGTGAAGCACTGGTGACGTTTTTCTTGACGCGTTCAATCAACTTGCAGCCCAGGATGATGGTCGCAATGAGTTCAAGAGCACTCACCAATGACCAGACCTTGATGTAGGGCGTCATCCAGCTGAGGATGTGAAGATCTTGATGCGAAAGAGGAAAGAAGCGAAAATCGTTTCGTCCCATCGTTTCATTGATCAACTTCTCTCTGAGGCTGAAATTGTTGAGGAGTTGATCGCTAAAGATGTCGTCGTACCAGGTGAGAATCTCCTTGTAGAACCAGCTGCTTTCCTGCACCATCAGCACCACATAGATCGTTAGCACGATCGTGACGACTGGATGTTGTTTGATGAAGTCTGTGAATGCTGAAAGCCAGGATTTTTGTGGTCTTGTTTTTTCTTCCTGCGTGCCTGCTTTGACAATGGAACGAATCAGTAGCCCAGCGAGAACAGCCAAAACAGCGATGAATCCCCCATGGGCGATGGCGTTGTATTGGTTCAGTAGAGACTCTCTTGTCGTTTCTGGAAGAGTGCTGAATCTGCTTGCGCCGAACTGAAGCCAGAGCGCCACGCTCGCGCTGACGATTAAGGCCGCGCCAGATAGCACTGACAGCCAGAAGCTCCAGCGTTGTTCAAAGACCGTGGTCGTCTCTCGCATGGCCTAGCGAATGTCTTGATCGGGTTTGGGCTCGACCAGGTCGACGACCTTGGCCTGCAGAGCCTGGGTCAAGTCGAAGCTCAGGGGAAGGCCATCGCAGTTGCGTTGGAGGCATCTAAGCACCACTAATCTCCATCCATGAGCTTTTTGGCCGGCCTCAACGACGCCCAGCGACGGGCGGTTGACCATCACGAGGGGCCCCTGCTGGTGGTGGCAGGCGCTGGCAGTGGTAAAACTCGCGCCCTCACCCATCGGATTGCTCACTTGATCGGTGAGCACGGTGCGGATCCCGCCCAGATCCTGGCGGTGACCTTCACCAACAAAGCCGCCCGCGAGATGAAGGAGCGGCTCGAGGTTCTCCTGGCGCAGCGTTTGGCCCAAAGCCAGTACGGCCAGCCCTGGAGCACTCTGCCCCCGGTGGAGCAGCGCCAGCTGCGTTCACGTATCTACAGGGAGGTGACCAAGGAGCTGTGGATCGGCACCTTCCATGCCCTGTTTGCGCGGATGCTCCGCTACGACATCGACAAGTTCAAGGACGCGGAAGGACTCACCTGGACCAAGCAGTTTTCGATCTACGACGAGGCTGACGCCCAGAGCTTGGTGAAGGAGATCGTGACCCAGGAACTCCAGCTGGATCCCAAGCGGTTCGAGCCCAAAAAGACCCGTTGGGCCATCAGCAATGCCAAGAACCAGGGTTGGCTGCCGGACCAGCTCGAGGCCAATGCAGAAGGCCAGCGGGGCAAGCTCACGGCCGATGTCTACCGGCGTTATCGCAAAGCCTTGGCGGCGAACAACGCCCTGGATTTCGACGATCTGCTGTTGCTTCCGGTGCAGTTGCTCCAGCAGAACGAGCAGGTGCGCAGCTACTGGCATCGCCGCTTTCGCCATGTGCTCGTGGATGAATACCAGGACACCAACCGCACCCAGTACGACTTGATCAAGCTGCTGGTCACCGACGGCAAGGAGCCTCAGGATGTTGATGACTGGTCAGGCCGCTCGGTTTTTGTGGTTGGTGACGCCGACCAGAGCATCTACAGCTTCCGAGCGGCTGACTTCACGATCCTGATGGGATTTCAGGACGACTTCGGCGATCAGGCGCCGGATGACTCCACCCGGACGATGGTGAAGCTGGAGGAGAACTACCGCTCCACCGCCACGATCCTTGAGGCGGCGAATGCTCTGATCGCCAACAACAGCGAACGGATCGACAAGGTGCTCCGTCCCACCCGTGGTGAAGGGGAGCTGATCACCCTCACCCGGTGCGACGACGAGATTGCCGAAGCGGAAGCCGTGGTGCACCGCCTGCGCACGATGGAAGCCGCCAACCCCGAGCTGAGTTGGGGCGACATGGCCGTGCTGTATCGCACCAATGCTCAGTCCCGTGCGATCGAGGAATCCCTGGTGCGCTGGGGTATCCCTTACATCGTTGTGGGGGGCCTGCGCTTCTACGACCGGCGCGAAATCAAGGATCTGCTGGCCTATCTGCGGCTGCTGATCAATCCGGCCGACACCGTCAGCCTGCTGCGGGTGATCAACGTGCCCAAACGCGGCATTGGCAAAACCACAATCCAGCGCCTCAACGATGCAGCCAATCAACTGGGAATCCCGCTATGGGATGTGGTGAGTGATCCTGAGGCGGTGCGCTCCCTCGGCGGCCGTTCGGCCAAGGGTTTGTTGCAGTTCTGTGACCTGGTCAATGACCTGAAAGCCCGCAGCCGTGACGTGGCGCCATCGGAACTGATTCAGCAGGTGATGGAGAAGAGCGGCTACGTCAGTGAATTGATTGCCGATGGCACCGATGAAGCGGATGAGCGGCGCCGCAACCTCCAGGAACTGGTCAATGCCGCTCTTCAGTACCAGGAGGAAAACGAGGAGGGTGATCTGGAGGGATTCCTGGCCACGGCGGCCCTCTCCAGCGATGCCGATAGCAAAGACACGGCGGCCGATCGCGTCACATTGATGACCTTGCACAGCAGCAAGGGTCTCGAATTCCCTGTGGTGTGCTTGGTGGGTCTTGAGCAGGGATTGTTCCCCAGCTATCGATCCTTGGATGACCCGGCCTCGCTGGAGGAAGAACGCCGGCTTTGTTACGTGGGCATCACTCGGGCCAAGGAACGGTTGTTCATTTCCCATGCCTGTGAGCGTCGTCTCTGGGGCGGCATGCGTGAAGCGGCGGTGCCTTCAGTGTTTCTTTCCGAGCTGCCGGAAGCCCTGATCCAGGGCGATATTCCGCAGACCGGTGGGGCGGCGCTCCGGCGTGAACGACGCCTCGACCGGCTCACCCGGGTGGACCGCGACAAGCCGACATCGGCCCCCGCCAATGCCGTGCGTCGCCGGCAGGCCGGCCCTGCTCCAGGCCGCAGCTGGCAGGTCGGCGATCAGGTCATCCACGCCAGCTTCGGGGTTGGTGAAATCACCCACACCTTCGGCAGCGGCGAGAAGGTGTCGATCGCGGTCAAGTTTGCGGGGATGGGCCCCAAGATCCTCGATCCGCGCCTGGCGCCGATTGAACCTGTTACCACCGCTTAATCTCGCCAACAGCCATCTCCGGCCTGTGTCGACTATCAGCCAGCCGATTCCCATTTTCATCGGCTACGACCCGAGAGAGCGGGCAGCCACCAACGTTCTGATCGACAGCCTGTATCAGAACAGCAGTGTCCCTCTGGCGATCACGCCGCTGGTGACCCCTCAGTTGGAGGCCCAAGGGTTGTTTAGGCGCGAACGGGACCCCAAGCAGAGCACAGCTTTTTCCTTCACGCGTTTTCTCGTCCCCCATCTGATGGGCTACCAGGGCTGGGCCCTGTTCATGGATTGCGACATGCTCTGCCGGGCCGACATCAAGGCGCTCTGGGATCAGCGCGATGACGCCTATGGGGCCATGTGCGTGCAGCACGAGCATGTGCCTGGGGAGACTGTGAAATTTCTCGGCGAGGTGCAGAGCCCTTACCCCAAGAAGAATTGGAGTTCCCTGATGCTGCTCAACTGCAGCCGCTGCACCAAGCTCACGCCTGATTACGTGAACACGGCAACGGGGCTTGAGCTGCACCGCTTCCACTGGCTCGAGGGTGACCATGAGATCGGCGCCATCCAGGGGGGCTGGAATCATCTGGTGGACGTGCAGGCT
This sequence comes from Synechococcus sp. MU1611, assembly GCF_020514255.1. NCBI lineage: Bacteria > Bacillati > Cyanobacteriota > Cyanophyceae > Synechococcales > Synechococcaceae > Synechococcus > Synechococcus sp. MU1611. Next base: position 155,052 of record NZ_VTLC01000004.1, on the reverse strand, counting down.
CCGCCGGAGTCCGAGCAGGCTTCCCCGATGCTGCACTGGACCCTGGGAGGCCCCTGGTTCCGCGAACAGCGCACCATGGGTGGCGCCTTGGCCGCTGAATGGTTCAGCGCCCGCGACGATGCAATGAAACTCTGGGATTGATGGCGATTCGTAAGTGTGTGGTGGCTGTTCCGGCCAGGCTTCAGTCCTCTCGACTGCCCAACAAGGTGCTGGCTGACATTGGTGGCAAACCAATGATCCAGCGTGTTCTGGAACGCTGCCGTGAGGCTCGTGGCGTAGAAGCGGTAGTGCTGTGCACCGATAGCGCCAAGCTTCAGACCTTGGCTGAGGGATGGGGGTTTCCGGTGCTGATGACCGCTGAATCCTGCAACTCCGGCAGTGAGCGCATCGCTTCCGTGGCCCATCCTTTGATGGCCCTGGGTTGGGGAGATGCGGACCCCGTGGCGGAAGAGACCGCCGTAATCAACGTTCAGGGCGATCAACCGTTCATCGATCCTGCCGTGATTGATGCCATGGCTGAGGAATTTCGGAGTCAGGATCCTGTGCCAGCAGTGGTCACTCCTGTTTACGGGCTGAAGCCCGAGTCGGTGCACAACCCCAATGTCGTGAAAACATTGCTGGCCCACGACGGCCGCGCCCTGTATTTCTCGCGCTCTGCCATCCCCCATGTGCGCGATGTAGCCGAGGCCGATTGGCATCAGCACACCACCTATTGGGGGCATGTGGGGATGTACGGCTTCCGGGGAGATGTGTTGGCCGCATGGGATCAGCTGCCGGCATCACCACTGGAGGATCTCGAACGGCTGGAGCAGCTGCGGCTGATCGAGGCTGGCCTGACCATCGCCACCTTCCGGGTTCAGGGCACGTCTCTGTCGGTGGACACCGCCGAGCAGCTCGAACAGGCCCGGGCGATGGTCTGACCTCTACACCTCAATCGTTGCGGTCTTTCCAGCCGTCGCGGCGCAAGTTGCCCCAGCGTCCACGCCCCTGAAGGATGCGCTCCGCCAGCTCACGGACGGCCCCATGGCCGCCCTGGCGGCGGAGCACCGCATCGGCACCGTGCCGGACGGGCCGACAGGCGTCGGCGGGTGCGAACAACAGTGCCACCACCGGCCTGACGGCCAGATCGTTGAGGTCATCGCCCACAAAGGCCGTTTGCTCAGCGCTAACTCCAAGTTCGTTTTGAAGGGCCGTGAGGGCAGCCGGCTTGTCCTTGATGCCGACAAGGCAATGGCTGATGCCCAGTTGCCGGGCACGAACCTCTGTCGCTCCTCCCTGGCCTCCACTGAGGAAGGCGATATGCAGCCCCGCCTGTTGAAGCAGGCGGATCCCAAGACCATCGCGCACATCGAAGCGCTTGATCAGTTGCCCCTCGGCATCGAACCAGAGGCCCCCATCGGTGAGGACGCCATCCACGTCCAGCACGAGCAGTTCAATTGATCTCAGGCGGCGCCTTAGCAACCACCAGCGCAGTTTGTTCACGCGAGACCGGCCTGAACCAGATCATGCAGGCGCAATAGACCCATCAATTGGTGCTCTTGATTCACCACGGGCAGCACAGAGACGGGTTTTCGCCGGTTGTGTTCCATCTGCTCCAGAGCCTTCACCACCAAAACATCGGCCTTCGCTGTGATCGGATCGGCGGTCATCAGATCCTTTGCCGTCAGTTGGCTCCAGGTTTCAGCGCCGTGATCCTGCAGGGCACGGCGCAGGTCACCATCGGTGAGGATGCCGAGCAGGCTTCCCGGGCTGTCTGGGTTTTCAACCCAACCACTGCCGATGCCGTCGCGCGTCAGCCCGCCGATTACTTCGGGCAAGGGGGTGTGGGGCTGAAAAGGGTGCAGTTGGCTGGCGGGAACCATTAGGTCGGCGGCTGTGAGGGTCAGCTGCTTGCCCAGGGATCCGGCGGGGTGATTCAGGGCGAAATCTGCCGGTGAAATGCCGCGCCGCTCCATCCAGACCGCCGCCAGGGCATCGCCGATGGCCATGGCCACGGCTGTGCTGGCGGTGGGGGCCAGATTCAGGGGGCACACCTCACGGTCCACGCCGGCTTCCAGCACCACGTCACTGCCGCGGGCCAAGGATGAGTCAGCCCGTCCGACGATGGCGATCCGCCCGGTTCCCCGTCGGGTTAGGTGGGGCAGCACCTCCAGCAGTTCGGTGGTCTCTCCGCTATTTGAGAGCAGCAGACAGACGTCCTCGGCGGCCACCACACCCAGATCGCCATGGAGTGCATCGGTGGGATTGAGGAACAGGGCCATGAGCCCGATTGAAGAGAACGTGGCTGCGATCTTGCGGGCCACGATTCCGCTCTTGCCTACACCAGTAATCACCAGCTTGGCCTTACGGTCTGCACAGCGCTCCAGAAGGGCCAGGGCGGCTTCCACCTGGTCGCTGCTCAAGCGTGCGGCAGCTGTGGCGATCGCTGAGGCTTCCTCCTCAAGGCAGCGGGTGAGTGCGGACAAGGACTTGATCCGTGATGATCGGCCCATTCTCCTGCACGCCCTGCAATGGATCTTCCAGGTGTGCCGTCTTCCGTTCTGGAGGCGTTGCAGGCTGCTGCACGATCACTCGGCATCCCGCGTTTGGCCCTTGTTGGCGGGGTCGTGCGCGATCAGATGTTGCATCAGCGCTATGGGCGCGTCTGGTCGGGTGTACCTGATCTGGACTGGGTGGTTGAGGGAGATGCCGCTGCGCTCGTGGCGGAACTGGATCGCCGGCTCGGCTCTAAGCGCATTAGTTGTGTTCAGGAGCATGGGGCTTTCGGCACGGTGGCGTTTCAGCTGGATGGAATTCCCCTGGATCTGGCCACGGCGCGGCAGGAGCACTACCCCGCCCCTGCGGAGAATCCCGTGGTGAGAGTGGGAACCCTCCAGGCTGACCTCGCGCGCCGGGACTTCACGATCAATGCCATGGCCCTCGATCTGGTGACCGGTGAGCTGATCGATCTCCACCATGGCCAGGAGGATCTGGCCTCAGGCCAGTTCCGCTTCTTGCACGCGGGCAGCGTGCAGGATGATCCGACCCGGGCGATCCGCGCTGCCCGTTACGCCGCGAGGCTTGGGTTTCAGCTTGCGCAGGAGAGCAGTGAGCAGATCCGCAGCACCGTGCAGCAGTGGCCATGGGCCTGGGGCCACGGTGATGCAGCGTTGACAGCTCCGCCGGCTCTTGCCAGTCGTCTGCGGATGGAGTTGGAGCGTCTGCTGGAGCGGGAACCCTGGCCGCAGGCGCTGGACTTGTTGGAGCAGTGGCAGGCCTTGCTGCTGTTGGACCCCCAGCTTCAGCAGGATCCAGGACGCATGCAGCGGCTGCACTGGGCCCAACGGCTCGGTCTTCCCCTGATGCCGGCTCTTCTTATGGGAGCAGCAGACCCGGTTGCTGTCGCGCAACGGCTGCAAATTCCTGGCCGACAACAGCAATGGCTTCAGCAGTGTGTGGCTCTCTGCGACTGGCTGGTTAAGACGCCCCCACCTTTGGAGGCCACCCCGTCGATTTGGTCGACGGCTCTTGAGCAACAGGGTTGGCCGCCGGAGGCGGTGGCTCTGGCGGTGACCCTCCGCCCGAAGCAATGGAAACCGCTGTTGCGTTGGTGGGGGCGCTGGCGCACGATTCAGGCGCCGCAGACAGCGCGTGAACTGATTGCTGCGGGATGGCAACCGGGGCCTGGGATCGGCGAAGAGTTGCGCCGGCAGCGCAGTGCAGCCCAGGACCGCAGCCGATGAAACGCAGCTGGATTTTGGTGGTGGTGGCCCTTTGTCTGTCCTTTGGTCTGCGGGCCTTGCTGTTGATCGATGCCACGGCCCTCTGGAGCGATGAGCTTTACAGCGTCGGCAAAAGTTTTCAGCCCAGCTTCAGCAGCCTGCTTGAGATGCTGCGGGAAGACACCCATCCCCCTGCTTACTACGGCCTTCTTTGGCTCTGGGGGCATTTGGTCGGCCAGAGCCCGGTCAGCCTGCGCTTGCTGTCTTGGCTGGCGTATCTGGCCGGTGGCCTGGTGATGGTCCGTCAGGCGATGGCCCTTGCCCAGGTGGGCGCAAGAACCAGGGTGGCGGCCACAGCAGCGCTGTTGGCCTTTTGCAGTCCTTATCCGATCCGTTTTGCGATCGAGGGCAAGAGCTATGCCGTGCTGGTGCTGGTGGTGGCTCTCGTCTGGTGGTGGCGCCGTTCCGGCCATCCCATCGCTTATGGCGCGGTGGCTGGTTTAGCCGGCTTGACCCATTTCTATGGATTGTTTCTGGTGCTGGCGGCTGCGGCTTGGGATGGCTGGCGACGCCGCTGGAGCTTTGCTGCTGCCGCCCTGATCGGAGCTCTCCCTGCCTTGGCATGGATGGCCTACGCCGCGGACTACCTGTTCAGCTCACGGGCCGGCAGCTGGATTGGTGTGCCGGATTACGCCCTGTTTGAGGAGACCCTGGCCCGCGGCCTTGGCCTCTGGCCGCTGCCCAAATTGGCCCTGATTGTGCTGCTGTTGGTGGTTCTGCGGCGCTGGGGAGGGCTGCATCGTTTGCCTTGGCCGGCGTGGAATCTGCTGGATCGAAGCGGTCTGATGCCATCCCTGTTGATGGTTGTTGGGGTTGTTGCCGTGTCGTTTATCAAGCCGATGGCCTTCAGCCGCTATTTCGTCGTGCTGCTGCCCGCTGTGGTGCCTGTCCTGGCGGTGCAGCTGGGGGGGTTGGAGCTCAATCGCTTCGGCCGCGGCTGTGGTCTGGTCGTGCTGGTGTTGTTCTTGGCCAGCTGGTGGGGACCGGGGTTCACCGAACTTGATGCCGGCGTCGGCGGTGTAAGAGAACAGGACCAGTTCCGTTTAATTAGTAAGCGCACCAGCGGGTTGGAGGAGCGCTACAGCCCCAGGGAGCGTCTTTTCAATCTCAGCGACCGGATGGAGGCGGCGATGGGTCGGATCCCTTTGCCTTCATCACCCTGGGGCGGAAAGGAAGCGCTGAAGCAACGGCTGCAGGAGCCGGATCCGCCGAAGCAGCTCTGGCTGGCCAGCAGCGGGCCGCCGCCGGCGATGGAGCGCAAGCTCAAACCCCTGCTGTCACAGGTTGAGCAGGCGGGTTTCAACTGCGAACCGCAAGCCAACGACCTCACCCATGCGCAGCTGTTGCATTGCCGATCTGAAGCCATAGGCCGTTCTGAGTGAGCTGGGCAGCGGCTTCGCTGCTGCAGGCCAGCAGCAGGGGGCCGCAGGTCTGCGGGTCCACCAGTAGCTCCAGTAGTGCTGCGGAGGGATGTTGTTTCAGCTGAATCGGGCCCTCTAGCCATCGCCAGGCTGCCCGGTTGGAGGGGGCCAGGGTGCTGGAGACGCCGCGTTCGAACAGGTCAAGCGCACCGGGGTAGGCCGGGATGGCAGGACCGTCCAGCTTGACGATCAGTTCTGGGCTGTTCTGGAGCATTTCGCCTAAATGGCCAAGCAGGCCGAAACCGGTGATGTCGGTGCAGGCGTGAATGCCCTCGCGGATTGGCTCGATTTGCTCAAGCAGCATGTGCTGGCTGCAGGCCATCTCCCGCAGTGCAGCATCCAGATCGGCAGCTTTGCTGGCGCCGGCCATTGCCCCTGCAAACAGCACGCCGGTGCCCAGCGGACGACTGATCAGCAGGGCATCCCCGGGCCGCAGCCCTGATTTGAGCCAGGGCGATGGGCTGGCGCCGTTCACCGTGAGGGTGACCTGCACCCCGAGGCTGGCCGGCACCGGTGCAGGGCTGCGCGACTCCATCGTGTGGCCACCGATCAGCTCGGCGCCCTGTTCATCCAGCACCGAGCGGATGCCGGCCAGGGTCTGCACCAGCAGCTCTTGCTGTTCATTAGTCGGGACCATTGGCAGCGTGATCGTTGCCATGGCGCTGGACACTGCAGCTCCGCAGGCCCAGAGATCAGAGCAGGCATGCAGGGTCGTCAGGCGGCCGTTAAGCCAGGGGTCACTCACGAGGGCTGGAAAGCCATCCACGCTTTGCAGCAGCTCCTGATCGCCGGGGACACGGGCAGCGTCTTCGGGCTGTCCCCTCAGTCTCACCCGCTCCAGTGCTGCTTCAAGGGGTTGTGCCGGCAGCTTGGCTGCGCAGCCCCGGCAGGCCATTGGCTCGGCATCAGCCATTGATGCCGGTGGTTGAAATCCGTCCATGAACGCGCGATCGATGCGTTGCTTCAGACGCCAGAGCAGGGGGGATGGCCCCAGCCGCAAGCTGCCCCATCGCGCCCAGGCAGCATCCTGATGGCTTCCGATCAGCTGCAGCGCCTGACGCTGCGGATGCCAGGGGCGCAGGGGTTGGCCCTGGCAGGCCGCTTCCAGATTGGTGGCCAAGGGACGTCCGGCGCGTACTGCCCATACCCCGGATGCAGGGCGGGGTGATCCGCTGATCACGGCACAGTCGCCACTGGCGAACAGGGATGGATGGTCTTCCACCCTCAGGCAGCGATCGGTGCGGATCCGGCCATTGGGATCCAGCGGCAGGCCGGTCGTCGCCAGCCAGTCAGGCCCCTGGCTTCCGGTGCAGAGCAGGTTGGGTCCGCTGTGTGGTGTGTCGTTCTCGATCAATGCGATTCGGGCCCGTTGCAGCACCTCTTGGATCCCTGGATTGAGCTGTCCGCTGCGCTGTTGCAGTTGCAACTCCCGCTGCGGCCAGCGGCGTCGCAGTGCCAGGACGACTTCCAGGCCGGCAGCTCCCGCTCCGATCACCCGCAGGGGCTTCGGATCAGCTGGGTTTTCGCTTTCGAGAAAGGCGAGCGACGCTTCCAAGGGCTTAATCGGGATCCCAGCGGCGCTTGGTCGGCTCACGGATCCCACATCCAGGCTGAGCCAATCGAAGTGAAGTGCAGGCCGATCGCGCAGCCTCAGACATTTGGCCTGAGGGTTTAATCCGGTGATTTCCGCTTCCACGAAGGCAACCCCGGCTCGGTCACAGAGCTGGCGCAGGTCGATGGCGAGCTCATCTCGCTTGTAGAGGGCGGCGATCAACCCCGGCACCATCCCGGAATACAGAGTTGTGCTGGACCGATTAACCAGCGTGATGCTGTGCTCTGGGCGTCGCTCCGGCCGCATGGCCCAGCGTTTGAGCAGAAGCGCATGGCTGTGTCCGCCGCCGGCCAAAATCAGCCCACCAGCTGCAGTCATGGGTTGGGCCGGTACCCCGTTGGATTGGCCTGCTGCCAGGCCCAGCCATCACGGCACATCTCCTCCAGGCTTCGGCGGGCGCTCCAACCGAGCACGGTTTGTGCGGCTAGCGGGCAGGCCTCCAGGCGGGGCACATCGCCCGGTCGACGCTCCACCACCTCGTAGGGGATGGTCAATCCTGTGGCCTGTTCGAAGCCGTGCACCACATCCAGCACGCTGAGTCCACGGCCGGTGCCGATGTTGAGCGTCAAGGGATCGGCTGCTTGGCGTTTGAACAAATGGTCAAGGGCCATGCCATGGGCTTCGGCCAGATCCATCACATGTAAGTAATCACGGATGCCTGTGCCATCCGGTGTGGGGTAGTCCTGGCCGAAGACGCGCAAGTGTTTGCGGCGCCCTGCGGCCACCTGCGTGATGAAGGGAAACAGGTTGTTGGGAATTCCCAGCGGGTCCTCACCGATGCGTCCACTGGGATGTGCGCCGACGGGATTGAAGTAACGAAGGCAGGCCACCTGCCAGGAGCCCGAGCGGCAGAGGGCCGCCAGCATCTGCTCCACCGCCACTTTGGTCTGGGCATAGGGGTGCACCGGCGCCGTTGGCATGTCTTCCCGCAGAGGGAACGTCTCGGGTTCTCCGTAGGCGGTAGATGTGCTGCTGAACACCAGGGTTCGGCAGCCGTGGCGTTCCATCGCTGCCGCCAGAACGCGGCTGCCATTCACATTCACGTCCCAGTAGAGGAGGGGGTTGGCGACCGATTCCCCAACGGCTTTCAGCCCGGCGAAATGAATCACGCCATGCACGGTTCCGGCAGCACGGAAGGCCTGATCCACAGCGCTGGGGTCGCGCACATCCCCCTCCACCAGGCTCAGCTGGGTTGAACCCGCCAGCTCCTGCACCCTCCGTAAAGCTTCCGGACTGCTGTTGTCGAAGTTGTCCAGAACCACAAGGTCATGGCCCTGTTCCAGCAGCACAAGGCAGGTGTGACTCCCGATGAAGCCGGCTCCACCGGTGACGAGCACGCGCCGGCCCATGTTCTTAATCGCTCTGATCTGTCGATTCTGAATCAACTTGGTTGCGACAGGATGACGGCCTAAGCGATTCAACCTAGTTTTCGTCCATTGCACTGGACTTGTGGATCGCGGAACGGTTGTTCCGGAGTTGCAGAGAGCGATCGGTGTTGAAGGGAGGGCTTTGCTCGATCGCTTCAACCTGCTCAAGCCCTTGGTGGAGCAGATGGTGACCAGCCAGGCAATCGCACACGTCGTGATCTCCGAAGAGCAGTTGGAGCAGGCTCGGCTCGGCTTGCTCCAGCAGCGTGGGTTCGATGGCTTGGCGCAGTGGGTGGATCTGCTGGAGATGCTGGGCCGCAGCGAAGACGAGGTTCTTGAGCGTCTTCGCCACAGCATCCGCCGCCATAGCTGGATGCGGGAGCGTTTCGCGGCCAAGGCGGAGGCCCGTTTCCTTGAACGCAAGAACGAACTGGATCAGGTTGTTTACAGCCTGCTTCGCCTCGAGAACAGCTTTCTGGCGCAGGAGCTCTACTTGCAGATCGAATCCGGTGAATCCAACTTCGCTGATCTGGCCAAGCGCTACGCCGAGGGACCGGAACGCGACACCAACGGAATCGTGGGTCCCGTCTCTTTAACCCAGGCACATCCGGCTTTGGTCGAGAAGCTGCGGGTCGCTCAGCCCGGGGTTCTGCTGGAACCCTTTCGGATCTCGGATTGGTGGCTGGTGGTTCGGTTGGAGCGTTACGCGCCAGCGACGTTCACCGATGAGGTCTCCGTCCAGATGTGCCAGGAGATGTTCGACCTCTGGGTTGACCAAGAAACCACCGCCAGCTTGAGCAAGCTGGCTTCGGAAACCTCAGAGCCAGCTTCCACCAGCGGCTTCATCGACTTCAGCATCTCCCGATGACCCAGACACCGCCTTTCCCATTGCTGGAGCATCCGGCCTTCCGCGGCGTCTCCGAAGCCTCGCTCTCCAATTTGAAGAGTTCTTGCCGTGTGCTCCGGTTTGATCTCGGGGGTCAGTTGTCAGATCCCAACGACATCCCGGCTCGAATACTGGTCATTCTCCAAGGCCAGGCCAGGCTTGTTGGTCGTCATAACGGTCGTCTCACCACGGTGGGCAAGTTCGGCCCCGGCAGTGTGGTCGGGGCCGCAAGCCTGCTGTGCGGCACTCCCTGCGAAAACGTGATCGCTGCTGAGGAGGTGATTGCTTGTGCCATCTCGGATGAACTCTGGTGTGAGCTCTATGCCAGCGAAGCCTCATTCCGTCACTGGTGCGATCAACAGCTCTGGCCCCAGGAATTGCTCAAGCTCCTGGAGGTTCTTGAGCAGAGCACCCCTGAAGCCGACAGCTCTGCCCTTGAAAAGTTGGAGGGTGCCCTGCAATCGGCCGAGCGTTGTTTCCCTGAGCCAGCTGCAGTAGATGGGGCCTTGGCTGCCGGGAAGCTCCTCTTCCTCACCAGTGCATGGGGTGACCTGACGGTAGGTCGGCCCGTCCGTTCATCCAGGGATCTTCCGGCTTGTGAGCCGTTTTCGCTGCGGTTGGTGTCCCTGCCTGCTTCTGGGCTTTCTTGTAACGCCGAAGAAACGACGGGCAACAGCTCTGGCTCACTCGTCTCAGCTTCGACGATCCAGGACGCAGAGGCGCTGCCCCCCGTCAGCAGTTTCAGCCCGGAGCGCAATGTTGTTGAAAGCCTGCGTTTGATCCGGGCCGAGGGTTCCCTCCAGGAAACCCTGGCCTGTTTCCAGATGCTGGCGCAGCTGATGAAGCTGCCGTTCCGCCGTGATGCGATCGAGAAAGTCCTGCAGGACAATCTCCGCCGCGGTCTCACCCCCAATCTCCAGCTCTGCGGTCAGCTGGCGGCAAGCCTTGGCCTCCATGTGATGGCTGCACGGGTTCCGGCAGCAGCAGGGACCAGGCTTCAGGTGCCGTCGATGCTGCCGTGGAAGGGGGGGTTCGCGCTGGTGATCGCCAGCAACGAGCGCGGGCTCAAGCTGGCCTCGCCCAAGCAGGGCATGGTGACCTTGGCGCCGGATGATCTGGCCGAGCAGTTTCCCGAAGGGATCGAGCTGCTCTTGATGGAACGGTCCAACAGCAGCCCCGATCAGAAGTTCGGTCCCGGGTGGTTCTGGCCCGCTCTCAAGCGCTACCGCGGCGTCTTGATGCAGGTGTTGGCTGCCAGCTTTGTGGTGCAGCTGTTCACCCTCGCCAATCCGTTGTTGATCCAGGTGATCATCGACAAGGTGATCAGCCAGCGCAGTCTCGACACCCTGCAGGTGCTGGGCATTGCACTTGTGGTGGTCACGATCCTGGAAGGGGTGCTCGGCAGCCTTAAGACCTTCCTTTTTGCTGAAACCACCAACCGCATCGATCAGCGTCTCGGAGCTGAGGTGATCGATCACCTGTTGCGTCTACCCCTTGGCTATTTCGACCGTCGCCCTGTGGGCGAACTTGGCACTCGGGTGGCCGAACTGGAAAAGATCCGCAACTTCCTCACCGGTCAGGCCCTTACCACCATCCTGGATGCCGCCTTTTCCGTGATCTACATCGCGGTGATGCTGATTTACAGCTGGCTGCTCACCTTGATCGCCCTCTCCGTTCTTCCGATCCAGATCGGTTTGACAGTGCTGGGGGCTCCCCTCTTCCGCCGTCAGTTCCGTGCTGCCGCCGAAGAAAACGCCAAGACCCAGAGCCATCTGGTGGAGGTGCTCACCGGCATCCAGACGGTGAAGGCTCAGAACGTGGAGATGGTCAGCCGCTGGCGCTGGCAGGGGTTCTATTCCCAGTACATCGCCCGCACCTTTGAGAAAACGATCACAGGTACAGCCCTGAATCAGACCAGCCAGGTGCTGCAGAAGATTTCTCAGCTGATGGTGCTCTGGATCGGTGCCTCCATGGTGCTCAGTGGCGATCTGACCCTCGGTCAGCTGATCGCGTTCCGGATCATTTCCGGTTACGTGACCCAGCCCCTGCTGCGCTTGTCCACGATCTGGCAAAACATCCAGGAGTTGCGCGTCAGCTTTGAACGGCTTGCGGATGTGATCGATACGCCGGAGGAATCCGATGAAGTTGATAAGTCGAAGGTGATGCTGCCTCCGCTCAAAGGGGATGTCCGGTTTGAGAATCTCTTCTTCCGCTTCCGCCCCGGGCAGCCGCAGGTGCTGAAAGAGGTGAATCTTGAGATTCCCGCAGGCACCTTTGTGGGCATCGTTGGCCAGAGCGGCAGTGGCAAGAGCACCTTGATGAAACTGCTGCCCCGGCTCTATGAGCCTGATCAAGGCCGGATCCTGATCGATGACTACGACATTGGAAAGGTCGAGCTTTATTCCCTGCGCCGTCAGATCGGCATCGTTCCGCAGGATCCCCTGCTCTTCAGCGGAACTGTGAGCGACAACATTGCGCTCACAAATCCGGAAGCCTCCAGTGAGGAGATCGTGCGGGCTGCGCGTCTCGCCAATGCCCACGACTTCATCATGGATCTTCCCAGTGGCTACAGCACGCCTGTGGGTGAACGGGGCGCTGCTCTCAGCGGAGGACAGCGACAGCGCGTTGCCATTGCCCGCACCTTGCTCAGCAACCCCAAGCTGCTGGTAATGGATGAGGCCACCAGCGCCCTCGACTACGAAACCGAACGGAAGGTCTGCGACAACCTTCTTGGCAATCTCAACGACCGCACTGTCTTCTTCATAACCCATCGTTTGTCGACCATTCGCCAGGCCGACGTGATCGTGATGCTTCACCAGGGAGCTGTTGTTGAGGTCGGCACGCACGAGGAATTAATGAGCCAGCGCGGTCGCTATTACGCCCTTTATCGCCAGCAGGAGAGTTCCTGATGAAGATGAATCCTCAAAAGGTGACGGCCCTCATCAAGCAGAGCTCCAGCACGTTGGTCGCCACGTCACGCAACGTTCTGAGCCGTATCGACCCCGGTGCCCCGCAAGATGCCTCCGATCTCACCACCTACGACGAATCGATCCTCCAGCAGGGTCGCTTCTGGATGAGCACCGTCACCTGGGCCTTGATCGGCAGCACTTTGTTTGGGGTGGCTTGGCTGGCCTTCGCTCGTACCGAAGAAATTGTCGTGGCACCCGGCAAGCTCGAGCCGATTGGTTCCGTTCAGGACATCCAGATGCCTGTGGGAGGTGTGGCTGATCAGATCCTTGTGAAGGAGGGTGATCGGGTGAAGGCTGGCCAGGTGCTGATGAAGCTGGACACAGAAGCCAGCGAGGAACTCCGCAACAGCTTGGAGAAGACGATCAAGCTCAAACAGGAGCAATTGACGCTCAAGGAGGAGGAAAAACGCAACACCATGCAGATGAACCAGGAAGAGGTGCTGATGCTGGAGAACAATCTCACCCTTCAGGCTGAAATTCTGGAGCGTTATAAGCAGTTGCAGACCGCTGGTGCTTTCTCTGAAGTGCAGTACCTCAATCAGCAAAATATCGTTGCTGAAACCCGCGGCAAACTGATGCAGAGCAAGGCGGAACGCCTGCGTCAGATTGCCCTGCTCGATCAACAGACGGCCCAGTTGAAGTCTGATCTTGCCGATCTCAATGGGCGCTTGGTGGAGAGCAGGGTCACCCTTCGATACCAGCAGCTGAGGTCGCCTGTGGATGGTGTGGTCTTTGATCTCAAGCCCACCTCCCGTGGCTTTACGGCCCAATCCACCCAGACGGTGATGAAGGTGGTGCCTATGGGTTCGCTCGAAGCGAAAGTGGAGGTGCCCAGCAACAAGATCGGTTTCGTGCAGGTGCTACCGGGTTGTCCAGACGATCTCGATGCCTGCATGCCTGCCGACATCAGCATCGACTCCTTCCCCTCCAGTGACTTCGGAGTTCTCAAGGGCAAAGTGACCCGCATCGGTTCCGATGCCCTGGAGCCTGATCCCCAGGAGCAGCGTCAGGAACTCAGTTTCCCGGTCAAGATTCAGCTGGATGATCAACAGCTGAAGCTCAAGTCCGGATCGTCTTTGCCCCTGCAGGTGGGCATGAGCCTGACGGCGAACATCAAGTTGCGCAAGGTGTCCTACCTGCAGCTCTTGCTGGGAGAATTCCAGGACAAGGCGGAATCGCTTCAGCGTCTTTGAGTTCGTGCGGATTCTTTTCGTTCATCAGAACTTTCCAGGGCAGTACGTCCACATCATTCAGCGCCTGGCTCAGCAGGGGCAGCACCAACTGGTGGCCCTGGGGATTGGTGCTCTTGATCGCGGGCGCGGCATGCCCGAGAGCCTTAACCATTTCCGTTATCGCCTTGAACGCGGCAACACCAAGGGTGTTCACCCCCTGGTCATGGAAACCGAATCAAAAATCATCCGAGCTGAGGGCTGTGCCCGTGCTGCTGAGCAGCTCAAGGCGAAGGGCTTCATGCCCGATTTGATCTGTGCCCATCCCGGGTGGGGTGAACCACTGTTTTTGAAGGCGATTTGGCCCGATGCGCCACTGCTTTGCTATCAGGAGTTTTTCTACAACGAGACCGGCTTCGACTCCAACTTCGATCCGGAATTCCAGGACAACGGGAGTTGGCAAGGGCAGGCGAAGCTCACCATGAAGAACGCCTATCTGCATCTCACTCTCGAGCAGGCCGACTGGAACATCTCTCCCACTTATTTCCAGGCCAGCAGCTTTCCGGAGCACTGGCGGCAAAAAATCAGCGTCATCCATGACGGGGTTGATCTTCAGCAGGCCCGGCCCAATTCATCACCGGTGCCGCTGAAGCTGCCTGATGGGACTGTGCTGGAGAAGGGCCAACCGATTGTCACCTTTGTGAACCGTACGTTGGAACCCTATCGGGGGTGCCACACCTTTATCAGGGCTATCCCTGCGCTGCAGCGGCAGCATCCTCAGGCTCGTTTGGTGGTGGTCGGCAGCACCAAGGGAGTGAGCTATGGAGCGGCTTGTCCCGAAGGCGAATGGGGAGACCGGTTTTTGGCGGAGATCAAGGGCCAGTACGACCCGAGCCGGGTGCATTTCACCGGGTCATTGCCCTACAGCCAGTTCATCCCTCTGCTGCAGCTCTCCGCCTGTCACGTTTATCTCACCTATCCCTTCGTGATGAGCTGGAGCCTGCTGGAGGCGATGGGTTGCGGTTGTGCGGTGGTGGGATCCGACACAGCTCCGGTGCGAGAGGTCATCCGTCACGGCCACAACGGTTTATTGGTGGATTTCTTTTCTCCAACTGATTTGGCCGCGGCGGTGGTGGAGCTGCTCAACGACCCAGAGCGCGCTGCTGCGTTTGGTGCGGCCGCCCGTGAGACGGTGGAACGCACCTATGAACTGAATGCCTGTGTCACCCGACAGCTGGCCTTGATGGATCTGGTGGGGAGCCGCAGCATCATGGCCTGAGGCCACCCGGCAGACTGAGCCGCTGTACCTGCATCCCGCACGTGAGTCAGCTCCAGAGCCTCAGGGGCATGGTCGATCTGCTGCCCGAGGCGCTTCAGCGTTGGCAGGCGGTGGAGGCCATGGCGCGGGAGCAGTTCCAGCGGTCTGGGTTCGGGGAGATCCGGACGCCGCTCCTGGAGACAACAGATCTGTTCTGCCGTGGCATCGGTGAGGGCACCGATGTGGTGGGCAAGGAGATGTACAGCTTTCAGGACCGGGGCGATCGCTCCTGCACCTTGCGGCCGGAAGGCACCGCATCCGTGGTGCGTGCTGCCCTCCAGCACGGCTTGCTCAGCCAGGGCGCCCAGAAGCTCTGGTATGCCGGGCCGATGTTTCGCTACGAACGTCCCCAGGCGGGCCGGCAGCGGCAGTTCCACCAGATCGGGGTGGAGTGGCTCGGAGCAGAGCAGGCCCGCAGCGATGTTGAGGTGATTGCACTGGCCTGGGATTTGCTGGCCAATCTGGGTGTGGGTGGGCTGCAGCTGGAACTGAACAGCCTCGGCACTGCGGAAGACCGTCAGGCCTACCGCGCTGCTCTTGTTGCTTGGCTGGAGCAGCGCTCAGAGGCCCTTGATCCTGATTCCCAGGTGCGCCTGAGCACCAATCCGTTGCGCATCCTCGACTCCAAAAACAAGGACACGCAGGCGCTGTTGGTGGACGCGCCCACCTTGGCTGATTCACTTTCTGATGCCAGCCGTGAACGTTTTGCGGAGGTGCAGCGAGGGCTGACCGCCCTGGGGATTCCCTTCCGGCTCAATCCACGGCTGGTGCGCGGCTTGGATTACTACAGCCACACGGCCTTCGAGATCACCAGTGATCAACTTGCTGCCCAGGCCACCGTCTGCGGTGGTGGCCGTTACGACGGCTTGATTGGCCAGTTGGGCGGCCCCCCGACCCCCGCCATCGGCTGGGCTCTTGGAATGGAACGGCTTTTGCTCGTGCTTGAGGCTGCTGCGCAGGCGGATCCTCAAGGTGTCGCCGCCCGACTGACGGCGACTCCATCAGCCGAGGTTTACCTGGTGAACAGAGGTGGCGAAGCTGAGCGCGTCGCCCTGGCCTTGGCCCGGGACCTGCGGGCTGCTGGGCTTCGTGTGGAGCTGGATGCGTCGGGCTCCGCTTTCGGCAAGCAGTTCAAGCGGGCCGATCGCAGCGGTGCGCGCTGGGCTCTGGTGCTCGGCGATGAGGAGGCCCAGGCGGGAATGGTGCGCCTGAAGCCGTTGCAGCAGCAGGGTGAGGAATCCACCGTTGCGATCTCGCCGGTGGCCGCGATTGTGGATGCACTGCGCACCCCCTGAGTATGCAGATCCACCTCGTCACTGGCGGTGCCGGCTTTCTCGGCTCCCATCTGATCGACCGCCTGATGGAGGGGGGTGATGAGGTGATCTGTCTCGACAATTACTTCACCGGCCGCAAGGCCAACATCGCCCGCTGGATTGGCCATCCCCGTTTCGAACTCATTCGCCATGACGTCACGGAACCGATCAAGCTGGAGGTCGACCGGATCTGGCATCTGGCCTGTCCTGCCTCGCCGATTCACTATCAGTTCAATCCGGTCAAAACGGCCAAGACCAGTTTTCTCGGCACATACAACATGCTGGGACTGGCTCGGCGGGTGGGGGCGCGTTTGCTGCTGGCCAGCACCAGTGAGGTGTATGGCGATCCTGAGGTGCATCCCCAGCCCGAGAGTTATTGGGGTTCCGTCAATCCGATCGGTGTGCGCAGTTGCTATGACGAGGGAAAGCGCATCGCTGAAACCCTTTGTTTTGATTACCAGCGCATGAATGGTGTTGAGGTGCGGGTGGCGCGCATCTTCAACACCTATGGCCCGCGCATGCTCCTGGATGACGGCCGGGTGGTGAGCAACTTCATCGTTCAGGCCCTGCGGGGCGAACCACTGACGCTCTACGGAGATGGCCGCCAGACCCGCTCGTTCTGTTATGTCAGTGATCTCATCGAGGGGCTGATCCGCCTGATGAACAGTGAGCGCACCGGGCCGATCAACCTCGGCAATCCCGCTGAATTCACGATCCGCGAGCTGGCGCAGCTGGTGCGGATGCGGATCAACCCGGATTTGCCGTTGGAGGAGAAACCCTTGCCGCAGGATGATCCTCAGCAGCGGCAACCAGCAATTGATCTCGCCCGTCAGCAGCTGAACTGGCAGCCGACTGTCTCACTGGAGCAAGGCCTGGCTCCCACCATCGACTCCTTCCGTAATCTCCTGGGATCTGCCGACGGCTGCGGGACGTGACCATTCAACGGATCTGCTGCATCGGTGCGGGCTACGTGGGTGGCCCGACCATGGCGGTGATCGCAGATCGCTGCCCGCAGGTGCAAGTGCAGGTGGTGGATATCAACCAGGCACGCATCGATGCCTGGAATGATGCCGACCTCAGCAAGTTGCCGGTGTATGAACCGGGGCTCGACCGCGTTGTGGAAAGGGCTCGGGGGCGGAACCTGCATTTCTCCACAAATGTGGGGGCTTCGATCGCTGCTGCCGACATGGTGTTCATTTCGGTGAACACGCCCACCAAGACCAAGGGGCTTGGTGCTGGTCAGGCTAGTGATCTTCGCTGGGTGGAAGCCTGTGCCCGTGAGGTGGCTCAGGCGGCCACCGGCCACACGATCGTGGTTGAGAAGAGCACCCTGCCGGTGCGCACGGCTGCCGCCATTAAAACGATCCTGGAAGCAGCCAGTGACGGAAAGGATCAGCGCACCTTTTCGGTGCTCTCCAATCCCGAGTTTCTGGCAGAAGGAACGGCCATCCGAGATCTTGAGGCCCCTGATCGGGTCTTGATCGGTGGTGATGATCCGGAATCCATTGATGCCCTCGCCGAGATCTACGCCCATTGGGTTCCGGAGCAGCAGATACTGCGCACCAACCTCTGGAGCAGTGAGCTCTCCAAGCTCACCGCCAATGCCTTTCTGGCGCAGCGGATCAGCTCGATCAACTCGATTGCTGCCTTCTGCGAGGCCAGTGGGGCGAATGTGCGCGAGGTTGCTAGGGCGATTGGCACCGACAGTCGGATTGGCCCGAAATTCCTCAATGCTGGTCCGGGGTTCGGTGGTAGCTGTTTCCAGAAGGACATCCTCAACCTGGTGTATCTCTGCCGGCATTTCGGCCTGCCGGAGGTTGCGGATTATTGGGAGAGCGTGGTGGCTCTGAACACGTGGCAACAGCACCGCATTGCCCGGTTGGTGGTGGAGAAGCTGTTCGGCACCGTGACCGGCAAGCGGCTGGCGATTCTTGGCTTTGCCTTTAAAGCCGACACCAACGACACCCGAGAAGCTCCCGCGATTCGCATCTGCCGCGATCTTTTGGAGGAAGGTGCTCAGCTGGCCATTCACGATCCCAAGGTGGCTGCTCAACAAATGGCCCGAGACCTTCAACAGGAGGCAGCAACACAGGCTGATGCTCTCAGTGGAACCGGCAGCTGGGCTGAGGCTGGCACGATCGAAGACGCCGTGAAAGGCGCCGATGCCGTGTTGGTGCTTACTGAATGGCAGCAATACAGCAATTTGAATTGGATGTCTCTTGCTGGTCGGATGCGTAAGCCGGCATGGGTTTTTGATGCGAGAGCTGTCACCGACCCCGAACAGGTGAGAGCGGCGGGCCTCACCCTTTGGCGTGTGGGGGATGGAGAGGGCTAATGGCGCGCACAGTTCTTGTCACTGGAGCGGCCGGCTTCATTGGTGCAGCGTTGTCGATTCGTCTGTTGGAGCGTGGTGATCGGGTCGTCGGCCTCGACAATCTCAACGACTACTACGACCCCAGTCTCAAACAGGCGAGGCTCCGCCAGATCGAAGCCGTGGCTCCGGCCGGAGCTTGGCGCTTTGAGTGCTTTGCTTTGGAAGATGGTGAGTCGTTGACGGCACTGTTTGCCGAGGAACGGCCCCAGGTAGTGGTGAATCTGGCGGCCCAGGCAGGAGTCCGCTACTCCCTCGAGAACCCGGCGGCCTATATCCAGAGCAACTTGGTGGGCTTCGGCAATCTGCTTGAAGGCTGTCGCCACTACGGCACGGAAAATCTTGTTTACGCCTCAAGCAGTTCGGTCTATGGCGGCAATCGCAATCTTCCATTTCACGAACGTCAGCCGGTGAATCACCCGGTGAGCCTTTATGCCGCGAGTAAAAAGGCCAATGAGTTGATAGCCCACACGTACAGCCATCTCTATGGGCTGCCGGCTACAGGGCTGCGTTTTTTCACGGTGTACGGACCTTGGGGGCGACCCGATATGGCTCCAATGCTGTTTGCCCGGGCGATTCTTGCGGGTGAGCCGATCAAGGTGTTCAACCACGGCAAGATGCAGCGCGACTTCACCTACATCGACGACATCGTTGAAGGGGTGATGCGCTGCTGCGACAAACCAGCGACTGCCAATCCTGACTTCGATCCGCTTCAACCGGATCCGGCCACTGCGGCGGCTCCACATCGGGTGTTCAATATCGGCAATAGCCAGCCCACTGAACTGTTGTGTTTCATCGAGGTGATGGAGCGGGCGCTCGGTCGTGAAGCGATCAAGGATTTTCAGCCGATGCAGCCTGGTGATGTGGTGGCCACTGCCGCTGATACATCAGCTCTGGAGAACTGGGTTGATTTTAAACCTTCTACATCGATTATTTTTGGGATCGAGAAGTTTGCAGAATGGTTCATTCGTTTTTATAAATTCTGAATATAGTCTCGCTCAGCTTCAATGCCCCAGATTTTTGCTGTCAGGCTCAGTTAATCTGCTAGTGACCATATTCTTTCGAGTTGCATTTGAACCACTCATTGTGATGTAGAAATTAGCTCCATCCATCGGTCTATAATGTAGTACCCTTGGTATAGGCAAAGCAATGATGGCGTTGTAAGCATTTGGTTTAACTGCTCACAAGAACTATGATGAGTCTGATTCAACAGCTTCACCAGGAAGAAAAAGATAAAAATTATCAGAAGTTCTGCGAGATCGCTGACGAGATTTTATGCGGCGATGAATTTATCGGCTCTCCTGTTTTGATGCGACAAATTCAGGCGAGACGGGATTTCTATCTTGATCAGTTATTCAATCAACGCTCAAGGTCAATTAAAACTTGCCATATCGTCGAAAAGATAGATTCCGATAGCCGTGAAGTTCTCAAAAAATGTTGCCCTGGCTTTAAGAGTCTGATTGATTTACAAGGGAATGAAAATAATTTGGCGAGTACACATCAATCCGCTTCAACTTATATTCAATATAAGCTTATCGATGCAATAATAACCAAGAGAAAAGAGCTCAGACTGTCTTGGGATAATGATTACAAAAAAGATGGTCAAGATATTTATTGTTTTCAAGTTCTTCTGGAAACTGGATTTAGGGTCACACCATTAAGACGAAAAACCTCTCAAAAGTTCACTGAAGGCTACATGGATTATTTGTTAGAATTAGATAATGAATTTATGCCGATATTGATCGTTTGCTTCGATGAAGTGGCAAGTATTGTTGATAGCGTTAAATGTATTCCCTTCCCTTCTGCACTTCGAGGTGCTTATCACTACTCTGAACTTGTAGATTGCTGCAATGTATTTTCAGGGATTTCTGCCATAGATGAATTTACTAAAAACTTCATTGAGGCTGGAGAAGTGCAGGAAATACAAGAAATACTAATCAGTCCTGAAAATTATGATATGGGACTTGTGTATAGCAACGAAGATTTCCGCAGATGGATTAATATTGTGCATGGTATTAATATAGTCCAAAAAATATCGGATGATGATAAAAATGTTCTCTTCTTGCCCGAGAACTCCTATCCAACAATATCTCTAATTGTCAATGGCTTCACTACATCATTGACAAATGAATCATGCGATTCTGCAAATATCTTGATTGTGGATGATTCTGATTATGAACCATTATATAAGTTATCGGCAAAGACTCCAAAAAATGCTAACGATCAAGAGTATGTGCATAAAATAGTGTTGCCATTCATCCACAATCAAACTAAAAAATTTCAAACAGATACAGTTCTAGCTCTTCTACAATCTGCTAATCATGCACATTTAGCATTACATCCACCTCGCAGCCCAATTTCAAATTTCGAAAACGACAATCCTCCTACTGAATTAGAAAATCCTGAAATATTGGTCATCGTTAATGTTACCGAAGCTTCTTCTGTGACTGAAGAATTTTTACTTTCTTTGGTATTTCAACAAAATATTCATATATCTCGTTTTATTTTCCTTGTAAATCCTGATGACGAGGAAAAGCTTAAGGTAATTTATAAAACACTTGCTGCTAAATGGAATTGGAAAATAAAATATTCATTCAATGGCGATGTAGACTACCTACAACTGGTCATAAGGAAAACACCAAATATATTATTTGTCAATCAATATATAATTTTGCAGGATCCAAACACACTAAGGATTCTTGCAGATGATTTGAAAAAATATCATTCTTTCTCTACTGGGTGCCTGTTAAGCCATTTACAGTCAGCTCAAAAACATCAACTATATTTTAATAATAGTGCAGGCCTCTATCTTTCATTAAGCTCTTATTCCGAAACAGGACGCATCGTATTGCAAGCAAGGAATATTATAAAAACATTGCCACCCACAGAAATCTGTGTTTTATCCAATCATTTTGATTTGGGCTTGTACGACAGCAAACTCTTACTATCAAATAAATTAGAGCACCATCATTTAACGAATATCGAGCAATTCCTTGTACAAGCATCCTGCGAAGCGCCTTTGAAAGGCTTTCATAATGTCTGTACAACCAAGGTATGTGCAAATTATTTACGGAGTCCTACCCTGAATATGTCGTTAACATTAGATGCCGAAACTTCACTGAATGTCATTACTAATTTAGCGCCCTTGCTTAATAAAGTTACATCATTCAGCAATTTATTGCCATGAGAATAACTTTCATAGTACCTAGCCCGCAATGGCTCACAGCAGCAGGTGTCAGGATAAGATATAAAAGATTAGAGCCCTTTTTTGATAAAAAGGGATGCATAATTTGCATCATTCCTGTTCAAGATGTAAGAGTGAGATTAATTCAAGAAGCTGATTTTGTTATCATCTCGAAGGTTTTCTCGACTGACTCCCTTTATATTATTTCTCTTTGCCGTACTTTAGGCGTAAAAGTCGGCATTGATCTTTTCGATGATTACTTTAGCGAACCAAAATTAAGTGTTTTCCGTAAATTTCATGATTGGCTGGAATTGGCTTCTAAAATTATTGATTTCATATTATGCTCGACAGATAGGATGAAACATGTTGCTTCCAAATTCATCAATCCTGATTTGATTTATAAAATTAACGATACAAAAGACCCCAATATATCCTTTTCTGAGACCAAAAGCTTCGTCGAGCAAAAAAGTAAGACAGTCTCGGATAGCAAGTCTTTTAACGTTCTTTGGTTTGGTATCGGAGATAATCCGTATTTTAATGTTGGGATAAATGATCTATCCAATTATTCCAATGCTCTTTTTCAGATCAACAAAATATCTCCTTTAATAAATCTGACTATTCTTACCAATGAAAGGGCATTGACGGCGAAAAATTTGACAAGGATTTCTAGACTTCCAATGCAAGCAAAATTAGATATATGGACAGAGGCCAAAGAAATAAATTATTTAAGGGATGCAAATCTTGCATTTATGCCTGTTAGTCACCAGAGATTTTCCATAGCTAAATCATCAAATCGTTGTTTGACTGCACTCACTTATGGTTGTCAGGTTTTATCCAATGGCTTTGACCTATATTCAGATCTCTCAAAACTGATTTATCAGTCAACAAGAGACTTCGTTGCGGATTATAAAAATGGAACTTTCAGGTTCAATCAAGATACAATTTCCGTCTTCGAAACTATATGTTCGACTTCGTACGACTGCGAAGCTGAAGTTGGCAAATTCCTGACATTTCTACAATCAAAAGTATTTACACTGCCAGCCAGGGATTCAGTTAAGTTTTGTATTGTCAATAGCAAACCGCAGCCTCTCAATCCAGAGCTTAATATTAGAAACTCGCTGTTCCCCATCATTGATGGATCCACACTGTCTATGACAGCTGATGCTAATTTTGGCATCGAAAAATATGGTGATATAATCTATTTTGTTTTTGCCAATCATCTAGAAGATCTATTGCTTGAGAGATGGCACAAATACCTTCGATATAAATATCCTCAAGATGCTTACGCCGAATTAAAACAACAGTATCGTATTCTAAGTGTTCAGTACGTAGAAAATAGCATTCCTGAAAGTACGGCTGATTTGGAAAGGTTAATCACTGCTCGGTATGCGGAGAAAAATCCTGATCGGATTTTAGGCTTGCTCCAAAGTGAAATACATCAATCAATTGTCTCCCCATGTCTGCGTAATCTTTTGATGATTCTCTTTGGATGCGAAAATGTATTTTACTCTGATTTTCACACCAGAATTAAACCCCTCAAAGTACGGATATGAAGACCAAGGTGATCGGAGGTTTTGTTGTCAACTTATTGCAAGATGTCAATATCTTAAGGCCACTTATTTATATTACTGCGGATGATATAGGCATCAATCCTCTTATCTTGGTGACAAAAGCATTTATTCAGCGAGATAAATCGCAAACATGGATGAATGAATTGCAAAGCATATCAGATGATACACAAGCAACTCTTATGATCATGGATAGCCTTATCGATGTTTGGCAAGAATTAAATTCTTATACAAGTGGATTCCTTGTCTCAGCAAGTGAAAGTGATTTACATTCACACAAAGAGACCCATGAAATTTTTAAAGTAGCTCCATCATGTATTAGTACAGTTACATTACAGCATGGCTTTGAGTGTGTTGGATTTTTGATGAATAAGCATCATCAGAAACACCATGGCAACTCAGTAGGATTTGCGTCGGAGTATATTTGTGGCTGGACTCCGAAGGAACTTCAACGGAATCTGAGGCAACTTCAACATTCCCGTTACTACAATCTTGGGCCTACGGCATGGCTGAAGTACACCAGCAAGCGTAAACTCACTTCAGACGTTGAAGATCGCAGTGTTCCACAAATGGGAATAGTTTGTGAGAACTTACATTCTGTCCGGTTTGGAGAGAATTGCAGTGTAAATCTTTTTATGCAGCAGTTCTTCGACCTTGCTGAGTATCTAGACGCCAAAGGAAAACAGATAGCACTCAGGCCACATCCTGGTGGCCAATATTCAATTAACAGTGAAGCTTCACTGCCTAAAAATGTAGTTCTTGTCAACCAACCATCCTACAAGGTGAATTGGCAGTCTTATTCATTCGGTATCTCAGCACCTTCCTCAGTTTTGTTTGATTTAATGGTCAATAAAGTTCCTGTTATGGTTTGGCAAGACCAGCAGCAAACGATTGATATTTCTCAGCATGCTTTTCTACCGGTGGCGCAAAATGCAAAGGATATGATCTCATTTGCAGAGTACCCTCTAAACATTGCTTCTTCATTTAGGAATCAACAGCTCAGTGCGATTCTTCGAGACAATGATGAAATTACATCCAACTATATTCAATTCTTGCAAATACTGTGTACTTGAATTTTATGTTGAACTCTGTCTTTGTTGAACTCTGTCTTTTCTCTGAATTAAAAGTAATTTTTCCCGGAGTCTCTTAAGATGAAAATATCCGTTCTTTGTGAGACAATTCAAGCGACTCAATCAATTGCATATTTTTTTGATCAATCTCTTGTGCCTGATGATCAAAAAGTCAAGTTTCAACTTCATGCATGGGCTGAGTTAAAACACCTTGATACTTTCTCTAGATACCTTACCCTTTTTGACTGTGAATATTTAATCCTTTCTCGCTGGTATTCGCCGGACCATATTCATGAAATCCTTCGCGAAGCACGTAACAATGGCAAGAAGGTTTTTCTGCATCTGGACGACTTCTTATTCTCTGTTCCCAAATCCATTGGTATTAAGAAGTGGCGTCATTATTCGAGTGCCAAGATGTTAGAGGCTCTTTATGCGGCAGCAGAATTATCAGACGGGATCATCGCATCAACAAATCTATTGGCTAATCAAATTAATGAAATTCTGCCCTCGACTGAAATTTTTGTATTGCCTTATTGGCGACATTTTGACAATAGAAAATATAGCTGTACTGACTTTATAAAAAGAGTTTATCCTGTTATTGGCTACATGGGTACCCAAACCCATGCGGATGATCTAGAGCTGCTTACTCCCGATTTAGATCAAGTGCTACATAGAAATCCCTCCATTGTATTTGAGACTTTTGGAATCGATATGCCTAAACTACTTTTTGAAAAGTATCCAAATCGATGTTCAACACTTGATAAAGTAGAAAGTTACGAGGAATTTCAGTCAGTTTTGTCTTCTCTAGGCTGGTGGGTTGCTCTAGCCCCTCTCACCCAAAATATATTCAATTACTGCAAGACCAATACCAAGTTTGTTGAATATATCCAGGCTGGTATTCCTGTCATTGCTTCAAACTATGGTCCCTATCAGAATACCCCGACGATAAGCGACAACCAAATTGGAGATCAGCAATGTTCTTGGCTGGAAAAGATTGAAACAGTTATCTTTTCTAAGGCCAGCAGAAACCTTCTATATGAACGCCAGATTCGATATTGCAGCGATTTTTCTGATCCTAATGTATTGGTTGGCTTTTATAGATCAATTGCATGTTAGACACGTAGATATTTCAGGTTCATCAAGAGTGGTTTTGTATTATACCGTATTTCATTATTGGAGCGGCTTTTTTTTGCTTTGCTTTGCTATATTTTGGACCAGACAACATCTATTGCTCTAGTCTTATTATTGCATACTGTAGACCTCTTGCATTCGTCAATAAGTTTATTTATCTAGACAAAATATTAGGAATTGATTCACGAAAATAATCTTCATTCAAGTGTACATCATCTGTTCCTACCCTAATAGCATATTTGTCGAGAGAGAATCCTGTGTCTGATATGCTCGTAGAGGGTTGAGCTAAAATAATGCCCGCCTTTATATAATCTCCTAGTATACGGTCCAGCAATTCATTGAAATAAGTGTTGTAAACTATTTGTGAATTCGAATTCAAATAAATAGATCCGAATCGTATTAATGCGCATGATTCTGAGGGTAATGGGCTGACAATCCAGCGTATATCCTTTGGTTGCAAACAGGTAAGTGCTTGTTGAATTATTCTCTTGGCGTAAGTCAAACGTTGAGTTATTTTTGAATCAAATAATTCTGGAATTTCATTTATACATGAAATCATGGGTATCTCAGGTGACATTTTTTCTGTAAAAGTGCCATGGAAGCGAAGGAAATAATCACCCATCAAGCCACCAACAAAAATCAATCTTGTGCGTTTTGATGTTTCAAACCTTTCGACTTGCTCTCTTGCATTTTTGGCAAATTTATTCAGCTTTATATTTTTTGCAGAGCCATCATTGGCGAAAGTGCATATATCTTTGGTTTGTACAGCTTTTTTGGGGTTTATCCCATTTTTAATTACTCTTCGGTCAACAATGCAGAAGTCATTTGCAAATTGATGCCCAACGTATGTTTTGAGGGCTTTAACAAATGAATTCATATGGCTATCACCAATTATCTCTGTGTGATGACATTTCCTCGTTTCTGATGTTATAAGTTGATTATTTTGTAAGTCTGAGTACATTTCAAGGAGTTGCTCTTCACATTGAATATCTAAGTCTTCGGAGGGTATGGTATTAATGGATTCAAAAGGGCAATGCTCTAAAAAAAAGTATTTCATTACATTATCAACAGTTGATTGCTTTACAGTTCTCAGATTTGAATCATATGACCCTTGGTAATAACGTGGGTTTGTGACTACTTCGTATGAAGGGAAGTAATCGATAGAGGATCTTTCTGATAATTTTGCTGCCACTGCTCTTAAAGTGGCCTTTGAGTATGTGTTGGCAACTAAAATGTGCTGCTTGGAAGCTGTTGCCGTCAAAGGAACTGGCGATACTGTGAGTATTGTTTTAAATCCTTTTCCTCCCCTAAAAGCTTTGACTATTCTGAAAAATTCTTTGAAATCCGAAATAATTGAATCAAAACTATAGTTTTTGAATTTATATACTTTGTCATTGAACTTCCCTGCTATGACGCCAGGTGCGCTTGGGAATACTACTTTGTCTTTTCTACGAATCCAAGCTTCTGTAAGTCCTAGAGTAAAAATAAAGACATCTAACTCCTTGAGAACAGATCTAACAGCTTGTAGATGTTGCAGCCTATGTTCTGTTACTTCATCGCTTGAGTTAATTGGCGAGGAAATTGCTCCTGGCCTTAGAGCATCAATGAAATTTCCATCTTTTTCCCATGCAATATTTGAAATTGGGATCTCTCCAATGCTCTCTTTTGCTAATTGTAGTAATTGGGCTACAGTGTATATATTTCCATAATTTGCACTGTAATCACATGACTCTTTGTCTAGAACTTTGAATCCATTGCTTTTCAAGCTTCGTGATACATGTTGAGCAAAGCATGAGCCGGCAGTTGCTATGTGATCCGATTGACTTATCAAAAATTTTTTTGTGTAAATATTGTCTAGTGATTCTGGTCTTTTTTCTGCTACCGCTTTTTTCCAAAATGATTTGTCGCTTAAGCCGAGATATGGGTTGTTCATGTTTTTTTGACGACGTCAGTAGAGGCACTCTAATTCACCCTTTCATAGCCACCGCTCTTTCGCCTCCTTTATCGCTGCCAGATCTGTCGGAGTCCTGGCCGGTTTTAACAGAGACTCCCTCTGGTCTTGCCCGGTTCCTTTTGGCTCAATACTTGCTTGAGCTGGGTGATTTTCGGTTGTCATTGTGAAACGCTATATACGACAGGTCCAACCACGCTCAGATCATCTCTGTGGCCAAAATAGGTTGCATTCTCATTTTCAACTTAGAGGCCGGCTCTTGCCTCCTTAGGCGCACTTATTTTTTCGTGCAATCTGCAGAGCCTTAATCACTTGAGAGCAACCTTTGTTTTCAGTACATTTGCCTCAACCAATAGTCCATCTCTTCTTCGCCATTATTTATTGTCTGCAGATATAGAAGGATGTCGTGAAAATATAAAAAACCCACTTTTTTAATTAAATCGGGATTATACATGTTTTCTGCGATTGGTTTTTGCGATTCTGCCATTGCCGATCCAATCAATTCCCCTGGGGTTTTGTAACTTAATTCGATTGAGTCTTTGCAGCCATAGGATGTATGGATTGAGTTGAATGGCCTTACGTCTTCTAGAGTTAGGCCTACTCTCTCTTGTATTGTGGAGGCAGTCTTTTTGTATTGTTCGAGTGGAAGGTAGTCGTGATAATTTTTGTAGATTAAAAAGTCGCACTGATCTTGAATGTGTTCGTTTGCTTTCTTGAGGTTTGGATTATGCCATAGGATCTCAACAAAATCCGCGAATGTTGTTTTGTTGTTTGTTCCCATGATTGATTGGGTTACTTCATAGCTTTTGTCGTTGTCATCTTTCCCGCTATTGCACAATTTGTCACAATAGAAAGATAGTAGTCTCTTGAACGGATTTCTTAAAACTACAAATGTATAGTCTGCTATTAAAAGCTCTTTATTGGAGGCCGCAAAGCTTGAATTGTTTTTGTGAATCCAGTTTATGTCTTCAATTCCCGAAATTGCTCCATTTGCCTTGGCGATCGAAAATCTTAAGGTTGAGCAAGAGTTTTTTGGGATCCACGTGCAGATTGAATTACTTTTGAGGTGAACTAATGTATGTCGTCTCGAGAATTCGTGATCTTCATTTTTTTCGATTGAGATTGGATTGTTGAACGATTTAGAGAAAGTTAGCTTTGTGTTGTCACCATCTAATTGATTGGATTTGGAATGACTTTCCAGGGGTACTATATCTCTTATTGTTGTTTTGAGTATTTCGTCAACGACTCTCGACTTTGCTTTGCTTTGGTCTAAGTCTCTGGCAAGTTTTTTGTTAAGGTCATTCAGATCTCTTATCATTTTATCTTTGTCCATTGTGGGCGCTATGAATTGATTTGATCTTGCGATAACAAGATACCTGGAATTCTAGCCAGGCGCTCTAAGGATATGATATGGTCTTGTAATACTTCTATTGTTTTGTAAGGGCGAATGATAGAAAGAGTCGAACCATCAATTAGTGAGCTGATACTTCGCATTGACTCCGCTATGTCTGCGGAGAATGATGAGCTCACTTCGTTGCGACAAGAGATTGCAGTCTTGAAGGAGGTGGAAGCAGAAAGAGATGAGGCGCGAAGAGAAGCAGAGCTGACCTTGTTACAATTGCATCAATCCCAACAGGAGCTTCAGCACTACTATCTACTGTGTCAAAAACAGTCCGAGATGTTAGACGTAAGTGCAAAGCTCCAGGCTAGAAGTTTCGCTCTGATCATTAATGCTAAAAATTAGAGCCATGTGATCCGACGGACTAAGGCTCAGGATGATGTTTAAGTTACGTTGATAATTGATCAATAAAAAACCGGCATTATGCCGGTCTTGATTTTGGTCTGATCAAATTTTCTCAAGCGGAGCCAACGCCGGTGTAGGAACCGTAGAAAAATAGACCCACAACAAACAGGACGGCCATTCCACCTGCAGTAGCGACAAGCCACAGAGGAAGGACGCCTTCGGTCCAGCGGCTTCTCCAGGGCACAGCCGGTGTGCCATCAGGATTGCGATCGGGAATTCGACCGTCGGGATATTGGGATTTTTTTCCGCTCATGGAATAAACCTCAGTTGAAGAAGTAGCTGGACATGAGCACGCCGGTCACGAAGACGAACAGCAGACCCAGATAGAGACTGGTGCGGTTGAGCTCAACCGGAAGGTTGTTGGGATTGGGATTGCGTTCCATAGGTCAGATCAGCGGCGAATGAACTGCATCGCGCCGAGGGCGCCAAGGAAGAACACAGTCGGGATGCCGAGGGTGTGCAAAGCCAGCCAACGAACCGTGAAGATCGGATAGTTGCGTGGCGTTGTGGCGACGGGGGTTGATTGTGTCATGACTTATTTCAGGCGGATGTCGAGATCAGACTTGCCCTCGTAGCGCTGGCTCACCACGGGAGCCTTGCTTTCGGATGCCTGGAAGTAGGCGTCGGGCCGAGGGGTGCCGAATGCGTCGTAGGCGAGGCCGGTGGATACGAACAGGAACCCAGCCAAAAAGATGGAAGGGAGTGTCACGGCGTGAATCACCCAGTAACGGATGCTCGTGATGATTTCGAAGAACGGACGTTCTCCTGTTGAGCCGGCGGCCATGGCGTTGGGCGTGTCAGGACGATGATCTTAGGAGGTAGCGCTGGTCAGCTGAGGCTGAGGCTGCACCTCAGTTACACAGCGTTGCCGACCCAGCGCAGTAAATTGCCGCGCTCTCCGAGCACAAAAGCATGCTCACCGTCGAAGACCATGCGCGTGAAGTTGCTTGGTTGACGGTCGCCAACGGGATCGTTCTCCCAGCTGTCGCCCCCGTCTTGGCTCACGAGAAGCGTGCCGTTGCCGCCACCGGCCCAGATGGCGCCGTCGTCATCCCAGGCCAGATCCATGTAGCCGTAGCCATTGGTGATGGGAATGATGGCTTTGCTCCAGCTGTCGAAATCCCCGGGCTCATCGTTGAGGCGTATTTGGGCGCCGCGAGCGACCATCCAGAGATTGCCGTCGGGTTTAAAGCCAATGCTTTGCAGGCGCTGACTGCTCACGCGCTGGTGGACTTGCCAGACAGAATCGCCCGGTTCCCAAGTGGCATAGAAGTTGCCCAGGCCACTCACACTCACATAGCTTCCGTCATTGCTGCGTCGCAGATCTCGCACGGCTCCCGCCGCATCGGTCACCTTCGCTTCCCAGCTCGACCCATCGTTGTGGGTCTCGTAGACAGCACCCACGTTGGTGGCTAGCTCCGCTGAGTGACGATCCAAAGCTGTAATCAGGTAAGGCTCGCCGGGCAGTTTTGTGTCGAGGAAAAGTCGTGTCCAGTTCTGGCCGCCGTCCTCGCTGTGCATCAGCAATCCCGGTTGTCCGGCAATCCAGCCTTCATCACCATTGAAATCGATACTGATCAGCCGGAAGTTCTCTTCGTCGGGAAGATCAAGGCTGCGTTCGTTCCAGTGAGCTCCGCCGTCGTTGGTTTCTCGAATCATGCGATTGCTGCCCACCAGATAGCCGTGGCGGCTGTCGGTGAAGGCCACATCCAATGGATTCGCTTGGGTGTCGAGGTCCAAGGCTTGCCATGGACTCGATGTCGCCATCGGAACATGAGTCGTGACGCACCCGCTGAGGCTGACCCCCAGGACAAGAACCAGCAAAAGCTGAGTCGCAGAGTTCAACAGACGTTTCATGAGTTGGCCTCAGCGCAGGGAATAAAGGGATAAGAAGAAGGCGAAGCCGAGGGCAAGGCCGCCAAAGATCAGAACATTCTTCTGTCCTGGGGTCATTCGGTTGACACCGAGGCCAAAATTCAGATTTTCGTCGAAGCCGCTGGCTTTGGCGCGCGGGCCGATGTCGCGGAAAGCGGCCACCCTGCTCCTGCAGACCGGACAACGAAACGACATCGGGTCGAGATCTTCGAACGCCGTTCCGGCTTCGATACCAACCTTTTTGACTCCTTCCTCAGGGTCGTAGACGTAGCCACAGCTGCGACATTCGAAACGGTGGGTCCGTGGATCGCTTTCCGGGGCGGTTTCAACCGCTGGCTCCACCGCTTCGGTCGCTTCGACCGGCTGGACGGACTGTTGTTCGTCGCTCACCGCTGTGTTGCTTGGCGGGTTGACTCTATCGGCGACAACTCCTGGCAGTGAATGCCAGACTGGTTCCGTCTACGGGGACCTCCATGTTTGCCCTGCCCGGCTACGACGCCTTCCTGGGGTTTCTGCTGATTGCAGCAGCAGTGCCTGTGTTGGCTCTCGTGACCAACAAGTTGGTGGCGCCGAAAAGCCGTGCCGGTGAGCGCCAGCTCACCTACGAATCCGGCATGGAACCCATTGGCGGCGCCTGGATTCAATTCAATATCCGCTACTACATGTTCGCGCTGGTCTTCGTCATCTTTGATGTGGAGACCGTGTTTCTTTACCCCTGGGCTGTTGCGTTCAACCGTCTCGGCTTGTTGGCCTTCATTGAAGCCTTGATTTTCATTGCCATTCTCCTGGTGGCTTTGGCCTACGCCTGGCGCAAAGGCGCCCTCGAGTGGAGCTAGTCATGTCTGAAAACACATCCCCCTCCATTTCTGCTGTTCGCGATCTGCGCGAAGCCAGCTGCGGTCCGATTGGTGCCCCGACGGTCACCAACGACCTCAGCGAGAACGTCATCCTCACCAGCTTGGATGACCTGCATAACTGGGCACGTCTGAGCAGTCTCTGGCCCCTCCTCTATGGAACGGCCTGCTGCTTTATCGAGTTCGCGGCTTTGCTCGGCTCCCGTTTCGACTTTGACCGTTTTGGTCTTGTTCCTCGCAGTTCCCCACGTCAGGCCGATCTTTTGATCGTGGCCGGCACCGTCACCATGAAGATGGCTCCGGCTCTCGTACGGCTCTATGAGCAGATGCCAGAGCCGAAGTATGTGATCGCCATGGGCGCATGCACCATCACAGGCGGCATGTTCAGCGCTGACTCCACCACAGCTGTGCGCGGCGTCGACAAGTTGATTCCGGTGGATCTTTATCTACCTGGCTGCCCGCCCCGCCCCGAAGCCATTTTTGACGCCGTCATCAAGCTGCGCAAGAAAGTCGGGGATGAGTCGCTGGCGGAGCGGCGCAAGCATCAGCAGACCCATCGCTACATGACGGTCTCCCATCAGATGAAGCGTGTGGAGCCTGTTGTGACCGGCGCCTACCTCCGGGCTGAATCCCAAAAAGCTGCCCTCGCTGCTGCTCCAGCCGGTCAGACCTTGGCCACAGATGCCGCCGTGCTCACCCCTGCTGCTGAACCCGTCGAGTCATGAGCGAAACCCCCTCCAAAAAACCTGCCGCTTCCGATGAAGCTGGTGCTGTCGTTGCGCCGGAGCCTGGTCCGGTCAGCCAATGGCTGAACAAGCAAGGCTTCGATCACAACAGCCTTGAGCCCGATCATCTTGGCGTCGAGCAGATCGGTGTGGAAGCTCCCGTTCTCCCGATGATTGCTGCGGCTCTCAAGAGCAATGGCTTCGATTATCTGCAGTGCCAGGGCGGGTATGACGAAGGCCCTGGCGAGCAGTTGGTTTGTTTTTACCACCTGTTAGCAATGGCGGAACAGGTTGAAGCCATGGCGGCTGATCCCTCCGCAAAGCTGCGGGAAGTGCGGATCAAAGTGTTCCTCAGCCGGGAGGGCACTCCGTCGCTTCCATCGATCTACGGCCTATTTCGTGGAGCTGATTGGCAGGAGCGTGAAACGTTCGACATGTACGGCATTCAATTCGAGGGCCATCCCCATCCCAAGCGTCTTTTGATGCCGGAGGACTGGAAAGGTTGGCCGTTGCGCAAGGACTACGTCCAGCCAGATTTTTACGAAATGCAGGACGCTTATTGATCGCGTCTCAGGATGCGTGTTGGGAGCGATGGCTCCGGTAAAACCTGATGACCGCTAGAGCCAGGCTGCGGGAATCGTGACGCAAGGTCGCTGTAGGTCGGATTCCCTGCAGAGGTGCTTGGGTGACGTCATAACCATCTGATCGAAGCCCTTCGGCATCACAACGCACCGGATCCGCACCCCGGCTTTGGTAGTGGCGCACCAGGTCTGAAGGTGGAAGGTCGTCTTGGGCAAGAACGGCATTAAACAGCCTGGGTTCAATGCCGAGGCTGGCCAGCTGCGCTTCGATCGCCCGGATGTGACCGCGCACATCCAGGCCGTCGGTCTCGCCGGGCTGTGTCATCAGGTTGCAGATGTAGAGCCGTGGTGCTCGGCTGCGTTTGATGGCACTCACTAGCTCCGGCACCAGCAGATTTGGGAGCAGAGACGTGTAGAGGCTGCCCGGCCCGAGCACGATCAGGTCGGCGTTGGCGATCGCTTCGAGCGCTCTTGGTAGGGCAGGCGGGCGTTCCGGAATGCAGCCCAGACGAACGATGGGGCTGGGGGCGTTTCCGATGTTGCTCTCTCCTTCGATCCGTTGACCGTTTTCGAGCTCTGCCCAGAGCCGCACATCCACATTGGTGGCAGGGACCACTTGTCCTTGAACTGCCAGAACACGACTGGAGGCGGTGATGGCTGTTTCCAGATTGCCCGTGATGGCCGTTAGGGCTGAAAGAAAAAGATTGCCAAAGCTGTGACCTTCCAGGCCGCTACCGGCCGAGAAGCGGTACTGGAAAAGGCGTGTGAGCAGAGGCTCTTCTGTTGAGAGTGCTGCCAGGCAGTTGCGGATGTCACCTGGGGGCAGCACCCCCAATTCCCGCCGGAGCACACCGCTGCTGCCGCCGTCATCCGCGACGGTGACGATGGCGGTGATGTGACTGCTGTAGCGCTTCAAACCACTCAGCAGGGTCGATAAGCCGGTGCCGCCGCCGATGGCCACGATGTTGGGGCCCCGGTTCAAGCGGCTCTTGGCCCGCAGGGCATCCACCAGCACGGTGTCTTTGTCGGGGGCGAGAGCCTGTTGAATCGAGCCGAAGCTGCGGCTTTGACCCCAGAGGAGCAGGCCACTGCCGATCAAGACCACCAGTGGCCCCGTAAATTCACGGGGCAACACGGTGGTGAGGGTGCCCAGCAGCCAGCTGAGGGTTTCCAAAATCCAGTAAATCGGCTTCAGATCGGCCCAGATGGCGGCACCCAGCAGAGCCATCAACAGCCCCAACCCAGATGTGAGCAGCCAGCGCTTGACCACCAGGCCGGGTTGCAGCCAGCGCACTGCCCTTTGGGATCGGGTCATCAGATCCCGACGCCGCATGTCGCGCATCATCCGGGCCTGGCGTCTACTTTTCGGGGTCTTTGGCGCCAAGGAAAGACTTGGTCCGCTAGTTCACCAAACTGTACGGAGCTTGTCGAAAGGCGGCAGGATGTCTGTGTTTTTCGGCCCAGATCGTGCCGCAGTCTGAACCCGTCGTGGAGATGCGGGACCTCACGATGCAGTGGGGACCTAAGCCTGTGCTGAATCGGGTCAATCTGACCCTGCGCCCGGGGGAGCGGTTGGCCGTGGTGGGCCCATCGGGTGCGGGAAAGTCAACGGTGCTGCGCCTGCTGGCTGGTCTGCAGTTGCCCACCAGCGGTGAACTGCGCGTGTTCGACCAACCACAGACGTATCTACGGCTGGATCAGAGCGATCCGCCCGACGTTCGGCTGGTGTTCCAAAACCCCGCCTTGCTGGCCTCCCTCACGGTGGAGGAGAACGTTGGTTTCCTGCTGCGCGAAAGGGCGCAGCTGTCGCAGAAGGAGATTCGTGATCGTGTGAATGCCTGCCTCGAAGCTGTTGGGCTCTATGACGTGGCCCATCTCTACGCCGGGGAATTGAGTGGTGGTATGCAGAAGCGGGTGAGCTTCGCCCGTGCGCTGATTGATGATCCCCAGAGGGGGGATCAGTCGATGCCCTTGCTGCTATACGACGAGCCCACGGCAGGCCTCGATCCTGTGGCCTGCACGCGGATTGAGGATTTGATTGTGAAAACCACCACCGTGGCGCAGGGGTGTTCGGTGGTGGTGAGTCATGTACGCAGCACGATCGAACGGTCTGCGGAACGGGTGGTGATGCTTTACGACGGCCAGTTTCAGTGGGAAGGCTCAGTGGATGCGTTCCGCACCACAGACAACCCCTATGTCGTGCAGTTCAGGACGGGTAGCCTGCGCGGACCGATGCAACCGGCGGAGCACTGATCACCATGCGACGCAGCGTTCGTGATGCCATCGTCGGATTCACTGTGATCGGCGGCATCATCGGCTTTGCTTCCACGGCCTTGTGGTTGCGAGGTGTTCGTTTGGGCTCCAGCCACTGGACCCTGACCGCACGTTTCAACGATGCGGCTGGGCTGGCGGAGCGCTCCCCTGTGACCTATCGGGGGATCCTGGTGGGTTCGGTGCGCTCGATTGCGGTGACGCCCGAAGCGGTGGTGGCTGAGCTCGAAATCGACAAAGGTGATCTGCTCCTGTCGCTGCCCGTCACGGCCACGGTGGCCTCCGGTTCCCTGCTGGGGGGAGATGCGCAGGTCTCACTTGTCAGTCGCGGCACACCGTTGCCCAAAGGTGCCCCTCTCCCGCGTGCTGCTGACTGCCGGGCTGAACAGCAACTCTGTGATGGCAGCACTGTGGAAGGGAGTGAGGCGGCCAGCCTTTCGACAGTGACGGAAACCCTGCAAGAGCTGCTGGCCCAGGCTCAGCAGGAACGGGTCATCCCAAATGTGGCTGCATCACTTGAGCAGATTGAGGCCACCACAAAGGAATTTGAGCTGTTGACCGTGCAGCTCCAGGAGGAGCTGGCCCAGGCTGTTCCGGTGATTCGCAATCTGGAGGCGGCGACGGCGCATCTGAACAACATTGCGTCCTCTCTCGATAATCCCCAGACGTTGAGTGAGCTCAAGCAGACGGCCGCCAATGCCGCACAGCTCACCGCCAAGATCGATGCGGTCGGCGGCGATGTGGCTCAACTCACAGGGGATCCTGAGTTCATGCAGGGCGTGCGCAATCTCACCATTGGCTTGGGTGAGTTGTTTGGTGAGATTTACCCGGCCCAGACCGCTCAATAGGCACGATATTGTGCCTCTGATTTCACGATTTATTCACGATAT
Organism: Synechococcus sp. MU1611; assembly: GCF_020514255.1. Classification (NCBI taxonomy): domain Bacteria; kingdom Bacillati; phylum Cyanobacteriota; class Cyanophyceae; order Synechococcales; family Synechococcaceae; genus Synechococcus; species Synechococcus sp. MU1611. The sequence continues at coordinate 118,961 of NZ_VTLC01000004.1, read as the reverse complement.
CGTTCTGTTTAGATGTTGGTGATCGCATCCATCGCCACAGCTGCGATCGCCTGATCGCTTGCCTTGGGCAGCTGCACGTATTTGCCTCCGGCGGCTTCGGCGAGATCTTTCCCCATGCCGCTGCCGATGAACTTGCGCTCGGTGTCGATCACCAGCAGCTTGATCCCGAGCATCCGGTAACGGGCTGCTACATCCAGCACCTCCTGCTTTAGGTCGGGTTTCTCCTCGCCCTCCAGCTCGGGTTGGCCCAGAGAGGTGCTGAGTGGCACGTTCCCGCGTCCGTCGGTGATCGCCACCACCACCACCTGGCCGAGATCGCCAGTGGCCAGTGCGTTCGCACCGACACGGGCGGCCTGGGTGAGGCCATGGGCCAGTGGTGAACCGCCGCCGCAGGGCATCGATTCCAGCCGGCGGCGGGCTGCCGTGATTGAGCGGGTGGGGGGCAGAAGCACTTCGGCCTGATCGCCTCGGAAGGGGATCAGGGCCACTTCATCGCGGTTTTCGTAGGCCTCGGTGAGCAGTCGGATCACGGCGCCCTTGGCGCTCTGCATCCGGTTCAGGGCCATCGAGCCGCTGGCATCGACCAGGAACACCACTAGGGCACCGGCTTTGCGCTGCAGAAGCTTTGCCCGGAGGTCGCCCTCTTCCACGATCACGGTGCGACCGGGTTCCCGTTCCCGCCGGATCTTCTGGTAAGGCGCGGCGGCCCGCAGGGTGGCGTCCACGGCGATCCGGCGGACCGGACCGCGCGGCAGCATCGGTTTCACATAGCGACCACGACTGTCGCTGAGCACCACCGAACGGCTTCCGCTGTTGCCGCTTTTTGTTTTGGCGGCGTTGAACAGCAGCAGGTCGGGGTCTACCTCGATCGCTTCCGGATCGAGCATGAACTCTTCGGGAACCGCCGGTGGAGCCTGATCCTCCTCGCCGTCTCCCTCGTCGTCGTCGCTGCTGTCGTCCTCGCTGTTGTCCTCCGGTGGGTCGGCCTCCTCGTCGTCCGATCCCTCCGGTGGTGGGGGTGGGTTGTCCTGTTGCTGATCCCCCTGGTCCTGCGGCGGTGGCGGTGGCTCCTGGTCTTGCGGCGGCGGCGGTTCCATCTGCTGGTCCGGTGGCGGCATCTGGGAGGCCCGCGGTGCGATCACAAGGGCGACGGCCACCTGGAGGTCTTCGGCGTCCACCCGATCCCGGCCGCTGAGGGCCGCATGGGCCTTGGCCACCCGTACTGCGTAGAGCTCGGAGCGGTGGCCTTCCACGCCGCCGCGGATGGCTTCAGTCACCAGATATTCGATTTGTTCGCGGCTGATCTGCACATCCGGCAGCCACTGGCGTGCCAGTAGCAGCTGGGTGGCCAGGGCATCCGTTTCTTCCCCCCACTTTTCGGCAAAGCTGCGGCTGCATTGGCCATGACTGATGACCGCATTGGTGATTTCCACCCGCTGCTCGGTGCTCACCAACTGGTTGGCCGACAACACAATGGCAAAGCGATCCAGCAGGTGATCGCGAATGTTGCCTTCCTCGGGGTTGTAGGTGGCGATCAGCAGGGGACGGCAGGGGTGGCTGAGGCTGAGGCCTTCCCGCTCAACACGGTTCTCGCCGCTGCCTACGGCCGCCAGCATCAGGTTGACGATGCCGTCGTCCAGCAGGTTGAGTTCATCGACGTAGAGCACGCCGCGATGGGCATCCGCCAGCAGGCCCGGCTGGAAAACGGCACTGCCGCTGGAGAGCGAGGCGGCCACATCCACGGCACCTACTAGACGGTCTTCGGTGATGCCGAGCGGGATCTGGACGAAGGGGGCGGCGATGACCGTGGAGGGGGCTTCGCCTGAGATCCGCTTTCGGGTGGCCGAATCCCATTCCTCTGGGTTCTGTGGGTCGAGGTTGCGGCCCACGCCACCCTCTGCATCCAGAACGTCGATGGGTGGCAGAAGGGCATGCAGCCCCCGGGCCAAGACAGATTTACCGGTGCCGCGTCCCCCGGCGATCACCACGCCGCCCAAGCCTGGGTCGACTGCCGCCAACAAAAGGGCAAGCTTGAGCGTTCCATGGCCGGTAATTGCGGCCAGAGGAAAAGCGCGGGTCGCTTGGTCGTTCTTGAGTGCTACACCGCTTGCCGCCATGGACGCGTTCAACCCGCTTCCAGGGCAGTCTTGCTTATCGTGCCTGGCTTTTGAGCTGTTGCGCTGGCATCCAAACGGCCCCGATCGCGCCATTGCGTCTCAAAGCATTCGATCACCAGAGTGTTGAAAAGCAGTTGGATCCGGTGCTGCTGCAGCTCGGGGTCAGATGAATCGGGGTTTGATGGCTCAAGTTGTGTAAGGATTTTTTCTACCTCATCGTTCACGGTAGGAGCGAGATTGAGTTTGAGGTGCTCTTCGATAAAGAAAAAAAGTGCTTCTTTTGGAGGCTTGTTGGCGCTGATTTGTTTTGCTTTCAGCGAAAGGGTTTGAGAAATCAGCTCACATGCTTTGTTGGCGATATTTTCGTCTTTTGAGTGGGCTAAATTTTCCCAAATCTGAATGGCTTCTTCGCTTCTTCTGAGTGCAGCGAGCGCTTCACCTTTTAGCTGCAGAGCTGCGAGATCGTCTTGGAAGTAATCTAATATTGAATTCACAAGGTAAAGAGAGGCTTTGGGTTTGTCTTCGAGGACTGAACGGGCTTTCCTGAAAATCAAAAATTTTATATGATTTCTGTTATCAATTTTGCTGGGATCGGCTATGAATTCAAGGTCGAGGTCATTGGTTCTGGCGATCAATTGTGTTTGTTTGGCGAGATAGAGCTTTGATTTTGATTGATGATACTTTGAATTTTCCTTGATATATTCGATGCTTTTATTGATTGAAGTAGTGAGTTTTGACCCTTTGGCTATTTTTTTCAGGCTCCTTAGCATATCCAATGCTGCTGATTTTTGTCCCATCATGCTGAGGGATAAGGCTTTGTCTTGAAGTAGCCACGGCGATTCTTGCCCGCTTTGCAAGATTTGATCAATAAGCTCATAGGAAAGCTTTGGCAGTTCGGCGGATCGAGCTAAGCGAGCTTCTTCGCGAACTATCGGTGTGATGTCTTGGTCGTTAAGCAGTTCTTCGGGCAGCGGCAGTTTTTTTTCGTACCTATGTGCTATTTCGTGCAAATCATTGACAAGTTTCTTGAATTTGTTTTCATTGGCTTCTTGTTGTAGTAGGAGTGATATTTCGAGTAATTTTTTCGCTTCGGTGGTTGCCTTTTGGTCTCGTTTATTCTGGCTGACGTCTTGTAGTATTTGTCGGGCTTGCCGGATTTTTCCTTTGCTTAAAAGTATTTCTGATTTCTTGAGTAGTAGTTGATTGGTGGCTCCGTCGCTTTGGATGGTTTTGTTTATGTCTTCTAGTGCCTTATTGGTGTTATTTGTTGGTTCAGAATTTTTGGTGACCTGAAGGCGAAAATTCTCGATTATTTTTTTAGCGGCTTGTGAATTCTTTTTGGTTATGATTTCTGGCTTTGTTGTTGCCTTGAATAAGGAGGTTCGGAATCTTGTAAAGAATGGAACCAAAAACATTTCCTTGAGTCGTTGAATAAGCCCTTTGGCTGATCATTGCATGCTTCGGCTCTTAGGGTCGAGTTGTGCTTTGCCGCCACGATCGCAATGGCATCGTTCCCCTTGGAAAGAGCGCTTGCTATTGGGCTCGGGGCGAACCTGAGCAGCTCTCACGGACCTCCTGAATCCACCCTGCGTTGGATTGCACCCCGCTTGGCGGCTTTTCTTGTGGAGTGGGGCAATGCGGAAGCTCAAGATGTTCGCTGTTCTGCGTTTCTGAAGACCCAGCCGCTTGGCGGTCCTCCAGGTCAAGACGAGTACTGCAATGCAGTTCTCCTGATCTCCCGCATCGAGCGTCCGCCGTCTGAAGTTGCGGCACTTGAGCTGTTGGAGGAAATGCAGTGTTTGGAACAGAGCTGTGGCCGTGACCGTGCGCAGGAGCAGCGCTGGGGACCCCGCACTCTTGATCTCGACCTGTTGTTTTGGGGTGAGTTGAGGCTTGACTTACCACGTTTGGTGTTGCCCCACCCGCGGATGCACCTGCGCAACTTTGTTTTAGAGCCCCTGCTCCAGGCGATGCAGGGCGTTCACCCGCCATGCTGGTGAGCCTTCTCGCCTGCTCCCATGGCGCCGCTGCCGGCCCCGGAACCCTTTGAGTTGCTCGACACCGTTGAAGCGGTCGATGCTCGAAAGATTCGTTTTGAACGCAATCGGATCAAGCTGCCGATGGGGGTGGAGGCCACCTTCGGGATGATCCGACATCCTGGTGCGTCCCTTGCGGTGCCGTTCACCGATGACGGTCAGGTGGTGCTGTTGCGGCAGTACCGCTTCGCGGTGCAGGCACGTTTGCTCGAGTTCCCTGCCGGCACCTTGGAGGAGGGGGAAGATCCCTTGGAGTCGATGCAGCGGGAGCTGGGTGAAGAAGCCGGCTACAGCGCGACCCGCTGGGATGAGTTGGGGCCGATGCTCCCGTGCCCGGGATACTCCGATGAGGTTATCCACTGCTTTTTGGCCCGGGAGCTCACCCCCTTGGAAAACCCACCAGCCGGCGACGACGACGAAGACCTGGAGGTGGTGCTGATGAGTCCAGCGCAACTGGATGCGGCGCTGGCTTCGGGTGATGAATGGCTTGATGGAAAGAGCGTCACCGCCTGGTTCCGAGCCAAGCAGCTTCTCGGCCTCTGATGACGACCCCTCGCGTTTTGTTCTGGCACCGCCGCGATCTGCGCCTGGCGGACAATCTGGGTTTGGCCGTCGCTGGGGAGATCAGCCCGGCGGTGACCGGCGTGTATGTGCTCGACCCCAAGGTCATCGATCCTCCGGAGCATCTGCCGGCGATGGCGCCGGCTCGTCTGTGGTTTCTGATCGAGAGCCTGGTGGAATTACAGCAGCGCTGGCGGGAGGCCGGTAGCCGTCTGGTCATTCTCGAGGGGGATCCTCCGGTTGTGCTGCCACAGCTGGCAGAGCAAATCGGCGCCGAGGCCGTGGTGTGGAACCGCGATGTGGAGCCCTACGCCCGTGAGCGTGACCGCCAGGTGGCGAAGCGGCTCCAGGCCGATGGTCGGAAGGTGGTGGTGGACTGGGATCAGCTGCTGATCGCTCCTGAGCTGGTCAAGACCGGTGGTGGTGATCCTTACCGGGTCTACGGCCCCTTTTTGCGTAACTGGCGCGGCCAAGTGCTGGCCAAGCAGCCCAGCACCGTTGCCGCCCCCACCGGGCTGGTGGATCTGGATCCCGTCCACGTGCCGGCGGGAAATTTCCTTGCGGCATTGCGGGAGAGCCATGGTTTCAAGGGCACCGAGATCTGCCCCTGCCTTCCCGGAGAGGCGGCGGCCTTGGAGCAACTCACGAGGTTCTGTGATGGACCGCTACTCGGCTACGAGCCTGATCGCAATTTTCCCGGTACCGCCGGCACCTCGACCCTCAGTGCTGCCCTCAGTGTGGGCACCCTCAGCCCTCGGCAGGCTTGGAGTGCCGCCCAAGACTCCCGCGCGCTGGCCCGCTCCGAGGAGCAGCTCCATGCCATCGCCGTGTGGGAACAAGAGTTGTGCTGGCGTGAGTTTTACCAGCAGGCGCTGTTCCATTTCCCCGAACTGGCCGATGGCCCCTATCGCGAGCAGTGGCGCCGTTTCCCTTGGGAGAACAACGAAGACTGGTTCGACTTCTGGAAGGAGGGCCAGACCGGAATGCCGATTATTGATGCTGCCATGCGTCAGCTGAATCAGACCGGCTGGATGCACAACCGCTGCCGCATGATCGTGGCCTCTTATCTGGTTAAAGATCTGATCTGCGACTGGCGTTGGGGTGAGCGGGCCTTCATGGAGCTGGAAGTGGATGGCGACCTAGCCGCCAACAATGGTGGTTGGCAGTGGAGTGCCAGCAGCGGCATGGATCCCAAGCCGTTGCGCATCTTTAACCCCGCCACCCAGGCTTCCAAGTTCGATGCAGCCGGTGATTACATCCGCCAGTGGGTGCCGGAGCTGCACCATGTGAACACCAAGGATTTGCTCAGCGGAGAGATCGGTGCACTCGAGCGGAGGGATTACCCCGAACCACTGGTGGATCACAAGAGGCAGCAGGCCAAGTTCAAGGCGCTTTACGCGACGATTCGGTCTTGAGGATCCCTCTGATACAGGGGTCTTCTATTGGATCGTCTCAAACATGAAGAACATGGGTAGATACATCGCGATGAGCATGACGGCAACAACTCCTGCAACAAAGACGATCATCAGCGGTTCCATAATTGATGTAAGAGCTTTGACGCTTTCAGAAACCTCATCTTCGTAAAAATCAGCCAATTTGTTCACCATTTCGCTCAGCTCTCCAGTCTCTTCGCCAATGCGGAACATTGAGGTGAACATTACTGGGATGATTTTGTCTCTTTCTAAAGCCTTATGGATTGGCTGTCCAGATTCAATTTCGTAATACATTTTGGTGATCACATTCTTGAAAACTCGATTTGATAATGTTCTTTTTGATATTTGGAGTGCCTCCAAGATGGGGACACCAGCATCGTTGAGGGATGACAGTGTTCTGGAAAAATTGGCCAGAGATGACTTGGTTACGAGACCACTAACAACTGGAATCTTGAGAAACAGGCGGTCTTTCCATAGAAGAACCGGTTCTTGTCTGGATAAAATACGAATGACGAAAAAACTGATAATGCTGATCGGCAGCAGCTTCGCCAGAAACATTGGATCAGTGATGATAGTGGAGGCATCCACAAGAAATTGAGTCAAACCAGGAAGATCAGCTCCCGACTTTGAATACATCTCAACAAAAACTGGCATGACATAGACCAGCATGATGATGACAACAACAAACGTGATCACAGAGATGCCAATGGGGTAAGCCATTGCACTTCTGATCTGACCTTTGATCTTGGCTAGAGATTCCAGCAGTTTTGATTCACGATCCAAGACCTCTGGTAGCTTTCCTGCAGCTTCTCCTGCTGAGACCAGCGCTAGGTACATCTCATCAAAAATATTCGGATAAAGTGAAAGGTTTTCCAGAAGTGTTGTTCCTTTGCTGATGCCTATTGAGATTTCTTTGTAGATACTTTTGAGGGATTTGTTGTCAGAGCTGCTGGAGATGATGTTGAGAGCTTCAAGTAGTGGTAGGCCAGTACGGATCATCGAGGCCAGCTGCTTGGTTGATATGGCCAGATCTTTTGTCGACGGCTTCGGATATCGCTTGCGCGAGGGAGTAGTTCCAGTGTTGATGGAGCGAGTCTTCTCCTGTGGAGCAGGCTGTTTGTTGACTCGGTTTGGATTGGATGTTGATTGACTAGAAGAAAGATTATTCTTTGTAGTATTAGTATATGCAGAATTAGCCTCAGGTCGATTTTTTCTGACTGTTTTTAGTCTCTCTCTAAGATTTTTGTCTTTCAGGTAGTCATAGCTGGCCATTTTTATTGAACACTATCGAGAAGACTTGTCAGCACATTAGGGCGATTGCATTTATAAAAAGCTTCTTCTTTGGTGATTAAACCTTCGTCCACCAACTGGAAAAGAGCTTGCTCAAGAGTCTGCATCCCAAATTTACCACCAACTTGGATTTGGGAGTAGATCTGTGAGGATTTTGATTCACGTATCAGATTACTAACAGCATTGTTATTGACTAATATTTCAGCAGCAAGCTTTCGCTGTTTATCGGTGGTCTTGCAGAGTGTTTGTGAGATGACTCCTATCAGCGATACAGAAAGCTGCACTCTTATTTGCTGTTGTTGGGCCGTTGGAAATACATCAATAATTCGATCAATAGTCTGCGATGCAGAAGATGTATGGAGGGTACCCAAGACGAGGTGGCCTGTTTCTGCAGCGGTAATTGCAAGGCTAATTGTTTCCAAATCACGCATTTCACCAACCAAAATGATATCTGGATCTTCTCGAAGTGCAGAGCGAAGTGCATTGGAAAATGACGAGGTATCTTCTCCAACTTCTCGTTGCCTTACAAGACAGTTTTTGTTATTAAAAACAAATTCGATTGGATCCTCAACGGTAAGGATATGGTGTGAATGATTGGCATTGATCCAGTCAATTGAACTTGCCAGCGTTGTTGTTTTTCCTGATCCAGTTGGTCCAGTGACCAACATGAGCCCACGAGGACGGTTCAAAAGTTGCTGGAGGCTTTCTGGCAGTCCGAGAACAGAAAAATTGGGAATTTTGCTGCTGAGTGCTCTCATCACACAGGCAATTTTCCCGCGATCGAAAAAGACATTGAGTCGAAAACGAGCTACATTTTCTAACCCATAACTGCAGTCGAGCTCTTTTTTTTCCTTAAATGCTTTCATTTTCGTCTCGCCGAGCATTGTAGTCAACTCTTTCCAGAGTTGTGCTTGCGATAGTTTTTCATCAGATGCTGGCAACATCTGACCTTGGATCCTGAAATAGGGTTGAATATCACCCGTTAGATGGAGATCAGAACCTCCACGGGTAACAAGATCATTCATCAATGCATGCAGTTTCAGATCAGGCATTTTCAGGCTCCTCGATAACACATACTCTTTCAACTTCTGCCAAAGTTGTGAGCTGCTGTTTGACTAAATTCATTCCATAATCTAGCAGGCTTTGCATCCCCTGCCTTTTGCTGCATTCTCGAATTGTGTCTGCTGTTGAGTGTTTCAGGATTAAGCCTCGCATCTCATCGTTAATTGACATCACTTCATAAAGGCCCAATCGTCCTTTGTAGCCGGTGCCATTGCAATTTGTACAGCAGGCTTGGCCATTCTGGGTTTGTTCTGTGTTGATATTCATGGCTTGGGCGACACGAACTGATTGAATTCCGTAGGAGAGAGCGAGATCGTCTTTACCTGGCTCTGTTGTGCGTGTTGTGCTGCAACTTGGACAGACTTTACGAACCAAACGCTGCGCCATCACTCCAACAACAGATGCACCGACCAAATAAGGTGGCACTCCCATTTCATCCAATCGAGTTAAAGCTGTAGCAGTGTCGTTGGCATGCAGGGTTGTAAAAACCATGTGCCCTGTTAAAGCAGCCTCCATGGCCGTTTGAGCTGTTTCTCGGTCTCTTGTTTCACCCACAAGAATAATGTCCGGATCTTGGCGCATCAAGGCTCGAAGCGCTCGAGCAAAATCCAGGCCTTTTTCCCGAATAACCTGAACCTGATGGATTCCCTGGAGTGTGTATTCAACAGGATCTTCAACCGTGCTGATGTTCACATCGGGGGAATTACGCTCGCTAAGGATTGAATAGAGCGTCGTCGACTTGCCACTACCAGTGGGGCCCACCACAATCATGATTCCATAGGGTGATTGGCCTATATCTCTTATCAGCTTGAGTTCTTTTTCTGAAGTGATTAGTTTTTGCAGATTGAGAATAGAAGGATCAGATTGCAAGGAGCGAAGTACAACTTTTTCTCCCCATTTCCCAGGAAGTGTGCTGACCCGGAAGTCCTCTATCGAACCATTAAGATTGACACGTATACGACCATCTTGTGGAAGACGGCGCTCTGCAATATCAAGCTTGCTAACGATTTTCAATCGGCTGATAATGGCGTTCGTTCTGCTTTTGGGCAGAGAATACACTTCTTTCAGGATTCCATCAATTCTGTAGCGAACTCTCAGGCCAGCTTCCTGGGGCTCGATGTGTATGTCGGATGCCTTTAGTTTTTTGCAATTGGCAAGAATCGTAGTTACCGCGGAAATAATTGGATCGGACGAAGATTCTTCTTCTTCCGGTGTAATCGTTTCTATCGATTCTTCTTCCTCTTCAATATCTTCAAAAAATGCTTCAGTGCCAATCAGGCCCAGCTCATCCGTGAGTTCGTTGCTAAGATCATTGACCTCTGATATTTCTTGATCAATCTCATTCTGTTTTTCTAAATTTTTATTTTCGATCTTAATTGGTCTGTTTTCTTCTAATTCTGCAGCCTCGGCATCAATGTGTTGTTGAATTGTTTGATGCTCTGTGGTGAAGACTGCTTTGCCAGAGTCGTCTTGCCATCGCTCCCAGTCATCCGCTGAAATTGCTGTAATTTGTATGTCTTTAAAACCCAATTCTCTAAGTTCTTTCGTCAGCATTTTAACTTCGTAGTAAGAGGGGTTCATCGCGCCTAGGCGGATACTTGAATCACCTTTGGAAATCAAAATAACACCACATTCTTCGCAGCGTTTTTCAGAAAGAACGCTCATCAATTCTAGAATTTGAGCGGTCACTGATTGCTTTCATCCAGTTCTATTGATTTTATAGCCCTATGGTTGCAAGCGCTATTGCAGTATTTGCATAGCTTGAAAGTATTGACAAGAATATTGCTTCTGCATATAATGGCACAAACAAATCGTTGCTGGTGAGGCTAAACATTAACCAGCTTTCTGCTCGCGATTCTTTGATTGCTGTATCTGTAGTCGTTGCATCGTCTCTAGTTGTTCCCCAAGCATGGTCTCTTGATCCATCATTGCCCTCTCCGGAGCGAACTCAGGGTGTCTCCGATGAACTTCCTTTGACAGGTGAGTCTCGATCTTCAGGTCAGGATGGTTTTCGCTCTGTTCCTGCGAATCGAATGAAGTCTGCGAAAGGAACTACCGATGAGAAGCGGAATCCATTCGCAGTTGATTCTCCGTTTGATTCTAATGGTTCCGCGAATAACATTTCGTCGATGGCCGCTGACCTCAATTCATTGCGTCTGACAGGTATTGTTCAAGAGGGTTCTTCTCTCAAGGCTCTTGTCGAGGATGGCTCTGAACACGCTTTTTTAGCCCTCGGCGATCCTCTGTCATTGGGCGTTGTTCAGGGTTTGGGTTATCGTGTTTCTGCTATATCCTTTGAAAAAGGAAATATTTCCATTACGAATGGGCGCGAAGAGCGCCAAATTGCTGTTCAAAGATGATTCGACAGTACTGGGATCAAGCAAAGAGCCGTCTTTCAGATGTTCAGCTACCACAAATTAGTAAACCGTTTGATTTTACGAGTGACCTGAAGGTATTTGAACAGTTTTCTGTACTTTCCAGTTTGGACCAGCATCTGGTTCTGACGTCGATTAAGGCCAATCAATCGACGATGATGGTCGACGATTGTTTGTCACTCGATCTCCCTTCTCATCTTATTGGAGATTCGGGAGTTGAAAATACTGATGAAGTTGCTCAAATTATTCTTGATTTGATGGAGGTGATGGGTTTGTCCTCATCTCCAATACTGCTCCTTCTTTCTTCGTCGAAGTTCAGTCATTGCTCTTTTCTAGTCGATGAAATTTCTTCTTGGGATTTAAATGATCCGAAACTGAGGGCTAAAAGCCCTTTTCTTGCTGATCAAACACTGATCGATTTCTACCCTGACGATGAATTGTTTGCTCAGGATCACCGAACACGTGGTGTTGATTATGCCAGCTCATATCTTATTCATTCGTGGATAAATACCCTGCAGATTGTCGGTCAACCTGTCTTGGGAATTTCACCCATGTACACAGGGATAATGACTTGGGCTTTGAATTCTGTCAATTCGCTTAAAAATACTGTCTTTTGCGATGTAGAGCCAAATTGTTGTAACTTATTGCTTAAGAGTTCTGTCTCCGAGTTCCGCTCCTTCCAGTTGCCGTTTGGTTCTGCTTTGTATGCGGGTCAGTCGAATCGTCTTTTTGATCAATTCTTGAAACGTCTTCAGTCTGGTCTCGATGTGATTATGGAAGATCAATCGTTTAAGGGTGGGTTCCAATATGTTATTTCTGGATATGGCTTGGGTGATTTTAGTTCATCTCCTTTGTCTAATTGGGGTTCATGGTCTCTTTTGACCAGTCAGATATCAAAAAAATATCAAATTTCAAATAAATTAAGGCCCGATGAACTGAGCCTTCATCAACATCTTATCCCTCAGCTTATTGTCGGACTTTTTGCATATCTAGAATCATGACTCCTATTAATTATCTCCCCCCTGATTCAGGCTTACCGTTTTGGAAAAAACAAGAATCTCCGGTTTTTGGGCATGCTTCTGGTAGCTCTTTCTCGACATCTTTGCTCCAACAGGGTTATGTTATCCCTTTGGCCATGGCTGGTTTAACTGTTGCTTTGTCGTGGGCCTTCCCATTCTTTAATAACCGTTCAGCAATCTCACAAATTTCAAACCTTGAATTTGAGCACTCACAATATTTACAGCTAACAGCTCGTATTTCAGCTTCAGAACAGGAGTTTGATCAGCAAAAATCAGATATCAGGAGCTTTTCCGCTCTGTTTACATCGTCCGCTTCTGTATATCCATTTGCCTTTAATTTGCAGCGCTTTGTTCCACGCAAGGTGAATTTTAATACATTTGTTCTGGATAATTCTAGTTTTAATATTTGTGCTTTTGGTCCAGACTACGAAAGCTTGGAGGATCTTATCGATTTACTAAAAGCTATGCCTGCGGTAGATCCGAATAGTGTCCGTTTCACCAATATGGCTTCTGATCTCTCCGCACTTGGCTCCTCTGGTTGTCAAAGCTTGTCTTCTTCGCAACCTGTCTCAGTTTCCCTAAGAGGTAAATTCCTTCCAGCAACGACTTCCGACTTGGAAGATCTCTACTCAGCTGCTTCTGATTACGGCCAATACAACAAACTTAGGCTCTACAACACACTTCTGAAAAAGATAGGGGGTGTTTGATTGATGGCTTCTTTACTCCAGAAAATCAAAGATTCGATCGATAAGCTCAATAAAGTTGACGTAGGTGCCCAGCTCTCCAAGCTGAAGGACATCAAAATCGAAGATCTTAAAAATATTAAATTTTCAGATCTTCGTGGTAAAGCAGACCCAATGACCCTTTCGGTTGTCGGAAGCGTTGTTCTGTTAGGTGCTGGTCTTTATTGCTTCACATTGCCTGAGTGGCGATCATGGGGCCTCAACGCCGAAACGCTTCAGCAGTACAGGTCTGAGGCTGAACAGGTGCCAATTTTGAGAGCCAGTTTGGCTGATCTTCAAAAGCAAAAAGACGAGTTGGGTGAGGAGTTTGATCTTGTTCATGATTTTGTTTCAGAAGAGTCGGTCGAGCTATTTACATCAAAGTTTTTTACTGAAACTGCCAGACGTTCTAATGTTCGGCTATTGGGGGTCAATCCGTTGCCTGCTGGGGTCCCATACACCTGTATTCAGCCCGATCAGAATGATTTTTCTTTTGATCAATCACTCTCACCTGATTTTTCTTCTGGGCAGGAACCAACGGGTGATTTCGAGCCTCCAGCTGATTCTGTTGCTTCGTCGCCTCCTTCCTCAGATCTCGCGCGTATTTTTAAGGTCAACCGCTTTCAGCTTTCCCTTCGTGGCGATTACCTGAATGTGATTGATTATCTCCGCTATCTTAACCAGTACAAACAAACACTTTCACCTGTTTGTTTTGAGGTCTTTGCTACCCCTATTCAGCCCTCGCCTGAGGCTGCTTCAGGGGGTGGAAGCAATCCAGAGCCCCGCTATGTTGGTGAAGTTACCGTTAAATTGATTGTAGATATTCCGCAACGTCAAGCATCTGCAACCACTGCGCCTATCTCCAACGAGTAAGGCGCTCGTCTTGCATCTTCCTCCCTCCAGTCTTTTATTTCAGCCAATGTCTTCACCAGCTCGCCCGATGATTAGCTCGGCCTTGGCCTTGGTGTCTGCTCTTGGGGGTGTTGGTGCTGATATAGGCCTGGTGAATCTTTCTGCGGGAGCGAGAACGGTCAGAACTCGAACTCAGCTCACTGATGCCGATTTCGTGAGAATGCGTCTTTTGCGCTCGAATGGACGCGTTGCCATCGCGATCGATCTGTCAGGAAAGGTTGAACGGGTCAACCAAAGTGTTCTTGCTTCTTCTTGGAACGGAACGATCAGTACCGAGCAGCAGCAGCGAATGATTAAAGGGCAGGCAACTGTTTCGATTCCTGAGTTAGGCAATGCTGAAGCCTCTTTGATTCGTAGTGGTGGTGGTTTGATTCTCAGTGTGATGCGTAAGGACGGCCGTCGGATGAATGAGGCGGTGGTTAGTGAAACTGCAACGGGTCTTGTCTTTGCCTTCACACCCCAGTCTGTCCCCACTTCCGAAACAGGATTTCTTGATCCAGTGAAACCCAGGCGCTTGCCACAGCAAGCCTATGCACCTCGCTTGCAAAGGCGTGCCGTCGCTCCTGCCGTTGGTGATATCGCTGTTGGTACGACTGCTATCCCTAACCCAAATCTTCTCAACATCACTGGGCCGGTGGTCTCTGTGAAGTATCGGCAAACCAATGCCCGCCATGCTTTTGAAGATCTCGTTTCCAGGGGTGGATATGGCTTTGTGTGGGTACCGGTGGATCCACGATTTACATCGAGTGTTAGTTCAACTTCTAACTCCTCCGCAGCACCAGATCCTGCTGGTCTGAATCCGATGGGTCCAGCAGCTCAGGCTCAGCCCACCTCAACATCGAAGTTGGCTCCAGGTTCATCTGATGCCGGAAAACCTGATTCCATTCGCTACGTCAACATGACGATGCGAAATCAGCCCTATTCCCGTGTATTCAATGCACTGTTGATGGCGACACAGATGCAAGCCAAGCTTGAAGATGGTTTGGTGTATGTGGGTCCTAAGGTTCGTGAAACGATCATTAAATCCCGTTTTGCTCGTACATATCGGTTGAATCAGGTGACGGCCAGTTCAGCTGCCGATTATCTTGCCAACTTAGGGGCGACGGTCACCAAGACTCAAACACGCTCTACAGCTGTGACCCAAGGCTCTTCGGGTGCTGAAGCCATCAGTGGAGCACCAAATTTTTCGACGACAACGTCAGATAAAACCACCTACGTTCAACCCTATGGATCCAAGACTGGTCCTCTTTTAGGTTTGCTGGCAACGACTGATGAGCGCCTTCAGTCAGTCACTTTGGTGGGAAATGATCAATTGATTCGTACGGCCGAGCAATTTCTCAAAAAAATTGATCTACGTCAGCGCCAGGTTGCTTTGTCGATCAAGGTTTTGGATATCACGCTGGATAATGTCAAAACCTCTGAGAATTCTTTTGCTTTTCGAGCAGGTAATAGTTTCATCGTAAGTGACCGCGGCAAATTAATTGGTTCTTTTGGTAGTTATCTTCCTCCGAATGATTCAACCTTTAACACGATGGCTGGTGGTGCATCATCTGCTAAATCCGAATATATTGAACTTGAGGAAGGCCAAACTCGCTTTCCTGAGGAACCTCTCGACCCTGCTCCTGTTAATCCTGGAAGAGCTTTTGACTATGACACTCTTTATAATCTTGTACGTTCTAAAATTGAATCAAGTTCTACCAAGGTTGTTGTTTCGCCCACTTTGATCCTCAGTGAAGATCCCAAGCCTATACCCAGTGGTTCTTCTGATGCCTCAACAGATGGTTCGAGTGCCTCGATTGGGCGGCCCAATGCCAATGAAGCTTTCATTGTCTCGGGTATAGAAGAAATCACAAGTTATCAGGTTCAAGCCGGTCAAAATGGTGCTCCGAACACCTGTCAGCCTGTATTTAAAAATGCTGGATTGAGGCTCGGTGCGAAGGTCACAAAGATCGACGACAATGGTTTTGTCTCTTTTGTGATGTCTCCTGAGATTTCAGCTGTTGTTGGTTCTGGTTCAGATATTCCAGGCTGCGGGCCCATTAAGCGAATGATTCAGCGTAGGCTCGACACAGGAAATCTCCGTGTTCGCGCTGGCCAAACGTTGATTTTGACGGGTGTGATTTCTGAAACTGATCAAGAAATCATTAGTAAGTGGCCGATTCTTGGAGATATTCCAATTGTGGGTCAGTTTTTCCGGAGCCGTAGAGGAACGCGTGAAAAACGTGAGCTTGTGATTATGGTGACTCCCCAGATTATTGATGATACCCAGGGTGGTATCTATGGATATGGCTATACACCGAGTCGGCAGGCTGCTACGTATTTGTTAAATTGATGCGCACTAGGGAGCGACAACGCAACTTCCTCCATTCATATCGGCGAGTCTTCCCATCCAACCTCCGCCACAATAGTTACCTCCACCGAACGATACTGTTTTGATTTTTATGGGGTTATCTTTGCGAAACTCCTCATTGTAAGATTTATAAGATTGAGCGTACTCTCCATTGTAATACTTCCCACCAAGCCTAACTGAACCTCCCGTCCAAGTGCCTCCATCTGAGAGTAATACAACTTCTTTTACTTTTTGATCTTGTACCATTCTATGAGTGTGGCGCCAAGGATCTGTTCCACCCCTTGCAAGCATTCCTTGAATTAGCTGTCTTAGGTAGTTTCTATTCGAAGCTGTTAATTTTTGGGGGCTTGTCCAAGCTGTTCTTTCCGTCCACATTCCACCACTAGAGAAAGAGGTAACATTTATTTCGGCATCATCTGAGCAGGAGTCGATTGCCCTCAATAGCTCTCTTTTTGCTCTTTCCATTCGACTGTTTGGGCCTCCATCTACGTATGACCGCCCATTTTTGTATCTAAATCGATAACCGGGCCATGAATAGGTGTTCCCTCCCAACCCCATTGACCCAGATACATCTATCACAAACGAGGTTTTGTCGCAGCTAATGGGTTGACCGCCAAAGTTGCAACCTGATCCGCTTTTGCATTTGGATACCGTATTGGAGTTGGCTCCAGCAACTGCATCTTGTTTCATGACTTCGGTCATCGCTGAGCCCTGACGTTGTGTTGTGCTTCCTTCGGCTGTTATACCCGGTAAATCACGTCCATTATTGACGGTGATTGTGAGTTTTGCCATTCGCTTGAGCCTTTGATCAATACAAACTTCGATTCCACCTCGCTTGATGTGTTTCCATCTTGTGCTTGGGCATGTTAGGGATCGGTTCGTTGATTTGCTTATGTTTTTAAGAATTTCTGTGTTACTTGTTTTATCTGCTGTGTAGTAACCGAATTGGTTGATATTTGTGCCGATTCGATGAAGTTTAATCTCTTCTGTATTTCCTACTGTTCCATAAACAATTGGGCATTCAACAGCTTTCAGATCGGGCTTGCCGGTACTAATATCGTAAGCACCCAAACTCATAGCTTGATCTGGGATATCTACGGCGAATAAAAATTCAATTCCTTGTTGTTTGTATGTATCGCATCCTTTTGGTAATTCACTCTCCACATCAATCAGTTGCTCGCCATTCCTGATCTCTTGCTGAATTTGGTCAATTGCACTGTCCGCCAGTTCGATAGCTGCTGAATTGCGTTCACTCTGTTTGTTATTTTTGACGATTACTTGTGAGAGTTTCATCCCAGCTGCAACAGTCAATGATGCAACAAGGGCTCCGACGAGCAATTCTGTCAAGGTAAAGCCGGTCTGCCGATATTGTTTTGTTTGCTCTTGTTTTAACTTTAAATGATCCATTATAACGACTGTGCTAATGTGACTTCGCATTGATTTACCCTTTATATTCTCTCTTACTTCTCAAGCATTGTCAACATTCGAGGCCGGAGATTGCAGATACTGCATCCCCGACAGTTAACTTGTTCATTTTCCTCTGTTTAATGCTGATGTGTCCTGTGAGGTGTTGAACCACGACACAGAGTTCTGGTGCTTGACTCTTAAAGGGATCGCTATCACTTTGATACCCCAACACAAAAGTAGCATTGTTGCTTCCTGCTTTAATTGGGTCAATATGTATAAAACCCCGCGGGGAAAAGGTGATCTCCTTGAAGTTTGTTCCGATGAATATTTTCTCCACTTCTCTGCCTTTCACAGTTGAATTAATCACTTTTTCCTCAGTACTCTGTGCTCCAAAAGTATCAGTCGTTTTTTTCTGGATTACTGCGCTTGTGCATGAGCTTTTTAGGTCTGCTCCACTTATTGTGCAAGTTGCTCCCCATCGCTTGGCATCACTTTTAATTTGCTCAAGGTTTGCTTTTAAGGCCAGTTGTCTTGTTTTGATCGTTTGAAAATGCTTCCAATTGATCAGGCTTGGAACACTGATTGATGCCAAAATGCCTGTGATGACGATTACAAAGATCATCTCTGTAATTGTGTATCCATTTTTATTTCTGCCTCTTCTCTTCCTTTCTAGGTGATTTAGTACTGGCATAACGAATGAGCTGGTGGTGACAGGTCGACAGAGCCAATGGTTTTTAGGTTTGCGCTATCAAATAGAACTTGTGCTAATTCTCCTTCTAAAGTATATGTAACCCTGATGATACTTTCATCCATCAGGGTTATAGTTTGATTGGCTTGGGTAGGGGCTTCTGGCTTTTTAACAGTGACGATTCGTTTTAGACCACTCTTTGCATTTTGCAGGCCCTTAAAGACTTGATGTGTTTGAGTGTTGAAGCTGATTTCACCATCTTTTATCAATGGAGAAGCTGCAATAGCACGTTGTGCTAGATATTTGCATTGGCCAACTCCAGCCGTTGATTGTTGGCAACTTCGGTTTGTTGCATAACATGCACTCTGTGATTGTGTCTTCTTTTCATAAAGGTAGCTTTCCAACTCAAGCTTAATCTCTGTTAAATCGTCGTCGACTGTTTGTGAAAGTGCCTGTCTTAACGACGACCGATAATTAATTAACTGATACTTGTTTGTGATTGTGACTGATGTGGCGACCAGAATGGCCAAAATTACTGCTGAGATAATGGTTTCGAGAAGCCCGAATCCACTTGTTGCTATTGGTCGTGGCTTGTTCGCCTGCTGATTCTTGCTCGTTAGTAAATATCCCACTTTCATTTCTACTTGTTTAGTATTCGTTGCGGATCGACCAGGGTTTCACTTTGAGCTCGGTATTCTGGCAGGCCAAAGTTGTATTCTTGGCCATATCGACTCACCATTTCGTCAATGAACTGATTGTTGAATTCCCAGCTGTGACTTGTGCTCGAGTTGATCCAGTCTCTTCTGTATCTTGAATTTGTTGGTTCGCGGCTTAAGCATACATTTCTTGCCCATACAGCCCCTTTAAAGCGTCTTTGCGCATTTGCGATATCTGCATTATTCCATAGGCTCGTTAGCTGCACGTTGTAATAACGGCTTAATCCATATGTATTCTGTGTCATCTGGCTTTCGTAGATGTTGCTGTTAATTAGATTTCTGGTCGTCCATCCATACTGATAGCTGCATTGATAGCAACGGTACCAAGATGAATAGTACCAGTAGTACCGACGGCACCATTGCCAGCCACATACTCTTCGATAGCTTTGCTCTCGGTATTGAATTGGCCTCTCACGTTGGATACGTGCTGTGTTTACTGAAAATGAAAGTCCATGCGTTGTAATTCTTCCTGTTCTCAGATTGTGCCGCATGATGATGTTATTTGGCATGTAAACCCTGTAGTACTGCGCCCAATAGGGAAGATTGTTGGTTATAAGTTCTCCCACTCCTGTGTAGGAGTTGTTGTTGGTTTTTGCATCTATTGCTTTTAAAGCACGATTATTCTCATCTCTTAATTCATACAGGCTTGCTGAGCTTTGATTGTTTCTTCGAGCGACGTGTAGATAACCCCCCTTGTTAACGACAGCGTACTTGTGCTGTGAGTTGTGATCCTGTACCCACTGATAGCGGCCCTGGCTGTTCCATGATTTGGCGACACCCGCAGATACCAAAGTGCTACTGGGTGCATAAATAAATGCATTGAGGGATTCATTGATCCTTCCAGTGCTCTGAATCGTAAATGTCCTCCCCCCTGTTGTTAACGGCCTTGCTTCGCCGGTGTGCCGATAATTGGGGCGACTATCAATGTCACACTGGACCCTCTCATTTACTTGGCTATTTGCTTCTGCCGTATCTGCCTGGATAATCGTTAATTGGCTGGCTTTGCCGTTCCCACATTGTGAATTGAATGAGGTCACATTGCAGATTTTCGCCCCAGGTGCAATATGAATATCTCCCTTTACTTTTAAAGTGACAGGTTTCGATGTATTGATTTCGAGTCGACTTCCCGGCAATAGGTACAAGTCATTAAATTGGTATATCCCACCAGGACCTAAACGGTTGGTTGTTTGACCGTTCTCTCCCTTTCGGAGCATGACGGTTCCTCTGCTGCTGGAGGGGCCACTGTTTTTAGGATGGCTGCCAAGATCACTCGGAAATTTCGCTGGAAACACTGTTAGACCTCCATATTGGCTGCTTCCACTGATGGGAGATCTTGTGTACGTTGTGCGGAATTTCTGAATTTGATTTCCGCACTCGTTTGCACCAAAGATATTTTTACGCAGCAAGATAGATCCTGTAGGAATACCTATATTGCTTGTGACTCTGAGGTTTGATAGAGATATTGGTTCTCTCTCATTTCCATTGTACCCGGCAGAAAGAAATGCAAAGCCTGACTGATTCATTGTTCGGGCAATTTGCAAATTGATCATTGCTGATCGTCCGGCTTTGTTGACTCCCTCGTCGTCGCCACCAATCAAGCTGACAAGCTGTTGGCGGCTTGTTCCCGTCGTGATGATTTCGTTGGTGGTATAACTGTGCACAAAACCCGTTGCTGCTGGTTTCACATCAGGATTGAGTTTGATCCCCTGTTGATAAAATGTTTGTTGTATCGCCCGGTGTGGAGCAAGCCAATTTAGGGCTTGATTGGTATTTGGTTTGCACATCGGTGCTTTTTGCCTTCCTGCACCTTGTTTCCAGACGCCATCGAGCCAATATGCAGTCGATGGATTTTCAAGTACACCAGGTTTCGCTCTTGTTGGACATTCTGTGCTGGGGGTATTTTTCGAGCATCCATCGGCCACCCAGAAGAAGTGATAGATATTTCCACCGTCGGTGTCGTTGAGAAGTGTTTTGTATTGCGTTCTAAGGGAATCAAGCCCTGTACGTCCAAGAAATCTCAGAAAGTCGAAACGTGTTCTTTGATTGCTGTTCATTGCGATGTACACGGCCCCCATTAAGCTGCTCGTCACGACTAGGCCAATCAATAAAGTAAGGGGCAAAGAAAAACCTTCCTGCCCCTCTCTGATTTTTATTTTTCTCTCGTTATTCATCTCCTAAGTGTTATGCGCACTTAGCTGTTTTTGTGTCTGTTGTTGATTTTTGGTCGTAAACTTGGGTTGTTTTGCTCACTTTGCTGTAGCACCCACTGACTGACAGGCCTCCTGTGAATGTTGAAGTGGGTGCGGCTGTAATCTTTGTTTCATCAGTAGTCTTGCTCAGGGTAATTGTGTAGAGACCTGAAGGTAAGTTCCAGCTGGTCCCTTTCGTCACAGCAACCGCTTTTACCCCTTGGCAGGCCGTTGGTGTTGTACCTGCGCATGAGGCAATTGCCACGTATTGCGCAATATCTGCGGCATCGTCCGCAATTTCGGTGTTTTCCGCATAGAACGCCTGTGCCGCTTTGATGTAGGACGCCACAGCTGTTGATGCTTCTTTCTGCTTTGCCTTGATGCCCGCGCCCTCAAAGGCCGGGATTGCGATGGAAGCAAGAATTCCAATGATCACCACAACGATGATCAGCTCCACCAGGGTGAATGCATTCATACGGCCCAGGCGCCGATTCTCCATCAGGCGCAGGATGAGCTTTCTCTCCAGAGCTGACATGGGCTTGATTTTTGGTTTGGGCTAACCGCTCCACTCTACTTTTTTCTTTTATGGTTTGTCTCCCCCTGAGGGATTCCACTGCATGACGTCATTGTCTCGTTTGTCCTTGCATGCGTTTCTTGCATAATTCCGCCCGCTTTTTTGTGAATGTTTAAGCGTCCGCTTGTGCTGTCTTTGATGCTGCCATTTTGTGGTTCCTTATGCCTTGCCGCCGATCCGGACGCCCTCTCGCAGGCGTTGCTCGAGCGCCGTTGTGAGGCATGCGATCTGCGTTCCGCCGATTTAGTCCACGCCGATCTTTCCACTGCTCGCTTGCGGAACGCCCAGCTTCAGTTGGCGAACCTGAGTCAAGCCAATCTTGAGGGTGCGGATCTCTTCGCTGCTGATCTGCGACAGGCCATCTTGGCCGGTGCGTCCTTGCGTGGTGCTGACTTGCGTTCGGCACGTCTTGAGGGTGTTGATCTCCGTTCATCTGATCTCACAGGTGCTCTACTGGACGATGCCGCTTTAATTCGCAGTCACTGGCGTGGTGCCATCGGTCTTCAACCTGATTGGTTGAGTGCAGCGCATTTCCACAACGCCGGTGTTGCTGAAGCTGAGGCCGGCCGTTGGCCTGCTGCCGAACAACTCTTTACCGCTGCCCTTGCGCTTGTTGAAGATGAACCCTTGAGTTGGGCCGGTCGGGGGGTGAGTCGGGGTTTCCAAGGCAAAGTTGCCCTGGCTGCATCAGACCTTGCCAAGGCCGAAGCGCTTTCGAGAGCCAGCGGAGATTTTGAGTCTGCAGAGCGCCTTAAGCAACTACAGCTTCAGGTTCTTGAAAGCGTTGAGCCTGAATTAACGCAAGGCGGAAATGGTCTTGGCGGTGCCGCTTTGGAAGGTGTTGCCGGCACGTTGAAGCCTTTTTCCTCAGTTCTGCAGAGTCTTGCTCCTATCGCTTTGAAATTCTTGATGCCTCTTCCGTTCTGATTCACCAGAGGGGATGTGCGCGCATGGGTGAGTCGTCTGTAGGGGCTTGGTTCGGCGTGCTCTCGTCGAAGCTTGCATTCGCCAAGCTGCTCTCGAAAGCATTCGGTAGATCAGCTGTTCTCAGTGGCAAGGGTTCTGCTTGAAGTTCTAAAAGTTCCTCAATACTTTTTTGAAGAATTCCTCCGTCCCAGACAATCGTTTGGTCGGGATAGCCAATGCCAACGAAGTGTGTGCCATTGATTCCGCCAAACGCCAGTCCAAGATCTTCCGCAATTCCCTGGAAAACACCAATTCCGCTCGAATACGGAGGTCTCCAGGTGTAAATCTCTTCCCCTATGCGTTCGTTCTGCGTTTCGATGCTCTTGCAGACGCTGGTCTCCAGAGCTGTGCCACCACCTGTGCTGTTGTAAATGGTCGTGCAGACCAAGGGGGCTGCAGATGCTGCACAAGTGCCGCTAATAAGTGTGGCAAAGGCCACAACACATGTTGCTCTGAAGTGTTGTGCTGCCAAAGTTCACAAGCATTCTTAAACAAATTAATGGTGTTGGCTCGATTCACCAACTCCAGGTGGGACTGTTTGTTTCTTGGATCCTGCCTTGCTTAGGCGGCAAGTGGCATTTCGCCATCGCTGCCAAAGCTCCGAACTGCGGGGCTGGCTGGCAGCAACTGCCGCACCGTGTTGATCACCGCCTGTTGCTGGTCGATCGTTAACTCCGGGAAGATCGGCAGGCTCAGTACCTGGCTGCATAGCTGTTCCGTGACTGGCAGGGATCCTTGTTTTAAGCCCAGGTGGGCGTAGGCCGGTTGCCGGTGGATCGGAATTGGGTAGTAGATAATCGTGCTCACCCCCCGCTCCTGCAGCGTCTGCTTAAGCCAGTCGCGGCAGCAGCTCTCCGGGATTCCGTGGCGTGCACTGGTGGTGGAGGAATTGCAGCTGGCGTTGCAGAGGGGTTGGCTGGTGGGGCAGCTACCTATGCGAACCACGAATTGGTTCCAGCTGTGGCCTTCGTTGGAGGACGGCAGGGTGAGTCCTTGGAGATCCCCAAGGGCATCTCGGTAACGGGAGGCAATGGCTGTGCGGTTGCTGATCCAGCTCTCCAGCTTCGGCAGTTTCACGTTCAGAACTGCTGCCTGAATGGCATCAAGGCGGCTGTTGTACCCAAGGCTGGTGTGCAGGTAGCGCTCGGGCATGCCATGCACGGCCAGCTCGCGCATGGCCTGGGCCAGATCGGCATCGCTGGTGGTGACGGCACCAGCGTCACCGGCCGCACCGAGGTTTTTGGTGGGGAAAAAACTGAAGCAGCCCGCATCACCAAAGCTGCCTACAGGTTGGCCATTCCATCGGGCTCCCGTGGCCTGGGCGCAGTCTTCGATCACCTTCAGTTGATGGCGCTCCGCAATCGCCATCAACTGGTTCATGTCCACCGCACGGCCAAACAGATGCACCGGCATCAGGGCCTTGGTGGCCGGGGTGATCGCGGTTTCGATTTGGTCGAAATCGATCAGGTAGGTGCTGGGGTCGACATCCACGAACACCGGTGTGGCGCCGACGGCGCTGATGGCTTCAGCGGTGGCGAAAAAACTGAACGAGCAGGTGATCACCTCATCGCCTGCACCAATGCCGAGGGCACGCAAGGCCAGGATCAGTGCATCGGTGCCGCTGTTGCAGCCCACGGCGTGGTCGCAGCAGACGCTGACGGCAAAGGCTTCCTCGAATTGTTTGATCTGAGGTCCGCCGATGTACTGACCGCTGCGCAACACCGCAAGAACCGCCTCTTCGAGGTCCACACCCAGATCGTTGATCTGCTGGCCGAGGCTGAAGGGAGGTACCTGCATGAAGGAAAGCTTAAGTGGCTCCGCCGAACCACTCCGGTTCGTGTCCGGGGTTCCACTTCACATTGCAGCCCACTGAGGCTGTTTGCTCCGGGTTTACCGGTGCTCTCGTCAGCACGGAAATGAGGGCGGCCCGCAGGTCTCGGCCGTCGAGGGGCTGATCATTGCCGGGTCGGCTGCCGTCCAACTGGCCCCGATAACGGAGGGTCTGTAGGCCTTTGCTATCGGGTGAAAACAGGTAAAACTCCGGAGTGCATGCAGCCTGAAGCGCTTTGGCCAGGTTCTGCTGCTCATCCAGCAGATATGGAAAGCTCCAGCCGTGGCGCCGGGCTTGATCCGCCAGTTGTTCCGGCCCGTCCTGGGGGTGGGTGATCAGGCTGTTGCTGCTCACGCCGACCAGTTGCACCTGGTCGGCGAAGTCGTGCTCCAGCCGGGTGAGCTCTGGCTCCACGTGTTTCACAAACGGGCAATGGGCACAAAGCACCATCAGCAGCAGGGGCCGATGGTCCAGCGATTGGCTGTTCAGCCGGCCGCCCGTGACCTGGGGCAGATCAAAACCGTGCAGCGGCGTGTTCAGCGCCAGCATCGTGGATGGTGTCAGGGCCATGACGCGCAGGCAGATGCGGCGAATCTGCTTCAGGATGGCCACCTCCGGTGGTGATGGATGCCGCGCCTGCGTCTGATTTGGGGAGTTTCGTTACTGCTGGCGGCCTGCGGTGCCCCTAAGGAACCGCCCAGCTGGCGCTTGTTCCCTTTGCAGCGGTACGTGCCCCATGACGGCGTGGCCGTGGTGAGTCAGCCGGATGGGTATGGGATTCATATCTATTTGGAAACAGACACCAGCTTCGCGGGGGTCTGTCGTCCCCGATGGCTGCCAGATCCAGCCCGTCTGTTCAACGGCAACGGATCCACCCCATTCAGTTCTGGTCTGGCGACCCGCCAGGAGTTTTTCGATGCGGTGTCCCGGCGTGATGTGCGGGCTTTGCTGGAGAAGGAGCTGGAGGCACTATGCGAGGCCCGCGCACCAGATGAGCGCTGGCAGTGGACTGAGCCGCCCCTCAGCGAAGAGCAAGTGCTCCCCGTTCAGCTGCCATCTCTGGAGGAAGAGGACCTGCTGACCAATCCTGTGGAGGAACTGAAGCGGTTCCGGCAGTTGCTTAAGGATCAGCAGGATGGGGAGTAGCCCTCCCAAACCACTGCTTCGGCGTCCCGCCAGTAGCGGCTGAAACGCCCCAGCCGCGGTGGACGTTCCAGCTCCACGAAGGGCTTGGGATCCATCAGCTCCAGCGGAAGTTCCGCATCGATGGCAGCGCCAATACGCTCCAGGCGAGGATCCACCACTGTGCTGCTGATCACGCCATCTGCCTGGTGGCGGCACGCAAAGGCCAGCACCTCGGCCGCTACATCCCCCTTGCGCAAAGTGAGGGGCAGGTCGAGAGCGTTTTCGTAGAGGAAGCCGATCCGTTTGCGGCTGATTCGTGCTTCCTGGATCCAACGGGTATCAAATACAAACACCGCTGGGGCCTCGGGCCAGGCCTGCAGCGCCGGGTTGCTGGCGCCGAGAGCTTCCTCGTGAATCCAGAGGATCGGACGTTGAAAAGACATGAGGACTCTCCTGCTTATCGCTTGGGACGGGCCAGGGCGGCACTGGTGCCTCCGCTGCTCCGGCGTTGGCGGTTGCGTTGGTGGTTGCGGTCGTTGCCGCTGTTGCGAATCGCCGGCATCGGGGAGAACAACTGGTTCTCCAGTTGCTCGTAGCTGCCGTCGAACGGGCAGTTGTTGGCACTGGAGCAGTTGTCGCAGTAGTGCCCGTCGCTATACCGCTCCAGGTTGCCGCGATTGAAAAAGTAGGGCTTATGGCTGAAGGTGCTGGCCACCCACTGCCAGCTCAGATGGTTGCTGGCTGGGTCGCCATCCAGCAGGTGCTCCAGGAACCAGTCGGCCCCGGCCTTCCAGTGCACCCGTCGCCAGTGCACGAGCCAGGCGGCCATCCACATCCGGGCGTGGTTATGTAGCCAGCCGGTGCTCACAAGTTGATCGCGAAAACGATCCATGCAGGCCAGCCCCGTGGTCCCTTCGCGCACATCGGCCGGCAGTTCCCGGGTATAGGAACCGGCGTCATGGCCCGTTTTGAACGGTTCCTGATCGTTGTGGATGTCGTCGCATAGATCGAGCCACATCCGTTGCCAGAAGTCGCGCCAGCCGAGTTCGTTGATCAGCTTTCCGCCCTCATCGCGGTTGCGGATTCGTGCAAACACGGAATCGCGAACCTCCGCGAGGCCCAAAACACCATGGCGGATGTAGGGCGACAGTCCGGTGACCGCGCCCTTGAGATGGTTGCGGGTTTTGGCGTAGCGCCTTGCGTCAATGCGCCGCAGCTTGTCATCGGCTGCCTCACGACCACCGCGTATCGGGCTAAGAGTCCCTTCCGCCTCTGGAAACTCTTGCGCCAACAGGGCATTGAGGGCATCGCGGGAGGCGAATTGCCGCGGCAGGTCGCCGTTGATCGGGGGTGACGCAGCGCTGGGCACCGGCCTTCGTCAGCAAAGGAGCGGTGATCTTGGCGGGGGATGGGGGAGAATCGCGCGAATTCAACCCGTTCCGGTCTGTCCTGATGCTGCTTGATCTCACCGGCAAGAAGATTCTCGTTACCGGCATCGCCAATAACCGTTCCATCGCCTGGGGCATTGCTCAGCAGTTGAAGGCGGCCGGCGCTGAGCTGGGCATCACTTATCTGCCGGATGAAAAGGGCCGCTTTGAGTCCAAGGTGCGCGAACTCACCGCACCCCTCGAGCCCAGCCTGTTTTTGCCCCTGAACGTGCAGGACGCCGACCAGATGGCCGAGGTGTTCGGGGAGATCAAGGAAAAATGGGGGGTTCTCGACGGCCTGGTGCACTGCCTGGCTTTTGCAGGCAAGGAAGAGCTGATCGGCGACTACAGCGCCACCACCGCTGAAGGCTTTGCTCGTTCCCTCGATATCAGCGCCTATTCCCTGGCTCCTCTCTGTGCTCATGCCAAGCCGCTGTTCAGCGAGAAGGCCGGCGTGATCACCCTGTCGTATCTCGGCGCTGAGCGGGCTATCCCGAACTACAACGTCATGGGTGTGGCGAAGGCCGCGCTGGAAGCGTCTGTTCGCTACCTCGCCGCTGAGCTGGGTCCCGAGAAGCAGGTGCGCGTGAATGCCATTAGTGCTGGTCCGATCCGCACCCTGGCCAGCTCCGCCATTGGCGGCATCCTCGAGATGATCCACAACGTGGAGGAGAAGGCTCCCTTGCGTCGCACGGTCACCCAGATGGAGGTGGGCGGCACCGCAGCCTTCCTGCTCAGCGATCTGGCCAGCGGCATTTCCGGTCAGACCATTTATGTGGATGCGGGCTACTGCGTCACGGGGATGTAAGGCACGATGTGAACAGAGGAGGTGGAGTGATGACACGCCAGGGAGACATTCATCGGGTCACCGGTGAAACCGATGTGAAGGTGCGTCTGGATCTGGATGGCTCCGGCCAGTGCCAGGCCAATACCGGAGTGGCATTCCTCGATCACATGCTTCACCAGATCAGCAGCCACGGACTGATCGACCTGGAGATCAATGCGGTGGGAGACACCCATATCGACGATCACCACACCAATGAGGACGTGGGGATTGCCGTGGGGCAAGCTTTGGCTCAGGCCCTGGGAGACCGCCGTGGTATCCATCGCTTCGGGCACTTTGTGGCACCGCTGGATGAGGCCCTGGTGCAGGTGGCACTGGATTGTTCCGGTCGCCCGCATCTCAGCTACAGCCTGACGATTCCCAGCCAGAAGATCGGCAGCTACGACACCGAGCTGGTCAAGGAGTTCTTCGTGGCGGTGGTCAACAACAGTGGCCTCACCCTGCACATCCGTCAGCTGGATGGCGTCAATTCACACCACATCGTGGAAGCCTGTTTCAAGGCCTTTGCCCGGGCACTGCGCATGGCCACCGAGGTGGATCCACGCCGGGCCGGTGCTATCCCCAGCAGCAAAGGGGTTCTGGAGCAGGCCGGCGCCAACTGATAGCGGCGCCGCGCTTCACAGTCCGTTACGAGAGGATGGGAGCACGTTGATCGTTCGCCCGTGACCGTCGCCCCCGCCCGCAGCTACGACCGCAGCGACTGGTCCAGCGCCTTCGTCAATGTGGAGGAGGAGCTCACCGATGTGGCCTTAACGCCGGTGCGTGGAAGCGTTCCGGCGGAGCTTCAGGGCACCTTCTACCGCAATGGCCCCGGGCGTCTGGAGCGCGATGGACACCGCGTCCATCACCCCTTCGATGGCGACGGCATGATTGCGGCGATGCGGTTTGAGAACGGCAGCGTCCAGCTCAGCAACCGCTATGTCCGCACCGAGGGCTGGCTGGCGGAGGAGAAGGCTGGCAAGGTGCTTTACCGGGGGGTCTTCGGTAGCCAGAAGCCCGGTGGTCGTTTGGCCAATGCGTTTGATCTGCGCCTGAAGAACATCGCCAACACCAATGTGGTGCGCCTCGGCGATCAGCTGCTCGCTCTATGGGAGGCTGCCGAGCCCCATGCGCTGGATCCCCGCAGCCTGGAGACTCGCGGTCTTTCGCGGCTCGATGGTGTGCTGAAAAAGGGTGAAGCCTTCAGTGCGCACCCCCGCTTCGATCCCGGCCATAACGGCCGTCCCTGCATGGTCACTTTTGGGGTGAAGACCGGCCCTCGCAGCACCATTCGCTTGATGGAGTTCGCCACCGATGGCCCCCAGGCCGGTGCGTTGCTGCATGACCGCTCCGACAGCTTTCCCGGTTTCGCCTTCCTCCACGATTTCGCCATCACCCCCAACTGGGCGGTGTTCCTGCAGAACGCCATCGCCTTCAATCCCCTTCCTTTCGTAACCGGCGAAAAGGGTGCGGCTCAGTGCCTGGCGTCCCAACCCGGTGGGAAAGGGCGTTTCTGGCTGGTTCCCCGAGATTCCGGTCGTTTTGCCGGTCAGAAGCCGCGCATCCTCGAAGCTCCCGATGGCTTCGTCTTCCACCACCTCAATGCTTTTGAAGACGGTGATCATCTCGTGGTGGAGAGCATCGTCTACGACGATTTCCCGTCCATCGGTCCCGATGACGACTTCGCTCAGGTGGATTTCGACACGGTGCCGGAAGGAATCCTTCACCGTTGTCGCCTGGATCTCAGCAGGGAATCGGTGCAGACCGAGCGGATCAGTGAGCGCACCTGCGAGTTCGCCATGGTCAATCCCGAGCGTCAGGGTCTCAGCGCTCGCTACGCCTGGATGGCAGTGGCCGAGCGTGAGACGGGCAATGATCCGCTGCAGGCGATACAGAAGCTTGATCTCGATTCCGGTGCCACCCACACCTGGAGTGCGGCGCCCCGTGGCTTCGTGAGTGAGCCGCTGATGGTGCGCCGACCGGGTGCGGAGGCCGAAGACGACGGCTGGGTGTTGGATTTGGTCTGGAACGGAGCCCGGGCTGCATCTGATCTGGTCATCCTCAACGCCAGTGATCTTGCTGAAGTGGCGGTGCTGGAGCTGCCCTTGGCCGTTCCCCATGGCTTGCACGGCAGCTGGGCCCCGGCAAGCTGACAGCTAGTAGTTGCTTCGGTTGTGCGGACCACGCGTCGAACGTTGAGCTTCGGTTGGGGCACCTTGTCTGTTGCTACCACAGGCCTTCTCCTGTTCTCTCCGCGGGGGCCTGTGTTAGCCCATGCCCATGCCCCGTCCTGTGCCGGGACGTTGTTGCAGTTGTCTGTTGTTGAAGAGGGCAAGACGGCAGTAGCCCGTTTTCGCTTTTCATTGGCTGTGTCCGGCGAAGGATCCACGGAACAGGCTGCGTTGACTCAGCTGAACCAACGTTTGGCACAGTTGCGTCAATTGCTCCAACCGTTCCTTCAAGGACGCCTGATCGTTCCATCCCCGTCCACCTATCCACGTTCTCGAAGTAAGGGGGGCAAACCATCCTTTGTGGCCAATACCGGTGTCTCCGGTGAGGTGAAACGGCAGATGTACAACCAACTCATTCAGGCAGTGGGTGGGCAGCCCGGCGTGCGGATGCAGGGGATGAAGTCCATTGCCAATGAACAGGCTGAAACAGCGCTTCAGCAAAGGTTGACTGCTGCGGCACTGCGGCGTGGCATGGCCGAGGCCGATGACACCGCTACGGCGATCGGAGCGACCCGGGCGCGACTGCTCAGGATCAATCGCAGTGATGCGATGCGTGGGCCGCGGCGGGTTCAGCTTTCAAAGGCCATGCGCACTGGTTTCGATCCGGGTGAAGCCCCGGAACCAACGGCAACGGCTCGGATGGAGCTGCTCTACTGCCTCACATAGCCAGCTGATACCTTGAGCTCTCAGGCTGGGAATCTGGTGTCGATTGAATTCACGCGTCCGCAAATCAATCGTGATGAGCGGATGCTGTGGATCCATGCCGGTCCCCATAAGGCAGCCAGTAGTTACGTCACCGAGCGACTTCGACAAAACCGGGACCATCTCGCAGCCCACGGTGTGTTCATGGACGGTGATGACAATCGTCTGGCCAACGCCATCGCACAAAAGAACTATGCGCCTGTTGAGGAAGCGCTGGCCACCCTGCCTTCTTCACTTCACAGGGTTTTGCTTAGTAGCTCCTCTTTGGATGATCGGATCCTTAGTCGAACTGCCTTGGGCAGATTGCAGGCTCTGGTTGAGCGTCAGGGGTTCAAATTAGGAGTCAGTTACTTTGTTAGAGATCAGCAGTCTTGGTTGAATTCAGTCTACGCACATCGAGTTCGACGGTTTCGAGAGACGCCTGATTTTGAGCGATATTGTGATTACATTATGCATGATTCTGGCTCGTGGGATATTTCTTATCCATCCAAATTTCGTGTGCTGAGTCGCTTCCCCTCGATTGCGACGTTGTTTCTTCCTTTGTCCAAGCAGGTGGCGATCACCGATCCGTTTCTGGCCTTGGTTGATGCTCTGGGTCTGGATGCTCCATCGGGTGAACAGGGCTGGTTGGCGGGCCGTTCCTCGAAGCAGAACATCCAGCCTGGCGCCCGGGGTATCTGGATGTCGGCTCTGTGTCGCCGCTTGATGGTGGAGACGGGTTTCGATCCGGAAGTGCTGAAGCGGAAGGGCAAGGTCATCCGTAACCTCGCGATCGAACTTGGCTGGGATCGGGAGAAGTTTGACGGTTTCGATCAACCGCTTCATGACAGGGTGTCGGCCTTTTATGCCAGCTCTAATGAGGCTTTTGCGCAGCAACACTGGGGTGTCAGTTGGGACAGCCTCTTCCCAGTGCGGCCTGCGGGGCAACAGGTTTATTCGGGGCCTGAGGCCGAGGTGGAGCGGAAGGAGATGCGAGGTCTGATGGTTCGCGTGCTGCGAGAGCTGCGTTTCCCCTGGCGCTTGCGGCGTCGTTTCTTCTCTCTTTACGACGCCGCTGTGTGAGGGTGGCTTAGATCAGCTAAGGCCTTCGCGCTTGGCCTCTTTCCAAGCCAGCCGTGGCGCGCTCCATAGGGTGGCCAGCACCAGGGGGGTGACTGGCACCGCGGTGATCACGATGAAGGCCTGCAAGGCATCGATGGAGGTGCTGTCCCCTAGGCCTGTGCCGATGCGCAGCAACACCAAGGTCAGGCTGCCAATCATCAAGGCCCAGAACAGCCGCAGCAGAGCTGGCGGCTCATTGCGGCCGCTCACCACCATGGCTGCGGCGTAACTCATCGAGTCGGCGCTGGTGCACATGAACAGCACCACCAGCAATAGACCGATGG
Source organism: Synechococcus sp. MU1611 (assembly GCF_020514255.1). Taxonomy (NCBI): domain Bacteria; kingdom Bacillati; phylum Cyanobacteriota; class Cyanophyceae; order Synechococcales; family Synechococcaceae; genus Synechococcus; species Synechococcus sp. MU1611. The sequence continues at coordinate 87,020 of NZ_VTLC01000004.1, read as the reverse complement.
GGATCAGCACTCCGGCAAGGGGCAACTGGCTGAGGATGGTCAGTAGTGCTGCTGCGGCACCGTTCTGGGCCAGGGCTTCACTGATGCCACCCCCGGCCAACTCGAGATGTAATCCGGTGCCCCCAAGCAGGGTGAACCAGACGTTGGTCACGATCGGGCAGAGGATCGCCACGGCCAGTACCAGCTCACGGATGCTGCGGCCGCGGCTGACGCCGGCGGTGAAGAGCCCCATTAGCGGCGCATAGCCCAGGAACCAACCCCAGTAGAAGACAGTCCAGCCGTTCACCCAGTTCGAAGGCGCTGCGTTGGGTGCAAGAGCCATCTGCGGCAGATGGACCAGATAAGTGAAAAAGCCGCTGAAAAAGTGCTGGATCAGCCAGAAGCCAGGGCCTAAGAGCACAAGGCCTGCCGCCATGGCCAGAGTGAGCCAAACGTTGAGCTCCGACAGCCACTTGATGCCCTTTTGAATGCCGCTGACTGTGGATGTCGCGAACACAGCGGTCAGCAGCACCACCACCAGGGATTGCAAGCCTGCACTGTCGGTGAGCCAGGGCAATTGCCCTGCAGCGTTGCTGAGCTGCAGGGATAGGAATCCCAGGGGACCAACGGTGCCGGCGATCGCTGCCACCACAGACAAGCCGTCCGCTAGGTGACCGATCGGGCCATCCACCCAGCTGCGCGGAACGATGTTCACCAGCAGGGTGCGGGGACGCAGGGGTTCACCGCGTCGTTCCAGGATCGAGAAGGTGATCGTGGTGGTGGTGGCCACAAGAGCCCAGGCCAGGAACCCCCAGTGCAGAAAACTCACCGCCAGGGCGGGATCCACCGCGGCTGCTGTGCTGCCTTCGACCCCTGCAAAAACCGGTGATGGTGTTTGGAAGTGATACAGCGGTTCGGCAGCGGACCAGAACACACCCCCTCCTGCCAGCAGGGTGCAGATCAGCACCGCACACCAATCGAAGAATTTGAAGCTCGGCTTGGCATCCGCTCCGCCAAGCCGGAGTTTGCCGATAGGGCTGATGGCAAGGATCAGGGCGATCAGAAACAGCAGCACCACCATCCATTGCCAGACCGCCCCCAGGGCATCACTGATTACGGCTTTGCCGGTTTCAGTGAAATGCTTGGCCAGAGCCAGGTCGATGGCCGAGACCAACAGAAAAATCAGCAGCGGGATGGCGCCGACCCAGAGCGGGGGCTGTTGCCACCAGGAGCGCTGGTTCGCGGGGTTGTCAGACATCGGATGAGGGGTGAAAGATCAGGCTCGGACGGCGTCGCGTTGGTGGCTCCAGCAGGAGAGATCCACTGCAGGTTGTTCACCACTGGCGAGGCGTGCCAGAGAATCACCGATCAGAGGAGCGAACTTGAAGGCCTGGCCGGAGCCCCCTGCGAACAGACTCAGCTTCGGGGTGAGCCGATCCAGCACGAAGTTCACATCGCTGGCCATGGAGTACGGGCTGATCACGGTCTCGACTCGTTCCTGAACTCCCTCCAATTCGTTGAACAGGAAGGTGTCGAGCAGCTCCACCAGTCGGGCTGGTGGCTCGGTGACCATGGCGTTGGGTGCGGCGACCCGCAGTTCTCGTGGGGCCCAGTCGATGCCGGCCTTGATCCGGGGCCTGCCATCCGCCGTTTGGCTCAACACGGGGAAGCCGTAGTACAGGCCACCATCGTCGCCTCGTTCTTGCTGGAAGCAGAACCACTGGGGGTAGCGATCAGCGAGTGCTGGGTTGACGGTGTAGTGAGCCCAAAGCATCGGCCACACCTCCAGTTTCGGTGCCAAGCCGAGGGGGGCCAGCAACAGTTGGCTCCAGATCCCGCAGGCCACCACCAGTTGGCTTGCGGCGATGTGCTCGCCGCTCTGCAGGGTGACGCCTCCACCATCTGGATCGAGTCCGGCCACGGGGCAGTGCTCGATCAGCTGATGGCCGGCGTTACGGGCGGTATTGATCCAGTGGGAGAGAACTTTGTCGCTGCGTACGGCACCGGCGGTGGGTTCGAACAGGCCAGTGAAACCGGCCTTCGGCTTCAGCGGGAAACGGGCAGCGATCTGTTCGGCATTGAGGGCCTCGTAGGGGATTCCCTGATCGTCCATGACCTGGCGGGCCCCGGGGATCGATCCCTCGATCGTTTCCTCATCCCAGCTTTCGCCGTAGAAGAGCAGGCCGTGGGTCTCTCTCAGCTGCTCGCCGGCGTGAGTTTCCTCTTCCCGCCAAAGGCGATTGGCCTCCTGGGCCAGACGGCAGAGCACCGGATCGGAATACATCTCCCGGAACATCCGGGTTTCGCCGTAGCTGCTGGCCTTGGCGTGGGCCAGGGTCTTGGCTTCCAGCAGCACCACATCGCGCACGCCGCGGCGGGCAAGGGATGCAGCGCAGCTCAGGCCCGCCATGCCGCCGCCGACGATCACGACCGCTGCGCGGCTGGGCAGTGAGGAGGGCGTGCTCATTCGCTATCTCCAAAGCTCAGGCCGATGGGATCGGTGGAGGGTGTCGCCGCCACTTCCTCGAGGGCGGCACCAACCGACAAACCCTGTTCGCGCTGATTGAGATAGTCGCTTGCCCGCCGGCGCACCTCATCGCGTACGAAGGCATAGACGTCCGTGGCGCCTGCGTCCTTCCAGGCATCGGGGGAGAACCGCTCGATCGAATCGGCGATCACGGCGCCAGCATTCACAAGAGGGTCTGGCAGTACCCGCACACCGCGGCGCCGCAGGTCGTCTGCTAGCTGCGGTTGCTGGAAGGGGGCATTGGCTGCAGGAACCACGGCGGGGGTCTTCAAGGCCGTTGCCATTTCGGCGTTGATCAACCCGGAGATGGAACAGGGCAGCACCAGGTCGAGGTCCAGTTCCCACCAGGCACAGCTCTCGGGCAGAGGCGTCGCGCCGGGAAAACTGGCTCTCTCGCGATCCAGATCCACGGTGAACACCGTCCAGCCGTGATCGACGAGATGACGGGCCACCGTTCCGCCGACGGCACCGCAGCCGTGCACGAGGGCCCGGCCGGGAATGGCATCTTTGAGGTCCTTCTCCAGCACTGCCTCCACGGCGCCGAGGGTGCCATGGGCGGTGGCGGCACTGGCGTCTACTGGGCTGCCGACCGCCGCCAGCACATGCGGTGTGAGCGCCGTCAGACGCTCCATGTCCTCCAGGCTGGTGTTGAGATCGCAGCCAGTGATCATGGCGCCATCGAGCGACTCCAGCAGCTCGGCGGTGACGCTGATCAGTTCATCCTTGACCGCATCGGGCTCCGCTGCCCGGGCGACGATCTTGCCTCCAGCAAAACCGGTGCCGTAGAGATCGTGCTTGTGGGTCATCAACCCCGCCAGCCGCTGTCCGTCAGCGATGCAGGCCTCATCGCTCGGGTAATTCAGCAGGCGCAGGCCCCCGTTGGCGGGGCGCTTGGCATCAGTGTCTTCCGCCACCACGAACACCGAGAGGTGGTCGGAGACGTGTTCCGCCAGCACCGACACAGTCGGCGATGCTTTCTTGCTGCTGCTCATCAGGCCACCTTCTCCATCATCTGGTGGTGTTCGACGTAATCGAGACTCCATTCGCTGGGGGTTTCGGCGATGCGCTGTTGCAGACGCTCGTACACCGTGTCTGCAGCGGCCTCCCCGGCAGCACTGGCGAAGCTGTGGCGGCTCCAGCTGCGGATCGTCGCCATCAGGCCGGCGGCGAAAGCGGCCGTGTCACCGTTCTCGTTCCAGCGGCGTCGGTACGGGCACTTCACATAGACCGTGCGCTCGTCCACGAGGCGCAGTCCGTTGCGGTAGGCGGCGCTGCTCTCGTCCTTCAGCGGAGCCATGAACTCCTCGGGGGACTTGTAGAAATTCAGAACGGTGCCTTTTTTGTATTGCTCTGCGCTGATCAGACCTTCCTCGGCCATGCCGCGCCAGATCTGGTGCAATTGGTCGTGCACATTGCGGGTTTCGCCGCCGTTATGACCGAGATAACGTCCTTCGTTATCGCGTGAGAGGTTCACGGTCAGAAGTCTCCCGCCCACCTTCAGCTCGCGACTCCGCAGTTCGAGGATGTAGTTCCAGTCCTTCATCGCCTGGGCGGTGAAACGCTGAAGGGCATCGGCATCACCGGAGGCCAGCACATGGGTGTGGCTATCGAGTGGTCCGGGCGAAGCGCTCAGCCAGTGCATGGCGGTTGCGGAGAAGCCGAAGCTCACGCTGTCCGGGGCCACGGAGGGCTCGTAGAAGCTGCGGGCACTCACCAGCACTGTTGGTTTTGGATCCCGGGGAATCTGCAGGGCCAGGTTTTCTGCCAGAGCGAGGTTGTCGTTGCTCGGTAAGTCGTTACCGATCAGCGTCAGATGAGCATTCGGCTGGTTGGCATGCAGGCGATCCAGCACCTGATTCCAGAGCCCTACAGCAGTGCCGCCATCGGCAGCTCCGTAATCGATCAGGACATGGCTGTCTGCGACAGCCAGTTGATTCACACAAGTCAAGGCCCAGTCCGAGGCGGCTTCAATGCACAGAAGAGCGCCTTCGGTCTGCGCGCTGTAACCCGTGGTCATGGCGATGGCCATGGACCTCGTCAACGGCAGGCCTCACCGTACAGACCATGGCTGAACTGACTACGAATTAACGCGTCTGCTTCACGTTGCTTGGAGCAAATGACGCAGTTGGGGTTCCAGGAGGCTGAAGGCTCTGCCGCGATGGCCATGCTGTTTTTTCTCAGCCAGGGGCATCTCGGCAAAGGTGCGGCCCGTTCCAGCAACTTCGAAGATCGGGTCGTAGCCAAAGCCTTGCTCCCCACGGGGTGACGCCGTGATCAAACCGTCGCAACGGCCTTCCACCTCAAGCAGAACGGATCCATCGGGGGCTGCAATGCAGAGCGCAGCGCAGAAATGGGCTTGGCGTTGCTCTGAGCCGTTCAGCGCCTTCAACAGCCGCGCGATGCGTTCCGGATCGGTGGGGGCGTAGCGGGCGGAGTGAACACCCGGGGCGCCATCCAGGGCGTCCACGCTTAGGCCTGAATCGTCGGCCAACGCCCATTCCCCTGTAGTAGCTGCAACCGCTTGGGCTTTGAGACGGGCATTGGCGGCAAACGTGGTGCCTGTCTCCTCCACCTCCAAACCCTCAGGCTGGGGCTGCACTGTGACGGGGAGGGCCTGCAGCAGACCCTGGAATTCACGAATCTTTCCGGCGTTGCCGCTGGCGATGACCAGTGCCTTCATGCGGCCTCCGCGAACTGCCTGCCCCAGGCCAGCACAGCATTCACCCGATCGGCATCGGGCCCTTCGCAGTAGAGCCGCAGTAGAGGTTCGGTTCCGGAAAAGCGCAGCATCAGCCAGTGGCTGGGACCCATTCTCAGTTTGATCCCGTCTGTGGTGATCACCTCCAGCACCTTTGCCCCTGCGATGGTCGAAGGTGTGCTCTGGGCAAGCAGCATCTCGAGCCGTCGGCGTGCCTCCATGTCAGCAAGTCGCAGGTCGAAGCGGTCGTAGTGGCTACTGCCTCCATGCTGCGCCTGGAGAGCATCCAGTCGAGCTCCCAGGGGTTGCTTTCCTTCAACAAGGGCTTCCAGCACCAGCATTGCTGCGAACAGCGCGTCCCGCTCGGGCAGGTGCATGCCGAAGCCAACTCCACCAGACTCCTCGCCGCCGATCAGCACGTCCCCCGCCAGCATCTCCGCGGCGATGTACTTGAAGCCCACAGCGAGCTCAAGAACATCGCGTCCCTGCGCTTCCGCCACCAGCCGCATCAGATCAGATCCGCTCACGGTCTTGACCACTGCTCCTGGCAGCTGCCGGGCGCGGGCCAGGTGATCGATCAGCAGGGGCATCAGCAGCTGGGTGCTGCAGAACCGACCTGTTTCATCCACAGCGGCAATGCGGTCCCCATCGCCGTCGAAGACCAATCCCACGGCAGGGCTCCCGGCGGCGGTTGAGGTCTTCACCGCTGTGATCAGCTCTTCGAGATAGGCCGCAAGGGGTTCCGGCGGATGACCACCAAATAAAGGATTGCGATCGCTGCGGATTTCCTCCACCACCCCATGGGCCTCAGGCCCGAGCAGCTCCGTTACACACCCGGCGGCTGAGCCGTGCATCGGATCCACGATCACCTTCAGGTTGATGGTCTTGAGGCCCCGCAGCAGTGCGGTGAGGTCGAGCTTGCGGCGGAGACCTTCGAGATGCTCGCCCCGACCATCAAAACGGGGGACCTCCGCTTTGATCGGTGCTGTGATGCCGCCGGCGGCCAGTCGTCGTTCGACTGCGGCGGTGAAGTCGCCCTCGACTGACCCGCCGAAGGGGCCTTTGATCTTCAGCCCCAGCCATTCCGGCGGGTTGTGGCTGGCGGTGATGACCAGCGCTCCAAGGGCTTTGCGCTCCACCACGGCCCAGCTGCAGGCCGGTGTGGGGACAGCGGTGTCAGTTAGTAGGGGCTCGAGTTCACAACCCCGCACGGCGGCGGCGATGGCTTCCGCCAGTTCGGGAGCCAGAAAGCGCCGGTCATAACCGATGACCACCGTTCGGCTGTTGTGGCCTTCTGGGGCGCGATGCGCGAGCTCCTGGGCCGCGGCAGCGGCAACGGGCAATAAGCGCTCCACTGTGATGTCGACACCGATGATTCCGCGCCAGCCATCGGTGCCGAACTTGATTGGAGCTGGGCTTAGGGGGAGGGGAGCCGATGCCATGGCACAGCCTGCACTTCAGTGGATCTAGCAGCTGGCAGCCGTAGGGTCGGCGGATGGGTGACACCCCGCCTGCCGACAACGCCCTCACCGACCGGTTGCTGCGCAGTTGGCTGCGTTGTCGTCGCAAGGCCTGGCTCGATCGCCACGGAAATCCTGCTGAGCGACGTTGGACCGCCCATCGCAATCTGCTGCTGGATGACCAGCAGCGATGTTTTGTGGGATTGATGCCCCGCAAACCAGGCCATGGCTTGGCCGCCTGTGTTGCCGGTGCCGATGCCGTGGTGGGTCTGCGCCTGAAGGGTCTGGGCCCTTCCGGGGAACCGTTGGAGGCGCATCCTCCCCTGCTCAGGCGGGTCAAGGGCCAGAGCCGTTGGGGCGACTTCGCCTATCAACCGGTGCTGGCACGTCAGGGCCGTCGTACCACTCGGGAACATCAGCTGCCCCTGGCGCTGATGGCTCTGCTGCTCGAGCAGGTGCAACAGGGCGAAGTCCCATCCATGCTGGTTCTCGGCGGCGGCGGCCGGCGGCTGGAACAGGAGCGGGTCCATCTGTCGAACGGCATGCGCCGACAGCTTTCGGAAGGGTTGCGCAAACTGCGTGATGACCTGGAGCGGTCGGTCCCCCCTCCTCTGGCAGCCGATCGACGCAAGTGCTCACTCTGCAGCTGGCGGGGTGTTTGTAACGCCGTGGCGGCGGAGCAAGGGCACTTAAGTGAGGTCAGCGGCATCGGAGCCAAGCGCCGCGAGATGTTGCTGGAGCTTGGGATTCGCGGCCTACCTGATCTGGCCGCTGCTGATCCGATGCAGCTCGCTAAGCAGCTTCAACGCTTCGGTGATCAGCATGGTGAGGTGGCTGCAGCCTTGGTGGCCCAGGCCAGGGCGCAGCGCGATGGTCGGGTGGAACGTTTGGACGCTGCACCGGCACTTTCGGAACTTCGGGACTGCCCTGGTGTGCTCCTTTACGACATCGAATCCGACCCCGACGCCCGTCACGACTTTCTCCACGGTTTTCTCGTCTTGCACAGAACCGAACGTGGGGACTGGGACCTTGCTTCAGTGGCCTATCACCCGATCCTGGCCCTGGCCGAGCACGGTGAACCCCGTTGCTGGCTTCGGTTGCAACGCCTGCTGGATCACTACCGGGGGTGGCCAATTCTTCACTACGGGGAAACAGAAAGCCTGGCCTTAAGGCGCATGGCCGAGCGGCAAGGTGTCGATGAGGCTGAACTGAAGCAGCTTCGTCACCGTCTGGTGGATGTTCATGCCCGGGTGCGGCGTCACTGGCGCTTGCCATTGGCCAGTTACGGCCTCAAGGCCGTGGCCGGTTGGCAGGGGTTCCGATGGAGTCAGGCCGGTGCAGACGGGGCCAGGGCCTTGTTGTGGTGGCGGCAGTGGCAGGGCGATGGCCCTGATCGACGCGGCAATAGGCATGGGCTGCGCTGGATCTTCGACTACAACCGCGATGACTGCCTAGCCACCTGGGCCGTTGCCGCCTGGTTGCTGCAACACGATCAGACGTCGGGATCCTGAAACGCCTCAGGTCGGCTGATCTGGAGCAGTTCCCCATTGGGTCCCTCCAGCGTTTCACTGGCAAGACATTGGCGGCGCACCAGGGCCAGTCCAATCCACGAGTTGTCGTGTTCGAGAGCACTGGTGATCACCCCGGCCCTCTCTCCCTTCAGCGTGAGTTTTGTGGCTCTGGACAGCGGGCTGCGGCAGCTCCAACAGCGCAGCTCTTGTTTCACCCCCGCTTTCCCGATGAGTTTGGCCATGGTCTCCTGGCCCAGGTAGCAGCCCTTCTCTGGGCTGATCCGAGCCACGAGTCCCAGTTCCAGAGGGTTGGTCTCGCCATTGAGTTCACCTGGCCCTGGTGGGAAGCCGCTCTGGAGCCGCCGACGCTCCAATGCCGCGGCGGTGGCGGGCTTTCCTAATACCCATGGCTCTGGCAATGCCACATCCGGCTCAGGCCAGATCACTGCAGCGTCAGGTTCCAGCCATTGCAGCCGGCGCCCCTCGGCCAGGGGTTGGAGTCGCACACGATCGGCTGGAAAGATCACCTGATCGAATCCGGCGTGAACCGCAGCAGCATCTCCCGCCAGAACGATCACATCGGCTCCATCCGTATCCAGACGGACTTCCAGCAGCGCCCGTAAGCGTCCCGTTGCGGTCAGCCAGCAGGTCTGCAGGAGATCACCGGGTTGGAGTGCGTTGAGGTCAGCACTGGTCTGACCCTGAAGAAACTGGCATGCTCCGCCGCCGCTCAGGCGCAGCCGGGGGAATGTGGCGTCCCAAAACAGCCTGCTCATACCTGGGTGACGGCGGCGATCTCAGACAATTTGTACAGGCTGATCAGCTCGAGATCGTCAGCAGCCATGGCGGCATCGCCCCCTTCTTCCCGGTCGACGATGGTGACGACCCTCTTGACGCAGTAGCCGGCGTCGCGCAGCTGCCGGACCGCTTTGAGGGAGGACCCCCCTGTGGTCACAACGTCTTCCAGCACGGTGATCAGTGCCCCGGGCGCTGGTAGTGGTCCCTCCAGCCAGGCTCCAGTGCCATGGCCTTTGGCCTCCTTACGGACGATTAATGCATCGAGATCACGGCCCTGATTGGCGGCGGCCATGGCGACACCGCTCACCAGTGGGTCTGCTCCGAGGGTGAGGCCGGCCACTGCGACTGCATCAGTTTCCACGTGGGTCAGCATGGCTCGACTAATCAAGGCCAGGCCGGAGCCGCTCAGGCTTACTGGTTTGCAGTTCACGTAGTGCTCGCTCCTGCGGCCTGACGCAAGGGTGAAGTCTCCGTGCCGGTAGGCCAAGGTGGCCAGTCGGCTCAGCAGTTGCTCGCGCTCAGTCGGGACACTCGACGATTCAGGCATGGGTCTGGCCGCGCTTCGCAGATGTCCTTAGTTTGCGCTTAGAGCTGTTTCCTCCGCTGCTGCTGCGCTCGTTCTTTCGCTCGGGATTGTTGGTGCTCGCTGGCCCATCGGTGCTGGCAGGCCCGCTGGTCTGCACGACCAGCATCGAGGCTCCTCCACCGGGCAGTGGTTCTGCTCCCGTGGAAGTGACGGTGTGCCATCCCACGGAGACCACCAGTGAGCTGATCAACCGTCGCCTCTACTCCTGGACGTCACCCATGGCCAGGGGTGTGGATCCCCTTCATCAACTGACTGATTTTCTGGGTATCGCGGTTGGAGGAATCGAGGGGAATCGGGTGATGAGCCTTGGCTTTCCGGATCAGACCCTGATCTGGGACGGGTCTGCCCTGCAAAACACGACCGGAGCTCTGCTGGAGGAGCAGAGTACGCCGCTGCCGTTGCGGACCCTCGATATCCCTAGCGGATTCGACGGCAGCCTGGCCGCCTCCGACATAAACGAATCCGACCTGGAGCGACCCATGCCCGATGACTTCCCCGACGTCACTCCCCTGTGGTAACACTCTCTTTGAGGGGGTCTAGCAATCTGGTGAATGCAGCGAACTCATAATTCGCCTAAGGCGAGTTCGATCCTCGCGACCCCCATTCCCCCCTATTGATGCGGCTTTTACTGCTGGCTGTCCTGCTGGTTTTGCCAGCCTTTTTCGCGGCCGCAGAGGTGGCCCTGTTGCGGCTTCGCCCCAGCCGTGTCGAAGTGCTTGTGGAGGAAGAGCAGACCGGGGCCCGCTCTATTCAGCGTCTGCAGCGACGCCTGCGGCGGGCTTTGTTGGTTTCTCAGCTGGGTTCCACCCTCGCTCTAGTGGCTTTGGGCTGGGCCGGCCGCGGTTTGGGGGGTCGGCTCTGGTCGGATGGCTCCCTAGGTGTGGCCTGGCGGGATACGGCGCTGTTTCTCGGGATCGTTCTGCTCGCCACGTTGGTCGCCGGTTTACTGCCCAAGGCCTGGGTGCTGAACCGTCCGGAATCCTCCGCGCTCCGACTGGTGCCGTTGCTGGAGGTGGTGATGCGCTGCTTGGCTCCGCTGCTCAACCTGCTTGAGGCACTGGCAGGCCTGCTGATGCGCCTGCTCGGCCTGGCTCCCCAGTGGGATGTATTGGTGCCAGCACTCTCTGCCGGTGAGCTGGAAACCCTCGTGGAATCCGGGCGGGTCACGGGATTGTTTCCCGATGAAAAGAACATTCTGGAAGGAGTCTTCGCCCTGCGGGACACCCAGGTGCGGGAGGTGATGGTGCCTCGCTCCGGGATGGTCACGCTGCCGGCCACGGTCCGTTTCGCGGAGCTGATGGAAGCCGTTCATCACACCCGTCACGCGCGGTTCCCGGTGATTGGCCAGTCGCTGGACGACGTGCGTGGCGTGCTGGATCTCCGTCAGATGGCTGAACCGATTGCCCGGGGAGAGCTCCAGGCCGATTCGCTGCTTGAGCCCTATCTCCAGCCTGCGGTGCCCGTGCTGGAAACCTGCACCTTGGCGGAGCTGCTGCCGATGATTCGCAGTGGCCAGCCGCTTCTGTTGGTGGTGGATGAGCACGGCGGCACAGAGGGGCTCGTGACAGCAGCAGATCTCACCGGAGAAATCGTTGGTGATGAGGATCCCGGCGAGACCGATGAGCCAGATCTGCTCGAGGAAAAGGACTGCCCTGGTGTTTGGCTGGTGGCGGGAGATCTGGAGATCTTCGAGCTGAACCGTCAGCTGGACCTCGATCTGCCCGAGGCGGATGAACATCACACCCTTGCGGGTTTCCTGCTGGAGCGGCTTCAGCACATTCCATCCGCTGGGGAAGCGCTGCATTTCAACGGCCTGCAGTTTGAAATCACGGCCATGGCAGGGCCGCGGATTGACCGCGTCCGGCTCGTTCTCCCTAGTCCAGAGGATGATTCCGACTGAAGGCCGATAGTCTTCCCCCAACCGACTGCCCGTTCTGATGTCTCCCGACCCCATGGTCCCAGTGAAGGTCGGGGTGATCGGAATCGGCAACATGGGTTGGCACCATGCTCGTGTGCTCAGCCTTCTGCGGGATGCCGACTTGGTGGGAGTTGCGGATCCCGATGCCGAGCGCGGACAGCTCGCTACGGAGCAATTCGGCTGCCGCTGGTTTGGGGATTACCACGCCATGCTTTCTGAGGTGGAGGCGGTCTGCATCGCTGTTCCCACCCTTCTGCATCACCCCGTCGGCCTGGCCTGTCTTCGAGCGGGTGTGCATGTTCTGATCGAAAAGCCGATCGCGGCGAGTCAAGACGAGGCCACCGCGCTGATCGAGGCTGCGACAGCAGCGGGTTGTCTGCTTCAGGTCGGTCACATCGAGCGATTCAACCCTGCTTTTCGTGAACTCACCAAGGTGGTGGCCAACGAAGAAGTCGTGGTCCTCGAGGGGCGTCGCCACAGCCCCCATTCCGATCGGGCTAACGACGTTTCCGTGGTGCTGGATCTGATGATTCATGACATTGACCTTGTGCTGGAGCTGGCCAAGGCACCCGTTGTCAGGCTTGCCGCTGCCGGTGGTCGCAGTGCCGAGGGACCGATTGATTACGTCAATGCCACGCTGGGTTTTGAGAATGGTGTTGTGGCCAGCCTCACGGCCAGCAAGATGAGCCACCGCAAGATCCGCAGCCTTAGTGCGCACTGCCGCTCAAGCCTGGTGGAAACCGACTTCCTCAACCACACCCTGCACATCCATCGCCGCGCCCATGAGTGGTATTCCGCAGATCACGGTGAGCTGCTGTACCGCAATGACGGCTTCATCGAGGAGGTGAGCACCACGTCCATCGAACCGCTCTACGCCGAGCTTGAGCACTTTCTCCAGTGCGTGCGCGGCCGGGAAACCCCTGCTGTGGATGGTCTTCAGGCGTCGCGTGCACTCAAGCTGGCCGACCTGATCGAGCAGGCGGTCGAACACCCGGATACCGGGGCACCCTTGCCTGCACCCATCTGACGGGCCTGACTCAGATCAGACCAGCCCTTCTTGTTCGGCCAGCTCCCGCAACGCCGTGACCTGCCAGCGCCGACAGTCACCGGGAGAAGATCGATAGAACTGCCCCCAGGCCTGGGCTTTCTGCTGCGGGTAGTTCTCAGGACTGAGGGATGGATGACTCTGTTGCCAGCCCACCCGGACGGCATGACCGATCACCACGTCGAGGGCTAGGTCATCCTCGAAGCGCACCTCCGGATTGGCTTCGACAAAGGCCATCAGCGAGAGCAGGCATTCGCTGCAGAGTTGCCTGTATTCCGGTGCTTTGATCCGACTAAGCAGATGGTCGACTTGGACGGCGAAATTGCGTTCGCCGGGTGTTTTCTCAAGGACGAGACGGCTGTTGAGTCGATTGCGCCGTTCCAGCTTGTCGCCGATCACAAGGCCGCGGCAGTGTTGCAACAGGGACCAGATGCCGGCATAGAAATCGCGGGGAACTTTCTGGAATGAGCCCAGACGGATGCGGTGTTGAAGCCAGTCGCCGCCTCCGGGCGTTTCTTCCAATGGGTCGGGAACGGACCACTGCACCCTCCCGCTCACGTGCAGCTGTTCGCCACGTTGCAGGGCTGCCCTGGCATGGTCCACATCCTCGAGCATCGCTCGCAACCGTTTGCGGATGGCGTGGGGTGCTTCGCTGCAGAGGGCTTCAAAGGCCTCGTCCTGACTGAGCATTTTCTCCACGGCCAGCTCCGATGTCAGCAGCAGCATCAGCTGCCCCAGCTGCAGGGTGAGGCTGCCTTTGAGTAGGGCTGGCTCCCGCCGCGCCACGCTGTCGAGGGCGAGCAGGAGTTCCTGTTCGAGCATGCGTTCACGACCGTCGATCCCGCTGGTCGTCTCAATCCGTTCGGCGATGGCAGCGCTGTCCATCGGTTGACGGAGCCTGGAGTCGCCGGTGTAGTTGCGTCCCACCACGACTTGTTTCTGGCGGACGAGAAGATCGGTCAGGGCATCTTCCAGCTGGGGATGCACCATGCCCATGGCGCCGGCACAGCGCCGCACGACATTCCAGTCTTCACATCGCAAGCCCCGTTGATAAACCTCCTCGAGCAGGTTGCTCAGGGCCACCGGATGCCCATCGGGGCTGAGTTGAATCCCTTGAGGTCCGAGACGCCGTTGCAGCAATTCCAGTACTTCGGCTTGTTCATGCAGCAGCCCACTGCTCCAGAGGCGCTGGCTCAACTGTTCGATTGGGGTGTCATCCAGCTCCTGCTCCTCAGCAGCAGTCAGGTCCCGTAGATCGGTGGCGTCGCGCAGCACATGCTGGGGTTGATGGGATGTCGGCACGGGCTTCTGCTGAAGCGGTGGGAGCTGGACCTCTTGCCCCTGATCCACCAGCTGACTCAGGCGGCCCAACCGGACGGGGATGGTTTCAATTACGCCGCTGCCGAGTTGATCGGCAAGTTTGAGGACGACGTCACGGTGCTGATCTAGGGCTGTTTCACGAATGGGAATGACCAGAAGGGGCAGTCCCGCACCCCGCCAGTGCCGTTGCAGCAGATGCAGCTCGTCCACAACGCTCTCCAGCAGCTCCTCAGGGTCATCGGCCAGATAGCTGCTGCGGTCCTCCAGAACCGACGGGGTGAACACGCTGATAGAGCCGTCTTGACGGTAGACGCGAGCGGTGTCCTCAGTTTCCACGCGGTGCCCAGGGCGTCCGCTGAGCTCCAGCCGCGGATTGGTGCCGGCCGCTTTCAGCCGTTGTTTCAGCTCGTCGGACGACAGCACGGGAATCACCGTGGTTGGGTCGATCGGCACCTCTGCAGCCAGTAGTGCGTGGCGCACGGCATCCGTCTCGGGAGCCATCGCCACAAGAACTGCCTCGGCGCCCAGTTGCTTTGGATCCCTGCGCCCACAAGGGTCGATGTCTTCGGGGCGGATTAGATCGTTGAGCAGCATTTCCCCCAGCCAGACGAGGCTTTGGGTCCAGATCAGCGGCAGATTGGTGTTGGCTTCCCGGGCCTGGCTGCCTGGATTAAGCCGTTCCTCGTTGACGGCACTGGCAGGGACTTGATAAAGCTCCGGGTAGAGACGTTCGCCGTCTTGTTCGACCGCCAACGCCTTTAGCTTGCTGTGCAAGCGCTGGGCCTCGTCCGAGCGCCCTTCGCAGCATGCGGTGACCAATTCGAAGGCCAGAAACAACGGCCACTCCGACTCGATCCCCTCAAAGGCGGCGAGCTCCTCAGGTTCGTAGTGCAGGCGGCTGACGTCTTCCACCACCGTCTGGTGACCATCCCGAAGGAAGCGTTTGTAGCCGTAGGCCCCGCCCAGTTCCCGTCGAATGCGACGGCCCGTGCGCTCCACCAGGGCAGCATCTTCAACTGCCCAGGCGGGATAACCAATCACGGAGAGACAGGCACTGTCTGCTTCCTTGCTGGCGGATTCCCGTGGCAGGAGCCCTTGCAGGGCGCGACGCAGGCGCACGATGGCCCCCTGAGGAATCAGCAGGACGCAGCTGCCGTCGCCATGGGGGCCGTAGAGGTCAAGCCCATCAAGCGATTCCAGGGCGGCCTTGGCCATGCCGATTGAGCTCGCATTGCGCTCCGGCAGTCCATGGTTTCCCTTGTCACCGCGTTCCCAGATCCCGTAATCGGAGGTGCGGTAGGCCCTTGAGATGTAGTGCACGAGGTTTTGGAGGAAATCCACCTCGTCACGGCTCTGCACCACTGCGCAACCGCCCTTGGTCAGCTGCGCCAGCTGCAGCAAGAACAGAGAGGTGGCATCCAGTTGAAGATGGCCCCAGGCGTCATCGGCCACCACCGATTCACCGGTGCAGCTGTCGTATTTGGCGTGGAGCGCGTCGAGGGGATGCAGGCTCTCCTTAAAGCGCTCCACTTTCACGGCTTGGCGCATCATCGAGCGCATCAGGCCGCGCATGAGGGCTACCACCCGCTGCTCCAGTTCCCAGGATCGTCGGCTGGTTTGCCCCTGTTGACGGCGGTGGGCCAGGGCCAGTCCCCAAACACACTGCACCGAATAGACGCAGTCCCGCACCCAGGCATCTCCATAGTTGCCATGGATGGTGTGGGCGGTGCTGGCGGGGAGCAGGCCGCTGATCGGGTCCTGCCGATCGAGAACGACCCGTTGGATCGATTGATCCAGACGCTGAAGGTTTGTGGCGTGGTTCTGCGGAAGGGTTTCCGTCGTCGTCACAACCATGCCCTCATCCATCACCACCCCTAAATTCTCCAACGCAGCCCCTCGGCTATGGATCCTGTTAGCACCACTCCCGATGACCGCCGCCGCTGCGAGGTGCTCGGCGTGCCTGTGGATGCCTGCCGCGACGTCTGTGCTGCAGCTCTCGGTCTTCACGCTCGGGGAGGGGGACGCATCGTCACCCTCAATGCCGAGATGACGATGTCTGCTCGGGCGGATGTCTCTCTGGGGCAAGCGATCGGGACCGCTGATTTGGTGATTCCGGATGGGGCTGGAGTGGTCTGGGCTCTTGCGCGTCAGCGGATCCGTGTCGTCAAAACAGCAGGGATCGAGCTTGCCTGGACCTTGCTGAATTACGCAGCAGCCCATCAATGGCGAGTTGCTTTGGTGGGTGCTTCACCTGAGGTGATGGACACGCTGCGGGCGGACTTGCCCCAGCGCATCAGCGGGCTCAATCTTGCCCTCACTGTGGATGGCTATCAATCACCCCAGGCCTGGCCCGGCATTGAGGCTCAGCTCAAGACATTGAAGCCGGATCTCGTTTTGGTGGCCCTGGGCGTGCCGCGTCAGGAGACCTGGTCTGAGCGGGTTTCGTCTGGTCAGCCAGGGCTTTGGATGGGTGTTGGCGGCAGTTTTGATGTCTGGGCCCGCACCAAAAAACGTGCCCCCGGATGGATGTGCCGGATGCAGCTGGAATGGTTGTATCGACTCATCCAGGAACCCTCCCGTTGGCGACGCATGCTTTCGCTGCCGGCCTTCGTTGTGGATGTGATCCGGATGGGTTGAGGGTTCAGCGGAAGCCCACAGAGGCTTGCCAGACAAAGGCAAGCAGCAGGAAGAAGACCGGGATCAACGGGAGGATGTCGATCAGCGGAGAGAAGGCCTGATAGGCCTCGGGCAGCTGTGCCAGCAGGTCGAGGGTAAAGGCGGCCATCCCTTGCATCAAAAAGGCGTTGGGCTGGACGCTACCACGTGTGATGAGCTGGTGAGTCCGGCTCCCAGGGAGCGAAATCCTCTGAAAAACAGCCGTCGTGAATGGCTTGTGCCATGGCGGACGTGAAACGCACCAACTGCGTGATGTTGTGAATGCTCAGCAAGGTGAGGCCCAGAAGTTCCTCGCTGCGAATCAGATGATGCAGATAGGCCCGGGTGTGTCCAGTGCAGGCCACGCAGGAACAGCTCGGATCCAGGGGTGTGTGGTCGTGGCGGAAGCGGGCATTGCGCAGATTCCAGCGTTCGCCGCCTACCAGTGCTGTTCCATGGCGACCCAGTCGGGTGGGCAAGACACAGTCGAAGAGGTCGATGCCGTTGGCCACGGCGATGGCCATCTCGCGCAGGGTGCCGATGCCCATCAGATATCGCGGTTTGTTCGTGGGGAGTAAGGGCGTGACATCCCGCACGATTCGGTGCATCTCCTCCGCGGGCTCACCGACACTGACGCCACCGACGGCGATTCCCGGTAGATCAAAGGAGGCGACGGCACGGGCACTCTCCCGCCGTAGATGCGGGAAACAGCCGCCCTGAACGATGCCGAACAGGGCCTGATCCACGCGTGTGTGGGCTGTGACGCAGCGCTCGAGCCAGGCATGGGTGCGGCGACAGGCATCGATGACGTCGTTCTCCGTCGCCGGATAGGGCGGGCACTGGTCGAAGGCCATGGCCACATCCGCCCCGAGGGCCATCTGAATGCGGGTGGCATGTTCCGGTGTCATGTCGATGGTGCGTCCATCGCGGGGGTTCCGGAACACCACGCCGCGGTCATCGATTTTGTTGAGGTCCCCCAGGCTGAACACCTGAAAGCCCCCGGAGTCGGTGAGCATCGGCCCGTCCCAGCCCATGAAACGGTGCAGGCCACCTGCAGCCGCCACGATCTCTTCGCCGGGCTGCAAATGCAGGTGGTAGGTGTTGGAGAGCACCATCTGGGCACCCGTGTGGCTCAGTTGCTCGGTGCTGATGCCCTTAACGGTCGCCAGGGTGCCCACCGGCATGAAGCGTGGTGTTTGAACCGGCCCATGAGGGGTCGTAAACGTGCCGCACCGGGCTGCTGTATTGGCGCAATGCGCGTTGATCTCAAAGCCGAACAAGGCCGATCTGCCCCTGCAATGAACCTACGGTGAGGGCTGATTGCACCCGTCACGCCATTCCCCGGAGCGCTCCGTCCTGGCTGTCTGATCTGGCGGGAGCCTGGATCTTCTACACGGTGCTGCCCGCATGGCCCTGGCCGCAGCCCTCGTTTCAGCGCATCGCTCGCTTTGCTCCCTGGATGGGGCTGCTGATCGGAGCGCTGCAGGGGCTGCTCTGGGGTTGTCTTTCCGGGTTGGGTTGGCCTCCTGCAGCCTGTGCCCCCTGCGTGGTGGCTCTCGGAATCCAACTCAGTGGTGGGTTGCACCACGACGGCTTGATCGACACGGCGGATGGTCTCGGGGCGCCTGTGGAACGGAGGCTGGAGGCTATGGAGGACAGCCGGGTGGGTGCCAGTGGCGTGCTGGCTCTCGTGATGGTGCTGCTGCTGCAAGTCGCGGCGCTGATCCAACTGGGGCCCCAGGCCCCAATGGTGCTCTGTCTGGCTGCGTTCTGGGCAC
Source organism: Synechococcus sp. MU1611 (assembly GCF_020514255.1). Lineage (NCBI taxonomy): Bacteria > Bacillati > Cyanobacteriota > Cyanophyceae > Synechococcales > Synechococcaceae > Synechococcus > Synechococcus sp. MU1611. Next base: position 68,745 of record NZ_VTLC01000004.1, on the reverse strand, counting down.
GGGTGTCACCGCTATGGGCCATGGTGCGGTTCGACTATCTGCGGGTCGATGGAACCGCTGCTTTTCATCGCGACAACGCCAGGCCGCTCTGGGATGCACTGCCCACGTTGCTGGCTGTGGCGCTGCTAGCTGCGCTTGTGGCGCCCCTCCCTCTTCTCTTGGGGGGTGTTGTGGCGATCCTTGTTGCCCAGGGCCTCGGGCGACGTCTGGGGGGGCATACCGGCGACAGCTATGGAGCGGTTCTCGTTCTGACCGAGATGATCACGCTGCTCGGCCTGGCGTTGTTTCTGCCGGCCAATTGAGGATGAACGCATTGCCCTCAGCGGGCAGATCCGGAGCGATCGTGGTTGGCTCCACGCAGAGGCTGAGGTTGCGGCCCTGCCGTTCCGCTAAGGACCGTGCGAGGGCGAGCCCAAGGCCGGTGCCGGCACGGTCTTGGCCGGTTGATCCCCGCGCTCCCCTCTCGAAAATCATCTCCCTCTCCTCGATGGGGATTGGCGGTCCGTCGTCCCAGACGCAGAGCCCGTCGGGCAACAGACACAGGCCCACGCTGCAACCCGCTGGGCTGTAGCGGAACGCATTTTCCAGGAGGTTGGCGACGATTTCTGCAATGGTGCCGTCTTGGGACGGCTGATCAATCCATTGGGGCCACGCTTGCGGCCCCTCCCAGGGGCGGCCCTGCAGGCTTGCTGTCGCTTCCGCTCGCTCCAGCAGAGGCATTAGCAGGCTTCGCATCGTTGCCTCGCCTGCAGCGGGCCCGGGGGGTAAGAGGGTCGGGCCCAGGGTCTCCTGCTGTGGCAAGCGCTGTCGTCCAAGGTCATCCAGAACGTCGATGTACTGGCCCAGTTGCCTTTGCTCCGAAAGCATGCTCTCCACGAGTGGACGGTGGGAGCTGTCAGCTTCGAGGCGCCGCATTAGCAGCTGGGCGTAGGTGCGCAGGGCCGCCAATGGATTGCGCAATTGGTGAACGAGGGTGCGCAGTTGATCGTTTTGTTGGCTCAGTTCCTGGCGGAGTTGCAGGCATTCCAGGTCTCGTCCAAGAGCGTGGCTGATGGCAGCAGCACTGCGCCGCATTCGCTGGTCCAAGCTCAGATTCCAGCTCCGTTGAGGATCCAGATCGGCTCGCAGTGCTCCCAGGATCAATCCGGCATCCTGTAGGGGGTACCAACGCCGACTTTGATGCGGCAGGCGCAGGTACGGGTCGGCGTCGGCGGCGGGAAGGGACCGTTCATTGGCGGACCATTGCCGGATGAGCAGCAAGGGCGGACCTTGTTGATTGGGTGGTGCACTGACGTAAAGCCCTAGATGCTGAATGCCTTCTTTGGCGGTTAGATCAGCCAGCTGTTGGTCTGTGAATTCAAAGAATCGATCGGTGAGTTGCATCAGATCCGGTCGATCCATTCACGTGCTTGAGCAAGCCTGCGGGAGGGGGACTTGAAAAATCTGGGAAAAGTCTTAAGATCCTCCTATCGACCGAGGCGCTGTTCTTTGTGAACAGACGCCCACCATCTCTCACAACGGTTGCATTTGTTGTGCAACCAAAGCTACAGCAGAGGTTGAAGTGTCCTCAGCTGATTCCCGCTTGGGTGTTGGTGTTCTGCCGGCAATTGTGGTGCGCCCGCAATTGCCTCGACGCGGTCCCTTGCGTCTGGCGTTTTTGCGCCGACGGCTATTGACGATTCCGTGGTGATGGTCATTTCGCCGAAACGGATTTCGTCTGTTCTGACGATTCACCCCGTTCTTCCTTTCGTACCGGAGCCCTTCCATGTCCAAGAAGCGCAAGCGCATCAGTCGTCGTCGTCTGGCAGGTCAGCGGGTCTTGGCGCATGTGCCAACCCATCACCTTGAAACCGGTGAGTACAAGCCCGTCACCGCCGCGCGTCGGTACATCGCTGAGGCTGGTTTGGTATCTCCAGCGCTGTTGAACGTGCGCCGGAATGAGCACACCACCGATCGCTTCTTCTGGGGTGAGAAGGGCTTGTTTAGTGCGCAATACGCCGAAGAGAATCATTTCCTCTTCCCGTCGTTGCGCACCATCGTTGATTCCATTGGCGAAGACAAGCTCTTTGAAGGGCTTGAGCTTGGCGCTGATGATTGGGAGGAAATGGAGGAGTACGAGTACGCCTTCGTTTGATCAGGCGCTCTTCAGAACACGCTCGATAAACAGCACGATTGGCTGCACCATCTCATCAGGGATGGTGTGGCCGTTTTTGAATTCCAGGGTCTGGCACTGATCTGATTGCAATTGCGAGCCGATGGTTTGCATGGCCTGGAAAGGCACCACGGGATCTTCAGAACCATGCATCAGTAAAACGGGGGGATGCTGCTTGGGTGGATCCCAGTTGGGATGCGGGTAGCCGCTGCAGCTGATGACCCCTGCCACAGGCAGGGAGCAGCTGCAGTCAAGAGCCATGGCGCCTCCCTGGGAAAAGCCGAACACCACCGTTTGTTCCAGGCCGAGGCCTGACCTGCTCAGGTCTTGCAATTGAGCCTTCAGGAGGTCAACAGCCTGGGGCACGGCGCTCCACTGTGCGGGGAACAAGCCGTACCACTGACGTCCTCCCGGTTGGTCTGGGTGGAGTTCAGGGGCCTCCAGGCACACCACATCAAGCTCCTTCGAGGTTTCACAGGCCAGGCGATCGCCCAGAGGTTTCAGATCATCTCCATTGGCTCCCCAGCCGTGGAGGAGCACCAGCCGGCCATCCATCGGGCATCAACATCACTGATGCGTAGGTTGGCTCACGACCCAGTCACGACCCTTCGATGGCTCCTGTCGCTCTGTTGAGTGTTTCCGATAAGTCCGGGCTGGTGCCTCTGGCGGAGGCCCTGCATCGGACCCATGGCTATCAGTTGCTCTCCAGTGGAGGCACAGCCAAGGTGCTGGAGCAGGCGGGCCTTCCGGTCACCCGTGTGGCGGATCACACCGGGGCTCCAGAAATTCTTGGCGGTCGTGTGAAAACACTGCACCCAAGGGTGCACGGCGGAATACTGGCCAAGCGGGGTGATGCAGCCCATACGGCTGATCTGGAACAGCAGAACATCGCCCCCATCGATGTGGTGGTGGTCAACCTTTACCCCTTCCGAGAAACGGTCGCCCGGCCGGATGTCAGTTGGAACCAGGCCATCGAGAACATCGACATCGGTGGCCCCGCCATGGTGCGGGCGGCTGCCAAGAACCATGCCGATGTGGCCGTCCTCACAAGCCCTGATCAATACGATCGTTTGTTGACCGCCATGGCGGAGTCCGGCGGGAGTGTGCCTTCGGATCTGCGTCGCCAATTGGCCCTTGAAGCGTTCCAGCACACCGCGTCTTACGACACTGCAATCAGCCGCTGGATGCTCGAGCAAAGCTCAGTGGAAGACAGCCCCTGGCTGGAAGCTGCCCCTCTACGCCAGACCCTGCGGTATGGGGAAAATCCCCACCAAAAAGCGCGCTGGTTCAGTCATTCCAAGCAGGGTTGGGGCGGTGCGATTCAGCTGCAGGGCAAGGAGCTGAGCACCAATAACCTTTTGGATCTGGAGGCTGCTCTCGCCACCGTGCGTGAGTTTGGCTACGGAGCCGATGGTGACGCACCGGCTTTGCAACCGGCGGCCGTCGTCGTCAAGCACACCAATCCTTGTGGTGTGGCGATCGGGTCAACGTTGCCTGCCGCATTGACCCGGGCTCTGGATGCTGACCGGGTTAGTGCTTTCGGCGGCATCATTGCCATGAATGGTGTTGTGGAAGCCACGGCGGCCCGTGAAATCACCAGTCTTTTCCTGGAATGTGTGGTGGCACCAGGATTTACGGCCGAAGCGCGGGAGGTGCTTGCGGCCAAGGCGAATCTGCGGCTTTTGGAACTGTCTCCTCAGGCCATCGACGCAGCTGGTCCCGATCATGTGAGAAGCATTCTTGGCGGGCTCCTGGTTCAGGATTTGGATGACCAGGCGATCACGCCGGCAGACTGGACTGTGCCCAGCCAGCGTCCGCCTACACCCCAAGAAAAGCTGGATTTGGAATTTGCGTGGCGCTTGGTGCGTCACGTTCGCTCCAACGCCATCGTGGTAGCTCGGGATGGCCAGAGTCTCGGCGTGGGTGCTGGCCAGATGAATCGGGTGGGATCGGCCCGGATTGCCCTGGAGGCTGCGGGTGATCAGGCCCAGGGGGCGGTGCTGGCCAGTGATGGTTTCTTCCCCTTTGACGACACGGTGCGTCTGGCCGCCAGCCATGGCATCACCGCCGTGATCCATCCCGGCGGGAGCATGCGCGATGGCGATTCGATCAAGGCTTGTGATGAGCTCGGTCTGGCGATGCAGCTCACGGGGCGCCGCCATTTCCTGCACTGATGCTGGTGGGGGGGCGGCGGCCCCCTAGCCTCGCGTCACTGAAGACTCCCCCCTGATGCTCGCCACGCTTCCCTTCAGCCTCAATTTCGCTCATCCTTTAGCGGAGTGGGGCCTGCTCGCTACTGGTGGTTGGGCCCTTTACCTGGGGATCAAGGCCAAGAAAACACGCACTGGTACGCCAGAACAACGCAAAGAGCTGGTGCCGAAAAAGTTTGCCCAGCGCCATTACCTCTGGGGCAGCATCCTCTTAGCGGTGATGACCCTCGGCACGCTGGGTGGCATGGCTGTGACCTATCTGAACAACGGCAAATTGTTCGTTGGACCGCATCTGTTGGTGGGTCTGGCCATGACAGGGATGATCGCTGTTGCCGCGTCGCTCTCACCCCTCATGCAACGGGGCAATCTGATTGCGCGCAAGGCTCATGTGGGACTGAACATGGGCATGCTGACGCTGTTCCTCTGGCAGGCCTTTAGCGGAATGGAGATCGTCAACAAGATCTGGACCAACCGCTGAAGATCCTTCAGAAGGCTGCCCACTGACCGGGTGGGCAGCCCTTTAAATCTATGGCCTGGACAACCCTCCACGTGGAGGGCGAGTTGCACGCCATCTTTTTCTAGGGCCCTGGATTTTTGAATTAAGGCTGAGACAAGCTGCGCTGGGATGTCAGAACAGCGCTAAGAGGTGCTGCCTAAAAAGTTTGGCCAGCGCCATGACCCCCTTGGGCAAGCTCCGGCTGGTGCTGATGATGAGAGGGATAGTCGCCATTACCGCGTCGCTGGATCCCTTGATGCACTCATCAAGGTGTTCGCACGAATGTCGCTGCTGTAGAAGCTGTTTTCCAGAACGTGGATGTCGGTCGAGGGGCTGAATCAGTAATAGCGTTGAGATGATTCGGCTTTATTCTGGCCACTAACGATAAAAATCCTCTCTCTTGAGTGGTGTTTTTCGTTCGTTACTTTTGATGTAAAAAAAATGCAGTTGCTGCAACGACTGCGAGTGGTACTGAAGTAAACAAAAGAAGCGCAATCGCCTTATAGTCTTGATGCATGGTGCAAGAAATTTTTGATATGCTATTTTCTTGAGCCAAGGATTAATTGTTGGATTTTACTTCGCTTTGATTAAAAAGAAATGTCCTGGATCATCTTTTGATGCAAATTATGTTTTATTTGTTCTATTGTTTGTGTTCTCCTGAGGGATATGCATATTCGCATCATTTCGAAGGTTCTCTGTGTCAATGTTGAATGCTGCCATTGATTTAACCCAAATCATGAAGGATCTATGAAAAGCTCTTTGAAAGCCATCATGTTCTACATCTTTTATATTTTAATCTGTGGAGGAGCTCTTGCTCAAGCTGCTCGTGAGTCGACCAAGCAGCCGATTGGATTGTTGGTCGCTGCGATGGCGATGACTCCAGTCATTGTTTCTATTTATGGTGGGCTACCTGTTGATTTTATGAAAGTAAATTTCAGCAGAGTACGTGATGACTGATCGTCAGTTGTTCGGCTAAATTCTAATTTAGCTTTGGTTTAATTGTGTCATGTATGTCGTTTTCCAGATTATTATATATTGACTTCTTGAGTGATTGCCCTTGACCAGGCCTGTAGGCGGTCATCAGTTTTTTCGGATTCATTGTCTTCGTCAATAGGTAATCCACAAAACATTCCATCGATAATACTTTTGGACTCATCAAAAATATATTGGTCAGTTGATACATGGCCGATCATTCGGCCTCCTGCAGATTTGAATGATTTGTAAAGTTCTTCCATGGCATCACAGAAATATTTGCTGAATGCAGCTGAGTCTCCCAGGCCTACTATCGCAATGGGTGTGTCTTTTAGCGATAGATGGGGAATGTTGTCAATGTGTTCGTCCCATGATGTGCCTGATCTTTTAATGTCAGAGCCAGTGTTCCAGGTTGGTGTGCAGCAAATTAACGCTTCAGACTCTTCTAGTTCTTTTGTAAAATCTATTCTGTCAAGATCTTTTAATTCTGATCCTGGTAATAATATCCTTAGCCTTTCTGCTATGTCTTCTGTATGGCCGGTTGCTGATGCATAAACGATAGTAAAGCGCATGAAGCAAATCCCAAGTGAATGGATTATGAACAATTTTGAGATGAGATCAAGCACTTATTTGACGCATCGATGTCATGCAAGCTACTGATGCGTCTGGTTTTTAAGCCTATTCCTGTTGGTGGGCTCAAGAATATGTATTCATATGTGATTGATATCAAGCTGGACGCTTGAAGCGCTAATTTGCTTTTCTCTTTTTGTTCGTGTTTGAGGTTATTCATTTGCTTGCGCTCCCATTTCTTTGAATTTTGTTGGCCATCTAAATGATTGTGTTCCGCGAGTTTGCCTCTATTAGCTGTAATTTATTCCATCAGTCTTGCTGTGGTAATTCTGCTAAAAGATGTGGAGTTTGTCTGCACTCTTGTGGTGATTTTCGTGGTGGATTTTTCCGATTTGCTGTTTATAGAAATGCTCAACTCTGTGGTTTTTGATGATAAATCGGATTGCATTGTCGATGAATCTTGGGCCCTTGGGCTCAAGGCGTCGCTGGGGGCCGTTGCTGGACCATCAGTGATGCGTTCCAAATAACTGGTCAGGTATCACCAAGGCCGTTGAACAGCTCTTTGTGAACAACAAACGTGTGGTACAGCACTGTGCCTGATTCGGGTTCGAGTCGTTCTCCGTCTGCGTTGAAGCCGATACTGCACACCAGATTGCCTGTCCAGCTGATTTGATCCGGGCTTTGACTGACAGACCATTTCAGCATTTGCTGAGACTGTTCAGGCAGTTGCACAGCAATTTTTTCGCAGGCTTTATTGAGACGGTAAAGCGCGGGTGGTTTGGTAGGTAGTGCGAGTGATTTCCTTAGTGAAAGCTCATCGAAGATACCGATGTATCGAATGTGCTCAATGATCTCCAGCTCAGAGGGGTCCAAGCCCGCATTCTCGAGGGCAAGCTCAAAGGCTTCAACATCCAGGTGGGGCCGCTTGATCATGTCGTTTTTCCCTATGGTTTCAGTCGTTGAGGTGACGCATTTAGTAAGCACTACGTTCAATAAGTGCTGCGGCTGAGGAAGGTCATAATGCTGATAATTACGAAATAAAGTGCTGATGTTTCATGTTCGAACTTTTGCGTTTTAACTGTTCCAAAGAGCACGCCCTGAAGTCCAGTGTCCATTCTTGCATCGGATTCTTGGTTTGCAAGGTTGATCAGCAATAAGGCTGGCCTAACTTGCTAAGTGTAAGCGGCAATAATGCTCGAAAGGTTCTGAGCTAAGTGTAGTAATTGGAAGGAAATTTCAATGGTTTGACAAGGCTTTTGGCTTTCAAAAGTTTCTTGAATATGGATTAATTTGAAGTCATGGCTCAGGTCAATCGTGCGGATCGCAAGCTAACGCTTATTCGCTTGAATTTAAAGTAGTATCAGCCATGTCTCATGCCTTCGCATGTATGGCGTAAGTTGATGTCCATGATTTCTGTGATCTTTCCTTTTTGGTAAGTTTTGCGCATGCCTGGACTTCAGCGGGTGCTTTCTCAGTTGCTGATTCTGCGTAATAAATCTGGTTGCCGTTGCATTTCTGTTTTAACTTTCTCAAGCATGTGACTGCTTTTTGTATAAACAACGACCTCTAAATTCTTTACAGCCTGGTGTATTTTCCAGAGGCCAACTTGTATTTCAGAGCGTGCATATGTTACCTGCCATGCGTCTGGGTGAGGTCGGCCGACTTGCTTCACCGTGATCAGGGTCCAAAAAGAGTTGCGGCGCTGCATCGCTTGGTAGCAGTGGCACACCGCGCCATCGGCTTGCTTTGTTCGCTCGAAGCCGATCTCCTGTAATTGATCGCTCCAGTCAGGCATTTTTGAAGGCATGAGCTGTCGACTCCCAACGTGTTCAGTTTGCCAGCTCGTCTGAAGGTGGTAGTTCGACTCGGAATCGAAGTTTCTGTTACGACGATCAGTATTCGTTTTTGCCCTATGGCCGATCAAATTGAGCGAGATGCTGGGCTCAAAGTCGCTAATTTTTTTTTGACGAAATGGCGAGTGGGTTTTGCAAGCGCAAGGGCTGTTGCTGAGGGTGAAACTGATCTTTGCCTAATGTGAATCGGCTGATGTCTGATTTGTCGCAGGTTGATTAATGATGAAAAGCCCGGGGCGCTGCTTGTCGGCGCTGACGATTGGTGGAAGCGATTCGGCTGGTGGTGCTGGTATTCAGGCAGACATCAAAACCTTTCAGCACTTCGATGTTCACGGTGCATCCGTGATCACGTGTGTCACGGCTCAAAACAGTCTAGGTGTCACGCATGTTGAACCCCTCAGTTGTCATTCGGTTGCCCAGCAGATCGAGGCTGTTTTTTCGGATCTCGTTATTCCTGCCTTGAAAACGGGGATGTTGTACTCGCCTGAGCTCGTGGAGGCTGTCGCTGATCCATTGCGATTGTTCGAGGGGTCCACCGTGGTTGATCCGGTGATGGTGTCTCGAGCGGGCTCAAGGCTGTTGAGTGGAGATGCCGTCGCGAAGTATCAACAACTTCTGCTCCCGCTCGCCACGTTGTTGACGCCCAATCTGCACGAGGCTGCTCTTCTCACGGGCCGCGAGATCAATGGCAAGATCGATGTAGAGCATGCGGCTCAGTGCTTATTGGAGCGTGGTCCCCAGGCCGTGCTGATTAAAGGTGGCGGTTTGCCTGAGTTGGCAGGTCAGGATTTTTTCTGTTCGGGTGATGCTCCTGGCGTCTGGCGAACGCAACCCGCAATTACAACTCCCCACACGCACGGGACGGGGTGCACCCTCAGTGCTGCAATCACGGCTGCGCTCGTTCTTGGTTTACCACTCGCAGATGCCGTGATTCAGGCCAAGATCTATGTCAACCAAGCACTGCTCCAGCCGGTTGCCTTTGGACATGGACCTGGATGTGTTGGCCACAGGACCGAAGCTCTGAGCCAGTGAGCTAAGCCCCATCCCTGCTGCTTTAAAAGGCTGCCCGTTGACGGGGTGGGCAGCTCAGACCATGGCTGGCATGGAAATCTTCTTGGACCTTCCATGTCAGCCGACGCGAAATCTGTCGAACGATCTGTTTCAGCAGATGGTCACCGCTGCTCTGAACCAACTGATCCGGCAACATCGAAATCACTTTGGGTAGCCGGATCCAGACCTTGAGATCAAGGTCCCATTGCACTGAGGTCTGCTCTTGTTCAGGGATCAGTCGCATCCCAGCGCGGAAGTCGACGTCATAGTGATTTCGCAGTGCGAGGGTCTGCGGCACCGTGCGCAATGTTTCGATCCGGTACATCCCTTCCTGTTGCGGCAGCAGTCTCAGAGCAATCGTTGGCTCCACTTCGAAGCCGAAGTTTCCGAATCGCCCCAGGGTCAGGCTGTAGGACTGCAGGTCGATGGCTTCGACCTGCATTGGACTGGCGCAACGCTCAAACCAGCTTTGGTGGTCATCCAGGTAGCGCGCCACGACTGTTTGGGGAGCCAGCATCTGCATCGAATCCTCGAAGTGGCTGCTGTAGCAGCGCACCTGGGGGTCGGCACCGTGAAGCTGATTGTCGGTTTCAGTGGGCGACAAGACAGTCACGGATAGGGAGCTGCCGACGATGGGCGGATTAAAGATGAACCAATGTAAAGCTCCTTGCGATTCAGTTTTCGCTCAATTGCATCAGTTTTTCGATCACCTCTTCCACAGCCCGGTCTGGGGTTGAGGCACCGGAGGTGATTCCCACCTTGACGGGTCCTTCAGGAAGGAAATCGCCTTCACGACAGAGCTCGGCGGAAAGGGGTTTGTGCTCAATTGAATTGCTGCCGACGTCAATGCGCTCGGGCGTGTCGATGTGGAAGGAGCGGATGCCGCGGCTGATGGCGATTTCCTGCAGGTGGGTGGTGTTCGACGAGTTGAAGCCACCGATTACCACCATCAGGTCCAACGGTTCATCCACCAGGGAGAACATGGCGTCCTGACGCTCCTGGGTTGCGTCGCAGATGGTGTTGAAGGCCAGGAAGTGATCGTTGAGCTGGGTGGGGCCGTATTTGCTCAACATCGTTCGCTCGAACAGGCGTCCGATTTCCTCCGTTTCGCTCTTGAGCATTGTGGTCTGGTTGGCCACACCCAGGCGTTCGAGGTCTCTGTCGGGATCGAAACCAGGGGAGCACGCTTTGGCAAAGCGTTCGATGAAGGCATCGCGGTTTCCGTTGCCGAGGATGTAATTGGCGACGTACTGGGCTTCTTCCAGATCCAGCACCACCAGATAGGTACCGGCAAATGAGCTCGTGGCGAGTGTCTCCTCGTGCTTCACCTTGCCGTGAATGATCGAGGTGAAGGTGTGCTTTTTGTGTTTCTCCACGGTGTTCCACACCTTGGAGACCCAGGGACAGGTGGTATCAACGATGTGACAGCCCCGCTCATTCAGCAACTGCATTTCCTGAACGGTGGCGCCAAAGGCCGGAAGGATCACCACATCACCGGAGGTGACACCGGAGAAATCCTTCACCCCTTGTTCAACGGGAATGAATTGGACATTCATCTCTCTCAGATGATCGTTCACAGAGGGGTTGTGAATGATCTCGTTCGTGATCCAGAGACGCTCGCTTGGGTAGTGCCTGCGGGTCTCGTAGGCCATTGCCACGGCACGTTCGACGCCCCAGCAGAAACCGAATGCTTCAGCCAGTCGAACGTCGAGCCGACCGTGTTCAAGCCGATAGCCGTTGTCCCGAATCGTGCCGATCAGACCGCTCTGGTAGGCCTGTTCGAGGCTTTCTGCCACTTCCTCGGCACGCCCGAAGCCTCGCCGGTTGTAACGCTCGGAATGATGGAGGGAGCGCTTGAAGGCGTGGGTGTCCATGGGGTGCGCCGGTGTGGGGTAACTCTATGTGGCCTGAAGCTGCGATCCAGGCAGCAAAAAAGCCCGGCCGATCGGCCGGGCTTGAGATCAATAACTGTGCCTGAAAGGAATCAGTTGTTGATGGTGGAGAAACCGGCGTAGGCCTCCATGCCATGTTCGCCGATGTCCAGGCCTTCGGTCTCCTCCTGTTCGGTGACGCGGATACCACCGAAGAGGGCGCCGATGATCTGCCAAGCGATGTAGCAGGTGACCACAGTCCAGATGGCGTATGCAGCGGTACCCAGAGCCTGGATGCCGAGCTGCTCAACACCACCGCCAACAAGCAGGCCGAGAGGTGAGCCGTCGCCCTGGATGTCATAGCCCCAGAGGCCAATCACGAGCGTGCCCCACACACCGCACACACCGTGCACGGAGAAGGCTCCCACGGGATCGTCAATGCCTGCGGCATCGAGTGCAGCGACGGAGAAGACGACGATGATGCCTCCCACCAGACCTGCTACCCATGAGCCTGCCAGGGTCAGGTTGCCGCAACCAGCGGTCACGCTCACCAGGCCGGCCAAGATGCCGTTGATGATCATGGTCAGGTCAGGCTTTTTAGAGGTGATCGTGGAGATCACCGTGGCACCGATGGCACCGCCGGCAGCGCCGAGGGTGGTCGTGACGGCCACATAGGGAACCCACTGGTCCATGGCCAGCTGGGAACCTGGGTTGAAGCCATACCAGCCGATCCAGAGGATCAGAGCGCCGAGGGTGGCGATGGACATGTTGTGGCCAGGGATGGCCTGCACCTTTCCATCGACGTATTTGCCGATGCGGGGTCCAAGTAGCATGGCGCCGACCAGGCCGGCCCAGGCACCAACGGAGTGCACAATCGAGGAGCCAGCGAAGTCAATGAATTCGACATTGCCCACGCTGTTGAGCCAGCCACCGTTCCACTCCCAGCTGCCAGCAACCGGATAAATGAAGGCAGTGAGGACGAGCGCGAAGATCACGAACTCACCAAACTTGATGCGCTCCGCCACAAGGCCGGAAACGATCGTTGCAGCTGTTCCGGCGAAGGCTGCCTGGAACAGGAAATCAACGGTGGGGACCAGGCCGGCATCGCTGATGGTCTCAGCGGTGACGGTTGGATCGAAGAAGAATCCTGCGAAGTACAGCCAGCCGTCGATCGCGGCATCGCCATACATGAAGGAGTAGCCCACGAACCAGTAGGCGGTCACCGCGAGGGCGAACACGAACAGGTTCTTGGCCAGGATATTGACGGCATTCTTTTGCCGACACATGCCTGCTTCAACCATGGCGAAGCCGGCGTTCATGAAGATCACCAGGATGGTGGCGACCAGAAGCCAGAGGTTGTTGGCCAGAAAAGCTGCGGAGAGTTCAGGTAGCTCTTCGGCTTTGGCAGACAGCGTGAAGATGCCCAGACCCATAAGCGCCAAGGGCGCACAGGCGAGCCAGGTCATGGCGCGGTTGGAGCTGAAGCCACGGATGCTCTTGAGAAGCAGCATCGGGCCTTCCAGGAGGCTTGCCTCTTGGAGTGTTTTGCGCCGCCGTTCTGGAGGCGCGTGGAATGCAGTTGTCATGAACGAGGGTGCAGAGCTGCGAGACACGTCTGGAATGTTCCCAGACGAACCAAACCAAGCTGCCTGGGGGAAGCCCCCTTCCATGTTCGATCTGCTACCAAAAATCAAACTGGTCTAACTGGGCGCACTCCCTGCCAATGCACCGCGTCGGCGGCAAAGCTGAAACAGCACGGCACAACTTCCACGCCGCTGCCGGTGGATTGGCGAAACAGTTCTCCGTAGCGCGGATCAGCACTGTCGCCGGGAGCAAAGTCGTTCACATCTGGGCGACTGAGGCAGGGCACGAGCACCGCCCGAGCTTCCGGAAGCACACCCATGAGCTCGATCAGATGCTTTTGGCCCCGCTCGGTCACCGTGTCAGGGAATAGTGCGGTTCTGCCGTCGGTCCAGGTTGTGTTCTTCACCTCTAAGTAGATCAGTCGTTGATCGGGGTTCTGTTCTGCCGGGGTCAGAAGGAGGTCAATCCGGCTGCGCTTGTTTGTTCCGTAGGCCACCTCTCCGCGGATTCCCGCAATCGCACCGAGTTGAGTGTCCAGACACCCCGCTTCGATCGTGGCCCGAATCAAGCGGTTTGGGAGGGCGGTATTAATGCCGACCCAGCAGGGTTTTCCCTCTGCACCTGGAACTTCGGCTTGTTCCCAGGTCCAGGCCAGCTTGCGTTTTGGAGAGGGTGCGTGGCGGAGACGCACCCGTTGGCCAGGGATCAAGACCCCCGTCATTGGACCGGTGTTGGCGCAATGGGCCGTGACGGTCTCACCACTGCTCAGTTCCACATCGGCGAGAAAGCGTTTGTAGCGCTTCAGCAGCACGCCCTCCGTCAGGGGTTCAAAACGCAGCAGGGCATCGCCCGGAGAGGGAAGGCCAGTCATGGCAGCAGCCGAGATCTGCCCATGGTCTCGTGCGATGCATTCACAATGCGCCCAGTGCTGGGGGCGGAATGGCGCGTTCACTCAAGGGGATCGCATTGGTGGTGACCCTTGGCACCCTGCTGAGTAAGGTGGGTGGCCTCATCCGGCAGCTGGTGATCGCAGCGGCCTTTGGGGTTGGTGCTGCCTATGACGCATACAACTACGCCTATGTGCTGCCTGGATTTCTTCTGATCCTCCTCGGGGGGATCAACGGCCCTTTTCACAGCGCCATGGTGAGTGTTCTCAGCCGGCGCCCCCGGGCTGAAGGGGCTCACATCCTTGCTGCTCTCAACACCAGCGTCAGCGCTCTGCTTTTGCTGGTCACGATCGTTCTGGTGCTGGCGGCGGATCCCCTGATCACCCTGGTGGGACCGGGTCTGGCACCCGATCTTCACGCCATCGCCAGGGTTCAGCTGCAGGTCATGGCACCGATGGCGCTGTTGGCCGGACTGATTGGGCTCGGCTTCGGTTCCCTCAACGCCGCAGATGAATTCTGGATTCCGGCGATCTCACCGCTGATGTCCAGCGGGGCCTTGATCCTGGGTGTGGGACTTCTGTGGTGGCAGCTCGGTGCTGACATTGCCTTGCCGTCCGCCGCCATGACCGGGGGTGTGGTGTTGGCATTCGCCACGTTGGTGGGGGCTTTATTGCAGTGGTTGATCCAGCTGCCGGCTTTGATCCAGCAGGGGTTGGCTCGGTTCCAATTGGTCTGGGACTGGCGGCATCCCGGCGTGCGAGAGGTCTGGCGTGTGATGGGGCCCGCGACGCTGTCGTCCGGAATGCTTCAGATCAATGTGTTCACGGATCTGTTTTTCGCCTCTGGAATCGTCGGTGCGGCTGCGGGTCTGGGGTACGCCAATTTGCTGGTGCAAACGCCGCTGGGCCTGATCTCGAATGCACTCCTGGTGCCCTTGCTGCCCACCTTCGCCAGGCTCACGGCGCCGGCCGATCGACCGCAGCTGATCGAACGGATCCGGCAGGGGCTCATGCTTTCCACCGCATCGATGATTCCTCTCGGCGGTCTGTTCATCGCCTTGGGTGGTCCCATCGTCGCCCTGGTCTACGAGCGTGGAGCCTTCGATGCGACAGCGGCTCAGCTGGTGACGGGTTTGCTGATGGCCTACGGCCTTGGCATGCCGGCCTACCTCGGTCGGGATGTGCTGGTGCGTGTCTTTTATGCCCTCGGCGATGGGACGACGCCCTTTCGGCTCTCGCTGGCGGGGATCGGTCTGAACGTGGTTTTTGATTGGCTGTTGGTGGGTGGCCCGACCCCTTGGGGGAATCAGTCGCCGTTCAATTTCGGAGCGCCCGGGTTAGTGCTCGCCACGGTCGCCATCAACCTGCTCACCTGTCTTGCCTTGTTGTTTGCTTTGCAGCAACGGATCTCAGGCCTCCCATTGCGGCGCTGGGGGCTTGATCTTTTGCGGTTGGCCATCGCTGGTGTGCTGGCCGCAGGCGCCGCCGGGATTCTGTTGGCCGTGGTGAGCTGGCCTTCAGGAGTCGTGGGCTTGCTTCTGAAGGTGTCTGCACCTGGCCTGCTGGGTCTGCTGCTGTTTGCCTTGATCGGTGCTCAATTCAAGGTGGCGGAGGTGCGTGAGATCACGCAGCTTTTGGTGGGTCGATTCAGGTCTCGCTGAGACGAATATCACGCTCTTCACGCACCTGGATAGGAAGTTCCAACTGTTCGCGACCCACGAGCTGTGGTCCTTGAACAGAAACGATCCGTGCTTCGATCCCGAACTCCTTGAAGGCGGTTTCCAGTTCCTGAATCAGGGCCTTTTCGACCTGGGCCTCTGCATCGACCACCCGTCCAATCAGCCGTTCACCCAGTCGGCCGATGCGCTGGCGAACGACGTCTCTCGAGTTGGTGACTTCAATGATCAGCACACCAACCGCGGCGGATGGACTGCAACCTTATCCGCAGTAAGGCTCAAGGATCTCTTCGAGATCACGGAGCTGGCTGGGGGGAATGAGTTTGGCGAGGGGGAGCTGACTAGCGCCTCCTGCCAGCGGAACCTTCACGGCGTCGAGCGCCTGCCGAGCAGCGACTTCAGCTCCTTGATTAACGCGAGCACTGCATTCGATCGCGAGGGCGGAGGCCAGCTCGGCATCGCCGAGGTAAAGATGCCAGCCGCTGATTTGAACGTAAAGGCGATCAGCTAAAGCGCTTTGAAGGTCCTGCAGATCGCTGGCGGAAAGGGACATCGGCCCAGGAGGAGCGAGGGGGATGCCTCCATGCTGGCGTTATTCCTCTGGCTTGGGTCGCTGAAGAATTACCCAAATCAATTGGCCCAGCCACAAGGTTGCCCAGAGTCCGGTGACCCAGGTCAAGCTCCCCGGAGGAAAGGGATGGCGCATCTCCTGCAGGAACCAACTGCCACTGTTCACCGCGGCGAAGATGCCGCCGTGAAGGCATAGGTTCACAATGCGCTCGAAATGCCGATAAGTCGGATCCTCAGGGTTAGCGGGGCCATACCAGCGGATCGGCATTGCTCGGGCACAGAAACACCTGAATCCTGGCGCGGCCGGGGCCCGGTTGACGAGCGGACCCTCGATGGGGTCTGATGGTTCCACGCCAGCGCTTGTAGCTCAGCGGATTAGAGCATCTGACTACGGATCAGAGGGTCGGGAGTTCGAATCTCTCCAGGCGCGTTTCAACTGCCCCCATGGGCAGTTTTTTTTTGGTTGATCGCTCAGCCTGATCGCTGTGGTTTCTTACGATTGGTCAAAGCTTTACTGACATTTCATGGGCCAGGCTTCTGGACGCGCCATCGACGCTGATCTGGCTCAATCGGATCCGGATATTGCTGCGTTCATCAACCAGGAACAGCAGCGTCAGGAAACCCACCTTGAGCTGATCGCATCGGAGAACTTTGCGTCCCGCGCGGTGATGCAGGCTCAGGGTTCTGTTCTGACCAACAAGTACGCCGAGGGGCTGCCCAGCAAGCGGTATTACGGCGGTTGTGAGCACGTTGATGCCATTGAGGAGTTGGCCATCGAGCGGGCCAAGCAGTTGTTCGGGGCTGCATGGGCCAATGTGCAGCCCCACAGCGGGGCCCAAGCCAACTTCGCCGTTTTTCTGGCCCTGCTGCAGCCCGGGGACACGATCATGGGGCTCGACCTGTCCCATGGCGGTCATCTGACCCATGGCTCTCCGGTCAACGTCAGTGGCAAGTGGTTCAACGTCGTTCAATACGGCGTCGATAAGGAGACCCAACGCCTGGATATGGAGGCGATTCGGCAGCTTGCTCTGGAGCACAAGCCCAAGCTGATCGTTTGTGGCTATTCCGCCTATCCGCGAACGATTGACTTCGCTGCGTTCCGTGCCATCGCGGATGAAGTGGGTGCCTATCTGCTGGCCGATATGGCCCACATCGCCGGCCTCGTGGCTGCTGGCGTCCACCCCAGTCCCGTGCCTCACTGCGATGTGGTGACCACCACCACCCACAAAACCCTTCGCGGCCCCCGTGGTGGTTTGATTTTGTGCCGCGATGCTGATTTCGCCAAAAAATTCGATAAGGCCGTTTTCCCCGGCAGTCAGGGCGGCCCTTTAGAGCACGTGATCGCGGCCAAGGCTGTGGCTTTTGGTGAAGCGTTGCAGCCTTCGTTCAAGGCTTACAGCCAGCAGGTGGTCGCCAATGCGGCGGCCCTAGCCGAACAGCTGATTGCCCGCGGGGTCGATGTCGTCAGTGGTGGCACCGATAATCATGTGGTGCTGCTTGATCTGCGGTGCATTTCGATGACAGGAAAAGTGGCTGATCTGCTGGTGAGTGATGTGCACATCACGGCCAACAAGAACACGGTTCCCTTTGACCCCGAATCACCCTTCGTCACCAGTGGCCTGCGGCTGGGAACTGCTGCACTGACCACGCGCGGTTTTGATGTTCAAGCCTTCCGCGAGGTCGCTGATGTAATTGCCGACCGTCTTCTGAATCCAGAGGATGACGCGATTCGGCAGCGTTGCCTGGACCGTGTGGCTGCTCTCTGTGAGCGCTTCCCGCTCTACGCCGACAGCAAGCAGCCTGTTCTGGCTTGAGGTTCGGCCCTTCCACTCGAAGCAGCTTGGGTGGGTTTTGCTGTGCGGGTTGCAAGCTCTTTAGGATTGGGTTTACTCCTTCTGACCGGGGGACCGTCTCTTTCCCGGAGCTTTTGTGAATCTCTTGGCCAGCCCTATTGCGGTTGCCTCGGTCAGTTTTCTTCTGGCCGCGGTGATCACCACGGTGCTGGTGCCCCGGGTGCGACGGCTGGGTCTTCGCTTCGGGTGGACCGATCAGCCCGATGAGCGCAAGCAGCACATCACCCCCATGGTGAGACTTGGGGGGGTTGCCATGGTGCTGGGTTTTTGTCTGGCCTTGGCGGCGGTTTGGTCGATGGGGGGCTTCGGACTGCTGGCTCCGGCAAGGGATCAACTGATTTGGAGCACCCTGGCCGGTTCGCTCTGCTTTTTTCTGATCGGCTTGGCGGATGACCTCTTCGCCCTTTCCCCGTGGCCTCGGCTGGCTGGGCAGGTCGCCGTGGCTTGTGCGGTTTGGAGCCAGGGCGTTCGGATTGGAGCAATCGATCTCCCCTGGCTCACCGCTTCCGCAGGTCCGATTGCCTTGCCGGACGGCCTCAGCCTTCTGGCAACCGTTGTTTGGCTGGTAGGGATTACCAATGCCATCAACTGGTTGGATGGCCTTGATGGCCTCGCCGCTGGGGTTGCTGGCATTGCCGCTGTCGGACTGGTGTCCGTCAGCTTTTCGCTTCATCAGGTGGCCGCTGGATTCCTGGCCGCTGCACTGGCTGGCTGCTGCCTTGGTTTCTTGCGACATAACTTCAACCCAGCCCGGATTTTCATGGGCGATGGGGGTTCCTACTTCCTCGGGTTCACCCTCGCTGCCGTCAGCATCGTGGGACCCGCCAAGGGGCTCACAACCGTCAGCTTGCTGCTGCCGCTCCTGATTCTCTCGCTGCCGCTGGCCGACATGTCGGCCGTGATCATGGGCCGGCTGCGGGAAGGCCGCTCTCCCTTCTATCCCGACCGCCGTCACCTCCATCACCGTTTGCTTCGCGCCGGGTTCAGTCATCGGCGCACGGTTCTGTTGATCTACGTCTTCACCCAGTGGCTCGCAGCCCTTGCCCTGGTAGTTGCCAACGCTGAGATGCGCTTCCTCTGGCTGGCTCTCGCCACAGCCATCCTGGTGGCCACGGTCGTGATTAGTCGGCGTCAGCTGCAACACGAGCGGGCCCTGATGAGCACCACGCCGCGTGCCACACCCGTAGACCCTGCTGCCCTTGGCAAGCCGCGTGGCTGAATCGGGCGTTGAAGTTCTGTGTGTGGGCACGGAGTTGCTGTTGGGCGACATCCTTAATGGCAATGCCCGATGGATCGCTGAACAGTTGGCTGGTTTGGGGTTGCCGCATTACCGCCAGACGGTCGTCGGCGACAACAAAGACCGCTTGGTTTCCGCCGTGCGTGAGGCGTCGCAGCGTTGCAGGGTTCTGGTGACGACAGGCGGTTTGGGCCCCACGCCGGATGACCTCACCACAGATGCCCTGGCTGCTGCCTTCGAGACTCCTCTGGAGGAACGTCCAGAGCTCTGGCTGGAGATCCAGCGGAAGTTATCAGCGGGAGGCCGGCCGGTGGCTCCCAGCAATCGCAGCCAGGCTTTTCTCCCCCGCGGGGCTGAGGTTCTTCCCAATCCAAAGGGCTCGGCTCCCGGGATGATCTGGTCGCCGCGACCGGATTTCACCATCCTCACCTTTCCGGGGGTGCCCTCGGAGATGCAGGCAATGTGGACGGAGACGGCCGTCCCGTGGCTCCAAGAGCATGGTGGTGCCACCGGGATATTTGTTAGTCGTCAACTTCGCTTCAGCGGACTTGGTGAATCCGATCTGGCCGAGCATGTTGCGGATCTGTTGGCCTCCACCAACCCAACGGTGGCTCCCTACGCCTCCCTCGGAGACGTGAAATTACGGCTCACAGCCTGTGCCCCGAGTGCCGATGCTGCAGCTCAGATGCTGGTGCCGCTTGAAGCGGAGCTGCGGCGCCGTACGGGAGATCACTGCTACGGCGTGGATGAGGACAGCCTGGCGTCGGTGGTGATCAGCCTGCTCAAACAACAGGATCAGTCTCTGGCGGTGGCTGAATCCTGCACCGGAGGCGCACTGGCGGCGGCTCTCACGGCTGTTGCAGGCTCCTCATCGGTTTTTCAGGGTGGCGTCATTGCCTACAGCAATGCGGTGAAACAGGGCCTGCTTGGGGTGTCGACGGATCTGCTCATGACCCACGGCGCTGTCTCGCAGCCAGTGGTCGAAGCGATGGCCCGGGGAGCCAGGGAGCGCCTGAATTGTGACTGGGCGATTGCGGTGAGTGGAATTGCCGGGCCTGGAGGTGGAAGCGCCGAGAAGCCTGTGGGCTTGGTGCACCTTGCCTTGGCCGGCCCCCATGGTTGTGAGGCTTGGGTGCACCGCTTCGGTGAGCGCCGTGGCCGGGCGGCTATTCAGAGGTTGAGCGTGATCCGCGGCTTAGACCGTCTTCGTCTTCGCTTGCTCGCTCAGGTTTAGGGTCGACGGTTCCTGCGGCTGAACAGTTGAGTTCCGGCACCCTCTACGACAAGGTGTGGGATCTGCATCGGGTGGCGGAGCTTCCCGGCGGATCCACCCAATTGTTTGTCGGTCTTCATCTCATCCATGAGGTCACCAGTCCCCAGGCATTCTCGGCTCTGAAGGACAAGGGCCTGACGGTGCGTTGTCCCGAGCGCACTGTGGCCACGGTGGACCACATTGTGCCGACCACCTCCCAGCAACGTCCGTTCGCCGACCCGTTGGCGGAGGAGATGCTCAGCACCTTGGAGCGGAACTGTCAGGAGTACGGCATTCCTCTCAACAACATCGGCAGCGGAAGGCAGGGCATCGTTCATGTGATTGCCCCGGAGCTCGGTCTGACCCAGCCGGGGATGACGGTGGCTTGCGGTGACTCCCACACCTCCACCCATGGCGCCTTCGGGGCGATCGCCTTCGGAATCGGGACCAGTCAGGTCCGCGATGTGCTTGCCAGCCAGAGCCTGGCCATGAACAAGCTCAAGGTGCGCCGAATTCAGGTGAATGGCCTCCTGTCGGAGGGGGTGTCTGCCAAGGATCTGATCCTTCATGTGATTCGCCGCCTTGGCGTGAAAGGCGGCGTTGGTTACGCCTATGAGTTCGCAGGGCCTGCGATCGAGGCGCTGTCCATGGAAGAGCGGATGACCCTCTGCAACATGGCGATCGAGGGTGGAGCCCGTTGCGGTTACGTCAATCCTGACCAGATCACCTTTGACTATCTGAAAGGTCGTCCCCATGCCCCGGAGGGTGATGCCTGGACCCGCGCTGTCTCCTGGTGGAGCTCCCTGTCCACCGACCCCGATGCAACGGTCGACGATGAGGTGGTCTTCGATGCGGCTGCGATTCCACCCACGGTGACCTGGGGCATCACTCCCGGCCAGGGATTGGGGATCGATGAAACGGTTCCCAGCCTCGATCAGCTGGATTCAGGGGAGCGTCCGATCGCGGAGGAGGCCTACCGCTATATGGATCTCCAGCCAGGAACGGCCATTGCTGGAGTCCCTGTGGATGTCTGTTTCATCGGCAGCTGCACCAATGGTCGTCTCAGCGATCTCCGTGCCGCTGCCGATGTGGCCCGTGGGCGCCAGGTGGCTGAGGGCATCAAGGCGTTTGTGGTTCCCGGCTCGGAGCAGGTGGCAAAAGCCGCTGAAGCGGAAGGGCTGGATACGGTGTTCCGTGCCGCAGGCTTCGAGTGGCGGGAGCCTGGTTGTTCGATGTGTCTGGCCATGAATCCGGACCGGTTGGAGGGACGCCAAATCAGCGCCAGCTCCAGCAATCGAAATTTCAAGGGTCGGCAGGGATCGGCCAGTGGGCGGACTTTGTTGATGAGTCCAGCGATGGTGGCCGCTGCTGCCGTGAATGGTCGTGTGACTGATGTCCGTACTTTGATTTCTCCGTCAGCATCGTGATGGCTCTCTTCCCGACTGGTCCTGTTCAGCATGTGAGTGGAACGGCCATTGCCGTTCCAGGCGAAGACATCGATACGGATCGGATTATTCCGGCACGGTTTCTTAAATGCGTCAGTTTCGAGGCGCTGGGCGACCAGGTGTTTGCTGATGACCGTCTGGAACTCTCCGGCGAGCATCCCTTTGATCAGGTCCGTTATCAGGGTGCCTCGATCCTGGTGGTGAATGGCAATTTCGGCTGCGGTTCCAGCCGTGAGCATGCACCCCAGGCGTTGATGCGCTGGGGAATCCGTGCAGTGGTCGGTGTCAGTTTTGCCGAGATTTTCTATGGCAACTGCCTCGCTCTGGGCATTCCCTGTGCAACGGCTGCGCCGGATGAGATCAAGGCGATTCAGGCGCAGGTGTCTCGTGAACCAGGTGGCTCGTGGCAGCTGGACCTTGCTGGTTTGCAATTGACGTCGGCGGAGTCCAGCTGGCCTGTGTCGATCGATGCCGGCCCTTTGGACATGCTGCGCAGCGGTCGCTGGGATGCCACGTCCCAGCTTCTGGACCATGGCCCTCAGGTCGCAGCGTTGATGCAATCACTGCCTTACATCAACCAATTCGCAGCGAATTGACGGTCAAGCGCGACTCCTGTGTCTATGAAGGAGACAGGAGGTTTCGTGTTGATGGCTCATTCGTTGTCGCGGTTGTTGTTGCCGTTGTTGGTTCTTGTCGGTGTCGGTCCCGCAGGTGCCATGCCGCTTCAGGTCCAGCCCCACGATCCCTTGGATCGCAGCTGTCCTGGTTGTGACCTGCGCCATGCGGATTTCCGTCAGGCTCACCTCATCGGCGCTGATTTTCGGGGCAGCGATTTGCGCGGAGCCGATCTCAGGGAGGCGAATCTTGAAGGTGCTGATCTGACGGGGGCCCTGCTGCAAGGAGCTGACCTTCGGGGAGCCAACCTCACCAATGCAGAGCTGTCTGGTGTGGATCTGCGCAATGCCGATCTGCGGGACGCTCAGGTGATCAATGCCTATGCGCCAAACGTTCGGACCACCGGCATGCGTTATGCCGGTGCTTCACTGCTCGGAAGTGATCTGATCATTGGCGGCGGTGACTGATCAGAAGGGTCGATCCGAGTTGCCCATCTCCATCCAGTTCGTCGGGGTGTAAGGCACAAACGGCACTCCTGTGCCTTTAAAGCCAAAGTCGTTGAGACGGAAGCGGACGCCACCAATACCTTCGTACGGATTGAAGTAGATCCCGACGTCGTAACTGCGACGTTGCCAGCGCAGTTCGACGTTCGAGTTGACCGTTTTGCCGTAGTACTCCGAACCGGGGTCGACGTTGTAACTGACGCCTGTACTCAGCACGACCGGCCCCACGATCTGCTGGGTGAGCCCGATCCCAAGGGTGGCGAGATCGACGTTCCGATCAAAGGCGAAGGGGCTGTTGCCGTTTTTCAGGGAGCCGCTGCCCACGATCGAGATCTGTGTGAAATCGAGGAAAGGCTTGCTGAAGGTGCCCAGGGTGATGGTGGGCCCTCCGCTGAGGCTCAGAGTCTCTTGGTGACGGCCATCGCCATAGACAGCCACCGAAGTGTTGACGTTGGTGTTCAGACTCAACCCGGGAACAATTGGAACGGGGGAATAGCGATAGGCCGCCGTTGGAATCAGCTCTGCTGTGTTCCCTTTCAACAGGGGAATCTGGCTGGTGATTGAGGCATACAAGCTGCCACGCCCAGTACGTAAGGGGCGGTTGCTGTTGAAGCGATCGGCGTCGTAGTCACCGATGGCACCTCGAATCAGATAGTTGTGGTCTATGTCCCCTGTTGACCAGCTGCCTCTGGTCTGGGCGTAGACGCCATAGGCCGCATTGATGTCGGTCTCACCCAGGGAGCCATTCCAGGTGCGATAGCGGTAAGCCCCGAACAGTTTGGTTTCCAG
Organism: Synechococcus sp. MU1611; assembly: GCF_020514255.1. NCBI lineage: Bacteria > Bacillati > Cyanobacteriota > Cyanophyceae > Synechococcales > Synechococcaceae > Synechococcus > Synechococcus sp. MU1611. The sequence continues at coordinate 45,161 of NZ_VTLC01000004.1, read as the reverse complement.
CACGCCCAAGCTGCCCAGGTCGATATCTCTGCCGAAGCTTCCCCAGAAGCGACTTGCGCTGAGGATGTCATCGGGATCAAAGCTGCTCATGTCGGCGTCGGCGCTCAGCCTGTAATCCCCGTACCGGCCACGAAGTTTGGCGTCCAAGCCAAACAAATCACCGGCACTGTTGAAATCGCCGTCCATGGCGCGCTGGAGCATGAACTGCGGCTGAAGGGATAGCTCCGTGCTGGTACCAATGGTTAGAGGCTTGAGGTTGCGTCCCACAAAAAGGCCACCGCGGTCTTTGTTGTCGATGCCAACAACCAGACGGTTCTCAACTTCCTCCTCCTTCTGGATGAGCTGTCGACGTGTCACAGGGATGGGCAGTCGCTCTTCGACGATCAGGCGGTTGCGACGCGCCGAGATCAGCACATCACCATTGGCTTGTTCCCTGGCAATCACATCCTCTGCATCGATCCTGGTTTGAGCAGGGGTGAACGGATCGTTGCTGAATCCCATGCGGTCGGCTTGCCAGCCATCCGCCGTGATCAAGACCTTCGAAGCCTGGATTCTCCAGCGGCTGATCGTGCCATTAAGGAGATTTGTGCTTCCCAGACTCTTGAGTTGAGGAACTTTGACCACACCGAAGCGGTTTTCATTCCTGATTGAGGAATTCAGGCGTTGAACGGGGATGCCGCTGCGTCGTTCGATGCTGAAGCTGCCCTGGAAGTCGATGTCCGAGACGCGCTGGTCGATCTTGGCAATTGCCTCCGTCCGCATGGCTTGCTGCTGGGCCGGGGGAATCGCTTCCTGTTCGGTTTTGCCATCACTGGAGACATGGCGCTGGGGGTCACCGCCGTCACCGAGTGCAATGGAGTCGAGGCGGTCAGAGAGGGAGGAAGGCTTGACGCGATGGTCGCGATCCGGATCTGCACACTCCGGCAGGGGAGGCATCATGGCGCTCTCCGGCTGGGGTGTGTCCCGTCCCCAGCGGTAGCGCAGGCCAAGCAAGTAGGCATTGCTGCCTTCGCTGACTCCTCCATAGGTACCGAACGCACCGGAGCGGTGATGAATTCGGCCGACGAGTGACAGGTCGGAGGAGACAGCGGCCTCGACCTCGAAGCCGAGATAGTTCAGCAGTTGGGTGTAGTTCTCGCGGAACGTTTTCTCGTAAAGGCTGACGTCAGCGTTGTAACTGATGCCTTCCACGAAGCTGAGGCTCAGCCACGGCTGAACCCAGACGCGCGCTCCGATCCCCAGGACCCCTTCGCCGAAGCCTTGTGGGGGTAGATCGGCATAGGGGTTGCTCTGGTTGAATTCGCCCCCCTGTTGCTGCTTGGCCATGTGGCTGAACAGGTCTGCCTCAAGTTCGATGGCCAGTGGCCCAGCGCGCATGATTCGCCTTTGCACGCCCAAGCCCAGCACGGCTTCCGGTCGCATCCGACCGTTGAACATGAAGGTGTCGCCGAAGGCGGCATCAATCATTTGGCCTCCCCAGGCCGTGACCGCCCAGGGTTGTGGATGCCAGTCGGGTACCGGAGGGAGGAGAGGAGGACAGGCCACCGGAGGCATGCTCTCGTTGCTCTCTGGGGTGTCTTCTGTGGAGGAAGTCTTTGACGGCGACTCAGATGGTGTCTCAGGCCGTTTCTCAGTCGCTGGGGATGTTGTGCGAGAGGTTGTAAACGGATTGGTGAGGGGCTCCTCTAGGTCGATGACCCCATAGACATCATTGAGTTGACCTTCGTTTTGGACGAGGTTGTAGCGGAAGCTTGACGCTTGAAAATATTGCTTGCCGCGTCTTAAACGCACGGCACCGCGGGCATAGAGCGTGCGAAAGCCAGCATCGAATTCAATCCGATCGGCGCGCAGTTCAGCGTTTCCGAGCTGAATGCTGACGTTGCCTTCGGCGATTGTGGCCTTGGTGTTGCGATCGCTGTACTGACGATCTGCCTGGATCTTTAGATGCGCAGGTGCTGGTGCAACAGCAGAAGAAGTCTGTTCAGCCGATGAGGCTGAAACTGGCAATGCCGAGACCGATCCCGTAATCAGGGTTCCAGTCAGTGCGAAGAGAAGGCGATGAGCCCCCAAGGCAATCCTGCTGCGGGCCACGATCCTGCCAGCTCAGCCCCAGGATCCAGCCTCGATCAGACCAGTGCGTTGCGCGGTCTGTTTGAGAGGGTCACTCAATCTTCGAGGTCTTTGCGGCTGGGAGTGCGGCTTGGATCGCTCGCAAGGAACCCGAACACGAAAATGCCGATGAAAAAGAAGACGACCGAATAGACGGAGATCTTGAGGGCGAGCATGGAGACCGACCGGCGTCTGTGAGAAGGGCATCATCTTATGGGGCATGACAGCGTTGGCTGGGGAATGAACCCTGAACAGGTCGCTCGATCGGAGTGGATTGAAACGTTTCGCAGTCGGTCGCGTCGTGATCTGCGTGCGGATTGGCGTCGGTCAGGGTCTGCCAAGGCCGGTGTTTTTCTTGATGAAACCTGGGGAGCGACCCATCGCCCGGACTGGGCCAAACGTGGTCTGCTGATTTGGCCAAGGGGGCGTCAATGGCTGCGTCTTGAGCAGCGGTTGTTCTGGCCAGATGGCTGGTGCAACAGCGAGTCTTGCCGTGCACGGCTGGTGCTGAGCTGGTGGGCTGAGCACATGCGGCTATGGGTTGACGACGTGCTGGTCCATGAGGGGGATCTGTTCGATACCGCCTGTCGCTGGCCTCTCCCCGAGCGATGCCGCCAGGGGTCTGCGCTGAATCTTCTGCTGGAGCTTCGCAGCCCACTGCATGACGATGGAGCTCTGATCAGCAGCCATCTGGACCTGGAGCCGCAATCAGCGGGCACGGATCCAGAGGGCACGCTGCTCCCCTCGGCGTTGGAACTGCATCTGGCAGCGGATGGTGATCTGCCGCCGCATTGGGCGGATCTGGACCCCAGCGGTGCGGAGGCTCAGGTCGCTGTCGCGACGCACCTGCACCAGACGGCAACGCCTGGAGGTTCAATGCATTGGCTCGGTCATGCTCATTTGGATCTGGCCTGGCTCTGGCCGGTTGCCGATACATGGCAGGCCGCTGAACGCACCTTTCGATCGGCATTGGCTCTGATGCGGCGCTGGCCAGAGCTGCGCTTTGCCCATTCCACGCCGGCGCTTTACGCCTGGATGGAGCAGCACCGCCCTGCTCTGTTTGCTGAGATCCAGGAGGCCAGCCGCGCCGGCCGATGGGAGCCGATTAATGGTCCCTGGGTGGAGACGGATTGCGTTCTGGTCAGCACGGCGTCGCTGTGGAATCAATTCGCTCTTGGTCAGGACGACAGCCGTCGCCGCTTCCCGGAATGGGCCCATGAATTGGCCTGGCTACCAGACAGCTTTGGCTTCGCGGCAGGGTTGCCTGCGGTGGCTGCAGCCACCGGTGTGCGCTGGTTCTGCACGCACAAGCTGGCCTGGAATGCCGAGAACCCCTTCCCGCACCGTGTGTTCCGTTGGCGTGGACGGGGACGATCTGAACTGCGCAGCCTGATGCTGCCGCCGATCGGGCGTCGTGCTGATCCCGTGGAGATGTTGGTGGAGCAGCGTGCATGGCATGAGGCCACGGGGCTAGAAACGGCGCTCTGGATTCCTGGTGTTGGAGATCACGGTGGTGGTCCCACCGAAGAGTTGCTGGAGCAGATCGAGCTCTGGGAGGGGCAAACGAATGCGTTGCCTACCCAAGCCGGCACGGTGCGTGAGTTCCTGACGGAGCTGGAGCGGGGTGATCAGGCCTGGCCGGTGTGGCGTGATGAGCTGTTTCTGGAGTTGCACCGCGGCTGCGCCACCAGCCGCCCAGATCAGAAGCGTCACAACCGCACGCTGGAGCGGCTTTTGCGGGAAGCCGACGCTGCTTCGGCCCTGTTGACACTCGCTGGTCAGGACAGCGGCAGCAGCGATTGGCGTCCGCTGTTGTTTCAGCAGTTTCATGACATCCTTCCGGGAACTTCGATCCCGGAAGTGTTTGAGCAGGCGGAACCGGTCTGGTGCTTGGCTCGGCGCCAGGCCCGTCAGGAGCGCGACCGGAGGCTGGCAAGGCTGCCCCGTGCGAATGACTCCGCGGTGGACTGGAGTTGGTGGGGTCTGCAACCTTTGGCCTCTTGGTCACCACTGGTGCGCCTTCCAGCTGGATCGTGGTCGGTCGATGCTGTTTCACTGCCCCAGCAGGCTGCTGCGGTTGGTGGAACTTGGGTGCAGTTGCCACGTCAGCAAGGCAGTTGCTCTGTGCCCCTCAGGCGTGAACCAGGGTTGAAGCACTGTGCTTCTGAACCCCGTCACCCCGTGGTCATCGCGTCGCTGGGGTCAGGAGCCTGGCGTCTGGGTAATGATTTGGTTGAACTTGAGGTCTCCGCAGCCGGACTCCTTGCTTTCAGGGGGCGTGATGGAAGAGAGCAGTTGTCGGCGCCGCTGCAGCTCGAGCGCTACCGAGACCGTGGAGAATTTTGGGATGCCTGGGATCTGGCTGCTGGTTACCGCTCCAATCCCCTGGGTGTTGACTCCACGGGATCATTGCAATGGCTCGACAAGGGCCCCCTGGTCGCCCATTTGGTGCTGAGGCGCAAACTTGGCGCCAGTTCCATGCGACTGGACCTGAGGCTGAAGGCCGATACGCCTTGGCTGGAGCTGATCTGCAGCATCGACTGGTGCCAGACCCACGAGTTGTTGCGCCTGGACCTGCCGCTGGCGACTCGCGCCGTTCGGATCGGTGCCGACACCAGTGGAGGGGTGATTGAACGCCCCGCTGAGCCGATGACACCTCGGGAAAAAGCCCGTTGGGAAGTCCCTGTGATCTCTTGGTTCGCCTCGCAGTCGGCGGCTCCTGGAGGTGGGTTGGCTGTGTTGCTGGATGGTCCTCAGGGGGTTGATTGGTCTCCATCACGACTGGGCATTTCGCTCCTACGCGGTCCAACCTGGCCTGATCCCAGTGCTGATCAGGGCTGGCATCGCCAGCGTCTTGCTCTCATGCCGTTGTCAGGCTCCTGGAGCGATGCCGGTGTACCGCAGGCTGCGATTGCATTTCGCGAGCCGGGTTGTTGTGCACCGCTGCCCGCTGAGCCGCGTCAGTGGTTCCCATCGCTCCCGAATCAGCTCACGCCGGTTGCTCTGCAGCTGAATGGCGGTGACTGTTTGCTGAAGCTGATGAACGCGGGATCTGCTCGCTGTAGATGGGCCCCCGGTTCAGGCTGGCGCGTTCGCTTTCAGGCTGACTCAACTGCAACAGATCAAGTGGTGATCGCTCCCGGAGACCTCGTGTCTCTAGTGCTGTCTCAGTCCTCGTGATCGTCAAACGGGTCATCGAGAGCTTTTGATGGCGGACCAAAGGCCTGGTACACGCCAAAACCGGTGAGTCCGAACAAAACGGCGAGCACACCGATGGCAACGGACAGGGCTGGGGACGACGTTTCCATCACATCTCTCGACAGGATCGACCCCGAACCGGAGTCGGCCCCTACAGTATCGGGACTTCAAACCACCCGAGACCCAGCGTCGTCATGGCCCAACGCACCCGTCTGGGAGACCTTCTCCGCCCACTGAACTCCGAGTACGGCAAGGTGGTTCCCGGATGGGGCACCACTCCCGTGATGGGCATCTTCATGGTGCTTTTCTTGGTGTTCCTGCTGGTGATTCTTCAGCTCTACAACAAGTCCCTCATCCTTGAGGGCATCAACGTGAACTGGAACGGCCTCGGCTGATCTGAACCCATGAATATCTTCGGCGTCGGTCTCCCCGAAATGGCGGTTATCGGCGCCGTTGCGCTATTGGTTTTCGGTCCGAAGCGCTTGCCGGAGCTTGGTCGCACGTTGGGAAAGACCCTGAAGGGATTCCAATCCGCGTCCAAGGAATTTGAGCGCGAGATCAACAAAGCCATGGCAGATCCGGAGGTGCCGGCGGACGCTGCCAAACCGGTCGAAGAACTTCCCCCCGGCGACTGAGTCGCCACAACTGAGTCGCCACAGTGGTATGACCACCGATCTCAAGCTTGTCGTGGGACTGGGAAACCCCGGCACGAAATACACGGGCACGCGCCACAACATCGGCTTCATGGCTTTGGAGCTTTTTTCGGAGCGTTCCGGATTCAGCTTTCGGCAGCAAGCCAAATTGCATGGATTGGCGGCCGACACAGGAGTGGGTGATCAGCGTTTGCGCCTCCTCATGCCGCAGACGTACATGAACGACAGCGGTCGTGCAATTCGTGCTGCGCTCGATTGGTTTGGCCTCGAGCCCCATCAACTGCTGGTGCTGGTTGACGATATGGATCTCCCCCTTGGCCGTTTGAGGCTGCGTGCTCAGGGCAGTGCTGGAGGTCACAACGGACTGCGTAGCACCATTCAGCATCTCGGCACCCAGGCGTTCCCCAGGCTGCGGATCGGGATTGGTGCTCCGGCTGAGAACCCTGCCGAGCGTCGTGCCCGAACGGTGTCTCACGTGCTTGGTCCCTTCAGCAAGCTGGAGCAACCCTGTGTGGGCGCTGTTCTGGACGCTGTCCTGGAAGGGATTAATCGTCTTCAACGTCAGAGCTTTGAGCGCGCCGGGACCTGGATCAACGGGTTTCGCTACGACCTGGAGTCCGAAGACTGATGCCGGCTCTTCCGGCGACAACAGCCCATCTACGGGTGCTTCGCCAATGTTTTCAGGCGAAATGTGTGGAGGGTGAGGTCTCTGCCGGAGGCTTTGAGTGGCAGTTTTCCTGGGCGTTTGACCGCGGCGAGCTGATGGTGGAGCCGTCCTTAGGACGTGCCCTGATCGAGGATGCCTTGCGGCGGTTCCTGGTGCGTTCTGATTACAAGCTCGAACCAGGAGGTGACTACACCTTCATGGTCAGGGCCAGGTTTTGAGCAAGAACGTGGGTGCAGGCTCTGGCCATTGCAGGCGGCACCCCAGGTGCTCTTCCAGCATGACTAAGGCGGCAACAGCATCCAGGTCCACCGGTGGAATGCGCAGCCCTTTCGGTAGAACTCGGCGCCAACCCCGAGCTGGCCACAGCGTCCAGTAACGCTGTCTTGCCCGCAGGGTGGTCCCCTGCTCCGGAATCACGGTGAGGCTGCCCAGGCCTTCCAGCCGCTTGATCCACGCTTGGCTTCCTGTTCCGTCGCCAATCAGGATGCGATCTAGAGCTTGGTCTTGATTCCACTGCTCGAGCCAGGGTTCCACGGCCTCTGGGCTCAGAACATGGCCCTCGCTGACAAGACCATGCTGAAGATCGGCCAGCACAAGGCCACATTTGCAGCGGCCTGGGTCGAGTACGGCCACCCGCTTCATGGGGATGCCTCAACCTCGACCACAACAGCATCGGCGCTGTAGCTGATCCCTGCGGCAATCACCTTCAAGACCACGCTTTTGCTGGGTCCCTCCATCAATGTCTGGGCCAGTTGGGAGAGTGCTGATCCATCGAATTGCAGTCCTTCCGTCAGGGATCCTCGCCGTTGCACCTCGGCATAGGCCGATGCCAAGAGAAGGTTCAGCCGTGTTCGAATGCCCTCTGGTGTGCGTTCATCCGTTCGTAGTGTGGTGGTCGCCAGCACGTCACCGCTTTGAGCTACTGGGCGGTTCGGACGCACTTCGGGGAAGGCGTACACCGCCGTTTCACCACGCAGCACATTGGTGGCGGAGCGCAGCGAGATCACCCAGGTGTCCGGCTTGCGGATGATGTTCTGTAGGCGTTCCACGTCGCTGCGGGGAACGCGGATCAACTGTCGTTCGGGTGCTTCACCCGGCCTCACCTTGCCGTAGGCGTTGGCATTGGCCTCTTGAAGCAGCCTGTCGACAGCCTGTTTCGCTTGATCAGGAGCATCGAGACGAACCGTTGCTCTCGCCAAGGTCTGTCCGCTACTGATCACCACCGATCCACGCCTCAGGGCGACCAGGTTGAATTCGAGTTCCTTGAGTTCCTGCTCGCCAGCTCGGATTCGGCTCCGCACGCTGTTCAATTCGGCCTCCGTGCGCTGGATGTCGGCATCGCGGGAGGCGATGTCGCGGCTCAGACGCTCACGTTCTGCTTCGAGCTGGGCGCGTTCGTTCTGCAGAGGAGCCAGTTCGCGGCGCAGGGTGTCAGCCCGTTGCTGTGACTGCTTGAGTTCAGCGGCGATCCGGTTGGCTTCTGTTCGGGTCTCTTCCCGTTCCCGTTCGGCTGCATCGAGCTGCCGCCGGCTGTCCTGGAGCCGGTCTTGCAGAGCATCCAGTTCAAACAGGCCCACCCGCAGCTGGCGGCTCACCAGCAGCAGCAGGCCGAGCGATAGTGCGCTGATCAGGCTGCCGGTCAGCACCGTGATCAGAACGGCGGTCCGTCGCGGGCGCATCTTGAACAGACTCAGGCGGGCCTTGCCAACACGACTTCCCAGCCGGTCACCCAGGGTCGACAGAACGCCCCCGAGCACCAGCAGAACCAGGATCAGTGCCCAGCCACTCATGGCCGCACCTGTGGGTTGACGTGCTGCCTAGCTGAATCGTTTGGCCAGAGCGATTGGATCCAGAACGGTGATTTTTTTGCGGTCAATCTGAACCAGACCGGATTGACGCAAGTCTCCCAGCAGACGCGTGATTGTCACGCGCGTTGAGCCAATCGCTTCGGCGATGGCCTGATGGGACAGGCGCAGGTCGATGGTGATTCCCAGTTCATCCGCAACGCCGAAATCCCTGCACAGCACCAGCAGAAAGCTCACCAGTCGGGATGACATGTCCCTGTGGGTCAGCGTTTCGATCATCGTTTCGGTCTGAAGAATCCGACTGGAAAGGCCCTGCAGCAAGCGCAGGCCAACGCTGGTATCCGCCTCGATCGCTGCCTTCACGGATGTCGCAGGCGCCGTCACCATCTCGACTCTGGTGAAGGCTACGGCGTGGTAGAAGCGATCAGACCGTTGACCGGTCAGCAACGACAGCACCCCGAAGAGGCTGTTCTCGCGCAGCAAGGCCACTGTGATCTCTTCCCCTGACTCGTAGACGCGGGAGAGACGGACCGCGCCGCGGCGGATCAGATAGACCCGTTCAGCAGGATCTCCAGGGAAAAAGATGGTCTTGTTGCGGTCCACCAGTTCACTGCTGGCGCCGTCCAGGTCCCGGATGATTTCCAGGAGGGAGCGGTTGGCCGGTTCTGTGCTGGGGGTTGGAGCCACCATCTGCGGGGCGTATCGGCTGAAACCTCGGCTACTGGTCATGACAACCCCCTTGTGAGGCGAAGTTACGGAGCCAACGGTGGCCGCCGTGTAGCGGTTATTACGTAACTCTGCTGTGCTCGCTCATCGCTTGGCGTTGCGCCTGCATCAGGGATGTCAATCCAGGCTCAGCCAGATCCAGTAATTCATTGAGTTGGCTGCGGCTGAAAGGCGCTCCCTCCGCAGTTCCCTGGATCTCCAACAGGCGACCATCGCCAGCCTGCACAACATTCAGGTCCACCTCAGCTTTGCTGTCTTCGCTGTAGTCCAGATCCAGCAAGGCCTGGCCATCCACCAGGCCGACGGACACGGCCGCCACCTGGTCGACCAGTGGCGATTGCTCCAGAATCCCCTCATCCACGAGTGAAAGGCAGGCTTGCTCAAGGCCGAGCCAAGCTCCCGTGATGGATGCAGTCCGTGTTCCGGCGTCGGCCTGGATCACATCGCAGTCGATCAGCAAGGTGCGCTCGCCCAGTCGCTTCATGTCGATCACAGCGCGAAGGCTTCGGCCGATCAACCGTTGAATCTCCTGCGTGCGGCCCGACAATTTCATGAGCTCTCGTGATTGCCGCTGCGGCGTGGATCCCGGCAGTAACCGGTATTCGGCGCTGAGCCACCCCAACCCTTCCCCCTTCCGCCAGCGTGGAACCTTGTCCTCCAGGCAGACGCTGCAGAGAACAGCGGTTCGGCCGGTGTGAACCACAAGGGAGCTCAAGGCAAAACCCATGGGATTCCAGGTCACCGAGAACGGCCGTAATTGCTCAGGGCGACGGCCATCGGTGCGGCTTCCAGCGGTTTGGCTCATCGGTGGTGTGCAGTTCTTCAAGCCTCGCAGGCGGTTGGTTCTCGCCCGTCCAAACACCATGGGTGGTGTCAATGCACTTGTGGAATGTCATCTCGCCGCTACATTCAAGGTCTTGCCGGGATTGCCCGGACGGATGTTGCCGCGATGACCACAAGCCTTGCCGACCCCCAAGCGTTCCAGAACTCTCTGGATAGGGATCAGCAGGCTTTGCAGCGGGCTGGACTCAGGCCCCTGCCACCTGTTGCAGATCCTCCACCGCTATATCTGGTGGCTCCCGAAGGGCAGCTCCAGGTCCACACAGCGCCCTATCGCGGCAGTTTCGCCAGTGTTCTCAGTCAAGCGATGCGTGCCGCTGGTCTGGGCAGTCGTGTTCTGATCAGTCAGTTCCTCAAAGGGGGCGTGCAGCAGGGGCCCGCAGGTCGAGTCCAACTATGTGGAGGCCTGGTCTGGCTACGGCCCGAGGTGCCTCTCTGCCTCTCTTCTCCGAATCACCCCGGCGGTGCGGAGGCGGTTGCTGCCGTTTGGTCCATCTGCCGTCAGCATTTGATTCAGGGGGATCTCGACCAGTTGGTCCTGGATGAAATCGGCCTGGCTGTTGCCTTCGGTTACCTCAATGAATCGGACGTGATTGCAGCTCTCGAGCAGCGGCCCGCCTCGATGGATGTGATCATCACAGGACCTGCGATCCCCGCCGGCGTGGTGGAGATGGCAGATCAAGTCACGGAGTTGCGCCGAGGTTTCTGATGCTCAAGTGCGATCGCTGGATCACTGAACAGGCTGGGCAGGGAATGATCGAGCCATTCCAGAGCGGCCTCGTCCGTCATCTGGATCCGGAGCAGAAGCTGCGTCCGGTGCTGAGCTTTGGTTGCTCCTCCTACGGCTACGACCTACGCCTGTCTCCTCAGGAATTTTTGATCTTCCGGCACGTTCCCGGCACGGTGATGAATCCCAAGCGGTTCAATCCGGCCAATCTCGAGCCCACTCCTCTCCATGAAGATGAGGACGGCCGCTATTTCATTCTTCCGGCCCACTCTTATGGCCTTGGCGTAGCGCTTGAAAAGCTTCGAGTTCCTCCCAACATCACTGTGATCTGTTTGGGCAAGAGCACCTATGCGCGCCTTGGAATCATTGTGAATACCACCCCAGCGGAAGCTAGCTGGGAGGGTCACCTCACCCTTGAATTCAGCAACAGCTCCGGTGCTGACTGCCGGATCTATGCCGATGAAGGTATCTGTCAGCTGTTGTTTTTTGAGGGTGATCCCTGTGCGACCACCTACAGCGATCGGCAGGGCAAATACCAGCACCAGCCCGAACGTGTGACGCTCGCCAAGGTTTAGATCTCCCCGGTTTAAGGGGCCAGTCGTGCTCGATGCAGCCTGCTTTTTTCGTACCAGGCGGCGAACTCAGGAGCCCAATCCACCATGTGGGGCCACATCAGATCGCAGAGCTGGCGGATCTCCAGCTGAGCATCGAGTTTGGCCCGCAGATCCATGAAGTGGAGAAACGCGCGCAAACTGAAGCTCACCACAAAGTGCTGGCGGTAGTCGAACGGAAGGATGCCGCGGGCGTGCTCCTCGGAGAAGCCGGTTTTGAGAAGATCCCTGTATCGCTCGGCAGCGCTTCGGCACAGATCAAGATCTTGGTTGCGCAGCTCTTCCGTGTAGGCATATTTCTTGCCCTGCCTGTCGCTGTAGTCGCCGACGGGCCGCAAATAAAACACCTCTTCAAGCTCTAGGGCCCCATCCGCTGCTCTGCAGATGCGATCGCCCGTGTAGCGCATCGATTGCACATCGAAGCTCACGCCGACCCGATGGGTGCGGGCCTGCTGCATCACCGAATGAGGGAACCAGCCCACGTTCAGCACGATCTGTGCATGTTCCATGGGGCCGTAATGGCCGCGCTCTCCGGATAGCAAACGTTTGACGCAGATCTCCCCAGCCCGTTGTTCATCAGGCCAACTGGCACGATCTCCGGCCACAAAACCTTCGCTGTAGTCCTGATGCATGGCCGCATAGATGCATTGCTGCGGGTTCGGCGTGGCAGCGATCAGATCGACCCGGAAGCGGTCCATGGGAGCGTCAGAGTGACGAGTTGTGGTGATCATGGCGAGGTGTGTCAACCATGGCTGCGCGGTCCAGCCGTTGGTTGGCTCGACGTTGCCGCGAATGCGCTATCAGTGGAGGAGGGACTACGCAGGCGGCTGAGGCTGCCGACGCCAGGCAAGGCCGGCAATGGCTGGTTCTCAAGCAGTGCAGCACTCAAGAGTTGCAGTTCTTCCGAGCTGCGCAGGCCGAGGGATCGGCCCCTTGGCTCCCCCTCGGCGTTGAACAGGTTCAACTGAGGAATGCCATTCACGTCGTAGCGATCAACCAGATCTTGCCAACGGGGATTGTCGACGTTCACCAGAACAACATCGAGTCGCTCTCGGGAACTTTGCTCCAGTTCCAGCATTGAGGGAGCCATTTCTCTGCAGACCTGACACCAGTCCGCGTAGAACTCGATCAGTGTGGGCCGTCCGTTGTTCAAAGCAGTCTGCGGGTCGAGGGATCGTCTCGCCAGCTGCTCCATCGGGCTTTCGCTCTGAATACCGCCTCGCAACATCACCAGACCGAGGGCGAGAGCAACCGCGACCAGCACCAGCACCCATCGCTGTGTCGTGCCAAGGGGAGAAGACTCTGGGGAACGTGTCATCGCGCCTCAAACGCTGTCATCACTTTGGCAGCTCCTCAGGAAGCTCGCGGCTAGCTTGCACCCATGCCAATTCTGCGACTGCTGAGCCTTCCGGTTCGGGCGCCGTTGCTGACGGTGCTGTTTCTCGTTGCGGTTGTGCTCGGGAAACATTGGCAGGTTGTTCAGCCCGCGTTCACCTCTCTCTTCGGGGTGAGTTCGGCCTGGTTCTGGTGCCTCGTGCTGCTGCAGGCCGAGGTGGTTGTCGTGTTTTGCACAATGCCGGATCTGCTGCTGCGGCAGGTGTCGATGCTCATGGCGTCCAGCCGGGTGATGACGTTGGTCGTCACGTTGCTGTTGGTGATTACCGGTGGCATTTACCTGCTCAAGCTCAATGTTCTTACCGACGTTCTGATCCTGGCTTCAGCCTTGCTGTTGGCGCGTCTCGATCTCATTCGCCTTGGCGTCCTGCCCGGTGCCAGGACGTGCCTGTTCCTGATGAGTGCTGTCGTGATCGGCGGCATCGTCGCTGGCACGCTTCTGCCTAACCCCACGGCCAACCTCTTCGCAGGAGGGTTGATCACCACCTGAGTAGCCGATCAGGTTGTCGAGCACTTTCTTGGTGTAGAAGCGTGTTTCCGGGTACGGAATGCGTTCTACCCAGAGCGCAGCATCTTCCCCATTGGTGGGCTGAGGCCATGAGGCCACGGCGCCGGGCCCGGCGTTGTAGCTCGCAATACTGCGAAAGGGGTCGTTCTCCCATCGCTCTAATAATTGGTTGAGGTATCGCGCTCCCAGTTGGATGTTGTCGGCGGGATCCTGCAGCATCAGCGTGCTGGTTGGGTCGCCAGCCATCTCCGTGGCTGTGGATGGAAGCAGTTGCATCACGCCAACGGCCCCTGCGGGGGAGACGACCCCAGGTGCAAAGCGTGACTCCTGCTTGGCGATCGCTCGCAGCAGATTGGCTTCAAGATCTTCCTCCTGCGCTGCTGCTTCCATCTCAGCCTGGAAGAGGCGGGGGAACTGGCTGCGGTGGAGGAGGTGTCGTTGCTGGCAGCTGGGATCACGCCAGCGGAGGCTGAGCCACCAGAGCTGATCCAGTGCCATCCAGGTGTCTCCGACGGCAAGGCGCAGTCTGCCTTCGGCGAGACGTTCTTCGGGTGGGAGCGTGATCACAGGATCACGCTGTGCCTGCCAGATCTCCCAGGCTGCATGCACCTGTCCGAGCCGCCAAAGGGTGTTCACTAAGGCGTCTTGGCTATTGAGGGGTTGCCAGGTCTGTGGATCCTTCTGCGGGTGTTGTTTGCGTAGATCCAGAGGTCCTGAGATCCCAAGGCGATCCATGGCGCGCCATCGGTAGTAGCCGGCTGGGAAGGACCTGATCAGGCTGCGCCAGGTGCGCTCAGCCTTTTCCGTTTCACCAAGTTCCTGGTGGCTGAGCCCAAGCCAGAACAGCCTGCGTGCCTCCAACGGTGGTGGCAGAGGGCCATGCTCGCTGCGGCGGTCCAACAGGTCGCGGGTGCGCTCCCAATTCCCGGCAAGGAAAGCATCGCGGGCGAGATCCCATTGGAGTTGCCAGATGTCGGGATCGTTGGGCCACCGGTTCAGGGCGGCTTCCGCTTCATTGCCGTCGGCCAGTCGCACGCGAGCCGCGGCAACGGCGGCTGAGCGCTTCTCAACGCCTGCCGGCAGGGCATCCAGGACCCCAGGATCGGGATAAAGCGGCTCGCTCAAAATCCTTGCCGCTTCAAGGCTTGCGGCATGGCCTGGGTGGGTTTGTGCCAGGGTCAGCAGCTGTGCTGTTCCCTCATCAGGGTCACCATGCAGCAGCAGGGATCGACCAATGGCCAGTTGGGTTTCCGGGGCGGCATCGACGTCCTGGAGACAGGCCAGCGCCGTTTCCGCATGGCCTCGTTTCGCCATTGCTTGTGCCAAGTTTTGGCGCTGGGCGGGCTCTGGTGCCTGTGCCCCCGTGGCCTGGCAGGCGTCACGCATCTGTTCTAGGGCCCCTGGCCAAAGCACATTCCAGCGGGCCAGGTGCAGGGCCCCTTGATGGTTCTGCAGCGGTTCGGGCCCACCCCCCGCTGCCAACGTCAGCGCTGCTGGGTGGGCGGGTTGCTGCTGAAGCAGCTGCTGGTGATAAAGGGGTTTGTTCTGGCCAAGAGCCAAGCGAGCCCAGGCGGAGCCGGGCTCTTCGGGAAAGCGATCAAGAAGGCGCTGCCAGGTTTGTTCGGCCGCCGCTGTCTTGCCCTGGGCGGCGGCGGTGAGTGCTGCCCGTTCGAGGACCACAGCAGCGACCGGATCGTGTCCCCAACCTTGGCTATTGAGGAGTTGATTCGATTCCTCTCTGGCCACCATCAGTAAGGCGGCTTCTCGACGTGTCTGTGGATCGATAGACCAGCGGTAGTGCTGCCAGAGCTGTGCTTGCGAGAGCTCAGGTGTTAGGGGCTGATGCTGCCTCTTGAGCAGTTGCTGCCCACCCCATGCAGCAAAGCCGCTGAGACTGGCAACCGAGAGGAGCAGCAGCGTTCCGATTCGCGGCCCTGCCAGCACACTCAACCTGGATCAGAACTCATTCTGATGATCTTGACGGGAATGGCGACCGTTTCATCGACTGAGGGCAGATGAGGGCAGAGCTGCACCTGTCACGTTCCTGGGAAGCAGCGTTAGAAGCGCTTCGTATGGTGCTGTCCACGATTGAGACCCATGGTTCATAAGGCGTGTTCCCCGATTGGCCCGGCTCTCGGTGACGCTGCGCCGGGGTTTGGAACCGATGGGATCCGTGGGCTTGCTGGCACCGTTCTGACGCCGGCCTTGTGCCTTCAGGTCGGCTACTGGGTTGGTCGGGTTCTGCAGGCGGAAGGCCCTGTTCTGATCGGGATGGATTCCCGGACTAGCGGCAGCATGGTGGTGTCTGCCCTGACAGCCGGTTTGACGGCGGCCGGCCGCGATGTGTGGACTTTGGGGCTTTGTCCGACACCGGCGGTTCCTCTGCTGATTCGCCAGCTCGGTGCCGCCGGTGGCTTGATGGTGTCCGCAAGCCACAACCCCCCTGCGGACAACGGAATCAAAGTCTTTGGAGCCGATGGGGCCAAGCTCAGCGCCCAGCGCCAGGCTCAAGTGGAAGCAGGTCTGAAGGGGCAACTCCCCATGGCTGACGAGGGTGCTTTTCGCTGCGGCGTTGCTCGATCAAGCGCCGACCTTCTGGATGGGTACCGGGAGGTCTTGCAGCAATCGGTGGCTGAACGCCGTCTCGACGGCGTTCCCATCGTTCTTGACCTTTGCTGGGGCTCCGCGACAGCCTGCGGCGAGGATGCGTTTCGTGCCTTGGGGGCTGATCTCACCGTGCTTCACGGTGAGCCCGATGGCTCCCGCATCAACGTTGGCTGTGGATCCACCCATTTGGAACCTCTGCAGCGGGCTGTGATCGAGCGCGGTGCGGCGATGGGATTTGCTTTTGACGGTGATGCCGATCGGATGCTGGCAGTTGATGGCCGCGGATCCATCATCGATGGAGACCACGTGCTTTTCCTCTGGGGGTCAGTGCTGCAGGACCAGCAGGCGCTGCCCGATCAGCGGTTGGTGGCGACCGTGATGTCGAACCTCGGCTTCGAGCGGGCCTGGCAGCAGCGGGGCGGCACTTTGGACCGCACTCCGGTGGGAGATCAGCATGTGCATGCAGCGATGGTGGCCAGTGGCGCTGCCCTCGGTGGCGAGCAATCCGGTCACATTCTTTCGGCCTCCCACGGGCTATGTGGCGATGGTGTTCTGACCGCCGTGCAGCTGGCCACCCTGTGTCATGCCCAGGGCATCACCCTCAGCGATTGGTTGGACCGCAGTTTTCAGGCCTACCCCCAGAAATTGGTCAATGTGCGGGTGATGGATCGTGCGCGACGCAAGAACTGGAGCGATTGCACGGCCCTCACCGACGCCATTGCCACGGCGGAGCAGTCGATGGGAGAGAGCGGTCGCATTCTGGTGCGTGCCAGCGGTACGGAGCCGTTGCTGCGGGTGATGGTGGAAGCCGAGCAGTCAGAAGCTGTTGAGCAATGGACAGGGCATCTTGCTGCTGTTGCTGAAGCCCATCTCAACGTGGCCTGAGGATCAAAGCCTCTGCCATCAGAAGGGCGCCATTACAGGCCTTGCTTCAGCCTCTTTCGCTGAACCCCTGAGCAGCAACATCAGCAGAATGTATGCAAATTAAATCTCGAGTAGCTGTATTTGCCTGGATATAGATTTTATCTCCCTTGGCCTGGCTGACTGAATTAACCGTGAGGTCGCTCTATCATATAAGATATTGCCGAATAAATCGTTGCTAAAAAAATGAATATACACGACAGTTTCAAGAAAAAGCTCAAGGAGATTGTATTTCCCGAGAAGAGTTATCCAATTCGAATGCAAGAAAATGGACTCATTTACCATTGCATATGTGTTGAGGCTAATCGTGAAATTACGGTTTTTGATATATCCAAAATAAGGCATCTGAGAAATAATAAATTACCGGGAATACTTGTCAAAAGTTTTAATGAAGAATCTGGCGCGGTGGAGGTTAAGTTCTCCGGTTCAACGACTTCGCGCCAATATTCAAGTATTAGCAGATTTAATTTTGCGCCATTGATATTTCCGTCAATTTTTCAATTGGAGAATCCCTTTGAGCAAATATGTTTGACGATCTCTTGCGATGTTGATTTTTTAATCTGCTCGCCGCCACGAATTGCAAGGAAAGAGTTTTTGAGATTGGCGAAAGGTAAGGGGGTAGAGATAGGGCCAGGACCTTCTCCGCAAATTAGTAATAATGACCAGACTGTAGTAAAATATATAGAGGAAAAATCAGCGGATGAATGGAAAAATTTGTATGCTGATTTTGATGATGAATCCAAGGAGAATTGGAGTTCTTACCAAATAGGTACAGCTTCTGATATTGGAGAGCCTGACTCTAGTCTTGACTTTATTTTTGCCTCTCATGTTTTTGAGCATTTGCATAATCCTATTGGCCATCTCAAGTATTGGTCCGAAAAACTCCGGCCAGGAGGCCTAGTTCTGTTGGTTGTACCTCAGCAAAGTGGGACTAAAGATTTTAACCAAAATTTTACAGATATTGGTAATCTGAAGCAAGAAGAGCGCGGAAATAGATTTTTGCCATCAGCAGAGAATTATTATGCCTGGGGTCAGGGAAGAAGGAAAGAATATGTTGACAAGCTGATTCTCGAGAAAGCTTCGATTCATGTGCATACTTATGACTATGATTCTATAATTATGCTTGCAGAGGAAATGATAAGTAGGCAGGTATTTTCTAATTATTTAATTGAATATCTTCCTTGTACAAAGGATTTTTTACTTGCTTTCAGGAAGTTATAGCTTGATGATTGAAAAACATTGAAGCCGTGAAAGCTATTCTTGTTCAGTATTAATAGATCGCACTAACAAGTAGCTCTAAAGCTACTTGTTAGTCACAAAAGCATTTCGGTCTGAGGCTCGGGACGGGGCATCTTGCTGCTGTTGCCGAAGACCATCTCAACTTGGCCTAACGGTCAAGTCCTGGGCCATCAGCAGAGCGCCATCACAGGCATCACCCTTGGCATCACCCCAGCGGGCACCGGGAATCGACTGACGCATGGTCTGCTGCACGGCCGTGCGGAAACCCATGAGATGGGTGATGGCTCCCCCCTGGCAGACCACTAGGGGGGAAAGCAGCGATAGACGCCGGG
Organism: Synechococcus sp. MU1611; assembly: GCF_020514255.1. Lineage (NCBI taxonomy): Bacteria > Bacillati > Cyanobacteriota > Cyanophyceae > Synechococcales > Synechococcaceae > Synechococcus > Synechococcus sp. MU1611. Next base: position 26,823 of record NZ_VTLC01000004.1, on the reverse strand, counting down.
CCACGGCATCGATGCAGTTGGAGAGGGTTACTGCTGATCGCTGAACGATCTCCTCTGCGCCCGAGCAGCCCTGGGATGCCGCCTCTACTACCAGCGGAGCCAAGGCCGCGAAGTCCGCCGTGCCGAAGTCGTTCTGTACCACCCGGGCTTTCACCGCCGCGTGGCTGTCGCAACCCATCTGATTCCAGATCTGCAGGCGCAGAGGATGGTCGGGCAGGCGCCCATCGGCCATGCGCAGGGTCAGTTGCAATCCCTGGTGGCCGAGGTCAAAGGCTGAGCCGGCTCCATCGAGCAGCCATCCCCAGCCGCCACAGCGGTGTTCATGGCCGTCCTCGCCTCGGCCCAACACGATCATTCCCGTACCGCTGATCGCCAGGATTCCTGCACCTTCAGGGATCGCACCTCGCAAGGCCGTGCGTTCGTCTCCGGTGACCAGCACCTTGCCCAGTCTTGAGCCATCACCGATGGCCAGGGCTTGACCCACCAATGCTTCGGCGCGCTGCTGCAATCCTGTGCCGTGTTCGATGCCGCTGGCTCCGACAACGGCTGCCTGGATCAAGCCAGTGGGGTGATTTTTGAGGGCGTGCTGCGCACTTGTGCGGATCGCTTTGAGAAAACGTTCCTCACCCAGAGGGGCATCCAAATGACTGACGCCGGGCCCCTCGCCCTCACCAACAGGCTGAAGCAAGCCGTTCTTAACGAGGCTGAGGCGGCAGCGTGTGTGGGTCTGTCCGGCATCGAATCCTGCGAGCAGCGTCATGATTTTCCGGGTCGACTCACCAGGGTGGCCAGGGCAAACCAGCCGATCAGTTGCACTTCGGGGCGGAAGAAGATCGTGTCGGTGCTGCCCTGCATCAGCAGGCCAGCGATGGCAGCAAGGCTGGCGATGGCCGCCAACGCGCTTGGCCCGTCCGTGTTGAGCTGCTTCAGGCCCTGCCTCAGGCTGCTGACGAGCAATCCCAGGCAGGCCAACAGCCCGGGGATGCCGGTTTCCACCAGGATTTCCAAAGGAACGGAGTAGGCACTGAGGGCGTTGAATTTTGGCTGTTGATACAGGGGGTAGATGCTGTTGAAGGCTGCATTGCCAGGGCCGATGCCAAGCCAGGGACGGTCTTGCACCATCTGGATGGCCGCCATCCAGACGTTGATGCGGAAATTGTTGGAGCTATCTCCTCGTCCTGCCAGCAGGCTTGAGATGCGCGTGCGGATGGGATCGATCTGGGTGGCCGCCACCACAAGACAAGCGGCCCCAACAACCAAGACTGCTAGGGGGACGAGACGTCTCCAGAACGGAGGCCAGTGGCGGGTCCAGCGCAGCAGCAACAACAGCAGCAGCACGGCGACGGCAGCCACCATTCCCAGCCAGCCCCCTCGGCTGTAGGTGAACAGCGTGGCTGTTCCTGCGAGCACCAATGTGGTGCCAGCAAACAGCTGGGCTCCTACTCCACGCCACCGCACCAGAGCGATCGCCGCGAAGGGGATCAGTGGCAGCAGATACCCCGCCAGGAGATTGGGGTTTCCCAGGGGGCCATAGATCCGAATGGTGCCGGCGCTGACCGAATTTGGATCCGCCCAGCCCGCCAGTTCCTCGCTTGAGGCATAGAGCTGACGCAAGGCGATAACACTGCTGAGCAGGCCGCCACTCAGCAGTCCGGCGACCAGCCGGTCCCACCATCGTTCATTGCTCAGCAGCAGTTTGCGGAGCAAGGCATAGACGCCCAGGTAGCTGAGCAGTTTGATCAGACCTTTGCTGGCAGCGATCGGAACAGGCGAAAAACCCGTCGCCACAATCGCGATGGCGAGAAAGAGCATCAGCCAAAGCGAGATGGCCCCGATGCGGCGTGGCGGGCTGCAAAGGCACCAGAGCACCCATAGGGCGCCGCAGGCTGCAATCACCAGGGCCAATCCCGTGCGTGTGAACACGGGAAGACCACTGAGCAGCACCAGCAGCAGGAGCCCCGCCAGTCCTTCTAGGCGTTTCAGCACCGCCTGATCCGGTGCCACCAGCCCCTGCCAGCGCGCCAACAGTGGACCACCGCTCGCCGCCTTGGTTGCATCCGCAGAGGCCATCGTGGGGGTCAGGTGGTGAGTGCTTCCGCCGGATTATCGATCTCCTGCCAACGCTGTTCCAGATCTGACACTGAAGGAAGCGGACTCTGGTTCCTGCGGTACAGCACCCGGTAGACGGGGAGGCTCTGTTCGAGCACGTAGCGCTCCCGTTCCGTGGGAACCGGAAGTGGGTTCTCGCTTCGCCAGGGACGCTGATCCTCGGCCGGCCGGTCAAAGCAGGCGCTGAGTTCCGTGAGAGCCACCATCGGCTCAATGACTTCCAGAACATCGCTCTGAAGAAACAGTTCACGGCCGGGCTGGAGGGCCGTCGCGATGGCGAGGAGCAGCGCCGGTTGCAAGACCCGTCGCTTGCGGTGCCGCCGTTTGAACCAGGGATCGGGAAATTGGATCGAGACCCGTTGCAGCCGGTCCTGCTCCAGGGCCTTCATCCAGCCTTCCAGACTGATGTTGGCGTTGCAGAACAGGATCCGGACATTGCCGTGCTCCGAGGCAAGCGCATCACAATCGGCGGAAGTCACCAGGGGTCGGCGGATTTCAACGCCGAGATGGTTCCAGTGGGGATCACGTTCGGCCAGACCCAGCAGGCATCTCCCACGGGCGCAACCGATGTCGAGGTGGATCGGTTGATCAGGAACCCGGAATAGCTCCTCAGGTTGTGGAAGTTGCAGCGGCAGCTGAAAGAAGCGACTGAGGGGATTGACGTGCTGACGCAAGGTTTCGAGGCGGTGCGATCTCGCTCAACTGAGATTGTCAGAGCCACTGCCAGAGGAGCTTTCGGGGTCCTGACGCAGCAAGCCCCAGCAGGCGGTGTAGCCGTGCAGATGCGTCGTTCCGCCAATGGGCCCAATCTCACCGTTGCAGAACGCTCCTGCCACGGGAAGCTCCGGCATGAGTTGGCGCGCCAGGCTGATGTCGCCATCGGCACGACCGAACAGTCCCTTGCCTCGTCCCAAGCAGGCCATCAGAAGTCCGAAGTGGACCGTGTCGCTTGGATCAGCCGTGGCTGTCTTCAGCAACCCAAGGGCCTCGTCCTGAGATGCGGTGGCTTCACGGAGATGGAATTGCACGTTTTGGCCGGCGCGCACTCGCTCTGCAACGGCCACGGCGCCGTTGCTGGGATCCACACCAATCAGGTTGCGCATGAGGAATGCACTTGCTTCTGAGGTTGCTCCGTCGGAATTCAGTCGCAGGCTGCTGCGTTCCACGCCGAGGAATAGTGAGTGACGCACTAGCTCGCGCTCCTGTTCGCTGAGGTCGGCTAGGACCCGCTGCAGGCAGGCGATGGGGCTGGCTTTGTTGCCGCCATCATTCAGTTCCAACAGCACGTTGCGCTGCACCTGCTCGATCGAGAACACCGGGCCAATGGGACGACAGCCTTGCGCTACCACTGTTTCGAGTCGCCAGCGCCCCCCGATCGAACAGACCACTGCGCCTGTGAGGATGCGGTCATCCAGCAGCAGTGATCCGTGCGGACTGTTGTGGGGAGCTGCTATCCCGCCAATCTTCTCGGCATCCGGGTAGGCATAGTCCAGCCCGCTGATCAGATCGTTGATGCCACTGCTGGTGGGGTCGATCAGGAGGATCTGGCTCCGGGAATCCTCCGGTGTGATGTCGACCCAGTCCTGCCAGCGTTGGGCCGCTCCATCAAGATCAGGCAGTTTTTCTGTGCTGAGGTGTCGGGTTGTGATGGATGCCCCCGGCAGGGAGAGCAATGTCACGCTCAAGGCCGGTGTCTGCTCCAGTTCCGAGGCACTACCGTCGCCGCGGGTGCCCACTACGCCTCCACCTGTGCATCCGATCCAATGCTTTGCGCTGATCTGGGCGCGCAGCATCGGCAGTAGCCGAGGTAGGTCGGTGGCGTAACCGGTTGAGGTGAAGACGAGTGCGAGATCGGCTTCGCCCCTGGGTCGACCCAGTTGTTCGACCACGTCCCGCACCGCTTCGTCCAGAGACGCTTTGGCAGAAAGCCCTGATCGGCAACTGACTTCAGTGCCCCCGGATCGGAACCAGCTGAACGGTGCAAACGGTGCCATGAAGCGGACCCTATCAACCCTGGAGCTCAGCTCGGGACGTTGATAATGGCGAGACTGTGACAGTCCTCAGTGAACGAGCTCACGTACCGCGCTCTGGTGTGGCTGACCTATCGCTTGGCCGCCACCTTTGCTGTTGGTGTGCCTTTGGTCTTGTTGATGTGGTCGGCATGGCGTCGCGAGCCGATGGTGCTTCGGCTTCTGGGCATCTATTGGAAGGTGGCCAGCCTGATGGCGATCAGCCTGCTGCTTCTCATGGATCAGCGACCCCTGGGCTACGCCACTGCTGCTGTCGCTCCGGTCTTGATGGTGATCAGCCTGTGGTTCTGGGTTGACATCAATGAAGAGCTGGTCGATCAACCGTCTTGGCGTCCCCTGCCGTTGGCTGTGAAGGTTTGGCGTTGGGCGTTCAGTGGTTTTGGACTCCTCAGCCTGGTGATGAGCATCACAGGCTTGCGTTGCATGCATCAGCTGGCGTTGCCCTCCTGCTTGACGTGGCTTGAGGCTCCCCAGGGCATCCATGGCCTGGCGGCCACGGTGTTCAATTTTTTATTCGGTGGTATGTGGACTGAGGCCGTTGCTGCCTTTGTGGGATATGTCGCCCTGGTGGCCTACCTGGCCGGGCTCCTGCAGTGGTTGTTGGTACGCCTGCCCCGCTACGGGCGTGTGGCGGGCGATTTCTGATGACGGATCAAGCGGTGGTTCAGGCTTTCGAGGAACGAACGCGTCTTGAGCCCCAGCGGGTCGTCCGACTTCGGGGGCAGGTGGGTGATGTGCCTTTTGAGTTGCTGATTTTTCGTGGATTCAGCAGCAGCACAACCCATCCAACCGCCTTTGACCCTGATGCCCCTGTTCTCCCCAAGGGAACAAGCCTGGATCAGGCCGAGTTGCTTCAGGGTCCCTTATCGCCCATCCAGGAGGTTGTGCTGGCTGGACCGATGCCGCCGAACGACCTCTTGGATCAGGCCAATTGGTGAGTTCGGCGTTCCAGGACGCCGACACAGCGTCCGCAGATGTGGGGGTGGTCTGGATGTTGACCCACATCCCCTTCGTAGTGCCAGCAGCGTTCGCATTTGATGCCCCGCGCTCGGCTCACCTCGATCAACGCGAGGTCGTCGTCTTGGCTGGCCAGCAGTTCGGCCCAGGGCTCGCCACCGATCTGCAGTTGTGAAACCAGCAGCCAGTCCCGCAGGCCGTCCACCTCTGCATCTCCCTCCTCATTGAGCCAGGAGAGAGCGGCCTTGAGCTCCGGGCGGCGGGCATCAATCCGCACGGATGCCTCAAGCGATGCGCCGAGTTCCTGACGGCCGCGGCAGTCTTCCAACACTTTGTTCACGGCAGCGCGCAGCTCCCGTAGCTGTTGAACCGGAGCGCTGAGGGCGCTATCGCGCCAGTCCGCTGGAACCGTGGGCCAGCCGCGGCGGAAGACCGAGGTCTCTTCGACTGGGTAGGGCAGGTTCTGCCAGATGTCTTCGGCCATATGGCACAGCACCGGAGCGATCAGCCCGGCCAGGCGTTCGATGATCAGGGCCATCACGGTCTGGCAGCTGCGCCGGCGCCGGTCCTGGGGGGCACTCACATAGAGCCTGTCCTTGGCGATGTCGAGGTAGAAGTTCGACAGATCGGTGACGCAGAAGTTCTGCAGCAGCTGGAAGAAACGGAAGAATTCGAAGTTTTCGAAGGCTTCTGTGATGTCATCCATCACCTCGGCTGTGCGCTGCAGCATCCAGCGGTCAAGCAACGGCAGTTCGGCCACGGGGATGGCGTCGGTTGCCGGATGGAAGTCGTGCAGGTTGCCGAGCAGGTAACGGCTGGTGTTGCGCACTTTGCGGTACACATCCGCCAGCTGGCGCAAAATCCCGGCTCCGATCGGCACATCGGCGGAGTAATCCACCGAGCTCACCCACAGCCGCAGAACATCGGCTCCATAGGGCGGTTCCTGCTTCTGGTTCTTGCCTCCCTCGATGATCACCATCGGGTCGACCACATTGCCGAGGGATTTGCTCATCTTGCGGCCCTTCTCATCAAGGGCGAAGCCATGGGTGAGCACCCGCTTGTAGGGCGCATGGCCATTGACGGCGACCGAGGTGAGCAGTGAGCTCTGGAACCAGCCCCTGTGTTGGTCGGATCCTTCCAGGTAGAGGTCGGCGGGATAGCTGAGGTTGTCGCGCTGACTGGCGACAGCGGCCCAGCTCGAGCCGGAGTCAAACCACACATCCATGGTGTCGGTGCCCTTCCGCCACTGATCGGCCTGGTTGACATAGGAGGCCGGCAGCAAATCAGCTTCGTCTTTTTCCCACCAGACGTCGGCACCGTGTTCGGCGATCAGTCCTTCAATGTGAGCCAGGGTGTCGGCATTCAGCAGCACGTCACCGTTGCTGCGGTGATAGAAGACGGGAATCGGTACGCCCCAGGTGCGCTGCCGTGAGATGCACCAGTCGCCCCGCTCTTTCACCATTGATTCGATGCGGTTGCGACCTGAGGCGGGAGTCCACTCCACCTCAGCGATCGCATCGAGTGCCTGTTGACGGAACCCTTCCACGGAGGCGAACCACTGCTCAGTGGCCCGGAAGATCGTGGGTTTCTTGGTGCGCCAGTCGTAGGGGTAGCGGTGGCCATAGGCCTCCTGCTTGAGCAGGGCGCCTGCGGCCTCAAGCGCCTCGATGATCGCGGCGTTGGCATCCTTGAGAACGTTCAGTCCCGCGAACGGCCCGGCCTCCTCGGTGAGGTTGCCGGCTTCGTCCACGGGGCAGAGCACCGGTAGGCCGTTCTTCTGGCCGGTGTGGAAGTCATCGACGCCATGACCAGGAGCGGTGTGCACCAGGCCCGTGCCCGATTCAGTGGTGATGTAGTCGCCGCCGATGACCACCGGACTGCTGCGATCAAGAAGAGGGTGGCGGTAGGTCAAACCAGCGAGCAGGGCGCCTTTGACCGTGGCGCGCCGGGTCAGCGGCCGTTCCAGGGTTGAGCTCAGCGAGGCAATCAAATCAGTCGCCACCAGCAACAGGCGGCCTGCGCCGTCGTCGGCAAGGGCGTAGTCGAGCCGTTCGTTCACGGACACCGCCAGGTTCGCCGGCAATGTCCAGGGCGTGGTGGTCCAGATGGCGACCTGCAGGGCTTTGCCCAGACCTTCTGTATCGGTTGGCAGCTCGATGCCATCAGCCCTGAGCGCATCCCGAAGGGACGCTGGCAGCTCCACCGCAGGGAAGGCGGCGTAGACGCTGGGGCTGGTGTGGCCGTCGGGGTACTCCAGTTCGGCCTCGGCCAACGCTGTGCGGGAGCTCGGGCTCCAGTGCACCGGCTTCAGCCCTCGATAGATGTGCCCTTTGAGCACCATTTCGCCAAACACCCGGATCTGGGCGGATTCGTATTCCTTCTGCAGAGTCAGATAAGGCTGGTCCCAGTCGGCCCAGATTCCCCAGCGCTGGAAGCCTTTCATCTGGCCATCCACTTGCTTGCGGGCATAGGCGGCTGCCTTTTTGCGCAGCTTGATCGGTGTCAGCGCCTTGCGCTGCTCCTGATCCATCGACTGCAGCACCTTGAGCTCGATCGGGAGACCGTGGCAGTCCCAGCCAGGGACGTAACGCACCCGCCGCCCGTTCAACACCTGATATTTGTTGATGACGTCCTTCAGCACCTTGTTGAGGGCATGGCCCATATGAAGAGCGCCGTTGGCGTAGGGCGGGCCATCGTGGAGAGTGAACGTTGGACCGCTGTTCTTGAGGCCCAGCTCGCCGTCGATTCCTTGGTTCTTCCAGAAAGACTGCAGTTCCGGTTCGCGTTGGACGGCATTGGCGCGCATGCCGAAACCCGTCTGCAGCAGGTTGAGCGTGTCTTTGTAGGAGGGACGTCCCTCGGCGGCGGCGTCGCGCTTCTCCTTGCTCACGGGGTCCCTGCTCTGGCCTCGGGATTATCAGTCCTCGCCCTCTGGGGATGTGGCATCCGCGGGTGGGACAGGCTCGGTGCTGGTCATTGCTGAACCAGCGTCATCGCTAGCGGCAGCGTTTTCAGGGGACTCGGGACGTACCCATTTTTTCTCGGTGACCCCTGATTTCCCAGTCGGCTTGAGTTGTTTGGCGATGCCGCTGATGCCTTCCCCAACGCGGCCTGTGGTGATGAGGAGCTGCCGAACGCTGGTGCGCCAGTGGTCGAGCGATTGAAAACGCTGCTGCTCTGTTTCGCTGAGAGTGTTCCACCGGGCTTGTCCGACCTCAGTGCCCAAGCGAGCGATCAATAAACCGGCGCAGAGAACCGCGAGCATCGGGGCTCCCCTCAGCCGGTCACTGCTGGTGACCAGCACGAGACCCAGTAGCAACACCACCGCTCCCCACACACCATCGCGCGGGCGACTGAGTTCAACGGCCAACAGGGGAAGCAGCAGGAGTGCAAGGCCAAGCAGGAGGCAGAAATCGCCGCTTAGGGTCGCAAGCATCCGTGTTGATGCGGACTGCTCCCATTCTGGGGCGATCTCTAAAGTTGGCGCATTGCCCACCTGGCGGAATTGGTAGACGCGCTGGTTTTAGGTACCAGTGGCTTCGGTCGTGGGGGTTCAAGTCCCCCGGTGGGCATTCCTTTCCCTACGGTGGTTCGGGAACGTTCCAGACTTGTTGCCTGTCCTCCGGATGCATCAGAGCACTGCTCAACAACAGCAGCCTCGTCCGGTTGGAGTGGCTTACCGCTCGGTACCCCGCGAATTTGTTGACCCCCCTGCCTTTTGGAATCCCACCGTTGGGTTGTTCCTCGGGGGGTATGCGCTGGCCGCCTTAACCATCTGGGGTTGGTTTGTGGCGGCTTGGCCCTTGCAGGTGCTTCTTTGCACCGGCTTTCTTGCGCTGCACCTGGAAGGAACGGTGATACATGACGCCTGCCATAACGCGGCCCACCCCAATCGATGGGTGAATCAAGCCATGGGTCATGGCTCAGCGCTGCTACTCGGGTTCAGTTTCCCCGTTTTCACTCGGGTGCACCTGGAGCATCACGCCCACGTCAATGATCCGAAGAACGATCCCGATCACATCGTCAGTACGTTTGGACCGCTCTGGCTGATCGCACCAAGATTTTTTTACCACGAGTGGTTTTTCTTTCAGCGACGCCTCTGGCGGCGCTGGGAGTTGATGCAGTGGGGGTTGGAACGCAGCATCTTCGTGGTGATAGTTCTTGCTGCGGCGCGCTTTGACTTTCTGCCATTCATCTTTAACTGCTGGTTCGCGCCTGCCTTGATGGTTGGGGTGACACTGGGACTTTTCTTCGACTACCTCCCGCATCGGCCGTTCACGTCCCGCAACCGCTGGACGAATGCTCGGATCTACCCCGGCAGGCTGATGAACTGGCTGATCATGGGGCAGAACTACCACTTGGTTCATCACCTCTGGCCTTCGATTCCCTGGTTTGAGTACAAACCGGCCTATGAGGCCACCAAGCCTCTGCTCGATTCCAAAGGATCTCCCCAGCGGTTGGGCATTTTTGAGACCCGCAGGGATGGCTACAACTTCCTGTATGACATCCTCGTGGGTGTCCGAAGTCACAAGCGTCGCAGCGGAAAAATGAGGCGTGCTGCCCGGTTTATGCCCGGACGGGGGTTGCGACGTCACTGGCTTGGCTTTGTTGATCGCATTGCGATCAAAACGGAAGCCAAACGCTGGGTGTCCCGATAAGTCTGATTCAGTCGGCGAGGATCTTTGGAACCCTGAAGAAGTCCCCCTCCCTCTGGGGCGCCTGACTGAGAATCTCCTCCCGCACAGGTGTTGGCTGTACTCCATCCGCCCGGGTGACATTGGTCACTTCAACGGCTCTTGTGGTTTCTGGAACGCCCTTGGTGTCCACCTCTTGGAGCTGACCGACGTACTCGAGGATCGATTCAAGCTGATCGGTGTAGGTCGCAATCTTCTCCTCGGGCAGATCAAGGCGGGCCAGATGGGCCACCTTGCGGACGTCGTCGCTGGAAATCTGGCTCATGACTCGCCGAGGAACGTGCGCAGATCCTCGCTCAGCGCGGTGGCGGCTGTCTCCAGCAAGGCATCGCCCTGCTGGGCAGTTGCCAAGGAGGGATGAGACCCCATGCGTCCATCGGGGTGACGGCGCCGGAAATCATCTGGTCCGTGAATCGGACCTGCCGGGGCGGGGTCGGGCAGTGGGCGCTGCTTGCTCTGCAAACTGGGCTCCACAGCGAGGGTGACAGCGATTTCGCTCGGTGTGGCGTGATGCCCTTCTTTGTCGCCATAGAGATCGCGGGCCTGGCGCATCACGGGTCCCGCCATGAACCAGTTGGCCAGACGACAACGCAGTTGGGGGGCGACCGGAAGATTTCGGGTTGTGGCAGTGCCGTGGGCCTGGGCAAAAGCTGCTTTGGCTGTTGCAATGTTGCCGCCGTGGCCATTAATCACAAACACCCTTTCAAAGCCATGTCGCCCCAGGGACAACACCAGGTCATGCAGCACGGCCAGAAGTGTGGCTGGCTGCAAGCTCATCGTTCCAGCGAAGCCAAGGTGGTGTTCTGCCATGCCGAAGGCCTGGGCTGGGGTGACCAACACGCCGGTGCGACGGCCCACTTCGAGGGCGACTGCTTCTGCGGTGAGGGCGTCGGTGCCGATCGCTCCAGTGGGACCGTGCTGCTCGGTGGATCCAAGGGGAATGATCACGCCTTTGCAGTCTTGGAGGTAGGTCTCCACTTCAGGCCAACTGCGCAGGGCCAGACGAATGGTGTCCGTGCTGTCGACAGGACCGGGAGTTGCAGCGGTCATTCAGGCTGAGCCAATGACCTGATGATCGCTCAATCTCAGCCGATCAGTGGGCGGTTCCGTTGCCGTCGTATTTGTCGGTGTTGTAGTAGCCACCGCGTGTCCCGAAAAACAGGCACGCCAAAGGGAACAGCACGATGCTGCCAAGAAGCACAGTGCCGAGGTTGAAGCTGGAGGTGGCTGCGTCCATCAACTGGCCTGAATTGAGCTCAGCTTGGCGTGGATGCACCGCTAATGCATCGCTGACTTGGTTTCTGTTGTGAGTTCGCGTCCTTCTCCGGGAATGTCGAGCCACGCCCTCAGCCATGCCGTGAGCCAGATGAACGGCAGTGTGTCGCTCAGCGCCGCCAGCACCTTGAACAGGTAGCCGCTGCCGATGAAGCTGATCAGCTGCGGCAGCACGGACCGTTCCGGTTGCACAGGAAGCACATGGGCGCCGTAATGGCTGATCAGCACCACGGCACTGGTGTCCACCAGCTGACTCACCAAGGTGGAACCGTTGTTGCGCAGCCAGAGGGCTTTGCCTTTGGTGCGCTGTTTCCAGAAGTGGAAGAGCCGCACATCCACGAATTGCGCCGTGAGATAGGCCACCATCGAGGCGCCCACTGAACCGAAGCTGAGTTGCTGAATGGTGCGGAAGGTGCTGTCGTCGCTTCCGCTCATGGCTGGCAGCACCCCTCCCAGCCAGAGAATCAGCATCACCCAGCCGTTGAGCAGCAGCCCGACCCAGACCACTTGATTGGCTTTCTGCTCACCCCAGATTTCGCTGATCAGATCGGTGCAGAGGAAGGTGATCGGATAGGGCAGTGCGCCAACGGCTACCACGATCGGCCAGCCTCCAATGCTGCCAAGTTGAAGGAATCGGGTCAGCCCAAGGATGTTGAGCATGCCCAGGGTCCCCAGGAACAGGCCTGCCAGCAACAGAAACACCCCATCACGCCGTGCCTGGAGGTTGCTGTCCAAAGCCTGCAGAGTTCAAGCTGGAACCAGCGTGGCCGCCAGCCGGCAGGCTGTCATCGATTTCGTTTCGCTTCCGCTCAGTTTCTTTGCGCGTCCAGCTCAGATCGTGGGTCCTGAGTTGGTCGGTTGCAGGTTGGTGAAACGCCAAGACGATGGACGCCTTCTCTGGGGCGTGATTGTCGAAACTGAGGCGTATTCCCAGGACGACCCCGCCTGTCATGGTTATCGGCGCAGGACGCCTCAAAACGAAACCCTGTTCGGTGAGCCAGGGCGGTTTTATGTGTATGTGAGCTACGGCATCCACCACTGCGTGAACGTGGTCACCGATCGGGGGGAGTGGGCCAACGGTGTGTTGCTGCGCGCGGTGGCCCTTCCTGATGAACCGGAGCGGATCGCGGCAGGCCCCGGTTTGCTCGCGCGACGTTTTGGGCTTGATCGCAGTGATGACAGTTGTCCGGTGACGGGCGAACATGAGGTGTGGATGGCCCTGAGGTCAGACACGTTTGCCAGCCAGGATCTTGTGACCACAACGCGGATCGGCATCTCCCAGGGCGCAGCAACCCCGTGGCGCTGGTATCTGCGGAGTAGTCGCAGTGTCAGCAGGCGAGCCCGGGGTGATCGCATGCCACCCAAGGCACAGTGCTGGACGCCATCGCTGGAGCAACCTTCATGAGTGGCTGGCCGCATCGGCATGTTCTTGATCTCGCGTCGTTCTCGCGAGAAGACTTCGCTGCGGTGCTTGAGCTGGCCCAGCGGTTTCGTTCGCTACCGATCACCGGTGCCCGAAAACTTCCTGCGCTGCAAGGCCGCTTGGTGGCCACGCTGTTCTTTGAACCAAGCACCCGAACCCGCAGCAGTTTTGAGCTGGCGGCCAAACGTCTGTCGGCAGACGTCATGAGCTTTTCACCCTCCAGCAGCTCTCTGAGCAAAGGGGAAAGTGTTCTCGACACGGCGCGCACTTACGTGGCCATGGGTGCCGACGTGTTGGTGGTCCGCCACCGCTCTACCGGTGTGCCTCAGCAACTGGCGTTGGATCTGCAGCAGATGGGTGAGCGCACTGTCGTGCTCAATGGCGGTGATGGTCTCCACAGCCATCCCAGTCAGGGACTGCTGGATCTGCTCACCCTTGCTCGGCATTTCTCCCCTCAGCACCCCATGCCGGAAGCGCTGCAGGGGCGTCGCATTGTGATTGTCGGCGATATTCTTCACTCGCGGGTGGCACGTTCCAATCTCTGGGCTTTGACGGCCTGTGGAGCTGACGTTGTGTTGTGTGGCCCGCCGAGCCTCGTCCCAGAGGATTTTGTGGCCTTCGTTGATGCTCCGCCCCCAGGTCTGCTCAAGGATCCGGTGCCGCAGCGGGGCAAGGTCAGCGTGATGCGGCGCCTGGAACATGCGTTGCCAGGAGCAGATGCCGTGATGACCCTGCGGCTTCAGAAGGAACGGATGGGCCAGCAGTTGCTCACCAGCCTGGAGCGCTACCACCGCGACTTCGGACTGAGCCATGAGCGCATGCAGCTCTGCGGTCAGCATGTTCCAGTTCTGCATCCTGGTCCGGTGAACCGAGGCGTTGAATTGACTGGGTCGCTCTTGGATGACCCACGCGTCAGCCTTGTGGAAGAGCAGGTCAGGAACGGCGTGCCCACCCGGATGGCCTTGCTCTATTTAATGGCTGCCTCTGAATCCGCCACGGAGGCCTCCTTGGTGTCGAGCAGCTCCTGAGTTTGAGGGAGACCAGAGAGTTGGTGGGCGTAGTAGTCCATCGCTGCCTTGAGGGCGGCATCGGGTTCGGCGATTGACGGGCCCGTTCCGCTGGCCATCGGGAAATGAGCATCTTCTGCATCAAGGGCAAGATGCTGGCTGGGCATGCCTGTGAGCAGAACGGAGGCACGTTGCCGGGTCGCCAGGGCATACAGCCATTTGATGCTCAAGGTGATTCGGTTCTCTCGGTTTGGTATCAAGGCCAGGTGAACGATGGCCCACAGCAGCAGGCCCAGCCGTCCTGAAAATTTGAAGCCATGCAGGTCGGCAACGGCACTGCCATGAACCACAGCCATGCTGCCGAAATCGACGTAGCGAAACGTGGGGCGGGCGTGTCCTGCCACGATCGCTGCGATGTCCTTGCCGATGAACGTGCCGGCCTGTTTGGCAGGAGCCGCCATTCCTGGAAGCGGCTTGCCATTCACGGTGTGGCTGTAGCTGGAGAGATCTCCTGCGATCCGGATCTCAGGGTGGCTTGGGATCGAGAAGTCGGGGTTGACCACGACCCGTCCACCGCGATCGACCTCGCAACCGGTTGCATTCGTCAGCTTCTGCCCCAGATGCGATGCCTTCACGCCAGCGGTCCAGATCACCGTTGCAGCTTGGACCCGAACGTCTCCATTGGGTCCACCGATCACAACCTCTCCGGGCCGCATGGTTTGGACGCGGCTCTCCGGCATGTATTCGATGCCATCTTGTTCCAAGGCTTTCAGGGCCCTTTCGGAGAGCTCCGCCGGCATCGCTTTCAGCACCCTGTCGCCGGGATCCACCAACACGATCCGCGTTTTCTGGGGATCCAGCTGCTTGAACGCATCCTTCAAGGCCCAACGCATCAGCTCTGAAACGGCACCAGCCATTTCGCAGCCACTGGGCCCAGCTCCAACGATCACAACCGTTTGCAGGAATTGGCGAGCCTTGGGATTCGGTGTCTGTTCTGCCTGCTCCATCGCCATCAGCAGACGGCGACGTATTTCTTCGGCGTGTTCGAGGATTTTCATTGGGGGCGCAAATGTGCGCCAGTCCTCATGGCCGAAGTAGGTGCTGCCCGACCCTGTCGCCAGGATCAGATGGTCATAGCTGTAGGTCTTGCCGTTGAACACGATCTGCTTGCCCTCTGGGTTCACCGTGGTGACTTCACCCAGCAGCACCTGGACGTTGTCTTGCTGGCCGACCAGTTCGCGTAGAGGCGTGGCCACGTCACTTCTTGAGACCAATCCGGTTGCCACCTGATACAGCAGCGGCTGGAACAGGTTGAAGTTGCGCTTGTCAATCAAGGTGATGCGCACATCGGCATTGGCCAGGGCCTTGCAGGCATGCACCCCGGCAAAGCCGCCGCCGACGATGACCACATGCGGGGCATGACGCAAGCGCTCGGCAGGTGGTTCAAGCTCCAGGAAGTAATGGTTGCTTGCCATCTGCAGCCCGGAGGATTCTTCCCGAAGGGTATGAACCGCAATCTCTTTTGTCTGCTTTGAACTCTTCCGCTTCAGATCAGCTTGAACCCTTCGAGAAAAAGACCGTAGAGAAAGCCAATGCGACCAAGATCCAGCAGTTGCTGCGGCAGTTTCAGCGAGGGCTTTGAACTGCGTCGTCGTCGAATCGTGAGTTCAGCACCCAGCACCACCAGAAGTGCAGCCACTGGGTCCATTTGACTGAGAGCACCGGCGACGGAGGTGAGCGCGCTACCGATCAGAAATCCGATCAGGCCTGCAAGGGCCAATAAAGACAATCTCCGCCAGGGATTGCGTGACCAGCGATCCAGTCTCTGGATTGCTGTACCAACGTTGGTTTGCAATCGGGTGGATTGGAGCCGTCGCACGGCATTGATTTCGGGGGAAGAGGCAGGGTTGAATCCAGTGATCCCCATCACCCGGCCATGCCCCTGCCGCATCCTGTCTACACCACACCTAGGCAGTGTGCAGGCATCAGACACTACTGATAGCAGATTTCAATAAAAAACCCGGGACGAGCCCGGGCCAAGTGATGGGGACTGGCGAAGCAAAGCCAGCGTTGGAGGCTTTGGCAAGAGGTTGCGCTTCAGGCTATTTAGTCTCAGCTTTCGCTTTTCTGGACGCTTTGCCTTCGAGGAGCTCCAGCAGCGCTTCCATTTGCGCCATCACACCCCGCACTTCGCCAGCCTCGGGGAGTAAACCGTCTTCCATCACGCCCTGGTGCATTTCACGCAGTTCCTGGCGGATGTAGCGCAGATGACTAACGACCTGCTCTCGCTTCGATTGCGACATCGGCTACAGGGGATTACTTAACACCCTTTTACCTCATAAAGGGTCACATCCGGCGTGATGGGGCGCGACTTATCGCACCGGCAGCGGCAAGGAGTGCAAAGGTCAGGAGGGCTGTTGGTCGTGCCACGGTGCTGAACAGCACAAGGACGAACAGGCCGATCAGTGGAAGGCGACGCTGCAAAAACGCAGTGGAGAATAGGGGATTCGAACCCCTGACCTCTGCGGTGCGATCGCAGCGCTCTACCAACTGAGCTAATTCCCCGGATGGCTAACGCTAGCTGGCACAGCCTGCGTCAAAATGTCATCAATAGCGTCTGATGACTGCTTGATGCTCACGCAGGAACGGCTGGATGCTTTTGACGAGACGTCGACGGCAGAACTTGCCCGTCGCCTCGAAGAGGACGACTATCCCTCGCCATTCGACAGCTTGTCTGACTGGCACCTTCTTCGTGCGCTGGCCATCCACCGCCCCGAACTGATCCTGCCTTACCACCACCTGGTGGACCAGGAACCCTTCGATGAGGACTGACAAGGCGTCTTCGCTCTACGGGCGGCGTGTGCTGGTGGCCGTCAGCGGCAGTATTGCTGCGGTGAAAACGCCGTTGTTGGTGAGTGCCCTGGTCAAGGCTGGCGCAGAAGTTCGCTGCCTTGTCACCCCGAGTGGTGCTGCGTTGGTGAGCCCCGTTGCTCTGGCAAGCCTGAGCCGCCATCGCTGTTACCTCGAAGCGGACCAGTGGAACCCCACGGCGCCCCGGCCGCTTCATATCGAATTGGCCGAGTGGGCGGAGTTGGCCATCGTCGCGCCCTTGAGTGCAAGCAGCCTGGCGCGCTGGAGCCAGGGTTCAGCGGATGGACTGCTCGCCAGCGTCTTGTTGGCAACGGAAGGTCCGGTCATCGCGGCTCCCGCAATGAACACCGCCATGTGGCGCCATCCTGCGGTGCAACGGAACTGGCTGCAGATCCAAGACTTTCAAGGAGTGGTCCCTCTGTTGCCGATGTCCGGTCTTCTGGCCTGCGACCGCGTCGGTGATGGGCGAATGGCTGACCCGACCTTGATTCAGTTGGCGGCGGAATCTGTCTTCAGCCGAGGCCCTGATGCTCCTGTCGCTACCTGTGATTGGTCGGGGATTTCTCTTCTGGTCTCGGCTGGACCAACTCAGGAGACCATTGATGCGGCCCGTTTTTTGAGCAACCGCAGCAGCGGTCGAATGGGAGTGCTCATGGCGCAAGCTGCACGGTTCAGAGGGGCAACCGTGCAGTTGGTGCATGGTCCGTTGGATCTCCCCGATGCCTGGCTTGAGGGGTTGCAGTGCACGCCGGTCGAGAGTGCGGCTCAGCTCAGCTCAGAACTGCAACTGGCATTGCCGACGTCTGATGTGCTTGTGATGGCTGCCGCTGTTGCTGACCTTCGGCGGGAAGCTGGCTTTGAGGAAAAAATGCCCAAAAAGCAGCTTCAGGATGTTTTGTCGTCCGGTTGGACCGAAGTGCCTGATTTGCTGTCAAATCTGACCCGTCAACGCCGGCCTGGACAGTTGGTTCTCGGATTCTCAGCGCTAACAGGTGATGACACGCATCTGTTGGAGAAGGCTGAAAGCAAGCGCCTGCAGAAGGGCTGTGATCTGATGATGGTGAATCCCGTAGACCGTGATGGTCAGGGTTTTGGTGACCAACCGAATGGAGGTTGGTTGTTGGGGGAAGGTTGGAACCGGAACCTGCCTGTGACGACAAAGCTGACGCTTGCCCACCAGCTGTTGGATGCCTTGTTCAAGCTTCGAGATCAGGCCGCGGCGTTGGTGGATTCCTGACCGAGCAGGTCGATGAAGGTGCGCAGCTGAAGCCTTGGGATGTAAGGCCAGCCGCCGTTTTTCTCCATGCCCTGCAGCAATGTGAACAATTTCTGGCGGTTTTCGGGAAGGCTCTGGCGGAATGGACCGTCCTGAACATCCCGATGCAGGGCTTCAAGTTCGCGCAGCAGGATGAGAAGTGCTTCCGGATTTCCCCGCAACTCTTCTGCCAGCTCGCCCAGGGCGGCCAGCGAAGGAGCCATCCTTTCCTTGGTCGAGGCTGGATCGTTTGAGGTCACGCGCTTTCGACAAGTTGTTTAGAGCTGCAAAAGGCTAGCCCTGTCGCCATTTTTCGCCCTGTAGGATCCTGATTCGACGGCATTCCGTCCCCATTAGCGTTCAGCCGACTGGCTTTTTCCATGCGCATTCGTCCTCTGCTGGCCGTCGTGCTGGCGCTCTGCCTCGCGTTTTTCACCACGGCCTGTAGCGGCGACAGTCAAGCTGTTCAGCGTGGTGCCTCCAATGTCACCTACGACGACATCCACAACACCGGCAAAGCCAACGATTGCCCCACCATCGGGGACTCAGCTCGTGGCTCGATTCCTTTGACTGCTGGTGGGAGCTACGAGCTGCGCGAGATCTGTATGCATCCCGTTCAGGTCTACGCCAAGGAAGAGCCCAAGAACATTCGTCAGCAGGCTGAATTCGTCGAGGGCAAGATCCTGACCCGCTACACGTCCAGTCTCGACTCTGTCTTCGGAGATCTCACCGTCACAGAAGCGGGGCTCCAATTCCAGGAGAAGGGCGGTATCGACTTTCAGCCGATCACTGTTCTGGTGCCCGGTGGTGAGGAGTTCCCCTTCACCTTCTCTAGTAAGTCACTCAATGCCACTGCTGAAGGTGCTGCTCTGACCACCAGCACAGACTTCGAAGGCACCTATCGCACGCCGAGCTACCGCACCAGCAACTTCATCGATCCCAAGGGTCGTGCACTCACCACTGGTGTTCAGTACGCCCAGGGACTTGTCGCCCTTGGTGGCGACGACGAGAAACTCGAGAAGGACAACAACAAGCGTTATATCGATGGCGTTGGAACAATGAGCCTCTCCATCACCCAGGTCGATCCTGAAACAGGGGAATTTGCTGGCGTCTTCAGCGCCATCCAGCCCTCCGACTCCGATATGGGTGGTCGTGAAGTGGTCGATATCAAAATCACCGGCGAGCTGTATGGCCGCCTTGAAGAGGCCTGATCGCACGCACCAACCACAACAGGTTGCGTTTGGGGGCTTAGGCCCCCTTTTTTTTGATCCGTTGCAATCCTCCGCTGATCTGGGAGAATCGCCCGATCTTTCTCTGCAGCCATGACCGCCAGTGCTTCCGCTCCCGCCCAGCGATCCGGTGTGATCGCTCCCTACGGCGGAACTCTGGTTGATCTGATGGTGGCTGATGCGGATTGTGCCGCCGTGAAAGCCTCCGCAACCAAAACGATCGAGTGCTCCGATCGCAACGCTTGCGATGTTGAGTTGCTCTGCGTTGGTGGTTTCTCACCCTTGCGTGGGTTCATGCACCAGGAGGACTACAACTCAGTCGTCAATGGTCATCGTCTTGCTGCAGGTCAGCTGTTCGGCCTGCCGATCGTCATGGACACCGACCGCGATGACGTCACGGTCGGTGACACATTGCTGCTGACCTACAAGGGCCAGAATCTGGCTGTTCTCGAGGTGGAGGACAAGTGGGAGCCCGACAAAGTGGCCGAAGCCAAGGGTTGCTACGGCACCACCTCCATTGAGCATCCTGCGGTGCGGATGATCACGATGGAGCGCAAGCGCTTCTATCTGGGTGGAAGCCTCAAGGGTCTCGCTCTCCCCGAGCGGGTGTTCCCCTGCAAGACCCCGGCAGAGGTGCGGGCAGGGCTGCCTGAAGGTGAGGACGTGGTGGCGTTCCAGTGCCGCAACCCTATTCACCGCGCTCACTACGAACTCTTCACCCGTGCTTTGCACGCACAGAACGTCAGCGACAACGCTGTGGTGCTGGTCCATCCGACCTGTGGCCCCACGCAGCAGGACGACATCCCCGGTGCCGTTCGCTTCCAGACCTATGAGCGTCTTGCGGCTGAAGTCAACAACGACAGCATTCGCTGGGCCTATTTGCCCTACGCGATGCATATGGCAGGCCCGCGTGAAGCCCTTCAGCACATGATCATCCGCCGCAACTACGGATGCACTCACTTCATCATTGGTCGCGATATGGCGGGCTGCAAATCGTCTCTGACCGGTGACGACTTCTACGGCCCCTATGACGCTCAGAACTTCGCCAAGGAGTGTGCGCCCGAGCTCACGATGGAAACGGTTCCTTCGCTGAACCTCGTTTACACCCAGGAAGAGGGTTATGTGACGGCGGAGCACGCCGAAGCCCGTGGCCTGCACGTGAAGAAGCTCAGTGGCACCCAGTTCCGCAAGATGCTGCGCGGCGGGGAGGAAATTCCCGAATGGTTCGCCTTCAAGAGCGTGGTTGAGGTGCTCCGCGCTTCCTGAAGACTGAGAACACGTTAACATTCCTTCATCTACGAGGCGACCTGTGAACAAGCGTTGGCGAAATATCGGTCTCGGGGCCCTTCTGGTCTTGGCGATCGTTGTGATTGCACCAGCGTTCATTGGTGGTGGTGGTGGCAGCCAGCCCCAGGTGAACACCATGCGCTACAGCGAGTTCGTTGAGGCGGTGAAGGATGACCAGATCAGCCGTGTGCTGATTGCGCCCGATCAGGGCACGGCTCAGGTGGTCGAAAACGACGGCCGCCGTGCCCAGGTCAATCTGGCTCCAGATCGTGAGCTGCTCGGCTTGCTGACCGAACACAGCGTTGATATCGCTGTTCAACCCTCTCGCCAGACACCTGGTTGGCAGCAGGCAGCTGGAAGCTTGATCTTCCCGATCCTTTTGCTTGGCGGTCTGTTCTTTCTCTTCCGTCGCGCCCAAGGCGGTGGCGGCGGTAATCCCGCCATGCAGTTCGGCAAAAGCAAGGCAAGGGTCCAGATGGAACCCTCCACCCAGGTGACCTTCACCGATGTTGCCGGGATTGAAGGCGCGAAGCTTGAACTCACTGAGGTCGTCGATTTCCTCAAGAACCCCGATCGCTTCACGGCTGTCGGCGCCAAGATTCCAAAGGGTGTCTTGCTTGTGGGCCCTCCGGGAACCGGTAAGACACTGCTTGCAAAAGCAGTTGCAGGGGAAGCAGGTGTTCCTTTCTTCTCGATTTCCGGTTCTGAGTTCGTCGAAATGTTTGTCGGCGTTGGTGCTAGCCGCGTTCGCGATCTCTTCGAGCAAGCGAAGAAAAACGCCCCTTGCATCGTCTTCATCGACGAGATCGATGCTGTCGGTCGCCAGCGTGGCGCAGGCCTCGGTGGTGGTAACGACGAACGCGAGCAGACGTTGAACCAGCTCCTCACGGAGATGGATGGCTTCGAAGGCAACACCGGCATCATCATCGTGGCGGCCACCAACCGCCCTGATGTGCTGGATGCAGCTTTGATGCGCCCCGGTCGTTTTGATCGTCAGGTCACTGTTGATCGCCCCGATTATTCCGGACGTCTACAAATTCTTGGTGTCCACGCCCGTGGCAAAACGTTGGCCAAGGATGTCGATCTCGACAAGGTTGCTCGTCGGACACCCGGCTACACCGGTGCTGATCTGGCCAATCTCCTCAACGAAGCCGCCATCCTCGCGGCCCGTCGTGAACTCACGGAAGTGAGCAACGACGAGATCAGCGATGCCATTGAACGGGTCATGGCTGGTCCGGAGAAAAAAGATCGGGTGATGAGCGAACGTCGTGCACGTCTTGTCGCCTATCACGAGGCAGGTCATGCTCTCGTGGGTGCCCTGATGCCTGATTACGACCCTGTCCAGAAGATCTCCATCATTCCCCGTGGCAATGCTGGTGGTTTGACATTCTTCACCCCCAGTGAGGAGCGGATGGAGTCGGGTCTGTATTCGAGGGCTTACCTCCAGAACCAGATGGCTGTTGCCCTCGGTGGTCGGGTCGCTGAAGAAATCGTTTACGGCGAAGACGAGGTCACCACGGGTGCCTCCAACGATCTGCAGCAGGTCGCTTCGACGGCACGTCAGATGATCACCCGCTTTGGCATGAGCGACGAGTTGGGGCCAGTTGCACTGGGTCGTGCTCAGGGCGGCATGTTCCTCGGCCGAGATATTGCGGCCGAGCGCGATTTCTCTGAGGAAACCGCCGCGATGATCGATAAGGAGGTCTCTGAGCTGGTGGATGTGGCTTACAAGCGCGCCACCAAGGTTCTCGTCGACAACCGCGTCGTTCTTGATGAATTGGCGGAGATGCTCGTTGAGCAGGAGACTGTTGATGCTGAAGAGCTTCAGGAGCTTCTGATCAAACGTGACGTCCGGGTCGCCGAATACGTCTGATTTCGATTCGTCATCCAACCCTTGGCTGGTGCGGCAGGAGCTCTTCGTGGCATCCCTGCAGCACCAGCCTCTTTTATTGGTCGTCAGGCCTGAACCCGACGATCTCGGGCCTTCAGCATCGGGATCCGTTCTGTTGGATCAAGTGCAGCAACTTCACGCTGCAGGTCTGCGCCATCTCGAGGTGGCCTGGCTGAATCAGCCGGGCTGGGGCGAGTTCATGCAACGGGTTCAGGATCAATGTCCCGGTTTGAATCTGGGAGCGGCTTCGGTGACCTCTCCTCAGGCGCTCAATGATCTGTCATGCCTAAACCTCAGCTATGCCATGGCTCCCTGCTGGTCTCCAGACCTAGTGGAGCAAGCCAGGGAGGTTGGACTCTTGTTGGTGCCTGGCGTCTTTAGCCCTACGGAAGTGCATCAGGCCCTGCGCTTCGGATGTCGTGTCGTCAAGCTGTTTCCAGCAGCCAACCTTGGGCCCGGGTACTGGCGGCGATTGCATGCGCCTCTCGGCCCCTTGCCCTTCGTGATCGCTGCGGGTGGCCTTGAGGTGGGTGATATTCCTGTCTGGCTTGAGGCTGGTCATGGTGCCGTGGCCTTGGGGCGCAAGGTTGTGGGCTCGCCGCCTGCTTTCCAAGCACTTCTCGACTGGTTGCGCCAATCGACAACTCAGGCTTGATGCCACCGACTTGTTGACATGCGTCCAAGATGCTACAGATGAGATAGCTATCTAACTGCGTCATGTCGCAGCTCACGATCAAGCTCAGCGACAAGGCCGATGCCCTGATCGCTCAGCTTCAAAAGGAGATCTTCAATCGCCGGCGCAAAAAGGTTTCTGCTGCAGGGGTTGTGGAGACCTTGGTTGAAAGTGGTGCAAAATCGCAGTCAGACAAGCGCTTTGCCACGTCCTGGACGAATTTGATCAAGGACATCGAGAAGGCAGCCAAGCTCTCCTATGCCCACGGCAGCAAACCCTCCACTCTCAGTGATGAGGAATGGGCTCTCGTGCTGAGCCATCGCAGTCGTGCCACGACCGGTAAGGCACGCCGGACGGTGAAGAAAACGATGGCTGCCAAAAAACCTGCCTCAGCCAAGGCGCAGGCCAGCAAAAAGCCCGCTCGACGCACTCGGACCCGCAGCGCGGCGAAGGCAAAAAGCGTTGGAGCGGTCGTTAGCTCCAACGGCAGTTCAGCTGTTGCTTCCGTCTGACGTCACTTGAGCTGACGGGAGCTGCTCACCAAAGGCTGCATTGCCCCTGCTGCCTCAACAGGTGATCAGCAAGAACGAGCGCCACCATGGCCTCCACCATCGGCACGGCCCGGGGCAGAACACAGGGGTCGTGCCGTCCTTTCCCCGCAAGCGTGGTGGCCTTGCCATCGGAATCGATGGTTTGCTGCTCTTTGCGGATCGTCGCCGTTGGCTTGAAGGCCACCCGGATCACAATCGGCTCGCCATTGCTGATTCCCCCTTGGATGCCACCGGAGTTGTTGGTTGCGGTCTTCAGACGACCATCGTCGCTCGGTAGGAAGGCATCGTTGTGCTCGCTGCCCTTCAGCAACGTGCCATCGAAGCCGGAACCAATTTCGAATCCTTTGGTTGCGGGCAGCGACATCACCGCTTTGGCGAGATCGGCTTCAAGCTTGTCGAACACCGGCATTCCCAAGCCAATGGCGGGATGGCGCACCACGCATTCGATCACCCCACCGCAGGAATCTCCTTCGCGGCCGATGGCTTCAATCCGCTGAATCATCTGCTCGGCCACCGCTGGATCCGGACAGCGCACGATGTTGGATTCCACGTCGCTCAGCTGAACCTCCTGCGGGTCGATCCCGGAGGCTTCGATGTTGTGGATCCTCTTGACCCAGGCCAGGATTTCAGTCCCTGAGGACTGTTTCAGCAGTTGCTTTGCGATCGCACCCGCAGCGACGCGCCCGATCGTTTCCCGTGCTGACGCACGACCTCCACCGCTGCGCGCCTGGATGCCGTATTTGGCTTGATATGTGGCATCGGCATGGGATGGCCGAAAGGCGACCGCCATGTCCTTGTAATCCCCTGGCCGTTGGTCCTTGTTGCGCACGACCATGGCGATCGGGGTCCCCAGGGTGGTTTCTCCATCCAGTAGGCCACTGAGGACTTCCACCTGATCCGCTTCTTTTCGCGGGGTTGTGATGTGGCTTTGCCCAGGCTTCCGTCGATCCAGGTCGGCCTGAATTGACGCGACACTGAGGTTGAGCCGTGGTGGACAGCCCTCCACAATCACGCCCACTCCTCCCCCGTGGGATTCACCGAAGGTGCTGATCCGGAAGAGGTCGCCGAAGCTGCTGCCCATGGCCATTGATCGATGCGATGAGGCTACGAAGCCATCGGTTCAGATCAACTCCGGATGGGGCAATTTCAGACGGTCTGTCGTGGGTTGTTGCCGAGCCATCTCGAAATCCAAGAAGTCAAATCCCGGACCAACACAACAGCTCACCAGGGTGTACTCACCCATACTGCGCGCCGCCTGCCAGGCATTGGCTGGAACCACTTGGACAGGGTTTGATGCATTCAGTGGGTCCCGTTGCAGCGCTGTGCCATTCGCCTGGCACTGAAAGAGCTCCAGAGTGGCTCCATCAATGTGCGTCCAGGCTTCGTCGGCACCGATTACGCGATGCCAGCAACTGATGGCACCGGCTGGCAGCAAAAAGAGAATGGCCGTCAATGCCGATCGCTCGGCCCCGTCTTGGCGTTGAACCTGCTCCGGGCTGCGATGCAACTCGCGGTACCAACCTCCCTCCGGATGGGGAATCAACTGCAGCTGTTGGATCAGGGTCTCCACTTGGTTCATTGCAGACCTGCGCGCTGGCGCATGTTCTGGACGTGCTGCCAGATCTGAGCCACCCAGAGGAAGATCCAGCTCATCCCGATCAGCCAAATCGGTTGATCCTTGCGAAAGACGTCGAACAGCAACACCACTCTTGGCTGGTTGGAGCGATTGATGGCTGAGTGCAAGAAGGTGTCATCCCAGAGAAATCCCTCACCTTCCTTCAGGTAATAGTTCTGCCCATCAATCATCAGCTCGCAGGAACTTCGGCCATCACCAAAATTCTCCACATACAAAGGCAGGTGATACCTCCAAACCCCTTTGAAGGGCCCTTTGTGAGGCCTCAGCACCTTCCCCGGGGGGAACAGGCTCACGGCAGCTGAAACGACGTAGGGGTGGTGCTGCAGAAAGTTCCGCAGAGAAGGGATCAGCGCCTGATTGGCGGGGTAGTTGTAGCCATAGCCCCGCAAGGGGAGCATTCCCCAGACCTTGCGGTCGAATTCATACAGCGTGCGCTGCTGTTGCATGATTTCGTGGTTGGCCGGCAGGCGCCCCGATAGGGCGACCTCCAGAGTTTCCTGACGGATCTGCTTGTAGGACTCCAACAGCTGCCGATGGGCTGGGAAGCCCTCGTCCGCTGCAACCACCGCTGGATTGTGCAGGGATTGTTCGTAGCACCAGCGTGCGATCTCACGCCAGAACCGGTAATGCCATGGACCCCAGCGAATCACGCGTTGGATTGGATTGCGTTGTTTCCGCTTGGCCGTTGGGCTGCTCACGCTCTGCCGCTTCTCTTGACCGAGGAGCTTTGCATGCTGATGTCTACTTGGGTGGGATCAAGGCCCTCAGCGTGCGCCAGCCCCGCCGCAGGGTTGTGGCCCAGTCATCGCTGCCGCGGCGGATCAGCCGCGTGGAGGGATAGAGCGGGGTGGTTTCGCCGAGATCGGGCCAGTTGGTGATGGAGCCGTTGTCGAGAATGACAGCGCAGGGAATGCCTAAGGCACCAGCCAGATGCGCTGTGGTGTTGCTGATGGTCAATACGCCGCGTACTCCGGCCACTTGTCTGGCGAATCCATCCAGATCAACCATTTGGTCGATGGATTGTGATGAGCGAATGCGTTGTCCACTCAGCTCCCGTAAGGCTTTGATGCGAGCCGGTTTCTCCAGGTATTGAAGCGACTGAATCGGTTGTCGAATGGTCCGGAGAACTGAAGCCCAGTCTTCGACAGCGGGCATTCGATCTTTCTTGTTTCTTGATTTGGAAAACCAGCTGATGCCGATGCCTTTGGGTTCCTCCTCTGGGGTTGTGGGAGCCTTCAGTGTTCGGAAGCCATGCTGCAGCTGTTGTTCATCGGCTCCAAACCAGTAGGCAAGCCGTTCTTGGGCTGCCATGTGGGATAGCCCGACCTGGTTCTGTCTTCCATCAGGTCTGCAGCAGACAACCCCAGGGAAGCTCCTTTCGATGAGTGGATGGAGTCGTGGATCCGTTAAGACGACGACCTGGGCGACGTGGGCCTTCAGGTCACCGATAAATCTCAGGATCCGCAACTCGTCACCCAGATCCCGGGTGGTTGGCAGCACAAGAACTCCCTCGCAGCTCTCGTCTGGACCTGGCCAAATCGGGAGTTGGTGATCGGTGGTTGCCTCAGATGCCCGTGCCAGAGCGAACCAGCAATCCCTGTAGCAGCGGGCCCGCTCAAAGCGGTTACCAATCGTGCGAAGACGGCTCCACTTTTGAGCTGCTATCGCTGTCTCAGCCTGCTCGGAGATGACCTGTCTGGTTGCGTTGCTGGCTTTGTTGTCCATGCCAGGTCGCTATTGATCGGAACCTTACGGAATCAAGGCGAGCAAGAGCAGCATCACAACAAAAAGCCCCCACCTTGCGGCGAGGGCTTTCCGATTCAGTTGATCTGAATCGTTTGATCTGTTCCAGAAGGAACAGGTTGATTCCAGATCAACCGATGGCAGGAGCCTGCAGAGCCACAGGAGTGGACTCAGCAGCAGCCAGGTCGAGGG
>NZ_VTLC01000003.1:0-366572 GCF_020514255.1 Synechococcus sp. MU1611 | reverse complement strand
CCCTCGACCTGGCTGCTGCTGAGTCCACTCCTGTGGCTCTGCAGGCTCCTGCCATCGGTTGATCTGGAATCAACCTGTTCCTTCTGGAACAGATCAAACGATTCAGATCAACTGAATCGGAAAGCCCCCTCTCACGAGGGGGCTTTTTGTTGGGTATTGAACCGGTCAAAGGATCAAGCCAACAGCCTTAAAGCACGACACGATCACTCCCACCATTGCTAGAGAGTTTGGCGATGCAGGATGTTTTGAAAGATGATTTTTTTTGATCGCTCGGTTTTCTAGTCAGGACTCCTTGTGCAGTGGACCCTGAGCCTCCACATTGTGTTGTCTTTGTCGGTGCCTGGTTTGGCATGCGTGTCCGGCCAGGGAGGGGCGCGAGCTGCTCCGCTCTCGGTGGTGATTGCTAAGACAAGAGAACTTGCATGATCCTTCCCATGACCTGCGGCGATATCTTTCGGATCATCATTGCGCTGTTCATCCCACCTCTGGGGGTGTTTACCCAGGTGGGTCTTTCACGGGCCTTCTGGATCAACCTTGTGATCTATCTCTTTGCTGTGGGTGGCCTTGGTTTCCCAGTCTTGTTCGGCATGTGGCCAGCCGCTGTGATCCATGCCTTGTTTGTGATCCTGACCCGCAAGTGAATAGGGCGTTAGCAGTTTGGCTCTGAACAGATCTCTGCTTCGCTGGGATCTTCCAGTTCCTCCTCATCTACTTGCATTGGTGCAAGTGCAGTGTCGGCTTCGTTGAAAATCTGCTCCAGGTCAAAGAGGCTTTCGTCCACCTCATTGCCTTGCACCACACTTACGTTGATGCGTTGTACCTGCATCTGCAGTTCAAGGCCCTGGAACTGCCATGAAAGCTTGGAGTTGATGTTGTCTTGAATTTCCTGAACCTGTTTGTAGCTCGGCGTCGTCGGATCGGTCACACGCACAACCACCTGAAGGGTTGGGGCCTGGTTTTGTTCCCAATAATTAGGCCAGTCGAAGACGATTTTTTCGAGTTCTAGTGCTTCGTTAGCACCAAAGGTCAACGTCTCATTCTTGAGGTAGTAGCGGATATCTGATTCAATCTGTTCTTTGGCTGCCTCCTGCTTGAGTTTGAACAGGTGTCGCTCATACCTCTCATAGAGTTTTTGACCCACCAGAACTGCCAAGCCCACGGCTAACAGCACTGGCAGGCGTGAGCGTCGCCGGCGTCTGAGTTTCTCGCGGAAATACGGCTCTCGAATCGCCAGCACACTGATTCCACCAATCAGAATTCCCAGCAGGTTGGCGGCATAGAGAAGTGCAGCCCCTTGAGCGCCGCTCAGATCCTGGGCGGAGAGCATCAATCCCATCACGCACACCGGTGGAACCAGAGCTACGGCGATGGCTGTGCCCGCCATGGAACTCACGGCACCAGGATTCACCTTGGCGTAAGTCGCGACAGCACCCGCTGCCAGCGCGATCCCCAAATCGAGAATATTGGGTTCAAGTCGAGCTGTGACCTGTTCAGGCAGGGCCTCCGCTAAAAGCAAGCCTTGGCTTCGTGCGATGAGGCCCAATCCCATCGACAGGAGCAGGGTGATACCTGCACCAGCTGCCAGGGTGATCAGGGATCGGGACAGCAGCCTGGCTTGCCCGATCAGAACAGCAAACACCGCCACTCGCAGCGGCAGGATCCAGGGGGCAACGACCATGGCCCCGATGACCACAGCGGCGTTGTTGGCAAGCACCCCCAAGCTGGCGATCAGGCTGGCGCCAATGGTCAGAACGATGAAGGATTCGTTCAGCCGTGCTTCGCCGTCGTAACTGCGGTGCAGTGCGTCAAGACGATCTTCCTCTTCGAGAAGCGATTGTTGATCAACCACCACGGCTGTCGTTCCATCAGCTGCGACGCCCCACAATTACTGGAGGCGTGCTGCCGTTGCTTCCCGGAAGTGCCGGTACCACTTCCGTTTGCCCATCCCATTTGTCGAGGAACAGTTTGTAGAGCACTTGGTCGTCAAGGCTGCGATTGAGCGTGTCGTAACGGAGGGCTTCCTGTTCAGCGATCTTGACTTCGGTCTGGGCGCGGAGCAGTTGCTGCTCTGCAATCTGCTTCTGCTCAATGGCGGCGCGATATTCCTCGGCGATCTGCAGCCCTGTGAGGTCCAGACCGCGGACTTCCACGTAATCAAATTTGTCGAGCTCTTCCGCCACAGTTCTCTCCACCAATGCGGAGATGTCGTTCCATTCGGTGGCAATGGTGACGAGCTCGTATTGGGAGAACACTGACTTCAGTGCTTTCAGCAATGACGGCTGGATGATGCGGGGGTAGATCTCACGGTCATTACCGGCGATTGTCCGGTAAATCCGTCCGGCTTCATTGGGACGAACGGCGTATTTCACGGTCGCGGTGGCCTCAATGACTTGGAGGTCCTTAGTGAGGGTGGCGAATTCTTCTGGTTTGACCTGGGTGCGCACATCAAAGGGGTACACCGCTTGAATAAATGGGACCTTGAGATTGAGACCAGGCAGACGCGATCCTCCGCTCACCTTGCCCAAGGTGGTGACCACGGCAACTTTGCCGGCCGGAACGATGAACAGGGCCTGCCCCAATAACAACAATGTGCTGAGAACGACGGCGACCAGCACGGCGAGGCTGTTGGCGGGGTCGTTGATCCGTCTAGGGCTTTGCATCCTTAGGCATGTGCTTGTGCTGATGATGTCGGGTTTGGGCGTGCACCGTTGTCTCAGTGCCTGGTTTTCCACTGAATCGACACCGTCTGGAACTGACTTTCAGGATTCATGCAATCAGCAACCTTCCCAAGACTGGAGAAATTTGGAGAGGATGAAAACACTCGAGATTGTTGATATTGGTGCTGATCCTGATGGTGCAATTAACACTCTGTGTGATCAGTATCCTTGATGAAATTGAGTTTGCCGCCTCTGATGGTGATGCACTTAATGCCTGATTTAGTCCATTTGTCTCGAGTATTGGCCTGGTGTCTGACTGCTTCTTAGTTCATCCAGAGTGATTTGAAGGCGCTTGGATGTGCATCACGCATGGTCATGGAGGTTTCACGGATGAATGTGATGCATGCCTTTGATCCGTCAAAGACTTTTGCTTTGATCATCATCTCCATGGCTTGCTGGAGTGTTTTTCCTTCTCTGAGCGCACCATCGATGACCTTCACCGCCTTGGTGGGTTCACAACGACCGAGCTCCTGAGCGCGGGAGGCAGACGAGATAGCACTTAGGGCAATCGACAGCAGCAGCAATCCGACGAGCGCACGCATTTTGCCTGAATGTTGTTTTGGCTGGATGGAGCCTATGGGGTGTAGATGGATTGATCTAACTCTTTTCTGGTGGAGTTGTCTCAGGATGTCACTGGATTGCTTCACTGCTGAAGCGGTAGTCGGCTCATTGAGCTCAGATCACCAAACACGGTGATCATCTCAACGCCCTGCATGCTGGCCAGGACAAGCTTCTTGGTCTTGAAGGCCATTAACACTGTGTTGGTTTGTCGTTGAACAAGCCATAAAAAAACCTCCGTTGAACGGAGGAATATGCCAAGTAATCCCCATCACCTGGCGTTTCCATAAGTGTAGTGCTTCTCGTCAAGTTTCTGCAGCTGATCCACCACACCTAGTGGGATCAACTTTACGGTGCGCCACGTCTTGGAGGCTTATCCACAGGGCGGTGGAAAAGTCCGTAGAACTTTGTTGTCGCCGTTTCTTCAAATGGCCTGCAATCACTAGGTCTTTCAGGTAGGCTGTGGATATCCCCATCACCCGGCCGCCCGTTCGAGGCGGCTTTTTTGTGTCTGCCCTGTCAGTCTGGGCCTGTATTCCACAAGCCCCATGACGGTGAACCGTGAGCAGGCCAGGGACGCACTGGCGACACTTCTCGAGGTTTTCGCAGGGCCGAACTACTCCGGTGCTTTGCGCGATGGCGATCTCACGACCCGACTCGAGCGATGCACAGGCTGGGTCAAAGCTGAAGCATCAGAGGCAGCATCCCTGATCGAATCTTGCGTTCCCCATGGCAAGCCGATGCTTGCTCAGGCCAGGCAACGACTTGCTGCTCTTCAATCGTTGAAGACTCTGCAGGAGGTTGCTATCCATCATTTCGGCCCGCTGGACGATTCCTGTTGATGGTCGTCAGTCGCGACGCAGCCAAGGGGAAGCATTGCTGAACCAGTCTCCGAGATCATCTTCTGGGTGCTCGGGATCCTCTGGATGGCGTCGCCCCAGGTCGAGGTCGGCGATCAAACCGTCGAGCCCGTGTTGTGCGCCTTCCAGTTGAAAACGTTGCGCTCTGTTCACCCATGTGCTCACGCTGCGATCGCGTTCGGCAAATTTTTGAAGGTAAACACGTTCCTGGAGCGACACAAATTGTCCCTGGGCCAATCGACTGCAGATGTCTTGAAGTTTTAATCGTGTTGATGTGGTCAGCATGATCAGTTCACCTTTCTCAGGTGATAGGGAGTTCCGTTCTTGGCTTCAGTGGCCCAAGACACCATTTCTTGTCCTGGGAAAGGACCTGATTTTCATATCCTGACGGGATGGATCACGATGAAATTTCGAGCCTGACGCCGATCCCATCGCATACGTCCTGGTTGGAACGCTGTGGAACTCTCTTGTGTCCGCAGGACGATCCAGCATTGTTTGGCTCAGTAGATGCTGACCTGTATTTCGATCCCGCAGGTCGGCCGCGTTTTTATGTGATGCGGATCCGCCGCCGTCCGCCTGTTCTCAAGGCGATGACGCGACATCATCGCGTGAGTCAGTGTTTGGGGTCTGCAGATGCACAACCCTGGTGGCTGGCGATGGCCCCCTCAACGGATCCTGGCTGTCCGCCTTCTGCGACCTCCATTGCCCTGATCAAGTTCCAACCTGGTGAAGCGTTCAAGCTTCATCCGGGAACTTGGCATGCCGGACCCTTTATTCATGACCGATCGGCTTTGTTTTTCAACCTCGAATTAAGAACGACCAACGAAGACGATCACAATTCTCTGTCGTTGGGGAAGTCGTTGCATTTGAAGTTGATTTGATGGCCCATGGCCAGGACACCACAGTTGGTTCGCGATGGATTGCCCAGAGCTGTAACAGGCTGAACAGCAGAAAAGAACCTGCATGGCCTAGTATTTATTTGTAGCAACAGCTACAAGCGTTCACTTCGCTACATAGCGAAGCGCAGTTCGACTCAGGGCATGGAACGGGGCCTGAGCTTTCTACGAGGAACACCATGAATGCTCTTCAGCTCCTGAAAGAGCGTGAGCTGCGCGCGCAGCTCCGCAACAACTCCAAGAAGGCAGTGGCCCGCGGATCTGAATCAAGTGATTACACCTCCGCTCACCTCTCTCCGGTCAAGCTGGCTCAAGAGAAAGTCTTCTCAACCCAGTTGAAATACAGAGGGGTGTCTTACGAAGCGATGCGTGCCAATTGGCTTTGATCCCTGTTTCATTCAAGGGATGATGCCCCGCCTAGGCGGGGCTTTTTGTTTGGATGGTCAGACTTCGAATTCAAGTTGACAGTGCCATTTGATGTCGCGACCACAGGATCAATGTCCTATCTGGATGTCAGAGATCAATTGCCATCGATTGACCCCGAAAATCTCTCCCCTCAAGATGTTCTGACCATTCTTCTTCATCTTTTCCATCAACAGCCCGGTTTTGTTGATCGTGGCCATGAGGTGAACAACAAAGAGACGGCGTGGGTCAATGGTTTTCTTTTTCGCCTTCACAATGATGCTGCTACTGAATGGCTCTCCATCGAAGAGATTGGCTCAAGCGTTGACAAAATCTCTGCTTTGCGCTGATTACAACAGCTGATCAAGCGATCCCAACGAGTTTCTGTTGATCCTACTCATGATCGGCATGGCCCTCGAACCTTTGTGCAGTTCGAATGAATGTCATGTTTGCGGTTCAGGAGTTGACAGTGGATGGCTGGTCGAATCGTGCGGAGCATGCCTCCAAAGACAATGCGTTTTGGCATGCACGTGCCCGTAGTGATGCTGATGGGCACACGTATCGATTGATCAGCGAGGAGAAGCATGTTGTTTGCCTGCTCACCAGCCGCGGTTCCGAGTGCTGGGAGCTCGACTGACGTCGTCCTCAGGCTGTCGGGTGCTGTTAGGTGTCATTAGTACTTCGATTTGATGTGCTGCTTTGATCGCCCTGATCGGGCATGATCTTTGCATGACCGACGACACCCAACAGACGCATCCGCTCTACGCCATTGATCGCGATCAGATCGATGCTGTGTTGGGCCACGATGGCGAGCCAGGCCCTCAGCAGCTGACAACGATCGCCGCATTGTTTTCTCGATATGCGGATTTTCCTGGAGCAGATGACATCCGCGATGACTTGCAGAAATGCCTCACGCTTTGGGGGCTTTCTCGCGAAGATCTAAACATCAAGACACGAGAGATCTGGAGAAGCGGCTGGCGTCCAGGACAAGATCCTGTCGCTGAGGGTGTTGGCTCAGGGGCTGACGTTGAAGATGCTGAATCTTGATGCTTTCTGCGATTGGATCGCAGTGAACTTGCTTTAAAGGTGAATATGGAAACTTATTGATTTTCGATGTTGTTTGAGGGCTCTGAATGAAAGCTAAAGCTGGTGACTCACGTTTCTTGCAGGCTTCTCAAGTCAAAGCCAGGGTTCAAGTCTCCAAAGAGGAAGGCCGCCCTTCCCGATAGAAAGACGGCCTAGCTCGCTCGTTTGTGCATTGTTCAACCCATCACTTCAGTAAAGAGAGAGGAGCGAAGCTTCTGGCTCGAGGCGCCCTGGGGCCATGTGCTCTAGGTGTTGGGTCGTTTTCTCCGAGGGCACCTAAGGCGGTGCAAGTGGAGCGTCGATTGGCGTGGCGGACCATTGCGCGCCTACCAAAGGACCAACCCAGGTCATTTTTGAGACTGTTGGAGCAGGGGCCAGAAAGTCAGTCTGCTTCTGGAAACTGCTCGGTTGGACCGTCGTCTTTCATGAACGCCTCCGATCTCAATGCACTCAGTTTTGTGCCTTGAAGGCACAAAGTCATCGGCATTAAGGCGCATTGCCTTGATGGCCTGCGCCATCGATTGTTGGGGTGGCTTGCCTAAAGCAGGCTTTTCCTAGGTGTTCAACATGGGCAGGGACGCCTCCAGCTCTGTCGCGAGACTCCAAGCAAGCTTGAGCTGCCATGGCCAGGGTTGATTGATCAAGGGACTGGGTGTCGACGAGCGATCAGTCGCTTAAGGCAGTTCTCTTGTTTTTGTTTAATCCTGGTTTTCTTGTCGTTGCGTTCGTGCTGCCGGGTTTCGTTGCAGCTTTGACTGCCAGAGAGGCCTCGAGGTGCTGCAGGTGGGCTTCGCGCAATGCAGCTGAGATGTCGAGGGTGTGGTCAGTCATCGATTGGCGTTCCAGGCAGCGTGCGCGGAGCAGCTGGCTGCCTGGAGTGGGCCTACAGGGCTGGAGTCCTTTAAACGCTAGGAAACTGTCAATGGAGCACAAGCTGTCGACAGACCTCGGTCTGGACTTCGACACATCACTGGGCTCGACCTGTTGAGCTGCCAGGCCTCTCAGCGTTGTATCGATGCCTGTTCTGATTCTGTGAGGTACTCCTCAATGAGGGGCGAGCAATCGCCACGCTGAATGGCTGCAATCTCACGTTCAATGTTCTGGATGAAGAGCTGGTTTCCGTTCTTCTTGGCCACCGCAAGCACACGGTTTAGGCGTTCCAGTTCGCTCTGCTGCTCGTCGTTCATGATTGGCTAATGAGCCCGATCCTCAACCTGACAGAGATTGCTCAAGCCGTCTCTGTGCATTGGCTTGATGTGTTGCTGATCTCTACAGATTTTCAGGCCGGTGGTCTACGTCAAGAGCCGCCGCTCATGCAGCTTCTGATGTTGTGTCGTCATACAACGCTTTGAGTTGGTCGAGCTCAACCATCAGATATTGAATTTCCAGCCAGTCTGTCGAAAGGTCAATGGCGGTTTCCAGGCGGTCAATCTGACGCTTGAGAAGCTCCGGCATCGCGCCAAGTTGCTGAATGGTTCTCATGTAACCGTGCTTCACGCTTGACGCAAGATGACCTGCTTACAAGTCATCTTGCGCTGTCATGCTTCGGACTCGAAACCGTTGATTTGTCGATTCAAGATCGATCAGCTCTTGTTTTGTCGCTGGTGTGGCAGTGGTGGCCCTGCTCCCATGAGCTTCTTCGCGTCAGGTGAAGCTTTTGCGGTAGTTGGTTGCGTAGGGGAAGACATATCCACATTCCATCCCCTTGAGTTTCTCCTCCGCCAGGTAAAGGCTGTGCGTCAAGTGGCACTGATTTTCGGCATCGCACACCAGGAATTGGCCTTCTTCAGTTTTTTGGATGGATGAGCCTCGTGGTGTCTGCACAATCAGATCTGCTGGGGGCATCGGACTTGCTTAAGGCGCTCTTGTGTCATGGCCTCGGTGGCTCTCGTCTTGGGGTAGTGAATGCAACGTTTTCAGGTCTTCGTCGCTTCGCACTCTGCAAACACGCCGTCACGACCCCTGAGGAAACCCTGGAGTGGGCAAGTGCTGATGCCGTGAAATCTTCATTTAACTCATCGACTACCCAGTTTTAAAAGCTTTTCTAGCTTCAGCGCTTTCAATAGTTTTAATCCCCATCCTGCTGGAGCAGGTCGGACTATTGACTGCTCAACTTGTAATTGATTGGGGTTGTTTTTTGAGTCAGTCATGATTAATAAAAGGAGCTGTGATGGCAGGTCCCCTATGGATCCCGATAGACCAAAACAAAGCTATGCGGTTTCTCGAATTAACACTGATCAATGTATAAAAGTTCAGCGAGAGAGACTTGCCTTCATGAAGCTGGGTAAGCAAGCTCGCATCGATGTTGACGCCGTGGCACAGCCCTGGGATGCCGGACCTGAGTCATGCATTGCTGCGGACATCTCTTGTTGAGCGAAATGGTCAAGGGCTACTGGAGCGTTTCTGGCGCAATCACCAACCCTGAAGGAATGGGGGCGTACATCTCAGCTGCCGAGCCCTATCTGGCTAAGTGCTGAGCTCGATTTCTCTGCAGAGATCTCCAGACGGATGTTCGCGAAGGCAATGCCGGAGATCTGACCGTGATCCTCGAGTTCGAATCACTGGCTGCAGCGAAAGCTGCCTATGAGGCGCCCGAATATCAAGAGATGCTCCAGCTTCGTCAACCCCACAGCAATGTCTCGCTTTCGATCCTTGAAGAAGGTGATCGCGCCGCTCACTAATGAGAGGCGTCGTCGGGGTGGCAGGACTTCCTTTCAGTTCTGTTGCAACCGCGACAGGCGGTAGGGGCGGGGAACGGGAATGATTCCCTCAGTCACCTCAAACCGATGGGATTCCTCGCTGTTGCAGGCTGCATGCTCTTAGCCACTGCCATGTCCGCAGCTTTAACCAGCAAGCCTTCTAAAGCCTGAGGTTGGGAGGGGGCGAGCTTGGCGGCGGCCCCCAACAGATCAGGCCAGCTTCACAACGAAGCGCTGAACAGACCTAGGGCCAACCTAGGTTTTTTTTGTGCTCATGCGTACCAAGCATTAACGCCTAATTAGGCGTCGAGTGGATGCAGCGCTACGCCATTGAGGCGTTGAACAAGATGTTGAACAGGCTGGCGACGGTGTTCACCACCAGTGAGATAAAGCTGTTCCACGGCGTCAGAATGGCGGCATGGGCAAGACCAACGATCTGCATTCATGGCATGAGGGCCTGCGTCAGCCAATGGGAGGTAACCCTCTGCATGAACCCGTCATGGCGGCGATCCACGGCTACAGGTTCAACGATGAGTTCTGGCGTCTTAACGACCAGGGCTATCCAGAGCCTTTGTTGGAGCCCATCCTCGGCCGATGGGAACAGCTGCACGATCCCGAGGATTGAACCTGGCGCAAGTGCTCACTACACAGCGCTCACTACTGAGTACTCACTACAACGTGCGATAACGCCAACCTGACTCCCCCCGTTCAGAAGAGGAGTCAGCTTTTGCTTCGGCGCCCAATGGCAAGGGTTAGGCCATTTGATGGAGGTTTCCTGCGGCGGGAACTTCCTTTAGCAGCTTGGGTTGAAGCAAGGGGGCGTTGGCTTCAGATGACGCGGAGACGCGGTTCAAATGAGCAACGGCAAGGTTGCGAAGTGAGATTGCGCTGATCTGACTCCTCCCCTTCATAAGAGGAGTCAGGCTGTGCATTGCTGTGTCGGCGTTTAGGACGCTGTTCTGACTCCTCCGGTTGAGAAGAAGAGTCAGCTGACACTCAGCGCCCAATGGTTATTGGAGGAACCATTGGATGGAGAGCTCGAAGCTCCAAAGTCACCATCACCCCGGTCATGGTTTAGGTGCCGTTCGAATGAGGCGATGGCAGCGACCAAATGAGCGGCAACGACGTTGTGGCGTTGGTTTTCACCCCCAGTCCGATCGGCACAAAAAAACCGGGTTGTCACACCCCGGCTCATGCGCAGATGAACCTGTTGATCGGCTGACATCCGACGCTCTGCTGGTTCGTGTCTTCTCCCTCAGCCTGATGGTCGATTAGTTGAGGAGTTCCGTCTCGTCGGCCAGCCTCTTATTGATGTGGCGGCGAGTTTCTGCAACGTGGCGATGTTGCGCCCACAACTCCATCACGAACTTGGCGAGCCGTTCCTGTCGCTTCCCTGGCTGCTCCGGCAGCGAAGGGTCCTGCTCTGTCACTTCTGGAAATCCAGCGTTCATCTAGATCGGCTGCTCGTACTCAACCCCTAGCTAGATCTTCCATTCAGGACCACATTCCAATGAGAAGCCCCCGCCAAAGGCAGGGGCCACGGAACGCGTTTCAGGAGTGTCACCTTGTTTCCACTCCCGTGAGGCGATCCTCCTCACAACTTCAAGCTTGCAAAGCTGCTGGCACTGTGACAACAAAAGTGGACAGCTGCTGACTCGTCCAGGCCATCAGCCCTGCTGGTCGGCCTCCTCTTCCTCTGATCGCAGAAATCTCTTGCGTTGAGCCGATTCCAGGCCGGATGTCTCTGCTGTTTCGCGATTAGGTGTGTTGGTGCTGCTCTTCTCGTCCTGCTGCGCAGGTTTGTCGAGCCCCATCAGTAGGGGATGAATTCCTCTTCGGCTCATTTGTCGTTGGTCGTTATTCAGATCTCGCGTGGTGGCGTTCCGGCCCAACCGCGTGGGATGACGCTATCGACACTTGCGTCGGTCTGTTGGCCTCCGTCTGTTGGCCTTGGTCGGGTGCTGGTCAGGGGGGGGGCGCTTGCACGATCCCGGTGCGACGAGGTCGCCTAAGAGAGTTACTCGCTATGAGCCCCTAGTTCGTTGGGGGGAGCGACGGAATTTGCAGCGACTTTTCAGGCAGTTTTCGGTATCCGGAAAATCTGCTGAGAGTCAGTCCATTGCTATCGCTGGCAACTAACGAGATGCCTGCCGACCCATAAGTGGGAGAACTCCCAACTGCTCACAAATGTCGATCACGGTGAGCTGTTCTTTCTGTTTGACGAAGGCCGCGAAGCTCTCTACTGGTGGCCGACGAATTAACTCTCAGTGCTATCTGCGATCTTGTCGCGCCAATCAGGCCCCAGCTCTGTGGCCAGATCCTGCTCAACAGAACGGAGGTAACGCTTCCGTTGAGCTGACTCCCAACCCAACCATTTGGGAGCTTGCTTTCGCTGTGTACTTGTCATGCTCAGAGAATCTCAGATCGTTAACCCCGTGCGGGTTAAGAGCAGGTTCTTACCTGGAAAAGCTTTGTCAGCCACTTGCCAACCAGCGCAGAGGCACCCATCACGCCCTTAAGTGCATAGGAGGGGGGCAGCTCCTCATGAAGACACTGTCGGCTCGCCATTGGCAGATGCACTCCAGCTTCACCCGCAGCCCATCCACGTCAACCAAATGCTGTCGCATGTGCTGCAGCCTTATCCCCTCCCAAAAAAAAAATTGGGTTGAAGCGCCCGCACCATTAGCCATTGCTCTGCTTGCAAGGGCTTTCACCCCGCTTCAACTTCACCCACATCGCCTTTTCAAGAGCCGTGAGTTTTGGACAGGTTTCATTGAGCACTTCGAGGGCACGAGACTTGGCATCCCGGATGTATCGCGTCGTCCGGTCGAGTTCGTCAAAGGCCATAACTATTCGATAGGTATGGCTATCAAGTTAAAAACTCTGAACAATGCGACTTGCATCAAGTGACACAGAATTGACTCCCCCTGGAGGGATGCTGTGGAAGATCACCTTAAGAAGATGCTATCGATGTGATGCCAACAAAAGCTTTGCAGCGAATGCTCGACTTTGATGAATTCATGAAGACGCTTCAGGGTTCATGCCAGTGGCATGTTGATAGTGTTTTCCTAAGGCGTTACTGGCCAGGCGGTCAGTCGGTTTTGCAGTCAATTTGCAGCCATATTTAAGCGGCTATACGCTGTTCAATGGGTGTGAAGTCCCATCCAATCGGTGACTGAATTTGATTCAGCTTTCGGTGCTCTTCGAATAGATCTTCAATTTCCCTGCAGGCTGTGCAGTATGCCGCCCAACCAATCATTCTTCGTGGATTTGCTCGCCCACGCTTGTCAATCGCTTGATCAACGGTGACTCCTTCTGTTTCCGCTTGTTCAAATGCGCTAAGCAATGGAATTTGTGCATCTAGAACCTTTATGTCGAATCCTTGCAGCAATTCTTTGGCTTTTTCTGCTGCAGCTTCTTTGCGTGAATCAACTTTCACAAGTAGTGCAGCGTAGGGGATCTTGTATTGCTTCAGCATCTGTGACATTTCAACAGTTAATTCGATGGATCTGCTCTGCGTAGTAGTGGGCAGCAGAATGAAATCGGCTCCCTCTACTAAGTTTTTCATTTCTTCTTCGTTGCTGCTTGCTTGTCCATCTGTGACAATAATCTCTGCCAATCGAGTGGCTTTGGCTGCCGCTTCAATCGGCACGACTGGGCAGGGCAAGAGTCCTCTGGCGCCATAAGCAGTGGCCGATCTATTGCGGTCGGCATCAACCAGGACTACCCGTTTTTGTTGATGGCTCCAGGTTGCTGCTATGTGAACGCTGCTACACGTCTTGGCAACACCACCTTTCTGGCCAAAAACAGTGATGAACATCGCGCAGCGACTAATGACTCCTTAAAGGGTCGCGTTTTTTTTCTGGAAGGCAATACGTGGGTTGTTGCTGCTTCCGCGATGACAGCGTCAGTCAGCTACGAGTCCCCAAGTCATTTTCAGACAGCACAACCACCTTCCTTAAGAGGTAAGGGCGACTTTTGCGAACTGCCAAAAAAAAGGAGAGGTCCCACCCTCTCCCTGCACGACGCATCACCCCCTCGCCAAAAGGGAGCGATTACACATTGACGTAAGAAATACCTATTAGTGGTTGCCATGACGACCAAAAGAGTACTGAGGTCAGGAACCCACGAAAAAGGAGGCTCCCTATTCCCACCTCTGGTGACCTATTCGCCCCTCCTCGAAGGGATGAGCTGATGGTCGCTATGCAACGGCTCCTATCCCATCGGTAGAAGAGTCCATTGGTTAGTCGTTCCGGAGATTCCTCTCAGGTGGAACCACCGGTCAATTGACCATGTCGTTCCTCGGGCAATGACGTCGTAACCCTGGGCTTGATCGGCTCAGCGCGTGACTTGATACTGAACTGATCGATCTCTTCGCGGTCTGGTCAGAACAACCAGGCCCCCAACAGCACGCCGATCACCAGACCTTTCAGCCAGACCAGCGCAGCCATCTGGTACTCAGAGAGACCGAGCTTTCCCTTGATCCAGAAGAAGACCTTCTTGTCTGCGAAGACGACAGCGCGGACCGGTTTCCACGGAGCAAGACCATTCAGACGCCAGCTCATCAGCATTTGACGGCAGTTAGTCGCTGTATAGCGACGGCCCTCACAAATCAACCAGTTGGTGGAAAGCAGCTACCGCCAACACCTCAAGAAGCGATGCAAGCTCTGGGCACCCACCTGGCAGAAGGAAATGGGTTGGGCACCTGAGGCTGGAACTGAACGCCCCCTGATGGATTCGAACCATCGACTGACTGCTTAGAAGGCAGTTGCCCCTTTGTCGGTGGTTGGCTGACGGCTGAGCGGTATCGAAAGCGCCAGTCTGTAATCGGTGGCTAAAAGCGTTTAGCCATGCCTGAAGACCAGTGATTGCTCCTCTGTCGTCAGTGCTGGCGAGAATTATGCGACTTTTCTCGTTGCCTAAATCCCGGGGCTCTGGCTGGCATATGCCGGTCGGTGGGAGCGAGCTTTTTGGGGTTGTCGATATCCGAGCGAAAGATGGTTTGTCTGAGTGAGGGCTCAAAGAGGAAGGCCGCCCTTCCCGGTGGAAAGACGGCCTAGCTCGCTCATGCAGGGTTAGTCGATTGTTAGGGCGATGGGCCTCAAGTCGCTACGCCCACAACGATCGTTGCAATAGAAACGACGATCCCTCCCCACTTCACCCACTCCGTGTCGTGATCATGAGTGTTGGCGAAGAGGAGAGCGCCAAGCTGAATAACAACAAGCTTTTCGAACATGACAGAAGAGCCAATGGCCGTCTTTTTGTAACCGGAGGAACGTGTTTGTGCGGTTACAGATACTCTCAAATTATGTATTACTTGTTACTTTCCTCTGCTGTTCGGCCTGTCATCAGGCGCAAGATCTAATGCCCAAAGCGGAAGGCCGCCCCTCCCGGTGGAGAGACGGCCTAGCTCGCTCGTTTGTGCATGGTTCAACCCATCACTGCTGAAGAGAGAGAGAGTCGAAGCTTCTGGCTAGAGGCGCCCTGGGGCCATTTGCTCTAGGTGTTGGGTCGTTTTCTCCGAGGGCACCTGAGACGATGCAAGTGGAGCGTCGATTGGCGTGACGTATCTGATGTGTACCTAACCAAACGACCAACCCAGGTCATTTTTGAGACTGTTGGAGCAGGGGCCAGAAAGTCAGTCTGCTTCTTAAATCTGCTGGGGTGGAGTTTCGGCCGTCATGGGTTCCTCCGATTTCGATGCACTCAGTTTTGTGCCTTAAGGGCACAAAGTCATCGGCATTAAGGCGCATTGCCTTGATGGCCTGGCCCATCGAATGTTGGGGTGGCGTGCCTGGCTGCCTGCGAGCAGCTGGTTCCGCCACTTGATCGCCCATCGCCACCCTGGCTAGTGCATCTGTGCTGGCCAGGGTCGTGATGGAGGAGTGGGACTTCGTTGATGAGCGAGATCTGCAGAACTGGAAAGGCGGTGTGGTCTGCATGACTTTCCAGCACTTCACCTATGGCGTCGATCAGCACTGCCACACGATGGTGGGCTGCAACCTCAGGCAGAAGCAGCTCCAGCAGGGACAGCATCTAAAGAAGCGGTGCAAGCTCTGGGCGCCCACCTGGCAGAAAGAAATGGGCTGGGATCCAGAAGCGGGATGAAGCGAGGAAGCTGATTAATGAGTGGCTGGGTTGTTGAAAAACTGACAACCACTTGAGGTTCAGTTCGACAGATTGCATGGACGAGCCATGCAAAACGAACCGAGCGAATCTTTGGAAGTGCTTGCCGCAATCGTTGTGACTGCGGGGCTGGTTGGCGGAAATATGCTGCTGTTTGCACCCCTGCGGACAGACAACAGGGTTAAGCCTCCAGCCCCTCCAGCGCGCACTGCTCCCGAAGCTCGTTCAGTGTTTTGGTGAACAGCGGTAGATGTTGTGGGCTCGATGGCTGAGATCAATAGCAGGGGCAGCACCTGAAGAAGCGCTGCAAGCTCTAGGCACCGACTTGGTTGAAGGTGAGGGACTTGTCTCTTATTCCGCGATGCTGCAGAACAACGCTGGAAAGAGCTTCTGCATTGGGCTGGTCAGCCAATGACCCTGCTTGGGGTGCCGAGGTTGAGCCGTGATCGATCAAGCAAACAAAAACCCCGCCATTACTGACGGGGCTTCTGATCAGCAGGCTTGTTTTTGAGAGATGCGCTGATCTGACTCCCCGCCTTCGTTGCAAGGAGTCAGGCCGTTGCTTGCTGTGTCGGCGACGGATTAAACGCTGACACTCAGCGCCCAATAGTCATGCAGGGACCATTGGATGGAGGGGAAACTCCGATAACACCATGGCGTTGATGCAAAGCCAGTGCAGTTGAAATTGAGTTGTTGGTGCCGACCAAATGAAATCAAGTGAGGTGACTGACTACAGGCTGGCCTGAGCGGTGGATATATAAAAACCCCGCCATCGCTGACGGGGTGAATGGTGTGTGAGGTTTTGTCGGGAGATGGATAGCGACAATCACAACGCCCCCTGCTTTTCCCCGAAGG
The DNA here is from genome assembly GCF_020514255.1 of Synechococcus sp. MU1611. Lineage (NCBI taxonomy): Bacteria > Bacillati > Cyanobacteriota > Cyanophyceae > Synechococcales > Synechococcaceae > Synechococcus > Synechococcus sp. MU1611. The sequence goes on along the minus strand of NZ_VTLC01000003.1, from coordinate 350,373 downwards.
GTTTTGTATAGCTTTCAGTTCGAAGACTTCAGGCTTCCCGACAAGGGTTTTATCTGATCAATAGCAGCGGGTTTCACATCTGTAGTTGAAGCACTGAGTGGTGCAACGTGTGCCGTATGTATCAGCAGAGGGGCACTGACTGCAGCAATGCCAGTGACGACTGCGAAAGGAGCCAGTGCGAATACGACTCCAGTTGCGGCTTACTTAACTAAGGAAGTCTTGGCGGCTTTGGTGTTGTTGGTCATTGGTTTGAAGTGTTGCGGAGGTCATACCTCCTGGATCTCTTCACCATCTCCATTTCAGCTGGGAATCAACTCCTCTAATTGAGTGATTTATTCAGCGGGTTTTATCACCCATTAGGGGTGAGGAGGGCACCCGCTCGAAAGAGGTGCCCTCCTCTGCAGGAGATCTCCACTGGATCACGGATTCAGGGACCGGCCCCCTGCTGTGGCTATGTTTTTGGTGACGCCCCCTGATGGATTCGAACCATCGACCGACTGCTTAGAAGGCAGTTGCTCTATCCAGCTGAGCTAAGGGAGCAAGCGATCTCATTTTGGCAGGCTGCTTCAGGCGGGCTGGATTTCCATGCCTTATGCCTCCTAAGGTGATGAGCTGTTGGTCGGCATCAATGGCGCCGCGTCGTCTCAGCGACAGCGAGAAGCAGGATCTGGTCGGTCGCTACAAGGCCGGCGAGTCAACAGCTGCTTTGGCTGAGGCCTTCGGCTGCAGCCCCAATACCGTCAGCCGCACGGTGAAGTCACTGCTGCCAGCTGATGCTTATGCCGCGCTGAAAGCCACTCGCCTCAAGGGATCGACGGCCTCTCCCCCGGTCAATCCCGTCATTCAGGCTGAACCGGAGCCCCCTGCTGTTGCATCCCCACAGAAGGAGCCCGAGGATGACTCCCTCACAGGTGATGAAAGCAGTCTGGCCCTCGATGACGCTGATGATTTCGGCGAGGACGCTGAAGAAGAGCTCAACGAAGACGACGACATCGGCATCACTGAGACTTTCACAGAGCTCGTGCCCCTCGTCGGTGTTGGCGACCTCACTGATCGACCGCTGAATCAGGCGCAACCGTTCAGTGTCGATTTGCTCCCTGACAGCGCCTACATGCTCGTCGACAAGGTGGTCGAGCTGGATGCCCGGCCCCTCAAGGAGTTTCCAGAGTTGGGCTTCCTGGATGACGCCGAGCAGACACGCCAGGGGCTGTGTCTGTTTGCGAGTCCTCGAGAGGCCAAACGCCAGTGCGGTCGCAGCCAAAGAGTGATCAAGGTCCCCGATACCGCTGTCTTTCAGCGCACCAGCAGCTATCTGCTTGCCCGAGGCATCACAAGGCTGGTGTTGGATGGAACGCTGATCGCGCTTGACGCCTGAGCGATCCAGCTGAACACCACTAATCGAATCGATCGCGTTGATCGGGAAGCAAGACAGCGGTGCTTGTTCCGCCACTGATCACGCCAATCACCAGCGCTATCCCCACGAGAAAACCGGTGGGAAGAGGAACGGAGCGCTGCCCCCCAAGCTTGAGCGCTTGGCGATCCTGAAGGTTCTGCGCTCCAAGGCAGAGCAGCAGCAGGAGCAGCAGACCACTCCCCAGGCTGATCAGCAGAAGACGCAGGCGAATCAACACAGCACAACCGTCGACAGGCTCAGTTTGACGTGCCCTGGTGCAGGAGGGAATACAGCCGTCGTCTTGACAGACCTGTGGCCTGGGCCAGTTGCCGTGCCGCGTCACTGGCGGTTGCGCCGGCATCCTGCAACGCCTGCAGTTGCTTGAGCAGGTCACTGTCGTCGGGTTCCTCCGGCTCTGCCGGTTGTGCTCCTCCCAGCACAACAGTGCATTCACCCTGCGGGGGGTGATGCTGAAAGTGCTGCAGGGCTTGTTCCACCGTCGGCCCTACCTGCTCTTCGTGGCGTTTGGTCAGTTCTCGTGCCACCTGAAGGGCACGGCTTCCTCCGCAGTGTTGCTGAAGTTCCTCGAGCAGCGTGATCAGTCGGTGTGGTGCTTCGTACAGCACGGTGGTTCGACTTTCGTTGCTGATGGCTTCGAGGCGGGCCCGTCGCTCCTTCCCCTTGGCAGGCAGAAATCCTTCGAAGCAAAAGCGTCCGCTGGGCAATCCACTGCTCACAAGAGCAGTGGTGGCTGCGCAGGGGCCTGGAATACAGATCACCGGATGGCCGGCCTGGTGCGCAGCGGCCACCAGTTCTTCGCCGGGGTCGCTGATGCCAGGCAGGCCTGCATCACTGATCACGGCGAGGCTTTGCCCTTCAGCCAGAACATCCAGAAGTTGGGGCACGCGTGTGCGGGTGTTGTGCTGATGAAAGGACACCTTGCGGGCCCTGGCGCCAAGGTTGCTCAGCAGCTGTCCGCTGTGGCGGGTGTCTTCACAGGCGATCACATCGACGTTCTTGAGCACGTCGCGGGCTCGCGGGGATAGATCCCCCAGATGACCAATGGGGGTGCCCACCAGATAGAGGCTGCCGCCGCTTGGTTCATCCCGCTGCATCACAATGGCGAGCGCCTGCATTGATCATGATGCCCAGCTCTGCCGTTCTCCCCTCCGGCGTCAACCAGGAGGCTCTGCTGACGGAACTTCGTCGCCTCAGCTGGGGAGCAGCCGACATCTTGCGGGCCTATGCCCGCGGTGAGCAACCCCCTCACGGTTTTCCCAAAGCTTTGAGTGTTGATGACGGCGGAGAGGGGCCGGTGTCTGCGGCTGACCTGGCCGTCAACAAGTGGTTGCTGGATGGTCTGTCCAGCTCCTTTGCGGATGCCGACTGGACGCTGTTAAGTGAGGAGACTGCTAAGGAGCAGCTCACTGAAGGCCAACCACTGCCTGCAGAGTGGCTCTGGATCCTCGACCCCCTGGACGGCACCAAGGATTTCCTGCAGGGCACAGGCGAATACGCCGTTCATCTGGCTCTGGTGCGGGGGCGGCGCCCCGTTCTTGGGGTGGTGCTGCTGCCGGAAGCCGACGAACTCTGGATCGGCATCGTCGGCGAAGGAGCATGGTGTGAAGACCGTCAAGGTGAGCGGTCGCCGGTTCGCTTCAGCGACAGAACCGCGGTTTCGGATCTAATCCTGGTGGCCAGCCGCAGCCACCGCGACGACCGTCTGGTGAAGCTGATTGATGCCCTCAATCTCGGCGGTTCCAAAGCAGTGGGCAGCGTTGGCTTCAAGGTGGCCACGATCCTGAGAGGCGAAACCGACCTCTACGTCTCCCTATCCGGCAAGAGCGCTCCCAAGGATTGGGACATGGCGGCTCCGGAAGCGGTGCTGCTGGCAGCCGGTGGTCGCTTCACCCATTCGGATCAGGCCGACCTCACCTACAACACCGGCGATGTTCGTCAGGCCGGCTGTCTGATCGCCAGCCATGGAAAAGCCCACGCCGAGCTCGGAGAGCGTGCGACGCGGGCCATGGCCGAGATCGATCCCGGCTTTCAGGTCTGAGACCTGATCAGCTGAGCGGTGCTACCGGGGTGGGCTGAGGCTCCACCTCGGAGGTCTCACCGGCCTGGGGCACACCGCGCAGGGTGAGGTTGATGCGTCCGCGGTTGTCGATTTCTCGTACCCGCACGGTGACTTCGTCGCCCACCTTCACGACATCCTCGACCTTTTCCACCCGCGCTTCGGACAGCTGCGAGATGTGGATCATGCCTTCCTTGCCAGGAAGGATCTCCACAAAGGCACCAATGGGGATGATGCGGGTGATCGACCCGGAGAACACCTCGCCTTCGTTGACCTTGCGGGTCAGGCCTTCGATGATCTTCTGGGCTTCTTCAGCTGCAGCACCATCGTGGGACGCGATGGTCACGATGCCGCCGTCCTCGATGTCGATCTTGGTGTTCGTGCGTTCGGTGATGCCCTTGATGGTGCGTCCGCCGGGACCGATCACGGTGCCGATCAGCTCAGGATCAATCCTGAAGCTGAGCAGGCGTGGGGCGTGAGGAGAGAGGTTGTCCCGCGGTGTGTCGATCGCCTCGAGCATTTTCTCGAGGATGTGGAGTCGCGCCGGGCGCGCCTGATTGACGGCTTCGGCCACCGTCTTCACTGGCAGGCCGGTGATCTTCATGTCCATCTGCAGGGCTGTGATGCCCTTTTCGCTTCCGGCCACCTTGAAGTCCATGTCGCCGAGGAAATCCTCGATTCCCTGGATGTCGGTGAGGATCCGCACCTCATCGCCCTCCTTGATCAGGCCCATGGCAGCGCCACTCACGGGGGCTTTCAACGGCACACCAGCATCCATCAGGGACAGGGTGCTGCCGCAAACAGAACCCATGGAGGTGGAGCCATTCGAGCTGAGCACTTCGCTAACCACACGCACCACATAGGGGAAGGTGTCCTTCTCAGGGAGAACGGGAAGAATGGCCCGCTCGGCCAACGCTCCGTGGCCGATTTCACGACGTCCGGGTGAACGCATCGGCCGGGTCTCACCGACGGAGTAGGGAGGGAAGTTGTAATGGTGCAGATACAGCTTCTCGGTATTGGGATGGAGGTCGTCCATCTCCTGGGCATCGCTGGGAGTGCCCAGCGTTGCGGTGGACAGCACCTGGGTCAGTCCGCGCTGGAACAGACCTGAGCCGTGCACTCGGCGCGGCAGGACTCCGGCCATGGCACTGATCTGACGCACCTCGTCGAGGCCACGTCCATCGACGCGCTTGCCGTCCTTGAGGATCTGTTGACGCATCAACGTCTTGGTAAGCGCCTTGAAGCTGTTGCCGAGCAACTTCGAGCTGCTGGCCAGAGCCTGGCGGACGGCATGGTCGTCCTTGAGGGCTGCGATGGCTTCTGAAACCTCGCCCTTCACTTTCTCAAGGGCTGTATCCCGTTCCTCCTTGCTCTGATCAAATTTGCTGAGGACAGCGCTGATGGCTTTGGTGCACTGCTTGGCCAGATAGGCGGGAACTGTGCTGTCCTGTTCGGGGGTCTCCGGCTTCACCTGGGTGATGCCCAGATCCTTGAGGAGTTGTTCCTGAGCCTTGATGAGTTCGCAGATCGCTTCGTAGCCGAAATCAATCGCTTCGATCACGTCCTGTTCCGGCAGCTGGTTGGCACCGGCCTCGACCATCACCACGCCGTCAGGGGTTCCGGCGACCACGAGGTCCAGATCACCCCGTTCAATTTCCCGGTAACTCGGATTGAGGACGAAATCGTCCCCCAGCAGACCCACGCGCACCGCCGCCATGGGGCCGTTGAAAGGGATGCCTGCCAGAAGGGTGGCAATGGAAGCGCCCGTTACCGCCAGAACATCGGCGGGGACCCTTTCATCGAGAGACAAGCAAGTGGCCACCACCTGCAGGTCATCACGCATCCAGCTGGGGAACAAGGGCCGCATGGGGCGGTCAATCAGCCGAGCCGTGAGGGTGGCCCGTTCTGGTGGGCGGCTTTCACGACGCATGTAGCTGCCGGGAATGCGCCCAGCCGCATAGAGGCGCTCTTCGTAGTCGCAGATCAGTGGCAGGAAATCAATGCCCTCACGGCCCCCGGAACGGGTTGCTGTGACAAGCACGGCGGTGTCGCCACACTCCACCAAGACGGATCCTCCCGCCTGAGGGGCAAAGCGCCCGGTGGTCAGTCGAATCTCACGTCCGTCAAAGGAGATCGACTGGGTTTGTCCTTGCACGACGTCTTATGTCCTTTTGTCAATCCCAAGTCTGACATTTCATGGCTGCTCTTCACAAGAAAGGGGAGGTCAAACCTCCCCGTGACAACGCCATGGCGAGGAATGGATCACCAGCTGGACTTAACCACGCCGGGCAGTTCTCCTTTATGGGCGCGCTCACGAAGCTGGTTGCGGCAAAGGCCGAAATCCCTATAAACACCGCGGGGCTTGCCTGTGGCCCAGCAGCGGTTGCGAACACGGATGCGTGCACTGTTGCGGGGGAGAGCCTGAATCTTGCGGTGGATCTCAAGACGATCCATCGGATCTTCGGCTGCATTAAACGCTGCCATCAGTGCTGCGCGCTTCGCCGCATAGCGCTCAACCATTTTCTTGCGCTTCACATCGCGAGCGATCATCGACTTCTTGGCCATGCAGCGGGGGGCAGCGAGCGATTGAATCGTCAACGATACACGGGCGCCCTCTCTGCCTCAGCGACCCATCAATTGCTGAACCACGGGCAGCTGACTGGTGTCACGCACGATCAGCACAAGGGTGAGACCCACCAGAAGAAGAAAACCAGATTGTGCAAAGGCCATTTGAATCCGTTCCGAAACAGGACGACCGCGAACGGATTGGATCGCAAGCATCATCATCTGCCAGCCATCGAGCAGTGGCAGCGGGAGCGAATTGAGCACCGCCAGATTGATCGAAATGAGTGCTGAGAAGAGCACCAACCCCGATCCCCCCTGCTGGCTGAGCTGAGCCCCCATTTCAACGATCTTCACCGGACCACTCACCTGGCCTGCCGTGGCTCTGAAGTTGATGAACAGACCGGCGTAGCCACGCACGGTTTGCTGCAGCAGTTGGCTGAACTGGGAGCCGGTGGTGAGAAGGAGTTCCCCGGGATGACGCACTGGGCGCATCGTTCCGCTGATGTTGGCTTGCAGTTGGGCCCCGATTTTCCCCATGCCCTGCTGATCGTCGGGGATCAGTTGAACGGTGGTCGTCTCGTCCCCCCGTTTTCGCTCCACACGGATGGATTGTTGCGGTGCTGCTTTCACATCCCGCACCATTGCCTCGACGCCGCGTTGACCTGCAGTGAGGGGTTTGGTGTTCAGACTGAGGATCTGGTCGCCGGCACGGAGGCCGGAGCGGGCGGCGGCTCCACCAGGTTGCACCTGAACCACCAGGACCCCCGGTTCCGGCGCGGCAGGAACACCGACAAAAGCTGCCTGACCCAACAGCACCACCAGAGCCAACGCCAGATTGGCCATCACCCCCGCTGCAACCACCAGGGCTTGCTGGGGGATCGGCCGGTTGCGCAGCAAATCCGGATCATCCGCTGGGATCGTGCTGTCTTCGTCGTCGTCAGGGAAGGCGACGAAGCCACCAAGGGGAAACAGCCGCAGGGCGTAGGTCACACCGCGACGTTGCCTCTTGATCAGTGCAGGACCGAAGCCGATCGAGAAGCCGCTGACGCGGATGCCCTGGAGCGTGGCTGCAAGGAAATGTCCTGCTTCATGCACCACGATCAGTAGAGCAAGGACCAGGAGGGCCGCCAATACGTTCATATCCCCGTCAGGATTCTGATCGGATCATTCTGGCTGGAGTCGCTCGCGGCCGACGTAAGGCACTAAGGCTTTGGGCAGCAGAACGCTGCCGTCTGCCTGTTGACCGGTCTCCAGCAGGGCCGCCATGGTTCTGCCGATGGCCAGACCGCTGCCGTTCAGGGTGTGGACCAGTTTCGTTGCCTTGCCTTCTTTGGTGCGGATGGAGGAACGTCGCGCCTGGAAATCGCCACAGACGCTGCAACTGGAGATTTCCCGGTAGGCACCCGCCCCAGGCAGCCAGACCTCGAGGTCGTAGGTCCGGCGCGCTGAGAAGCCAAGGTCGGCGGTGCACAGGTCTAAGACTCGATAGGGGAGCTCCAGGGCTTGCAGCACAGCTTCTGCATCAGCGGTGATCTGCTGGTGGGCTTCCTCGGAGTGATCCGGATGTACAAACCAGTACAGCTCCACCTTGTTGAACTGGTGCAGGCGAATCAGACCTCGGGTGTCGCGGCCATAGCTGCCGGCCTCACGGCGGAAACAGGGGCTGTAGGCGGCGTAGCGCAGCGGCAGTTGATCCGCCGGGATGATTTCATCCCGGTGTAGGGAGGTCACCGGCACCTCGGCGGTCGGTGTCAGCCAGAGGTCGTCATCCGCGCAACGGAAGCTCTCCTCAGCGAACTTGGGCAGCTGTCCCGATCCGGTGAGGCTGGCGCTGTTCACAAGCACCGGGGGCAGCACTTCCCGGTACCCCTTGCTCCCATGGAGGTCGAGCATGAAGTTGATCAGGCCACGCTCCAGGCGTGCTCCCTGGCCCAGCAAGGTGACGAACCGGCTCTGAGCGATGCGGACGGATCGTTCGGTATCGAGCAGCTGCAGGCGTTCAGCGATCTGCCAGTGCTCTTCCAGGTTGTCTTCAACCCTTGGGCTGCCCCAGCGGCGCACCTCAATGTTGTCCTCCTCACTGCGGCCGTCAGGGCAGGCTTCGGCCGGCAGGTTGGGGAAACCAAGCAGCTGTTGCTTGAGCTCACTCGACAGCTGCTTTTCCTCGTCCTCAAGAACAGCCACCTTCTGCTTGATGGCATTGCCCTTTTGGCGCAGTTCGGCGACGTCCTCGCCTTTGGGATCGGCACCTGCCTTGATCCGCTGGCCGACCTCTTTGCCGATCTGGTTGCCTTCCGCCTGAAGGCTGCTGCGTTGTTGCTCCAGATCACGCTGTTGCTGAGCGATCAGCTGCAGTTTGGTGAGATCAACCGCCTTGCCTCGTCGCCCCAGTTGCTGGGCGATCGTTTCGGGGTTGTCACGCACAAGGCGCTGATCGAGCACGGTTTCAGGGGGGTCAGCGCCGGCAGCCTATGGCAGGCCGTTTCAGAGCACCTGGCCAACCATCACCGCTGCGATGCCTGAAAACAGGGTGATGCCAAGGGCGGTAAGGGGGCTCTGACCCTGAGCAACGGCCATGGTGGTGATCACACCAGCGCCGAGGCAGGCCACACACAGCTGGGTGGCGATGTCGTTGTGGCGCTCCACGGGAGTCAGGCAATTGGTTGGACCGTAGGGAGAGCGCTGGCTGTCGCCTTGATCCAGCGCCACGTTCGTTACGCCGCGTCAGGCTTCGTTACCTGCAGCAACAGAAGCGGGGCGGGCGCGGCCGCCGGCCGCCCACTGTTTCAGCTTCTCCAGCTGTTCGCTGGCTGTGCGTGAGAGAGGGATCAGCTGGGAGGCGGCACCAATCAGATCCGGTTCCGTCAATTCACGGTTGTCGGCAAAGGCCAGGTGCATCGCCTCGATCACGGTTTGCTCCAGCTCGGCTCCAGAGAACCCATCACTACGGCTCACCACGGTCGCTAGGGGAAGCTTCAGCCCAGGTCGTCTCTGTTCCAGATGCAGCTGAAGGATGCTGTTGCGTTCAGCGCTGCTGGGCAGATCAAGCATAAAAATCTCATCGAAACGCCCCTTGCGCAGCAGCTCTGGTGGAAGTTTCTCGACGCCGTTGGCCGTGGCGACGACGAACACCGGTGACTGTTTCTCCGCCATCCAGGTGAGCACGTTGGCCAGAACCCGCTGGGTTGTGCCGCCATCGCTGCGGCCATCTCCCCCGAAGCCCTTGTCGATTTCATCGATCCAGAGCACGCAGGGCGCCATCGCTTCAGCGCGTTGGATCATTTCGCGGGTGCGTGCCTCGCTGGCCCCCACCAGACCTGCGAACAGACGCCCCACATCCAGACGAAGCAGGGGCATGGACCAACTGCAGGCGATCGCCTTGGCGGTGAGTGACTTCCCTGTTCCCTGGGGGCCAACAAGCAGCACCCCACGGGGGAGAGGCAGTCCGAAGCGCCGCGCATCTTCCGAGAATGCCCTGTGCCGTTGTTGCAGCCAGGTTTTGAGACCCTCGAGGCCACCAATGGCTTCCGTGCCCGCGTCGCTGCGGCAGAACTCCAGCACCTCACTGCGGGCAATGGTCTGGCGTTTTTCCTCGAGCACGTCTTGAAGATCGTCCGGCCCCAGCTGGCCGCGGCGGGCCAGGGAGCGGGCAGCGACCTGGCGAACCCGCATCTCACTGAGCCCACTGCAGGCCTGCGCCAGTTCATCCAACACATGAGCTGGGAGGGGACTGCCGCTGCTGGTGCTGATGCTGCTGATCAGTCGGCGCAGGTCGTCGTTGTCGGGAAGGGGGAGATCCAGAAGGGTGAGGCTTTCTTCGAGATCGCCTGGGGGTGTCCATTGCCCACAACACAGCACCAGAGTGTGTGGTGTTGTGCGTAGCGATCCTTCGAGATTGCGCAGCATCCGGGCGACGCCAGGGTCATCGCAAAAGCGATGAAAATCCTTGGCGAGCAGCAGGGTCGGACTGCCCGCATCCCGTTGCTGGAGCCACTGCAGCATGGCCATCGGTTGACGACTTCCCTGGCCATCGGCATTCACCGGCCCGCTGATGCCATCAATGAAATTCCAGCAGACCAGCTGGCGTGCAAGTCGCTGAGCGGCTTCTCCCAAAAGGCTTTCAACCCGTGCTTCCTCGTTGCTGCGGACCCAGATCAGTGGCGTGCGTGCACGGACCAGAAGGTCGATCTGGTGTCCCCAGGCTGCACTGCTCATTGCTGCTCCAGCCGCTGTTGGAGCTGTTGAAGGGCCTGCCAGCGCGGATCAACCTCCTTCGATGTGGAGTCTGAGGTCACGGGCGTTAGGTTTAAGCCAGGTGGTCCTGGACAGTGATCACCGCAGTGATTCACGACGGGCAGCATCAGATTGAGCTGCTCGAACGCCCATTGCTGGGGATCGAATTCGCCGCGTGGATCGAGAACATCCACCAGACCTTCCATCTCGGCGACCTCTCCAGAATGCTCTAGCTGGTCTGCCGTTGGTGGGGCTGCGCCCAGCCAGATCAATTCAGAGGGGGCGCAGCTGAGGTTTTGATTGAACTGGTTCAGACAGCGATCACAACAGAGGGTCACGATCGTGCTGAGTTTCCCCTGAACCGCCAAGACGTTGCCGCGGTGCTCTGCAGAGACATGGCCTCGTACTGGTGTGAGAGAGGGGAGCTGATCGAGCTCTCCCTCAACCTCCCAGACCTTCGGTGTGCCCAAGGCCCGGAGCTCCTGGAGGGGAACAGGCTCCAGTGCCTCGATCACTTGCCCTTCGGTTCAAACGGCAGCCGTGAACCGCCCGAAGTGGCCGAAACCGTCACCGTTTTCTGAGCCATCTGCTGGTCCAGGATTTTCTGAAGGTTGTCGGGCAGTGCCTCTTTGCTGAGGATGAAGGTCTGCAGTGCCTGGAACACGTTGGCGATCAGCATGTAGAGCAGAACGCCGGCCGGGAGTGGGAAGAACAAAAACATTCCCGTGATCATCACGGGGGTGATTTTGTTGGCTGTGGACTGCTGGGGGTTGGCAGGCATCCCCATGCCCGACAGCAGTTGGGAGATGAACAAGGTGATGCCGAAGCCGGCAACAAGAATGGCGATATCCCAATTGATTGCACCATCGGCATAGAAGCCGACCTGGCCCAGGGCTTTGATGAACAGGAAGCCGCTGCGGGCTGCCAGGCCTGGAATCTTCGCTTCAACGGTGGCATCGCCGGCGGCGATTGCCTTGATCGTGCCGTCATCGCTGACGCTCACGATGTCATCACCCTTGGTCACTTCCCACCTCGGGGCGAAGCGTCCAGAGTTTTCAACGCCGGTGAGAACGTCACTGAAGGCTCGACCATCCTTCGTGTGAAGGTTCACCATGGCACTGTCGCCAACGCCTATTTTTGTGCCCCGGGGCAGGCTGGCAATCACCGGAACGTGGTCGGTTTCGCTAATGAAGATCGAATGGCTGGCGCTGTTGAACGGCTTGGGTTCAACCGCAGCGATCTGGTCCGCCGGCATCACCTTCATGTTCAAGGTGTACGGAACGTCCGCGAACGGCGAACCCCGCAGCGTTGCAAACAAAGCGAACAGGATCGGCATCTGCACCAACAGCGGCAGACATCCCGCCAGGGGGCTGCCGAACTCCTTCATCACATTGCCCAGTTCCTCTTGCTGCTTCTGAGGGTTGTTGGCAAACCGGCTCTTGATTTCAGCCTGTCGTTTCTGAATCACGGGCTGAGCGATACGCATGCGCCGGGCGCTGCGAATCGATCCTGCGCTCAGGGGATAGAGCGCGATCCGAATGACGAGAGTGAGGGCGACGATGGCCAAGCCATAGCTGGGCACCAATCCGTAGAAGAAGTCCAGGATTGGAATCAGCAGGTTGTCGGAGATGTATCCGATCACGTTGAAGAAACGGGGGGGCGGGACGTTGTGAGGCCAGTGTGCATGAACAGCTGCACTCAGGCGGCGAAACCTTCAGTCGATTTCTGCTGGGCATTTGCAGCCCGGCTGCTGATTCGCTCGAGGATGTAGGCCTCCACCTCCCGGAAACGAGGCATCGAGCGCATTTCGAGCCTGGCGCCATCCTGGAGAACCAACACCATGTCTCCCCAGGCGCCAAAGCCTCTGGGAACGGTGCGGACCTCGGTGATCTGGGAATAAACCACTTGGGTTTTGTCTTTTCCCATCCAGCCGCCCGTCACCGAGATCCGGCGACTGGTGATGCGGAAGCGCAGCCACAGGGCACGCACAACGGCGCCGATGGTGAAGGGAAGACCGATCAGCGTGAAGCCGAGCAGAATGTTGAAGATCAGGTCTCCGCGGGCTGGTCCACCGTCGTAGTGGACATCTTCCTGAATGCTGGTCATGGATCCAGTCCGGCGCTTCTCAGAAGACTGTCGCATTCTTCGAGCAACTGTGTGGGTTCGGCTTCCGCGGCTTCCGGACGAAGGCTGATCAAAAGCCAGCGCCCTGCCAGATCGCTACGTCGTTCGAAACGTCGACGCAGGTGAGTGTGCAGAAGTCGCCTGAGACGGTTTCGCTTGACGGCGCGCTTGCTCACCTTGCTGCTGATCACCAGAGCGCAGCGACAGGACTGATCCTGGATGCCCCGCAGCTCTCGACGAAGCAGATTGGAGTCTCCCGCGGCAACGCGCAGAACCATCAAGGTTCCGTGTTGGCGCTTTGAGGATCGGTGCAAGCGGTTGAAGCATCGATGCCCGCGCAATCGCATGGAGGCGGGAAGGACCATCAACCAATCCTGTTGAGTGGGGTCGAAGACGGGATGAACCCCCTGGATTCATCCCCAACGATCAGGCTGCGAGACGAGCGCGGCCGCGTTTGCGACGTGTACGGATCACGCGACGGCCGGTGTGGGAGCGCATGCGTACACGGAAACCCGAGACGCGCTTCCTCTTGCGGCTTGTTCCTCCGAGGGTGCGCTTAGTCATGGACGTCTCCTGGCTACCGGCCGATCTGAATCTGGGATTTTATCAGTCAGTCCACATCAATCAGCCAGCTGCCGCGGTAGCCGGACATCGGCACATCTCCGGGAGCCTGCACCAGGGCGTTGAACTGATACATGCGCTTCCCCTGGGGATTGAACAACTTGATGGAAAGCGAGTAGTCGCCGTCTGAAGGCAGCGGTGTGTCGGGGAAGACTTCAATCGCTGTCTGGTCTTCGTTGACCTGGATGACGGCTGGGATCTCTTCGAGGCACTTGCTCCGGCTCATCATGCCGCCAACGGTGGTACGGCACAGGCGCATGCGGTGGGGTTTCAGCTTGGAGTCGAAGTAGTCCGGCACGGTGACGGTGAGTTTGAGGATCGCTGTCTTGCGGTCTTTTTCACGCAAGGTCAGAAACCATTCAGAGCGGTCGCTCTCGATGTTGGAGGTCTGGTAGTAGTACAGCTTGCGGTAGTCGCGGTCCGTGTCCCAGCGGAATTCCATCAGGCCAGGAGTGCCCTGTGCGTTCGCGGTCTGCTCTGAAATGCCGGTCAGTGTTGAGCCAATCAGCAGGGCCGCTGCAGTGCCGGCTCCAGCGAGCAAACGTCTTGTAGTGGAACGGGCCATAGGAAACGTCTCGTTAAATGGGATTCTCCTGAGTCCAATCGCTGGGCGGTGAATTCAGGGGCCGGAGGGTGATCTGTCAGTTGTGACCAGATCTATCTGGTCGTAGCCGCTGTGCGTCGCCTTGATAGGGGTGCATGGGCGTCTGGTCCTGAGGAATCCAGGCGTGGGCCAGAACACGGATGCAGCGAGGGAGATCTCCTTGGACGGCCATTTGTTGGCAGTCGAGCAAGGCCACCGTGTCCCAGCCGGGGCGTCGCCGGGCGATGGCGGCTGGGAAGCAGGCGTCCAGGTCGGCTGTAACCGAGAAGGTCACTGAAACCAACTGGTCTGGGGTTAGCCCATTGCGATCCACCAGGGCGTCCATCAACGCGCTCACAGCGGCTTTGATGGCGACCGTGCTGTTCTCCGTGCAGGTGGTGGCCCCACGCAGGCCTCTCAGAACGAGGGGAGAGCTGGTCATGGGCGGTAAAGCCAGAGCACCTGACCGCTTCCCATCAACTCGAGCGACAGGCGCTGCTGAAGTTGATGCAAGAGCTGGGATCCCGGCAGCAGACCGCTGAGTTTTCGGCGTTGTTTGCCCAGGGTGACGGGACGGATGTCGTCCTCGTCGAGCTCTACCAGCTTCGCCGCGAGGCGCCGGGCATGGTCTTCGTCCCCGAGTTCATCAACCAATCCCAGGGCCTGCGCCTGTTCACCGCTGAACACCCGTCCATCGGCGAAACGCTTCACCGTCTCCACCTCAAGGTTTCGCCCCTTCGCCACAACGCCCACAAATTGGCCATAACTGCTGTCGATGAGTTCCTGAAGCAGAGCGCGTTCCGCATCGCTGAGCGGGCGATCAGGGGAAAGGATGTCCTTGAACGGACCACTCTTCACTGTGTCGAAGCGAATTCCAATCCGTTCGAACACCTTGGAGAGGTCGTTGCCCCGCAGGATCACACCGATTGAACCGGTGATCGTGCCTGGATTGGCAACGATCTTCTCCGCTGCGACGCCGATGTAGACACCACCGGAGGCGGAGATGTTGCCAAAGCTGGCCACCACGCGACAGCCCTGTTCTCTGAGCCGCAGGAGGGCCGCATGAATTTCCTGGCTGTCTCCAACCGTGCCGCCTGGGCTGTCAATTCGCAGCAGCAAGGCTGGAAATTCCCTCTGCTTCACCTCCCGCAGAGCTTTCAACACCCGCTGCCGGGTGGCACCCGTAATGGGGCCGTCAACAACGATGCGAGCCATTCGTCGTCGGGATTTGCGCCGCCAGGGCCAGAACATGTTGCGCATCTGCATCACTCCAGATCTTAAAAAGAGCACCCAAGCGCCCATTCATGCCGTCACTGCGACTCTGGTTTCTGATGGTGCTGCCCTTCGCGCTCTGGGGAACCGCCATGACTGCCATGGCTCCTTTGCTCGATAGCGCTGGCCCATGGCTTGTCGCTGGCTTGCGACTGGTCCCAGCAGGTTTGGCCCTTCTGCTCTGGGGGCAGTGCACCGGTCGTGGCCTGACGATCGATTCGCGCGACCTGGTTTGGTTCGTCCTGTTCACCTTGGTGGATGCCACCTTGTTTCAAGGGCTTTTGGCGCGGGGGTTGGAGGGGACTGGTGCGGGTCTCGGTTCTGTCTTGATTGATTGCCAGCCTCTGCTGGTGGCCTTGATGGCTCGCGTTCTGTTCACGGAGTCGATCAATCCCATCGGCTGGATGGGGCTGGCCATTGGTCTGGCAGGCATCGTCTGCATCGGTTTGCCCGCTGAGCTGCTGGGTCACTGGTGGCTGCTGGCTGACCCGCCATTGGTGCAGCAGCTGTTTCAGCCCGGCGAGGGCTGGATGTTGCTGGCGGCCGTCGCCATGGCCGCTGGAACGGTGTTGATTCGCTTTGCCTCACGCCACAGCGATCCGGTCACCGTGACGGCATGGCACATGTTGCTGGGGGGACTTCCTCTGCTTTTGGTCCATGCCCTGCAGCGAACTGATGCTGGTCTGGCCTGGACGGCAACAGACTGGACGCGTATGGGCTACGCGAGCCTTCTCGGAAGCGCTTTGGCCTATGGGCTGTTCTTCTGGTTCGCCAATCAACGCGATCTCACCAGTTTCAGCAGCCTGGGATTCCTGACACCGGTTTTCGCGCTGGCCACCGGAGGTTGGTTGCTGGGCGAGCGCCTTGATCTGCTCCAGTGGATTGGTGTTGTGATGGTGCTGGTGTCGGTGATCTTCGTGAGTCAAAGGCGAAGAATCTGGGAGCCGCTGTCGATCACGGACGCCTCTTCATGACGGCTGCTCCGCTCCATCTCGTCGTTGTCAACACGCCAATCGGGGCCCTCGGCAGTGGCGAGGGAGGTGGTGTGGAGCTCACCCTGCGATCGCTGGTTCAGGGGCTAGTACGGCGTGGTCACAGGCTTACCGTTGTGGCCGCCAAAGGCTCAACACTTCCCGACGATTGCAGCGGTGTTGAGTTGCTGGAGGTGGAGGGTGTGAATCAGCCGAGCTGGCAGCACGTCGCAGAGCTTGCACCGGTCGAGATTCCCCGCAATGGTCTTTTGCCTGCTCTTTGGGAGACCGCCCTCGATGCAGGTCAATCAGCCGATGCCGTGATCAACGGTGGCTACGACTGGCTGCCGATCTGGCTGACGCAACGGGTCAGCGCCAAGCTCTTTCATCTCATCAGCATGGGGGATGTGGCTGCGGTGATGCGCGATGTGATCGAAGCCGTCGCCGCCTGGGACCCGCACCGCCTCGCTTTCCATACGCAACGCCAGGCCGCTGATTTTCAGCTGCCAGCTCCCGCCAATGTTGTGGGCAACGGATTTGACTTGGCCAACTACACCTTTCAGACGCAGACGAATGGCCCCCTGGGCTGGGCGGGGCGCATCGCTCCGGAAAAGGGGCTGGAGGATGCGGCTGCTGCGGCCGCTGCCCTAGGAGAACAGCTTCTTGTTTGGGGGTTGCGAGAGGATGAGGTCTACGCCCGGCAGGTGCAAGCGAGTGTTCCTGAAGGCACGATCGATTGGCGCGGTTTTCGATCGACCACAGAGCTTCAGCAGGAGTTGGGGCGCTGCCGCGCTCTGGTCAACACACCGAAATGGAATGAGGCCTACGGCAATGTTGTGGTGGAGGCCCTGGCCTGTGGTGTTCCGGTTGTCGCCTATGACCGCGGCGGACCGGGGGAACTGATCTGTTCAGGCCGCACGGGCTGGCTGGTTCCTCCCGACGATGTTGACGCTCTTACGGAGGCCTTGCGACATGTCGGCAGCATTGAGCGCTCCGCCTGCCGCAGCTGGGCTGAGGCCCATGCCTCCTGCGAGGTCTTTAGCCAGCGTGTTGAAGCCTGGATTCGAACAGGACTGATGGCGGATGTCAGCATCACCCCCAGGCGCTGAGAGTTCCTTGTCGGTCAATGTTTCAGGACGACAGCGACACCAGGTTCTGGCGTTTGTTCTGGCCCTGGGACTCGTGATCACGCTCTGGGGGCTGGGATCCACCGGCGTCGTGGATGAAACACCGCCATTGTTCGCCGCAGCGGGGCGGGCCATGGCCGACACCGGCGACTGGCTGACGCCTCGGGTCAACGGCTTGCCTCGTTTCGATAAACCGCCCCTGGTGTACTGGCTGATGGGGTTCGGTTACGCCCTCCCCGGACGTGAAGTTTGGGATCCTCTCGGAAGTTGGGCGGCACGACTTCCTTCCGCCTTGGCCACGGTCGGGCTGATGCTTGGCATCGCCGATACCTTGCTGCGCTGGCCGTTCCCCGGTGATGCGCGTCCCCGCTGTACAGCTCTGATTGCATCGCTGGCATTTGCCTTCTCGCCCCTGGTGCTCGTCTGGAGCCGCACCGCGGTGAGTGATGCCCTGCTATGTGGCCTGCTGGGTCTCAGCCTGTTGCTGCAGTGGCGTCGTTTTGCCGCCCCTCAAGAGGTGGCGTGGTGGCCGGCTTGGGTGATCCTCGGTTTCGCGGTTCTGGCCAAGGGGCCGGTCGCTGTTGTGCTTTCAGGACTCGCTCTGCTGATGTTCGCAGCGTTGCGACGGGATCTCGTTCAACCCTGGCAGAGGCTGCGACCGTTGCCTGGGTTGCTGCTGACGGCCCTGATCAGTCTTCCCTGGTACGTCCTAGAGCTGCTGGTGGAAGGACAGCCTTTCTGGGACAGCTTTTTCGGCTACCACAATCTTCAACGGTTCACGTCCGTGGTGAATGATCACCTCCAGCCTTGGTGGTTTTTCGGCCCGGTAATGCTCGTGGCTGCGCTGCCCTTCACGCCATACCTGTTGTTGGGGCTGGCGCGGGTGCCTCGATCGCGGATTGCACCGGAGGATTCATTGCAGCAATTCGCTGCCTGTTGGCTGTTGGCGGTTCTGCTGCTGTTCACCACAGCAGCCACAAAATTGCCGAGTTATTGGTTGCCCGCCACCCCTGCGGCGGCCCTCCTGGTGGCCCAGGCCACGCTGGGCTCATCGCGTTGGCAACGGCTGGCCTGGGGCACCAGCCTGGCTCTGATCGCCGTCCTGGCTGGTGGCTTTTGGCTGGGATCGCTCTGGGTTCCGCTGATCGACGATCCAGAGATGCCGACGTTGTCGGTGGATCTGTTGGCCAGTGGTCTTTTGGGGCATGCCGCCATCTGGTTCAGTGCAGCAGCAACTCTTGGGACGTTGCTGCTGCTGCAGCGACGCTCCGCTGGTCAGGCGTTGCTGGCCATGCAGGCCTGCCTGCTGGGCTTTCACCTCACGGCTCTGGTGCCGATTGCCGAACTTGCAGACCGTCTGCGTCAGCGTCCGGTCCGCGACGCTGCAGCATTAATGCTGTCGCAACAGCGCAGCGGAGAACCAATGGCCATGGTTGGCGCCATGAAGCCTTCGCTGCACTTCTACACAAGACAGGTGATCTTGTATGAGGGGCAATCCGATGGCGCCCTGGTCAACATTGCGGATCGCCTGGCCCATGAACAGCGGCGGGGATGGCGGGGATACCCCCTCGGCAGCCCGGGTGCATCCAGCACCGTGCTGGTGCTGATCGATCGCGGGACGGCACAACGTGATCACTGGAGCGACCTGCAACCTGAGCGGCTGGGACGCATTGGGATTTACGACGTGTGGCGTCTGGACCGCAGTCGCCTTGAGCAACGGGCAAGAACCCTGCAGGACGAAGGTGTTGAGGCCGACTGGCGAGAGCCGCGTCCTGAGCGTTTCTGAGCAGTAGAGCTCTATGACTCAGACAACGTCTGACGGTGGCAGAACCCGCAGTGCCCCCAGAGCTTCATTTCGCCGTTGGGTGCCGGTCTACCGCAGTCAGGGCAGGCCCCCATGCCATGGACATCCGTGCGACTTGGATGTTGGGCCCAAATGCTGGCTTCGCTCTCCAGAACTGGGGCTTTATTGGAATGGTGTTGCTGGATGCGCAGATCACGCACCGCATGGCCGGCTTGATGCAGGGCGCTGATCAGTTGGGGGCGGTTGTAGAGGAGAGCCTGGCGCCATTGGGGATGGCTGGCTCCCACAGTCAGCACTCCACGTTGCAGCGATAAGGGGCGGCAGTGAGGAGCCAGTTGGGCGCCTGCCACCCGGGGCCAGTCCTGCCACAGCGCGGCCAGATGATCGTCTTTGCGCCACTCCCTCTGAAGCGCGCCCAGACAGGTTTTCAAAGGTTCTGCAGGCGGCGGGGGCGCTGATTGGAGCAGTTCCAGGCCCGGGAGACGCCGCCGTTGGGAATCAGGTGCAACCGCCATCAATTAATCCTAGGCAGAACCGTTGCGAGAACCTCGCTAATCTCAGCGCGTCTGAGGCCAAGTAATGGGTTTCTTTGATCGGCTGAGCAGGCTGGTTCGCGCCAATGCCAACGCTGCTGTCAGCGGTATGGAGGACCCGGCCAAGATCCTCGACCAGTCCGTCTCCGACATGCAGGCGGATCTGGTCAAGTTGCGTCAGGCCGTTGCTCTCGCGATTGCAAGTCAAAAGCGTTTGACCAACCAGGCTGAACAGGCCGCTGCCCAATCGAAGACCTGGTACGAGCGTGCTGAGCTGGCTCTTAAAAAGGGTGAGGAATCCCTCGCTCGTGAAGCACTCACCCGTCGTAAGACCTTCCAGGAGACGGCGACGTCACTGACATCCCAGGTGCAGGCCCAAGACGGGCAGGTGGAATCCCTCAAGAAAAGTCTGGTCGCCCTCGAAGGAAAAATCGCCGAGGCCAAGACCAAAAAAGACATGCTCAAGGCCCGAGCGCAGGCCGCCAAGGCTCAGCAGCAGCTGCAGAGCGCCGTCGGCAACATCGGCACCGATTCAGCCATGGCTGCCTTCGAGAGGATGGAGGAAAAGGTGGAGGCCATGGAGGCCACCGGTCAGGCTGCGGCTGAGCTGGCTGGATCTGATCTTGAGAGCCAGTTCGCAGCCCTGGAAAGCGGTGGTGGCGTTGATGAGGATCTCGAAGCGTTGCGCGCTCAGCTGAAGGGAGGCCCTGAAGCGGTCGCTCTGCCGGCGGCCGATGCGGCCGAGGCTGTGAAGCCAGTGCAGGTGGAGGAAGTGGATGCCGAGCTCGAAGATTTGAAGCGATCCATCGACAAGCTCTGACCATCCGGGGAAAGTCATCCGGTTTTCCATAGGATCGGTTCAGTCATTTGAGTGCCTTGGCTGGAGCTGTTGCCGATTTCACCGACGCTGGTTTTGAAAGTGAAGTGCTGAAGGCTTCCGGCACTGTCCTTGTGGACTATTGGGCTGCCTGGTGTGGTCCCTGTCGACTGATCGCCCCTCTTATGGATTGGGTCGCTGATGCCTATGGCGATCGCCTGAGCGTTGGCAAGATCGAAGTTGATGCCAATCCGAAGACCCGTGACGCCTATCAGGTGCAAGGGATTCCCACGCTGATCCTCTACCGCGACGGTGAGGTGGTGGCGCGGCATGAAGGTGCCATTGCCAAAGCGCAGCTGCAGTCCTTCCTGGATGCCAACCTCTAAGCGGCTCGCGTCGCTGGGCAGCGCCGTTTTCGCCCGCGTTGATGCTGCCAAGCATGCTTACCGGGTCCAGGCGTCGTCATCTGCGCGTCCAGATCTGGTGGATCTCTCCATCGGATCGTCCGATCTACGGCCACCCACGGCCCTGCTCGAAACGATGGCCTCAGCGGTCATGGACCCCAGCAGCGGTTCCTATTGCCTTCAGACCGGTCTGAGGCCTCTGCATGCCGCCGTCTCGGACTGGTGTCGCCATCGCTTCGATGTTGCTGTGGATCCCGAGCAGGAGGTTCAGTTCCTGGTGGGATCCCAGGAAGGAACCGCCCATCTACCGCTGGCGGTGCTCGATGCAGGTGACGCTGCCCTGCATCTAGACCCCTGTTATCCGTCCCACACCGGTGGGCTGCATCTTGCGGCAGCAAGAACCAAGGCCTTGCCGCTTTCCCCGGAACAGGACTGGCGACCGGATCTGACGGGACTTACCTCCTCGCTCTGGGATCAGCTCAAGTTGTTCGTGCTGGGCTATCCCCACAACCCTTCAGCCAGGGTCGGGGATCAGGAAGACCTCAACCAAATCATGGCCAACGGTGCCCGGCACGATGTGGTGATTGCTCACGACAATCCCTATGTCGATCTTGCCCTGGATGGGCAGCCTCCCTGCCTGTTGCAGGCTCCGAACTGGAGGACGTCCGGCATTGAATTTTTCTCCCTGTCAAAGGGCTGGTGCCTAGGAGGGTTCAGGCTGGGTTTTGCGGTTGGTGCAGCGCCAGTGATTGCCGCATTGCGTCGCACCAAGGCTGTCATCGATTTCAATCAGAGCCTGGCTCTGCAGCAGGGTGCGATCCAGGCGTTGCAAGCCTTCCCTGATTGGCCGCAGCAGTTGCATCCGATCTATCGCGAGCGCAGGGATCGTGTGGTGGAGACCCTCACGGCACGTGGATGGTCGGTTCCCTGTCCAGAGATGGCGATGTACCTCTGGTTCCCCTTGCCTGCTGCGGCCCGTCGTCAGGGCTGGAGTGATGAGGATGCCGCCAGGGAACTGCTCCAGCGCAGCGGTGTCGCGCTGACCCCAGGGTCGGGTTTCGGTGCCGGCGGCCGCCAGTGGCTGCGTATGGCGCTGGTACGGCCCGTCAACGAACTGGTGGAGGCCGCATCGCGTCTTGCGGATGCAATGGATGGCTGATCGATGGATGACCAAGCATCGACGCCCTCAACGGGGTGGTGGTCGTTTGATGGCGATCTACCGCCGTATCGCAGGTGCATCAGCGCGCCCATGGACCATTCGTCGGGTGCCTGTGTGCAGCAGTACAGAGGACTTGCTGGCGGTTTGGTTGCGGGATCAGCCCTCGTTGACGGGGCCGCGCGCTGTGATCGCCACCCACCAGCGCAGGGGAGTTGGCCAGTTGGGTCGAACCTGGCTTTCCCCTGAAGGTGGTGTCTGGATCAGTGCCGCTTTGCCTTGGAGGAGTCATGCATCTGGTCAAGCCGGTCTCCTTGGCTTGGCGCTGGCACTGTCAGTGACGCAACGGCTTGAGCGGCGGGGCCTTTCGATTCAGATCAAATGGCCCAATGACCTGTTGGTTCAGGGCCGCAAATTGGCCGGTCTTCTCCCGGGGGTGGTGCAGCGTGGTTCCCAGCTGCGTTTGCTGCGCATCGGACTGGGCCTGAATGTGCGGAATCCTGTTCCTGGCGAGGGCATTGCCCTGCGGAGGCTTGAAGGGCAGCAGGCTGCGGATCCGATCCGTTGGACAGCGGAGGTCCTGCTTGCCTTGGATCACTGCCACGGCCTTGGAGGCGATGGTGCCTGGTGCATCGATGGAGTTCAGGCCCGTCTCTGGTCGGATCAGCTCCTTCATCCTCAGGATGGTCAGATCTGGCAAATCACTGGTCTTGAAAACGATGGTGCTCTTCGGTTGCGTCAGGGTTCAAGGACCGAAAGCTGGCGACGCTGGCCCTGAGTTGCGCCGCCGTCCATAGGATTTGTCCTAGACGATGTCTCATCCAGTGTTGAGCTGGTTAGCGGCGATCTGGATGCTGATCCCATCAGCGGCTGCTCAGGGTTTTGACCAGTCTCTTGATGCTCTGGAGCGCCAACGGGTGATCACTCCCCAGGAGCGCAAGATGCTCCAGCGTGGTGGTGCTCCAGCGGTTCCCATGGGCCGCAGTCGTTTCGAAGACGCCTGTCGCAGTGGGGCTCTGTCGCGTCGTGAGTGTGCCTCCGGTGTGGCTAGGCGTTCGCCTGGGGCACCGTCCTCTGCCCGTGTTCGCTTGATCCCCTCCAAGCAGCCGCTGCGTATTCCCGTGTCAGCGCTTCTCGCCCGCGATGGCGGCAGATTCCGGTTGGAATCCGTCTTTGCGGTCACGCCGCGTCCTCTGCCAAGCCCTGGAAACGGCGATAGCCGACTGCTCTTCCCTGTTGCTGGAGACGCCTTCAAGAGCAGTGGGTTTGGCTGGCGTCTGCATCCGATCCTGGGGAGTTGGCTGATGCATGCCGGTCGGGATTTCGCGGCACCTGAGGGGACTCCCGTCGTGGCGGCTCTCTCCGGCCAGGTTTTAACCAGTGGTCTTGCGGGGGGCTATGGCGTCGCCATCGAACTGGAACATGCCGATCCATTGCGTCGCACGCTCTATGGCCACCTCTCGGAGATCTACGTACGACCCGGTCAGCAGGTGCGTCAGGGAGAGGTGATTGGACGCGTTGGCAGCACAGGCCTAAGCACGGGTCCGCATCTGCATTTTGAGTTGCGCACACCATCGCGGGCTGGTTGGCAGGCCGTTGATCCAGGGGATTTGGATTTGTCCTCTGTGATGAGTCTCGAAAATGATCCTGTCTCGGTGCTGCTTGGCCAGGTGTTGCGAAGCCTTGAACGGCAGCAGCCCTAAGGGCACCTGAGCGAAACAAAGTTCTCAGCTCGATTGTTCCCTGAGGATGAATCCAACGCCGCGGACGGTATGGATCAGGGCTGGAGCATCGTCCAGTTCGACTTTTTGACGCAGATAGCGGATGTAGACATCGAGGAGGTTGTCGTCTCCATAAAAGTTTTCTCCCCAAACCCCATGCATGATCTCCTGACGTTCCAGCACCCTGCCGGCACCTCGCATCAGGAAATTGAGCAGGTCGTATTCCTTCACGGACAGTTTGATGGCTCGATCTCCACGTTTCACATCCCGGGTCCGGGTGTTCATGGAGAGGTCGGCGACCTGGAGAACTTCGTTGACGTCGGATCCATTGGCAGGCCCTGAGAACGTTTCAGCGCGGCGGTGCATGGCACGCAGCCGTGCCATCAATTCGTCGATGGAAAAGGGTTTGACCAGGTAATCATCAACCCCGGCATCCAGAGCTTTGACCCGATCGGTGATTTCGTCGTGCCCCGTGAGCATCAGGATTGGGATGGTGATTCCCCCGGCTCGGATGCGCTGACAGATGTCGATGCCGCTGAAGTCCGGCAAGTTCCAATCAAGGATGATCAGGTCAGGAGCAGGTTCGGAGCGGCTGCGGATCAGGCCGGTCGCTCCATCAGAAGCGACATCAACGTCGTACCCCTCAACATCAAGCTCCAGACGAAGCAGATCGGTCAGTTTGTGTTCGTCGTCAACAAGAAGGACACGGAGACGGGGCTGGGATTCCAGTGACATCCGGCCTCAAAACCTCATTCCACTCTAGGCACAGAAAGTAATTTCAAAGATTTTGTCCCTACATTGAAATCGGCTGCTTTTCGCTATGTCGTCACCAGGAGCCTGGACAGAGGATCGAATCCGAGCACTCCGAGAGCAGGAAGACCTCCCGTTTGTTCGTGCTGATGCTTCGGGAATCGTGCAGGAAATCAACGAACCTTTTAAGGCCGTTTACGGCTGGACCGAAGCAGCTCTACTCGGTCAATCCCTCGGTCTGATCCTGCCTCCAAGCTTTCGCGATTCTCATCACGCTGGGTTTGCTCGTTTCAAACTGACGGAGGTGTCGAAGGTGCTGAATCACCCGTTGAAACTGGCAACGTTTTGCTCGGATGGGCATGCCATTGAGAGTGAACATTTCATCGTGGCTGAGAAACACGATGACGGCAGCTGGTCGTTTGCAGCAACGCTGCGACCTTTGATGGAATCGTGCTGAGATGAGCCGTCTGGCATGAACAGCTCAGCCTCCTCTTCTTCATCCTCGAGGGACAGTGAACTGATCGCGCAACTGCGGCAGTCCCTTGGAATGCTGCAGGTCGCTTTCGATGCGGCCAGCGAAGCCATGGTGATCGTCGATGTGGATCGCAGGATCCACTGGGCCAATCAAGCCTCTGCTGAACTGTTCGTGGGAGGGGTTCCTATTCAGGTGGTGAATCAAACCCTGGCTGATGTTCTGAAGCTCAGGCCCTTGGATGCTCACGCCAAAACAGCTCTTCAGCTGTTGGATCCTCAGATGCCTTTGCCGCGAACCTCTGGAGAGAGTCGTTGTCATGTGCTGTCTCGGGATGGAGATGGATCACAGGTGCAGTTGTTGCGTTGGCGGCCGGTCGAGTTGATTCAGTCGTCGTTCCTGTTGCTGTCGTTGCGCGACCTCAGCCCCGAGGAACGGGCCCTGGTTCAGCAGCAGCGCTTCATGACCGATCTGACCCATGAGCTGCGCACGCCCCTGGCGATCGTGAGCGGAAATCTGCAACGGATGGCTCGGTTGAAGAACCTTTCCAACGCAGTGAGCTCCCGCCTCACGATGGCTCGAGAGGAAATGGCCAGGATTCAAAAGTTGATCGGTCATCTCTCGCTGCTAACGCGCCTGGAGGTGGATCCGGATCTGGTCTGCTGTGGCGACCACCCCTTGGGGCCTCTGCTTCAGCGCTGGTATGACGCCTCCCGGGAGTTAGCTCCGAATCTCAAGCTGCAGGCTCTGGAATGCGGGGATGACGTGGTGGTCCAAACCGATCCAAGGGCCTTGATGCTGGCGTTGGATCAGTTGCTCGACAACGCCTGTCAGCACGGCGATCGATCCATGCCGATTGAGCTCACCTTTGCTGGGGGCGATGGGCTGGACCACTGCATCCTGGAGTTCACCAGTCAGAGCCTTGATGCCCCTGTGCCTTCCGAGGCTCTGGAACGGTGGTCGTCACCTTTTTTCCGGGGCAAGCCTGACCGGGATGGGGACAAGGTGGAGGGCCCTGGATTGGGGCTCGCCTTGGCGCGCGAACTGGTCAGTGGGTGTGGAGGAATGCTGACCCTCCACCAGCAGCCCTCATCGCAAGGAACATCCACGATCGTGCGGTTGCTTCTCAGGCTCAGGGCATCGACGGCATCCGGAGCAGTTGAGGCAGTTGTTCGAACAGATCCGGCTTGAGCACGTAGGCCTCTGCTCCGTTGGAGAGAGCCTCTCGTCGCTTGTCGTCATCATTGAGAGCCGTCACGATCACCACCCTCCGGGCTGCTCCTGAGGCTGCCTTCAGCTGCAGCTGTTTCAGACAGGTCAAGCCGTCCATGCCCGGCAGCATGAGGTCCAACAGCACCAGATCAAACCTGTCGGAGCCTGCTGCGTCGAGGAAGTCTTCTGCGGAACCGAAGCTGAAGCAGTCGTGCCCCTCATCGGTGATTTCAGCGCAGATCAGTTGCTGAATGCGCGGGTCATCCTCAACGAGTGCAACACGAAGAGCCTTAGGGGTCTCTTCCATTACTGCTGGAGCACTGCACCCATTGTGGTCATCACTTGAGCACCCGACCATCCTGGAACTGCGCAATCCGCTGCGCTCGGGCCGCAACATCGTCCTCATGGGTGACCATCACCAAGGTGATGCCCTGCTGGTGAAGTTCATCAAACAGCTCCAGCACCTCGGCGGTGGTGCTGGAATCAAGGGCGCCAGTGGGTTCGTCCGCCAGCAGAAGGCTGGGGCGATTGATGATGGCCCTGGCGATGGCAACCCGTTGCTGCTGACCTCCGGACAGCTGGTTGGGCTTGTTCTCTAGACGCTGCGCTAGGCCAACGCGGCTCAGGGCCGCTTGGGCGCGCTCAATGCGCTCGTCCTTCGGAACTCCCGCGTAGATCATCGGCAGCATCACATTCTCCATGGCGCTGGCATGACCAAGGAGATGGAACTGCTGAAAGACAAACCCGAGCGAGCGGTTACGGACGTCCGCTAGCGCATCGTCGTCCAACTGTTCCACGGCCACTCCATTCAGCCGGTAAGACCCACGAGTGGGCCGGTCGAGACAGCCAAGAATATTCATCGCCGTGCTTTTGCCGGATCCACTGGCTCCCATAACCGCCAGGTAATCCCCCTCGCGGACGGTGAGATTCAGTTGATCAAGTGCTTTGACCTCGAGATCACCGGATCCATAGATCTTGCTGATTTCATTGAGTTCAGCGACTGCCGCTTGTGATCCCTTAGCCAAGGCCTTTCAAGCTGGACAGAGCGATGGCTTGCTGCAGCAGTGGTGTGCCTGAAACTGCTGTGTTGGCCCACTGGAAGAGGGGGTTGGAGAGGATCCCTCCAACAGCGGTGATCGCCACACACCCAATCAGAGCAACACGCAGAGGCTGCATGCCCATCAAGGACCAGTTGACCTCTGGGTAGGCCTTAACGACATCGGAAGCTTCTTGGGGCTCCTTCACCACCATCATCTTGATGACGGAGATGTAGTAGTAAATCGAGACCACAGAAGTGACCAGGCCGACCACCACCAACAGGTATTGGTGGTTCGCCCAACCGGCAAAGAACAGATAGATCTTTCCGAAGAAACCAAGCATCGGTGGGATTCCACCCAGGGAGAGCAGACAGAGGCTCAGGCCAAGAGTGATGAGGGGATCTTTTTGGTAAAGACCGGCGTAATCCGAAATCCGATCACTGCCCGTACGGATGGAGAAGAGAATGATGCAGGCAAAGGCCCCGAGGTTCATAAACAGATACGCCGCCATATACAGAACCATCGCGGCGAAACCGTCTTCGGTGCCGCAGACCATGCCGATCATCACGAAGCCGGCCTGGCCGATGGAGCTGTAGGCCAGCATTCGCTTCATTGAGGTCTGTGCCAGAGCCACCACGTTTCCGAGGGTCATGCTCAGAACGGCCAGCACTGTGAACAACAGCTTCCACTGGCCATCGAAGGCACCAAAACAGCCAACGAGGATGCGGAGAGCCAAAGCAAAACCCGCAGCTTTGGAGCCCACGGACAGGAAAGCCACCACAGGGGTTGGAGAGCCCTCGTAGACGTCTGGAGTCCACTGGTGGAAGGGAACTGCAGCGATCTTGAAGGCAACTGTGGCCAGCACAAATACCAATGCCAAGGCGGCGAGAGGAGTGGTGCTGGTCTGCAGGGCGAGTCCGATGGTGTCGAGGCTTGTGCTGCCGCTTAGGCCGTACAGCAACGAGGAGCCATAGAGAAAAACAGCCGCAGCTGCCGAACCCACCAGTAAATATTTGAGCGCTGCTTCGGAGCTGCGGGCATCCCGCTTCATGTAGCCCGACAGCAGGTAGCTGGCCACGGAGAGCGTCTCCAGTGAAATGAACACACTCACCAGATCTGTTGCGCCGCAAAGCAGCATCGCCCCGAGTGTGGCTGCGAGAAGGATGGCTGCGTATTCGCCAACAGGCGTACCGCTCTTCTCGGCATAGCGCCAGCTGATCAGCAGCGACAGCAGGGTGGACAGGGCGA
The DNA here is from genome assembly GCF_020514255.1 of Synechococcus sp. MU1611. Taxonomy (NCBI): domain Bacteria; kingdom Bacillati; phylum Cyanobacteriota; class Cyanophyceae; order Synechococcales; family Synechococcaceae; genus Synechococcus; species Synechococcus sp. MU1611. Next base: position 322,253 of record NZ_VTLC01000003.1, on the reverse strand, counting down.
TGACAGCCCTGAAGGCCACCGCAAGGTTGTCGGCGAGAAAGGCCCCGAGGAACGAGGGCTCTAGGGGAGCATTCCACTGCAAGGCCAGCAGGACAAGGGAGCTGCCCAGGCCGAGATAGCAAATCGGGGGTACCCAACGTGTGGCGACCTTTTCACCGGCCAGGTCCACCAAGAGGGTGGCAATCATCGCCAGCAGCACTGCGCCTTCAGGCAGTACTGCGGAGGCATTGAGAGAGAGATTCAGCAGCTCACCAGGGGCGGCCATGGCCTGGGTGGCGAGAAGGAATGCACCCATGTCGGGCATGGCAGCCTGGAACCGTTGCGCTGCGGCGACTGTAGCGGCGCTTGACGCGCAGACGGACATGCAGAGAGATGCTTGGTGCGATAAAGAAGGGGAACGGTTCACTTGCCGCTAGTGGCGCACACCCTCGTCATCGTTGAAAGCCCCACGAAGGCCAAGACCATCCGTGGCTTCCTTCCCAAGGGATTCAAAGTTGAAGCCTCTATGGGGCATGTCCGCGACCTTCCCAACAACGCCAGCGAGATTCCGGCATCTGCCAAAGGGCAGAAGTGGGCCAACCTTGGCGTGAACACGGAAGCGGATTTTGATCCGCTGTATGTGGTCCCGAAGGACAAGAAAAAAGTGGTTCGGGAGTTGAAAGACGCCCTCAAGGGTGCTGATCAGTTGCTGCTGGCAACGGACGAAGACCGGGAAGGAGAGAGCATTAGCTGGCACCTGCTGCAGCTTTTGGCTCCAAAGGTGCCTGTGAAGCGGATGGTGTTCCACGAAATCACCAAGGAAGCCATCGGCAAAGCGCTGGATCAGACCCGCGATCTCGATATGGAGCTGGTCCACGCCCAGGAGACCAGGCGCATCCTCGATCGCCTTGTGGGTTACACCCTTTCTCCTCTCCTCTGGAAAAAGGTGGCCTGGGGGCTCTCCGCGGGACGTGTGCAGTCCGTTGCGGTTCGGCTTCTGGTGCAACGGGAGCGGGCCCGCAGGGCCTTCCGCAGCGGAAGTTACTGGGACCTCAAGGCCAAGCTCGAGCAGTCGGGCAGTGCCTTTGAGGCCAAGCTCACTCACGTGGGTGGACAGCGCATTGCCACCGGCAATGATTTTGATGAAAGCACCGGTGGGCTGAAGGCGGGCAGTGCCGTTCGGCTGCTCAGTGAGAGCGAGGCCAAGGCCTTGGCTGAAACCGTGCGATCGAACGCCTGGACGGTGGATGCGGTGGAGGAGAAGCCCACCGTGCGCAAGCCGGTGCCTCCCTTCACCACCAGCACCCTCCAACAGGAGGCCAATCGCAAGCTACGCCTCTCAGCCCGGGAAACCATGCGCTGTGCCCAGGGGCTCTACGAACGCGGTTTCATCACTTACATGCGGACCGACTCGGTGCATTTGTCTGATCAAGCGATCAATGCATCGCGCAGCTGTGTTGAGAGCCTTTACGGCAAGGAGTATCTGAGCAAGGGGCCGCGGCAATTCAGCACCAAAGCCCGCAACGCCCAGGAGGCTCACGAAGCGATTCGTCCCTCAGGCGAAAGCTTCCGCACCCCCGGCGAAACCGGCCTCGATGGGAGAGACCTGGCGGTCTACGAACTGATCTGGAAGCGCACCGTTGCCAGTCAGATGGCCGAAGCAAGGCTGACGATGCTGTCGGTGGATCTCAGTTCAGGAGAAGCCAGTTTCCGATCCAGCGGCAAGCGCATCGACTTTCCCGGTTTCTTCCGTGCCTACGTGGAGGGAAGTGATGATCCGGATGCAGCACTTGAAGGTCAGGAAGTGTTGTTGCCGGCGCTGAGCGTTGGGGATGCACCAAAGCCGAAGGCTGTTGAGCCGCTGGGTCATCAGACCCAACCCCCGGCACGGTTCAGCGAGGCTTCCCTCGTGAAGATGCTGGAAAAAGAGGGCATCGGTCGGCCCTCGACCTACGCCTCGATCATCGGAACGATCGTTGATCGTGGTTACGCCACGCTCCTGGGCAATGCACTCACCCCCAGCTTCACCGCTTTTGCTGTGACGGCGTTGCTGGAGGAGCATTTCCCCGAGCTGGTCGACACCAGTTTCACCGCTCGGATGGAGAACACTCTGGATGAGATCTCCCACGGCAAGGTGCAGTGGCTTCCCTATCTCGAGGGCTTTTATAAGGGTGATGAGGGTCTTGAAACCCAGGTTCAGCAGCGGGAAGGGGACATCGATCCCGGTGCATCCCGCACCATCGACCTCGAGGGTTTGTCCTCCGTGGTGCGCATCGGCCGTTTTGGCGCCTATTTGGAGGCCAAACGAGTCAGCGACGATGGTGAGGAGGAGCTGATCAAGGCCACCTTGCCCCGGGAGATCACCCCGGCTGATCTGGATGAAGATCAGGCCGAACTGATCCTCAAACAGAAGGCTGACGGCCCCGAATCCATTGGCGAGGATCCGGAAACGGGTGACCTGGTCTACCTGCTGTTTGGTCAGTACGGCCCGTATGTGCAGCGGGGGCAGGTGAGTGATGAGAATCCCAAGCCCAAACGCGCGTCCCTTCCCAAGGGACAGAAGCCTGAGGACCTCACCTTGGAGGATGCGCTTGGACTACTGCGGTTGCCGCGTCTTCTGGGCGAGCACCCGGATGGTGGGCGCATTCAGGCGGGGCTGGGCCGCTTTGGCCCCTACGTGGTTTGGGATAAAGGCAAGGGCGAGAAGGACTACCGATCCCTGAAGGGCGACGACGATGTTCTGGGGGTGGGACTGAGCCGTGCTCTCGAGTTGCTGGCCATGCCCAAACGTGGGCGGGGTGGACGCACCGCCCTTAAAGACCTCGGCAAGCCGGAGGGTAGTGATGAAACGATTCAGGTCTATGACGGCCCCTATGGCCTTTATGTCAAGCAGGGCAAGGTGAATGCTTCGCTGCCGGAAGGCAAGGGTGCTGATGATGTGACCCTCGAGGAAGCGGTAGAACTGCTCGCCGCCAAGGCGGCCTCGAAAAAGGGCGCGCGCAAAACCGCCGCCAAAAAAACAGCGGCAAAGAAGCCAGCAGCCAAAAAGCCTGCGGCTAAAAAACCCCCCGCCACCACAAAGACTGGTCGTCTTAGGGCCAGTGCGGTGCGGGTGATCAAGCCAGCTGAAAACTGATGCCCCGTCTGCTTTGGATGCTGCCCGTCGGGCTTCTGCAGGCCTGTGCAGGGACACCGGTCGCCGAGCAGTTGGAACGGTCCTTTGCGGTGCCTGAAGACAGGCCGATGCAGGTTGCGCCAGTTCAGGCTTCCAAGACCAGCCCAACGGGGGACCGTTCCACTGGATCGGCACCTGAGGCTGCATCACCTGCAGAGCCGAACTCCCCAACCCCAGCGATCTCTGCCCCTGTTTCTCAGGATTCGCAGGAGACAGTGCCGGAGACAACACTTCGGCCAACCGCATCACAACGTCTGCCCCAGGCGCCTTACCGGATCACCATCCGTTTGGCCGGAGCCGATCCTGCGGCTCCGGCTGAGGCCGTCACCCGAGCTCTGCGTGAGGCGGATGTCGGCTTTGCGGTTGAACGGATTGAGCGGGTCGAGCCATGACCGCAGAACCCCCCCGGTTGAGTCGCCAGCAGGCACTGAGGCTGGTTGAGGGGGCTTATCTCGCTGCTGCGACGGGTCTGATTTGGCTGGCTCTTTACTACCTCCCGGTGGGTGGTGCTCTCTTCCGCCTGGCCCTGCCTCTTCCACTGATCCTGCTGCAGTTGCGCCGTGGCAGCCGCTCCGGTGCCGAGGGTCTGCTGCTTTCTGTGCTGCTGCTCACAGCGCTGATGGGTCCATTGCGTGGCCCACTTCTGCTGTTCCCTTACGGGCTTTTATCACTGTGGCTGGGCTGGAGCTGGTGCCGGGGTGTCAGCTGGTGGCTGAGCTGGTCGGGCGGAGTCGTTCTTGGAACAGCAGGCTTCCTGGTCAGAGTTGTGGTGCTCTCGTTGCTGGTGGGAGAAAACCTCTGGGTCGTCATCACCCGTGCAGGTTCTGCTCTGCTCGACCGAGTGATCGTGGCGCTTCATCTTCCGATCACCCCCGATCTCACCCAGGTTCAGTTGATAGCGCTTCTTTTGGTAGTGGTTCAGGAGGTCATCTACGTCCTTTCGCTGCATGCTCTGGCGTACTGGATTTTTCCCCGCCTGCGATCACCGATTCCGGAGCCTCCGAGGCTGCTGCATGGACTCGTTGCCCTCGACCCCCTCTGATCCGTCCGCGTTGCCCCAGGGCTGTCAGCAGCTGGGACGTCTCGGAGCAAGCCCTCTGCATGAGGAGTCCCTCCATCCTTGGAAGTCCAGGGATCAATCCGTGGATCTGTTACTGGTGCTGGCTGCCACGCAGACGGCGGAGCATGAGGGAATCTCTGCCGCAGGCGCCACTGCGGCCTCGCGTCGCTTTACGGCCCTTGCTGATGCGGAGCTCCTGATCCATGGGCCGGCTGGGCAGCGCCGTTGGCCTCTGCCGCCGCTGCCCGCTGGTGTCTCCCCCGCCCTGCTCAGCCATGTTGCGGCGCGCCGATTGAAGTTGAACCCGCAGGTGGCGGCTCTCGGCCTAACGCAGAGACCCGATTTCCCCCACCTGGAGATTGAAACCCTGGATCAGGGGCCATCGGCGTGTCTGTCGAGCGGAGCGGCGATGCCGTTGCCGCGGGTGCAGCACCTTTGGCGACGTGGAGAGCTCTTGGGCAGGCGGTTGCAACGCCCCCTAGTGCTCGCGGAATGTGTGCCGGGAGGGACCACAACCGCTCAAGCGGTGCTGACGGCCCTCGGCGTGGAGGTCGCCCATCTGATCAGCGGCAGTGCACGTCACCCCCCTCAGCAGCTCAAGCAAGAGCTGGTGACCCAAGGGCTGCAGCGGGCGTCCCTTGGGGCACATCCTGCGGCCGAGCAGATCCTGGCCGCTGTCGGTGACCCCTTTCAGGCCTTCACCGCAGGGGTGTTGGTGGGAGCGGTGTCGTCGGGACAACCGCTGTTGCTGGGTGGGGGGTGCCAGATGCTGGCTGTTCTGGCACTGGCGATGCAGGCCCTGCCCGCCAGTCAGCGGCAGCGCCTGGCGGACCAGGTGCTCATCGGCACAACCGGTTGGCTCGCTGATGAGGGGGCCGCTGCCACAAGCCAGTCCCCTTTGGGGGGGCTTGTGGATGCCACCGCAGGCCTTGTGGATACTTCACTGTCCGTCCTGGCCTGTGGCGTGCGCTTTCACAGCAGCATCCATCAGCCGTTGCTGGACTATGAGCGGGGATACGTGAAAGAAGGTGTGGGGGCCGGTGCACTGTTGCTGCTTGCCCAGCTGCGCGGATGCACTTGTTCCGACCTGGTGCGGGATTGTGAGCGTGCTTTGGAGCAGCTGCTCAACCGCCCCGTAACGTCAACGCCATGAACGTCTGGAGTGAGCGGTTGGGTCCCCTGAGCCGGCGCCATGTGCTCCAGATGATCGGGGCGACGGGGTCAGTTGTGCTGGCGGGCTGTCGTCAGGCGACAGAGGCTCCAACCCTGATGGCCCCGGCTGGAGTGTTGCCGAAACCGTGGGCTGATGCTCTGCCCAAGCCATGGCGGTTGACGCTTGCTCCATCGCAGCAGGACTGGACGCCGCAGGATCGGGCGCGCGCCGATCTTCTGGTGATGGGGGATGGTTGGCTCGACGCCCACTCGCCTGACACGCTGCAGCCCATTGCCTCTGAACCGCTTTTCCGTCAGTTGGATGGCCAGGCCAAGTCTTTGCTGGGAGCGCTGGGGGCGCTGCAGGGTCGAGTGTTGCCGCTGGCCGTTAGTCCCTGGGTGATGTTGCTGCGGGATGACGGGGCCGTGGCGCAGGAGGGTTGGCCCCTGTTGCTGGATTCCGCCTTGGCAGGGCGTGTGGTGCTGCCCGCCAGCCCCCGACTGGTGCTGAGCCTGGCGGACCATTTGGGTGGGGGGCAGGCTTTGAGCCAGCTCCGTCGACAGGTGCTCACCTTTGATGATCGTCAGGCCAGCAATTGGCTGCTCAAAGGTGATGCCCGGGTGGTTGTTCTCCCGCTCAACCGTTGCATCGCTCTGCTGAGACGGGATCCGCGTCTTCGGGCTGTTCTGCCCAAATCCGGCGCACCCTTGCACTGGACCGTTCTGCTCCGACCGGAAGCCAGCCGCGAGCCGGTGCCCCAAGGCTGGGTTGAACAGGGTTGGCGGAATCCCCTGCGCCGCCGCCTCGTGCAGCTGGGTTGGCGGGCTCCCATCACCTCGTCAGATTCGATGCCAGGGGCAATGGCGGATCAAAACGCTCTGCCTGCTCGTCTTCAGCCCCTGCTGTTTCCTCCCGCCGACACCTGGTCGCGCTGTTGGTCCCTGCCGCCGCTGCCGCCGCAAGGGCGGGAGGAGTTGGAACGCCTCTGGAGTGAGTCAGCTCCATAGGCGCCGTCGCGGTGAAGCCACCAACCGTTGGTGGGTGTCCGCCAGCAGATCAGGGATGGGCAGTTGATGTGGGCATCGGGGCAGGCACTCCCCACAGCGTTCACAGGCCGAGGCATCGTGCTCTTCCCACCAGTGGCCTGCACGGCCGATCAGGTTGTAACGCTCCTGCGCAAAAGCGTTGAGCTCATGGCCGATGGCCAGGTTGCGCAGACGCAACAGTTCGGGAATCGGAACCTGCTTTGGACAGGGGAGGCACGCCTGACACTGTTTGCATTGCTCTTGGCCGAGTCGTTCTTCCTGGCGCCCCTGTGCCGTGAATAAGGCCTGTTGCTCTGCATCATTGAGCGGGCCATCTGCTTGCGCCAGCCTTGCAGCGAGTTGGAGATCATCGGGAACGGCAGCACCAACAGTCAGGGTGCTGATGCCTTGCGACAGCAGGAATCTGTAGGCCAGTTGCAAGGGCTCAAACGGGGTGCAGTCCTCCACCAGCGTTGGGCTCGGTGCCTGTAGGCGCCCTCCTTTGTCTGCGGGAGAGATCGCCATCACTCCAAGCCCATGGCTCAATGCCCAGTGAGCTAAGGGCAGCCTCTTGGGGTCAAGCCAATGCAAGTGCAGGCTGCAGAAGGTGAATCGCTGGCTGCGCAGTGCCCGATCGATCAGCGGATTGCTGCCATGGCTGCTGAAGCCCACCTGGGTAACGCGGCCGCTGTTGAGGGCCCAGTCGAGAAGTTTGGAACCGTGCCCCACCAGAGCCCAGTCAAGGTGGTCCTCCAGGTTGATGCCATGGACTGCAAGGTTGTCGAGGTGTGGGCAGCCCAGGCGCTCCAGGATCTGGTCAAGGCGACGTTGCCCCTCCTCGAAGGTCAACCCCGGCAGCAGTTTGCTGGTGATCACCCAGTGGTCTGAAGCTCTCCGGGTGTTCTGTCGAAGAGCCTCTCCCAGAAAACGTTCGGCAGGTCCATAGGCAGGGGCGGTTTCAAGGTGGTTGATCCCCGCTGCCGCTGCCGCTTCGAGCACCTCCGCCATCTGGGACCCTGAGTCGAGGGCTCGCATCGTTCCCAGGCTGAACAGGCTGACGGGGCGGCCGCTACCAAAGGCGCGGGTTTTCACTCCTCCGAGGGGGCTTCGTTGTCCTGGTTGCGCAGATGGCGCACCAGTGCGGCAGGGCTGAGGTCGTCGACAAAACGGCTGAAGGCACTTTGATCTTCTGCATCGGCCTCCGCATCCACCGGGATCGATGCTTCAGCTACGACTTCCTCCAGCATCCAGATGCCGCTCCCAGTTCTGATCGCCAGCGCGATGGCGTCGCTGGGTCGGGCATCCACTTCAATGAGTTCCAGCGCTTCGTCTTCGGCTAATTCCCCTTCATCCAGATCAGGTCGCAGCTTCAAGACTGCGTGAAAGGTGCTGTCTTCGATCGCATGGACAATCACGCGCTCCAGCTCGAGCCCCCCAGCCACCAGCAGCGCTGCCATCAGGTCATGGCTGAGGGGCCGCGGTGGTGCTCCGCCCTGCAGGCCGGCCATGATGTTGTGGGCTTGTGCCTGGTCGATCCAGATCGGAACTTGTCGTCGACCGCTTGGATCCCGCAGGAGCACCATGGGGGTTCGACTGGCGGCATCGAGGGCAATTCCGGCGACGCTCATTTCGACCATGTCGTCGGCGCGGCTCTATCCGATTATGGCTAAGTAGCCGCTGCGAGCGATGTTCACGGGGCTGGTGCAGTCAGTGGGAAGAATTGAGCGTCGTGCCGGGGCTGTCGTGGTCTGGGGATGTGCTCCCTTTGCTCCCCTGGCGCTTGGCGATAGCGTCGCCGTTGATGGTGTCTGCCTGACGGCGGCTGAGCTGATGGCGGATGGCTTCCGCGCCGATGTGAGTGAGGAAACCCTGCGCCGCACCACCCTGGGACGAAAAGCGGACCGAGGTGGAGCTGTGAACCTCGAGCCCGCGCTTCGGCTGAGCGACCGGCTTGGGGGACATTTGGTGAGTGGCCATGTGGATGCCACCGGTGAAGTCACCTGCGTGGAGACCCTCCCCCATTCCTGGGCTCTGTCGATTCGCTGGTCTGAAGCCCGATTTGGCCGTTACGTCTGTGAGAAGGCCAGCATTGCTGTGGACGGCATCAGCCTCACAGTGGCGGAGTGTTCAGCGGATGGAACGACTTTCTCCCTCGCCGTCATTCCCCACACCTGGGATGCAACAACCCTGAGGAACCTGGCCGTTGGAGACACTGTGAATCTGGAAGCCGATCAACTGGCTCGTTATGCCGAGCGTCTGCTGCATGCCGATCCTTCCGATGGCCGCAGCACGGAGGAGGGGCTGTCATCCGACTGGCTGGCCGCTCACGGCTGGTCTTGATCCATCTGCTGAAGAACAATCATTCCGGAGTCCCGCTGGAGTTCGATCTTGAATTCCTGTCCGGGCTCAAGGCCAAGCCGACGGGTATAGGCGTGGCCGATCAACAGGTTGCCGTTGCCATGAACACGGGTTCGGAAGTCGGCCTGCCGACCACGGCTGCCGCCTGAGGAACTGCTGTTGCTTTTCGGCAATTGCCATCCCTGGGCCGCCGCTTTGGCCTCCACCAGGGCGCGATAAAAACTTTTTTTGAGCAGACGTCCACTCGGACCCACATAGCCACAGCCGCGGGCAATGTCGTCTTCCGGCCGATTGCTGAGCGATCTGGCCTTGTCTAGCAGTTCCTTGCCGACCAGCATTTCAGGAATTAATTCAACTGAATTCTGGCCACGCCCGCCAATCAAGGCAAGGGATCAGAGCAGATAAAGGATCACGAAAAGAACCACCCAGATCCCATCCACAAAGTGCCAGTACAACTCCGCTGCCTCCAGGGGGAAGTGGTCGGCTGCGGTTACACGGCCCTCCGGTTGCCTTGCCTGCCACCAGACAATCAGGGTCATCAGGGCGCCGAGGGTTACATGGAGACCATGAAATCCCGTGGCGGCGAAAAAGGTGCTAGCGAAAAGGTTGTCGGTCAGGCCGAAGGGGAGAGTGAAATATTCGACCATCTGACTCACCAGAAAGGCCAGTCCGAGGCCTGCGGTGATCAGAAGCCAGCGTCGGCAGCGCCTGTGGTCGTCCTGGCGGATGGCCTGGCCGGCACGGTGGAAGGTGGCACTGCTCACCAGCAGCAGAACGGTGTTCAGGATCGGCAGGGGCAGTTCGAGTTCATAGATGGCCCCGTCCGGGAGTGGGTTCACCGCTTTAAAGGTGAGGTAGGCCGCAAAGAAGCCGGCGAAGGTCATGGCGTCCGCCACTAGAAAAGTGGCGAGGCCGAACATGCGGTGATCGGGATGCTCGGCATGCTCCGTATGGCCGTGATCCTGATCTTTGGTGGTCACTGTGGTGGTCATTTGCCGCTTCTCCAGAGATCACGACCGCTGGTTGCGGTGAGGTCAAGCTCGTCTGGTGGGACGCCATATCCGTAGGGCTCTTCCACGAGAGGGGCTTCGCCGATCCAGTTTTCAACTGGTGGCGGAGAACTGGTCAGCCATTCGGGAGTCAGCGCTTCCCAGGGGTTGTCTCCTGCGACAGGACCGCTCAGGGCGCTGTGGATCACATTCCAAAGGAAGGGCAGGGTGCTGATGGCCATCAGCAGGGCTCCGACGGAGCTGATCTGATTGATCAGGGTGAATTGGGGGTCGTATTCAGCAACACGTCGCGGCATGCCGTTGAGGCCCAACCAGTGCTGCGGACCGAAGCACAGATTGAAACCGATGAAGGTGAGAGCACAGTGCAGCCGACCAAGATCCTCATTCAGCATTCGGCCGGTGAATTTGGGGTACCAGTGGTAAATCGACGCGAAGATTACAAAGACCGAACCACCGAAGACGATGTAGTGGAAATGAGCGACGACGAAGTAGGTGTCGTGGACATGGATGTCGAAAGGCACCTGTGCCAAGGCGACGCCTGTGATGCCTCCAAGAACGAAGTTCACAATGAAGCCGCAAGAAAACAGCATGGCGCTGTTGAGGCTGATGCGTCCGCCCCAGAGTGTTGCCAACCAATTGAAGAATTTAATGCCGGTTGGAACAGCAATGAAGGCTGTGGCAATGGTGAAAAACAGTCGCATCCAGGGAGGTGTTCCGCTGGTGAACATGTGGTGGGCCCACACGATCAGGCCCAAAACAACAATGGCCATGATCGAGTACACCATGGTCACGTAGCCGAAAAGCGGCTTGCGGGCATGAACCGGCAAGATTTCGCTCACCAAGCCAAAGGCTGGCAAGACCATGATGTAAACGGCTGGGTGAGAATAGAACCAGAACAGATGCTGGTAGACGACAACATTTCCGCCAAGGGTTGGGTTGAAAAATCCTGTGTGGGCAACAATATCGAAACTTAGTAACACCAATGTTCCGGCGAGAACTGGTGTTGAGAGAACCACAAGAATGCTGGTTCCCAACATCGCCCAGCAATACATGGGTAGCTGCATCAACTTCAGGCCGGGGCGACGCAGCTTGAGAATTGTGGCGATGAAATTAATGCCTCCGAAGATCGAGCTTCCGCCAAGCAGCAGCACGCTCAGGATCCAGATGACTTGTCCTGTGGCTGGCGTCGTGATGCTGAGTGGTGGATAAGCGGTCCAGCCAGATTGAGCAGCACCTGTTAGGAAATAGCTGGTGATCAGCATTAATCCGGCTGGAGGAATCAACCAAAAAGCAACAGCATTAAGGCGTGGGAAAGCCATGTCCCGCGCTCCAACATAAAAAGGGATTAAATAGTTCCCAAAGGCACCATTCACCACAGGGACGATCCAGAGGAAGATCATCACAGTGCCGTGGAGGGTTAAAACCTGGTTGTAGACATCCCGTGCCATGAAGTCGGAAACGGGGCTGGTGAGTTCCGTTCGAATCGCACCCGCCAGTGCTCCGCCAATGAGATAAAAAGCAAAGCCACAAACGAGGTACTGCAGCCCGATCACTTTGTGATCAACGCTGAAGCTGAAATACCGCAACCATCCGCTGGGTTGAAGACGTGGGGGACTGGATGTTTCAGGGGGCAGGCTGATGGTCATGTCAGGCGTTCGCGATGTTGATGGGCTCGTCTTCCGGTGCTGCTTTGGCGTTTTGTTTGTACCAGTTGTTCCAGTCTTCCGGGCTTTCCACTACGACAGTGGAGCGCATTCCGCCGTGGTAAGGGCCACAGAGTTCGGCGCAAACGATCGGATAGCGTCCCGTGCGGGTTGGCGTAAAGCTCAGCTGGGTTGGTTGGCCTGGGATGACATCCTGTTTCAAGCGAAATTCAGGGACCCAAAATGCATGAATCACATCTTTTGCTTCCATGCGAAGGGTGATTGGTCGATCGGATGGAACATGAAGCTCGCCTGAAGTGATATCCCCATCTGGGTAATGAAAGAGAAAGGCAAATTGCATGGCCGTCACTTCAACGGGCAAGACATTCGTTGCTGCCGCTGATTCAATCGATCCGGAACTGATGCCTCCCCATATCTGCTCCTCGTGGGCCCCACCCATATGGTCATGGGCCAGTGGCACCATGCCACCCATCCGGTCGTAGATGTCGTAGCTGTATAGGCCAACAAAAAGAACGACAACAGCTGGAACTGCTGTCCAGAAAATTTCAAGGGGAAGATTGCCTTCAATGGCTAAACCATCACCAAGTTGACCGCTACGCCGTCGGAATCGAATCAAGCTGAAGACGAGAAGACCAGTAATTCCAACAAAAAGAATGCTGCCAATCGTGAACAGAACCTTAAACAGTTCGTCGTAAATTGGCGCGTTGGCGCTCGCGTCGATGGGAAGGAGGTTGATGTTCTGGCCGATCCAAAGACCGCCCAAAGCAAGGACCATCCCAATCACTAACGTGAGAATGGCGGATGGGATCTGCACCCGATGAATCCCAGGTTTTCATCAGCGTATGGGCCTGGCTGCGTATCTCCATGAAGTGATTGTTAAGGCCTCATTTCTGTCAGGGAAAGGGGATGATCTTTCCCTCTTTTGTTTCGCAGATGGCCATAAAGCATGACGCCATGTTCTGCATCGCTACGGTCCGAGCAATCCCTTCTGGGTTGCATCGGATGGAGCTTGTTCGATGATCCTTTCTTCAATGTCGACCCTTCGTCGACGTCTTGGGTTGTTATCGGCGCACTTGGTAGTCGCCGTCATCGCTTTGGTGGTGATCGGTGGCGCGACGCGCGTGATGGAGGCCGGCTTGGCCTGTCCCGACTGGCCTTTGTGCTTTGGCTCATTTCTGCCGGGTCGCCAAATGAATGTTCAGGTGTTTCTGGAGTGGTTTCATCGCCTTGACGCTTTCGTCGTTGGCGTCGCCCTGGTGGTGATGGCTGTGACGACGATGGTTCGGCGGCGTCAGCTGCCTTCATGGCTGCCCTGGCTGGCGGCTGGCCTGATGGTTCTTGTGGCCATGCAGGGAGGGCTGGGTGCTTTGACGGTGACCCACCTGCTCCCATCGGATGTCGTGACTGCCCACTTGGCTCTTGCTCTAACGCTTGTTGCACTGCTCAGTGGGTTGACGCAACGCCTGCTTCATCCCGCTGCCGTCGCCGCTCCGCTCTGGTGGCGCATCTCGGCACTGCTTGGACTGTTGTCGGTCTTTTCCCAATGTCTTCTCGGTGGTCGACTAGCCACCTCTTGGGCAGGGCAGCGTTGCCTCGCTGGGGGCGAGGCCTGTCATTTGGTTCTCTCCCATCGCGTCACGGCGATGCCGGTGGCCGTTGTTCTGCTGGTCTTCGCCGGAGTGGCACTGCTGGCTGGTGGTTGGGCCCGCCGCCAGTGGCCCTGGCTTGCTGGGGTGGTTCTCCTGGTGCTGACTCAGGTGGCGCTGGGTGTCCTCACCCTTCGCCTCGGTCTGTCGCAACCCGCGGTAACCGTTGCGCACCAGCTCGTGGCTGCCCTGTTGATCGCCCTGATGGCGGCGCTTCTGGTCCGATCTCCGGCGGGCCGCCCCTCACCGTCCCGTTCCGTCGTTCTCGACGACACCTCGTTGGAGGCCTGTCATGGCTGAACTCACAGCAATCGTTCGTCCGACCCGTGAGGAGGTGGTTCCCTCCCGCAAGCGGGTGAAACTTCCAGCCTGGCTGGAAGTCGCCAAACCGCGACTCATCCCTCTGCTGCTTGCCACCACTCTGGGGGGAATGGCTCTCAGCGAGGGGTGGCCCCTCTCCTCGCCGCGGCTGGTTTGCACCCTGGGGGGAGGAGCTCTCGCTTCAGCTGCCGCTGGTGTTCTGAACTGTTTGTGGGAACAGGATCTCGATGGCCGGATGGCCCGCACCAGCGGTCGGGCACTTCCCTCCGGTCGGCTTTCGCCCACCAGTGCGTTCGCCGGAGCCATCGCATGCACTTTGGCAGCGGCGATGTTGCTGGTGAGTGGTGTGAACTGTCTCGCTGCCGGACTGTCCCTGCTCGGTCTTTGCAGTTACGTCCTGCTCTATACAGCGCTGCTCAAGCCGCGGACGTCACAGAACATCGTCATTGGTGGCGTTGCCGGGGCGATTCCACCCCTTGTGGGGGCTGCTGCCGCCACCGGTCATGTTGGCCTCGGGGGCTGGTGGCTGTTTGCTCTGGTGATGGTCTGGACGCCAGCCCACTTCTGGGCGTTGGCACTTTTGTTGCGCGAGGACTACCGCGCTGTTGGTATTCCGATGCTGCCGGTCGTCAAAGGGCCTGTGGTGACAGCGCGGGCGATCAAGACCTATGGCTGGATCACCGTCCTGCTGAGCGGTTTGGGAGTGTTCGCCCTGCCCTCCGGTGGTGTCTTCTACGGTCTGTTGCTGCTTCCCTACAACGGTCGGCTGCTGCAGCTCGTCGACCGACTTTCTCTTGATCCCGACAGCCTTCTGAATGCCAAGGCTCTGTTCCGTTGGTCGATTCTTTACCTGTTCGGTGTGTGCCTGCTGCTGATTCTCAGTCGAACGGATCTTGCATCAGGCTTTGCTTACCAGGTGATGCAGCTTCTCTACCTGCTCATGGGGATTCAATGAACACTCTTTAGATTCCCTGGATTGCCCGAGGATGTCCCTGACGGTGCCTGATGGCGTTGATTGAACTGCGCAAGATTTCCAAGTCCTACGGCTCGGTTACGGCTCTACGTGAGCTTGATCTCACCGTTCCTGAAGGGTGCCTCTACGGGCTTCTTGGCCCGAATGGTGCCGGTAAAACAACGGCCATGCGCATTCTGGCCACCCTGCTTGCCCCGGATGGCGGTTCCGTACATGTGGGCGGTGTGGACGGGCTGGCGGAGCCAAGAGCCGTCCGCCAACTCATGGGTTATGTGGCCCAAGAGGTCGCTATTGACAAGATTCTGAGCGGTCGAGAACTGCTGCAGCTTCAAGGTGATCTGTACCACTTGCAGCGGAAGGATCGCGAAACCCGAATTGCTGATCTGATTGAACGCCTCTCCATGGGCGACTGGATTGATCGCCGCTGCGGTACCTATTCCGGTGGCATGCGTCGTCGGCTCGATCTGGCGGCCGGTTTGCTGCACCGTCCCCGGTTGCTCGTGCTTGATGAACCCACCGTTGGATTGGACATCGAGAGCAGGAGTGCCATCTGGCAACTGTTGCGTCAGCTGGTTCAGGAGGGCACCACTGTTCTTCTGAGTAGTCACTACCTGGAAGAGGTGGAGGCACTTGCTGATCAGATGGCGATCATTGATGACGGTCGGGTGATTGCTGAAGGCACTCCGGACCAGCTCAAGCAAAGGCTTGGGGGTGATCGCGTCACCCTCCGGGTCCGAGAGTTCAGCACTGCTGAAGAGGCGGCCAAGGTGCGTGCGCTGCTTGAACCGCTGAATGGGGTGCTTGAGGTGGTGGTCAACCGAGCTCAGGGCTTTTCGCTCAACCTGGTAATTGAAGGTGGGCCCGTGATCGACCAGCTTCGTCAAACCCTTGATGGTGCAGGCCTCCCTGTCTTTGCCTTGGCCCAAAGCCGTCCAAGCCTCGATGATGTCTACCTTCAGGCAACAGGACGCACCCTGATGGATGCTGAACTGGCCATTGCAGGCCAGCGCGACGTCAAGCAGGAAAAGCGTCAATCCATGCGTTGAGTGCCAATGATGACCTCCCCCACAGCATCAATTGCTCTTCAGCAGCAGCAATCCGGAGCCTTCGCTGAGCTCAGCCAGGAGACGTGGGCCCTCACCCGGCGTCTGTTTCTTCAGTTGATGCGTCGTCCCTCGACCTTGATCGCTGGGATTCTGCAACCATTGATTTGGTTGATTCTGTTCGGCGCGCTCTTCGCTAACGCCCCTGAGGGCCTGCTCCCAGGCGGGATGAGCTATGGCCGTTTTCTTGGCGCTGGAGTCATTGTCTTCACGGCATTCAGCGGAGCTCTGAACGCCGGGCTACCGGTGATGTTCGACCGTGAATTCGGCTTCCTCAATCGTTTACTTGTGGCACCCCTGCGAAGCCGCAGTTCCATCGTGCTTGCGTCGGTGATCTACATCACCGCGCTCAGCCTGCTGCAGAGTTTGGTCATCATGGGCACGGCGGCCGTGCTCGGTTACGGGTGGCCTGGCGTCAGCGGCCTTGTTTTGGTGCTGGTGACGCTGCTGCTCCTGGTGTTTGCCGTGACAGCCCTCAGCCTTGGGTTGGCGTTCGCTTTGCCGGGCCACATCGAGTTGATCGCCGTGATTTTTGTGGCCAACTTGCCCTTGCTCTTCGCCAGCACGGCCCTTGCCCCTTTGTCCTTCATGCCGACCTGGCTGGGGTGGCTTGCGGCCTTGAATCCTCTTACCTTCGCGATTGAACCCATTCGAGCGGCCTACCAAGGTCCTCTTGACCTCTCGGCAGTTTTGTTGGAGGCCCCCTACGGGGATGTCACCGGCACCACTTGCCTGCTGATCCTGCTGCTCCTCACCATCGGGCTGTTTCTTGTGATTCGCCCGCTGCTCAACCGCAAACTCTCCTGAATCCGTGCTTTCTTCCCCGTTTCAGCAGCCGTCGCGTCGACAGAACGCTCTGGCCCTTCAGATCCAGGAGGCCAGGACCACAAGCGATGAGGCCTTGCTGTCTCGCCTGATTAGTCAGTGGGTTCACCGCTACGGATTTAAAAGCGCTGGTGATCTTGACCTGAGCTTGCCTGAGCCGACGGTCTCGGATCGTGAGTTCAGTTCCACTCGTGAGTTCAGTTCCACAGTGGCTGACTCCAGCGTTTCTCCTGCTGTTGAACCGTTGCAGATTGCGGTTGCTGATGAGCCTTGCTTCGCTCCTGAGATCCTGGCGGAGGAAGAGTTGTTGGTTGAGGAAGAGGTTGTAGCGGAGGAAGAGTTGTTGGTTGAGGAAGAGGTTGTAGCGGAGGAAGAGTTGTTGGTTGAAGGAACGGCTCTTCAACAGACCTTCACTGCTGGTCCTGTGCCGGCTCCCCCCATCACTACTCCGCGTTCACTTCGGCGTTGGCTTCCGCGCCGAGAGGATGGCGATTTCCAGAAGGCTGCCTGAACACCATGATTCCGAACCCTGAATCCCTTGATCAGGGGCTGATCGTTTCGGTGCAGGCACCACAAGGTTCGCCGATGCGCCACCCTGATGTGATCGCTGCCATGGCCGAAGCCTCCCTGCGAAATGGGGCAGTCGGTGTGCGCTTGGAAAGCCCTGAACACATTGGTGCTGTGCGTCGTCGCTGCCCAGATGCCTTGATCATCGGCTTGTGGAAGTGCACGTTCCCCGATAGTTCGGTGTACATCACCCCGGGATGGAAAGAAATCCAGGCTGTGTGGTCTGCAGGTGCCGATGTGATCGCGATTGACGCTACAGCCCGTAAGCGGCCTGCTGGTCAGGACCTTGCAACGTTGGTGCAGCGCACCCGTGATGAGCTGCGTGCTCCCCTGATGGCTGATGTGGATTCGCTCGACAATGGACTGCGTGCGGCCGAACTTGGCTGTGACTGGGTTGGGACCACGCTCTACGGCTACACGGAGGCGACAGCGCAGCAGCGCCCACCTGCGCTTGATCTTCTCCCCCAGCTCCGCGCAGACCTTCCCAGCTCTGTGCGCCTGATCTGTGAGGGGGGAATTTCCTCACCGGCCGACGCCCGTTCAGCGTTGCAGGCCGGTGCAGACACCGTGGTCGTTGGGACGGCGATCACCGGAGTGGATCTCCAGGTGACCGCTTATCGCGAGGGAATGATCAGCTGATCACATCATTCCGGGCATGCCCATTCCACCCATGCCACCCATTCCCGGCATGCCCATGCCGCCCATTCCACCCATGCCACCCATGCCACCCATGGGATCGCCGTCTCCTGCCGGAGCAGGTGCTGGAGGTTCCGGTTTGTCGGCGATCACAACCTCGGTCGTGATTAGAAGAGAGGCGATTGAGATCGAATCCTGCACAGCCAGACGCACCACCTTTGCGGCGTCGACGATGCCTGCAGCCATCAGGTCTTCATAAGCACCACTGAGGGCGTTGAATCCCTGGCCACTGCTGCGCATGCCAGCGATCACAACATCGCCGTTCTGCCCGGCATTGGTAGCGATCTGATGAATCGGTGCGGTCAGCGCCCGTTGCACAATCTCCACACCGGTGCGTTGGTCGCCGTTGAGGCTTGACGCCAGCGAGTTCAGGCTGTCGGCGAGTTGCAGCAATGTGCTGCCGCCGCCGGCAACAATGCCCTCTTCGATAGCGGCACGGGTTGCATTCAGGGCATCCTCGATTCTCAGTTTGCGGTTCTTCAATTCCGTTTCCGTTGGGGCACCGACCTTGATCACTGCAACGCCACCGGCCAGCTTGGCGATCCGCTCGCTGAGCTTCTCGCGGTCGTAGTCGGATTCGGTGGCCTCCAGCTCACGTCGGATCGCGCCAACGCGTTCGCTCACGGCCTGGCGATGGTCGTCCGTGGCGACAATCGTGGTGCTCTCCTTGCTGATGGTGACGCGGCGCGCTTTACCGAGATCCTCGAGGGTCACCTTGTCGAGGGTCATCGCCTTGTCCTCGCTGATCAGCGTTCCGCCGGTGAGGATGGCGATATCGGCGAGGGCTGCCTTGCGACGTTCTCCGAATGAGGGAGCCCGAACAGCGGCCACCTGCAGAACCCCACGGCTCTTGTTCATCACAAGCGTTGCCAGAGCCTCGCCTTCCACTTCCTCCGAGAGGATCAACAGAGGTGATCCACTTTTCTGAACGGTCTCCAGCACGGGGACCAGATCTGTGATCGTGCTGATTTTGCGGTCCGTTAGCAGGATCAGTGGGTTTTCGAATTCACAGACCTGACGATCGGCATCAGTGACGAAGTAAGGGGAGCTGTAACCGCGGTCGAAGGCCATGCCTTCGGTGATTTCGAGTTCCGTTGCCAGGGATTTCGATTCCTCAACAGTGATCACCCCATCGGTGCTCACCTTGTCCATCGCCTCCGCAATCATCTGACCGACTTCTTCGTCACCCCCGGAGCTCACCGTGGCCACCTGACGAATGGCATCGCCGGCGACGGCCTGGCTCCGCTCGCCCAGTCCCGCAACAATCTGTGCGGCGGCTTTCTCCATGCCACGGCGGAGTTCCACGGGGCTTGCGCCAGCAGCTGTGTTGCGCAGACCTTCCCGCACCATGGCCTGAGCCAGGACTGTTGCGGTCGTGGTGCCGTCTCCGGCTTTGTCTTTGGTCTTTGACGACACCTGCTGCATCAGCTTGGCGCCGAGGTTCTCGAACGGATCATCCAGTTCGATTTCGCGTGCGATCGAGTCGCCGTCGTTGACGATGTCGGGTGCGCCGAATTTGTTTTCGAGCACAACGTTGCGACCCCGGGGGCCGATCGTGACGCGCACTGCATCGGCGAGTGCATCTACACCCCGCTCAAGGGCGCTGCGGGATTCGTCAGAGAAAGAAAGGAGTTTGGCCATAGTCGCGGGGACGCCGTTGGTCACTGTCCCATAGCGATGTGGCACTCGTGGAGAGGTCTTGTGGTGGGGAAAGCCGAATGGTTTCGAGTCGCCTGGATGCCCCCCCTTAACGAACTCATTAGGGTCCGGTCATGGCTGAATCGGGAGCGCTCTTTTTTGTCCTGATGGCGGGGCTGGCCGGTTCAATGGCCCTGGTTTACGTCCCCTTGCGAATTTTTCTGACAGCGACAGCCCGCAGCCGTCGCCTTCGCCTGCTCCAGCGCATCCGCCGCTTGCGTGATCAATTGGCCCAACCCCTTGATCCCTGATTCTTGTTCTCAGGCCATCACCATGCCGCCATCAACCTGCAGCACCTGGCCTGTGATGTAGGCCGCTGCTGGGTCGGAGGCAAGGAAGCGCACGGCACCAGCCACCTGCTCCTGGGTTCCAAAGGTCCCCAGCGGGATGTCTTTGAGAATGGCCTCCGCATCGAGGTCCTTGGTCATGTCCGTGGCGATGAAGCCTGGAGCCACCGCGTTCACGGTGATGCCACGGCTAGCGAGCTCCTTCGCGGTGCTGCGGGTCAGACCGATGACGCCGGCTTTGGCGGCGGCGTAGTTGGCCTGGCCAGCGTTGCCCATCAGCCCCACAACAGAGGTGATGTTGATGATCCGGCCACTCTTCTGCTTCAGCATCGGGCGTGCCACAGCTCTCGTGCAGAGGAACACACCACTGAGGTTGAGGTCGATCACCGCTTGCCAATCGTCGGTTTTCATTCGCATCAGCAGGCCGTCCCGTGTGATGCCGGCGTTGTTCACCAACACATCCAGACGGCCGCTGCGTTCAAGCACCTGTTTGATCAGGCCATCCACCTCTGCCTCGACAGACACATTGGCTTTCAGGGCGTAGGCCTGGCCCCCAGCTGCAGTGATCGCAGCGACCACGTCGTCCGCTGCGGCGGCGGAATTGGAGTAGTTCACGACGACTTCTGCTCCTGCTTCGCCCAGGGCTAGGGCGATGGCACGGCCGATGCCGCGACCTCCTCCTGTCACCAGGGCGGTCTGACCGGCAAGAGAAGCGCTGGGAGACATGGAGGAACCTTTGATCGCAGGATCGTACGGAGCCGCCGTCATCAACCTCAACCCGGCATGGTTTCAATCGTGTCGACGGCCTCCCCCAGTAACGCTTGAAAGGTCGCGAGTTGGGTCTTGCTCCCCAGCACGATCAGGAGTTGTCCCGGTGCCATCTGGGTGTCTCCGCCTGGATTGGCGATCAGCTTTCCCTTTTCTCGGATCGCGAGCACCATGGCTCCACTGCGGCGGCCCAGCTCCAGTTCAGACAGGCTGCGCCCACGGATCTCCATCAGGTGCAGTGGGTCGTGACTCAGCTGGAATTCCTCGATCTCGTAATCAGAGCCAGCCAGAAGCTCCATGAAGTTGAGTGCCAGGGGCCGCAGAGCAGAAGCCGCCATCACGCGGCCACCAGCCACATAGGGACTGACCACGACAGTGGCCCCTGCCAGACGCAGCTTTGAAGCCGCTTCATCGCTGTTTGCGCGGGCAATTAAGCGGCAATCCGGCCTTAGATCCTTGGCGCTGAGGATCACATAAAGATTGGAAGCATCGCTCGGAAGGGCTGCAACGAGGCTGCAGCAGCGTTCGAGTCCTGCGTCCAGCAACGTTTCGTCCAAGGTTGCATCCGCCTGCAGAACACGCATCCCCTTCATTTCAGCGACATCCCTTCGATTGGGATCCGTCTCGATCACCACGAGAGGTACCCCATCGCGTTGGAGTTGGGCCGCGATTTCCTGCCCGATTCGGCCATAGCCGCAAAGGATCACATGGTTGTGCAGGCTTTCCAGCATTCGGTGAAAGCGGAATTCACGCAGTCTGAGGAAATATCCCGAGTCCTTCAGCCCGAGAACGCGTTGGATGGCCAGTTGAACAACCACCAATCCACCAACCACGATCAGCACGGTGACCAGGCGCCCCTGGGGTGACAGGACTTCCACCTCGCCGTAGCCGATGGTGCTGATCGTGATCAGCACCATCCAGAGGCAATCGCCCCAGTCCCAGCCCTCAGTGATTCGGTATCCAAGGGCACCGGCGAAGATCACAGCACTCAGGGCACTGATGGGGCCCCGCCATGGAGCTGTGATCAGCTTCAGCTGTCCTCTGGCTCTGCGGCGCCTCATTGGACCTCCTTCAGAAACCGAGGGCTGTCAGAACTTCACTGCTCTTCAGCGTGGCGAGCTCATCAGAGCGGCCGAGACAGCGGATCTCGGCGCGCTCGGGGAGATCTTTTGCCGCTGCTCCAAGGGCAACTAAGGGGGTGCCGCAATAGGTCGCCAGACGTTGTGAAATCGGGCAGCTGCTGAGCACAACATCGGCACAGGCAATCAGGGCTGCACGCTTGGCCAGGCTGAGCTTTGCTGGAAGCAACATGCTGCGCAGCGCCGGAAGGCGGCTTTTGATGGTTTCAGGAAGCTTGTGCCATTCGGCTGCAGGCCAGTCATGACCTTGGCCTGTCGGGGACAGCAGCAGCAGAGGACCATCGCCGCGGGGTAATGCTTCTCGGGCTTCATCGAGAACACCTGCCGCCAGGGGCACGCGGAACTGCTCGGCCTCGAGTTCAAGACCAAGGGCCTGGAGGTAAGGAGCCAGACGCTGCGCAGTCCAGCCCTGGTCGATGCTGAGCCTGTCGGTGCAGGCAAAGCCTTCAGATCCCAGCCGTTTGGGGATATGACTCATCGACAGCATCAGGTTGACCTGCTGACCTTCAGCAAAGTTGATGCACACCTGGAAGTCAGGTTCCCGCACACAGCCGAGCAGATTGGCCCAGTCAGCAAGGGTGGGGTTGGCCTCGAAGCTGAATGGCAACAGCTTTTCTAGGCATGGCAGGAGTTTCCAAGGGGCTGCCTGCTGGGGATCACACGCCACCTGCAATGTGGCGTTGAGCTTCTGGCAGATCTCGGCCAGGGCTGGTAGACGGTCCAGCTGGTCTTCGAGCGAACCCGGGCTTAGGGCAAGAACTCGCATGCAGCGCCGTCATCCATGGTGCGAACTGATTTTATGGAGGTCGTTTACGCCTGCCCAGGGCAGGAGTCGCTTGTGCATCTGTTGATTGCTGCGGCAGGAAGCGGTCGGCGCATGGGTGCGGATCGGAACAAGCTGCTTTTGCCGTTGGCCGGACGCCCTGTCATTGCCTGGACCCTTGAGGCGGCCTTGCGCTCTGAGCGGATTGAGTGGATCGGCATCGTCGGCCAAGAGGTCGATCGAGAGGCCATCCTGGCCGTGCTGGATGCACCCAGCAAGCCGGTGCAGTGGATTCAAGGGGGCAGCACTCGGCAGGAGTCGGTTTTGTGTGGTCTGGCGGGACTGCCGGAGCAGGCCCGCCATGTCTTGATTCATGACGGAGCTCGCTGTTTGGCTGAACCGGATTTGTTTGACCGTTGTGCTGCTGCTGTTGAGGCCGGTACGGCCCTGATTGCCGCAACACCAGTCAGTGACACGATCAAACGTGTGGGATCCGATGGTTTGATTCGAGACACGCCTGACCGATCGGAGCTCTGGGCGGCGCAGACACCGCAGGGCTTTGCCGTCGACCAGCTGCGTCGCGGTCACGCTGAGGCGGTGGCTCAGGCCTGGACGGTGACCGACGACGCGTCGTTGTACGAGCGTCTTGGTTGGCCTGTGCAGGTCTTGGATGCTGGACCTGCAAACATCAAGGTCACAACGCCGTTTGACTTGACCGTGGCTGAGGCGGTGCTCGCCCTCAGGTCAGCAGGCTGAGTAGGCCTGTCTGGCCGTCGAGGCGTGCCATCTCTCCTATGGGCAGAGCAGCGTTGCCTGCTCGGTGACCAACGGGCAGGTCCATCACTCTGGGAATGCCGAGGTCGGCAGTTCGATCCTCAAGAACCTGCTCGAGGTTGAAGCATTCCGAGGCATCTCGCGGTTCATCTCCGCACCCTTCGAAATTGCCAAACCCGAGACCTGCCAAGCCTTGCAGACTGCCATTGAGCCTCCATTGGGTCAGCATCCGATCGATCCGGTAGGGGGCCTCCCCGACATCTTCCAGCACCAAAATGGCTCCCTCGAGGGGGGGGACGAAGCGGCTCCCCAGCAGGTGGGTGGCGACGGTCAGATTGGCCACGAGTAGGGGGCCTGTCCCCACCCCTCCACCACCACCTCGTCCTTGTAGTGAGGGGACGGTTTGACCGAAGAGCAGGTTGCGCAATCGGTCACGACTCCAGTCCGGCTCATTTGCAAGCGTTGTCAGCAAGGGGCCATGGATCCCCCCTGCAAACCCTGCTGCCTGGCGGGCCCAGAGCAGTGCTGTGACATCGGAAAAGCCCAGCAACCAGCCGCTCTGCCAGCGGATGGGCTGCTCCAGCAGCCGAGCAGCCCCCCATCCACCGCGGGCACAGGCGAGCAGCGCTGCGGGTTCGTCCGGATGCAGATCGGCATGGCGCGCGTCATCGTGGCCTGCGAAGTAGCCCCAACGTCGGGTGGCCAAGGCCTGGGTTTGAACATCCAGGCCCCAGCTCTGCAGAACAGCAATGCCCTGTTGCAGCTTGATGTCGTCCTGCAGGGCTGAACTGGCGGCCACGCAGGCCACACTGTCTCCATTCTGGAGCGGTGGAGCCGGGGTGATGCGCATCAGACTCCCCATCCCCTGGCTAGAACCAGGCCGAGCCAGAGCAGTATCCCCGCCTGGACCTGCTGGGAAAAGTGCTTCCCGTAGGTGCCCATGGAGGCATCTTGCTTGTTTAAGGGGTTGCAGCTGAGCTGCATGAAGACTGTGGCAAGCAACCAGAGAGGCCAGAACGGTGCTGGGATCTGAGCCGACCAGGCCGCAATGGCAAGGGTGATGGCTGTCACGAGGTAGCAGCCACGCACCACAGGCACCACGCGGAATCCGAGGCTCAAGGCGCTGCTGTGCAGGCCGAGGCTGGCATCGTCACGTCGATCGGCCATGGCATAGACCGTGTCGAAACCAAAGGTCCAGACCACGGTCGCGAGCCAACTGCACACCAGGACAGGACTCCAGCTCAAGGAGGCCGTTGCAGCGGCCCAGGGGATCAGCACCGCGAAGCCCCAGCACAGCGCCAAGATCACCTGGGGGAAGGCGAACCACCGCTTTGCTGATGGATACCCGAGGATCGGCAGCACGGCCGTGCAGGCCAACGCGAGACAGAGCCTGAGACTGGCGGCCGGAAGACTCAGCACGACAGCCAGGCTGACGACCAGCAAGGTCAGCAGCAAAGCGAAGGCTGGTCCTCGCTGCAGCGCACCCCTGGCCAGAGGACGGCTTTTCGTGCGTTCCACTTTGCCGTCGAACCGCTGGTCCCATAGGTCATTGGCGATGCAGCCTGCACCGCTAACGGCCAGGCCTCCCACAAGGATCTGCAGGATCAGTCCAAGGCCGGGCGGGGCTGTTGGATTCAGCCAGAGGGCCCAGCCCGCTGGGATCAACAGGATTAGCCGTCCGGTGGGTTTGTTCCAGCGGAGCAGTTCAATCCAGGGCTGAAGACGGGCAGAGCTGCTGATCACAATCAACGAGATTTGAAGAACCCTAGTCAGGGTCTTATGGCTCCGGCTGTGAGTGGCAGAGTGGATTCACCTCCCTTCCTGACGTTGATGCTGGATGCCGAGGCCCCAGCCAAGCCAACGGAACAGAACAACGGTTTGCCCCAGCGGGCGAATCCAGATCTGCGTCGGATTGCAGCGATCGATATCGGTACGAATTCCTTCCATCTACTGGTCGCAGCCATTGATCCAAAGCTGCGCACCTTCCGCATCATCCAGGCTGAAAAGGTCACCACGCGTCTGGGGGAGCGTGATCCTGAGACCGGTGAACTGACCGCGGCGGCGATGCAACGAGGGTATGAAACCCTGCGCCAGTTCAAGGATCTCGCCGCTAGCCATCAAGTTGAGCAGATCGTTACCGCGGCGACGAGTGCCGTCCGGGAAGCCCCAAATGGCCGCGATTTTCTCCAAACCATCCTGGATGACCTCGAGATGGAGGTGGATCTGGTCAGTGGCCCTGAAGAGGCCCGGCTGATCTATTTGGGTGTGCTTTCAGGAATGCCTTTTGGAGATCGTCCGCATCTTTTGCTCGATATCGGAGGAGGCTCCACTGAACTAATCCTTGCGGATGGTCGCGATGCCCGCGCCCTCACCAGCACCCGTGTCGGGGCTGTGCGTCTCCAGCGGGACTTCGTCAAAGACGATCCGATGCCCCCCAAACGTCGATCGTTTCTGCAGGCGTTCATTCAGGGATCGCTCGAACCTGCGGTCGACAAAGTGCGTCGCAGGATCAAACCCGGTGAAACACCTGTGCTGGTGGCAACCAGCGGCACGGCGATGGCCATTGGTTCTCTCGCGGCGAGTGAAGAGGAGCGTCCACCGCGCAAGTTGCACGGGTATCGACTCACCAGGCAGCGTCTGGACCGGGTGGTAGATCGCTTAATCACGATGACCCCCGCTGAACGGCGGAATTTGGCTCCCATCAATGACCGGCGGGCCGAAATCATTGTTCCCGGTGCGCTGATTCTGCAAACCACGATGCAAATGCTTGGTGTTGACGACCTAGTTCTCAGTGAGCGGGCCCTCAGGGAAGGTCTCATCGTCGATTGGATGCTTCGCCACGGTCTTCTTGAGGATCGCTTCAGCTTTCAGAGCAGCATTCGACAACGCACCGTGATTCATCAGGTGCAGCGGTTTGCGGTGAATCAGAGCAGGGCAG
Organism: Synechococcus sp. MU1611; assembly: GCF_020514255.1. Lineage (NCBI taxonomy): Bacteria > Bacillati > Cyanobacteriota > Cyanophyceae > Synechococcales > Synechococcaceae > Synechococcus > Synechococcus sp. MU1611. The sequence continues at coordinate 296,331 of NZ_VTLC01000003.1, read as the reverse complement.
AACGGGTCGCCAGCCATGCCCTCCAGCTGTTCGACGCCACGCGGGGGGTGATGCATGACGACAGTGGCGAAGGTCGCGAACTGCTTTGGGCTGCAGCAATGCTGCATACCTGTGGCCAGCACATCAACATCAGCGCGTACCACAAGCATTCTTGGTACTTGATTCGCCATGGGGAGCTGCTGGGCTATTCAGAAGCGGAACATCTGATGGTGGCGGCGATTGCTCGCTATCACCGCCGCAGCTTGCCCAAGAAGCGTCATGAGTCCTGGCAGCTCCTGGCCAACCGAGAAAACCGTCGTTGCGTTCATCAGATGGCCATTTTGCTGCGCTTGGCCGCTGCTTTGGATCGCAGGCCAGAACCAGTGATCTCAGCACTGCGCATTCATGCAGTGAGAGGAGTCCTGGATCTGGAGATCGTTCGCGAGCGGGTGAACCAGAACGTCAGTCTTGAGAAGTGGAGTTTGCAGAGCTGCGCTGAGGTCGTACGGGAGGCCGTCGGAGTCGATCTGCGCGTCAGAGTTCAGGATTGAGTCGGATCCAGCGGATGTCGTCAACAGCCCCCAGGGTTCTTCTTTCAGCGTCTGGCGACGTCAGCTGCACCAGATCGGGCCGACCGGCGTAGATCTCAACCAGCTCTGGATTTTCAATCCTGCGTTCACCGTTTAGAAGCCCTTCAAATTCCACAATCCCCTCACGACGCAGGGCGATCCAGCTGGGTTCGCTGCTGCTGATTGTGAGAGCTGTTTGTGCTGTCGGAGGCGCTGGGACGATGAGTGACTCAATCTCAACCTCCAAGGCGACATCTGTTTTGGCTTTAGGAGGCGAAGCCGGCTCGTTCACGACGAGCGTTCGACTCGCAGGTCTCAACCCTTGGGCGAAGCGCGAAAGTTCTGAAGCGTTGCTCCACACAACCACCCCCAGGCCTGTCAAACCGGCTAGGGCGAGAAGGGGGAGCGGGTTGAGTCTTGCCGGTTTCTGCTGGGCGATTCCCCGACTTGTGGATCCAGGAGCCGGCTGTTGGGTCTTGCTGGTGGAGAGGGGGCCGATGGCCTGCACCATGGCGTCGGCATCTAAACCCAGATGGGAGCTGAGCCGACGCACCATGGCTTTAATAAAGACAGGTTCTGGCAGTGCGTCTTGATCGCCTCGTTCCAGTGCGGTGAGTTGCTCCACTCCCATGTGCATCTGGCTGGCCAGCTGGTCCCGTGTCAGGCCGGCTCCACCCCGTGCTTCAGCCAACTGTCGCCCTACTTGGACCAGGCCCGCATCTTTGCTCTGGTCTTCCGTAAGACTCCGCTCGTGCATGGATGAGTAAGTCGACCTAGTTCCTGGCGAAACTTAAGCCCAGTTGATCATTCAGTCAGCCCCATTGGTGAACCCCAAGAGTCAATGGCACCAAAAAATATGGGCGATACTGGATTCGAACCAGTGACCCCTTCCGTGTGAAGGAAGTGCGCTACCACTGTGCTAATCGCCCGCACAAATCGATCCTAAACCACCGCCTATTGGGTTTTTGGACGGAACAGGTGGTCGTGGTCAGGGGAGTAGAGACGTGAGCGTTGAGGGCCACCGGCGAGTGCAGGACTCACCACATAAAGCGTGGTTCGAATCAGATTGCGTTCTTGACTGGCCGCAGCCATCTCCCTCAAAGGGACCACTGTGAGCATTTGATCAGGCCAGCTCACCCGATGTCCGATCGCCACGGGAGTGTCGTCTGGATAGTGATCCAGAAGGGTGGTTTGCACCTCCTCGACATGTCTGGCGCTGAGGTAGATGCAAAGGCTGGCGCGCAGGGTTGCCAATCTGCCGAGCTCCTCCCGTTCCGGCACGCCGGTGCGTCCTCCGGCCCGACTGAGCACGATGGTCTGCACCACTCCTGGAAGCGTGAGTTCGCTAGCGAGTCCAGCTGCTGCAGCTTGGTAGGCACTGATTCCAGGCACCACCTCCACGGGGATGTCCGCGTCACTCAAGGCACAGATCTGTTCATTGATGGCGCTGTAGAGCGCCGTATCGCCGTCATGGAGCCGGACCACCCGTTTGCCCTGGCGGTAGCGATCGATGAGCAAAGGGATCAGCTCTTCGAGCGTTGTCGTGCTGGTGCGGATCCGTTCGCAATCGGCTGGAGCTAGATCGGTGATTGCAGGACACACCAAGGAATCCGTCCAGACCAGAACCTCAGCCCGTTTGAGCCGTTCAGCAGCGCGAAGGGTAAGCAGGTCTGGAGCACCTGGGCCTGCTCCAACGAAACTGACAACGTGACTCAACTGCGTTGGCCTGATGGATCAGGCAGGGGTCGCTTTCGTCCATATAGCCACCAAAGCCCGATCCCGCCGAGAGCGACCAACGTGCAACTCATCAGTTGGGCGATGCGGATGCCCCCTTCGCATGCGGGGGGAAGTGAGCCGATGCAGAGGGGATCGATGCGAAGACCTTCAATCCAGACGCGGCCAAGGCTGTAACCGACCAAGTAAACGCAGCTCATAGCGCCCGCCGGGAGGATCCCGGGTGACTTCAAGCCGCGGCGGAAGATCAGCAGCAGGACTGCGAAGAGCAGCAGATTCCACACCGATTCATAGAGAAATGTCGGGTGGAAAAATTCCGAAGTGCTGTAAGTAACCGGGCGGCTCTGCGCTGGTATGAACAGTTTCCACGGCAGATCTGTTGGAACGCCAAATGCCTCAGAGTTGAAGAAGTTCCCCCAGCGACCGATCGCTTGTCCTAAGGCCACGGATGGCACCAGAACGTCGAGCACATCCCAAAAGGATTGACGGCGCCAGCGGCAAAACAGGATCAATGTGAGTGTTCCAGCAAGCAGAGCGCCATGGATGGCGATGCCGCCCTCCCAAATGGCAAGGGCCTTGAGCGGGTGCGATGCGTAGTTGTGCCACTCAAATGCCACGTAGTAGATGCGTGCCCCGATGACGGAAAACAGCACGAGTACGGGCAGCAGATCGCTGATTAAGCCGTTCTCAAGATGTCGGAGCTTTGCCAGGCGACTGGAGAGGTTCAAGCCGATCAGCACTGCCGTGGCAATGAGCAGGCCGTACCACCGAAGCGGCAGAAACCAGTTTTCGGTGTGAGGCAAAAATTCCCCTGGCGACTGGAATGTCGCCAGGGGAAACAGGGCTTCAACAGCCATAGAAATCAGAAGTTGGCTTCAGCTGCCTGAACTTTCTCAATCTGCCTTTTCTTCAGCACCAACATGATCTGTGCGAGAGCCACAGCGGCGAAGAAAGCAAGCAATCCGTAGATGCGAACGGGGTTCTGGAGAACAATTTCAGCATCCACTTGACCGAAGCCGCCCACATTGGGGTCATCGGTGAGAGCAGCGCCGGCTTCGATGCTGTCGCCAGCCTTGACCAGAACTTGGGGCCCGACAGGAATGGTTTCGTTCACGCTTTCACCGTCAGCCGTGGTGATGCTGACCACGCTCGCGCCGTTGTCACCAGGTTCGATAGAGGCGATGGTGCCGGTTGCTGGTGCCGTGAAGATGGTGTTGTTGCTCTTTTCACCGGTGGGATAAACCTGGCCGCGACCGCGGTTGCCACCGACGTGGATCTGGTACTTACCGAAGTGGATGTTGCTGTCGGTGGCTGGATCAGGGGAGAGAACAGGGAAGACAACTTCCTGGTGCTGGTCACCTGGAATCGGGCCCACCAGCAGGATGTTCGGCTGGTCGTCGCTGTATTGAGTGAAGTAGACCCCTTCCGTTTCCTCCTTGATCTCATCGGTCCAGCGGTCCTGAGGAGCGAGGGTGAAGCCATCGGGAAGCATCACAACGGCGCCGACCTGGAGGCCTACGTCGCTTCCATCGGCTCCGATTTCCTGAAGACCCTGCTCATAGGGAATCTTGACGCTGGCGGTGAAGACGCTGTCAGGCAGAACTGATTGGGGAACTTCGGCCTGGGTCAGCTTTTTGGCCAGGTGGCAGTTGGCGCAAACAATTTTGCCGGTGGCTTCCCGGGGGCTTTCATAGTTTTGTTGAGCCCAGAAGGGATATGCCCAGCTGGCAGACGGGGCAATTAGCAGCGCCAGTCCGATGACCAGCGATCCAAGGAGAAGCGAGAGGTGACGACGCATGGGACGGTGAGGGGATGCAGGCGTAGGGGAGGGAAAGATCAGGCCCACCAGGGCTTATCACCAGTTCGGAAATCGGTTTCGGTCCACTGGCTCATGAACACGTTGTCGTTCTCAACGCTGACGTTGGCCAGGGCCAAGGAGAGAGGGGCAGGGCCACGCACCACCTTGCCGGTGGCGTCGTATTGGCTGCCATGGCATGGACACATGAACTTATTTGCACCGCTGTTCCAAGGAACGACACAGCCGAGGTGGGTGCAGATGGCATTGATGCCGTAGCTGCCGATGGCGTCTTCACCTTCGACAATTAGGTAGGTCGGATCGCCTTTCAGTCCCTGAACAAGGCTGCGATCACCTTCTGGGTGGCTCGCAAGCCAGCCACTGGCTGTGATTGCATTGCCCAGCTCATCCTTGGCGCTGGTGCCACCACCGCTGCCAGCGGCCTTGGGGGGGATGAAGTAGTTCGCCACCGGATAAAGGGCTCCAAGGGCCACACCGGTCACGGAGCCAAACGTCAGCAGATTCATGAACTGCCGACGACCCATTCCGGGCACATCGCTCGAGGAGAGTTGGGTCATGGCGGACGTTCATCCAGCTCGGATTGCCGACCATTATGGATGCTTAAGTGCCTGTCAAGCTTTGCAACGACTGGTGTCTTCCTGTACCTGCCGCATCAGCTTCTGTGCTTGAAATCACCAACGCCGTGCCCCAGCCGCCAATCAGCGTCGATGAGGTGATTGGCTGTCTACGCCAGCGCTGGCGGGCTACCTACGACCTTCAACTGGTGGTTCGACGCCGCCGTTTGTACCTCCAGGTGATGTGGGCCTATCTGGAGCAACAGTCGTTTCAAATGGACCTCGAGGCCTATCGGCAGCATCTCGGTGAAGTGTTGGATGTTGTGAATCGTCTTGGTTTGGCGGGTGAGGTGCGGGATTGGCTCGCTTCCACCCGTGATAAACCGCGTCTGGGGAAGGCGCTGAGTCTTCCGCTGCAGGCGTCAGGACCAGAGGCGGAAACGCTGATCAAGGAGTTTCTGGTCTGAGCGATTCGGTCAGAGCCACCAGGCCAACTCCGATAAGAAACAGCGCCGTGATGGCTCCAGCGAGAAGCAACATCGTGATGGGATCCGTGGACGGCGTCAGCACGGCTCCAGCAAGGGCGGATCCCAGCACAACCCAGCGCCAGGCACCAAGCATCGGCCGCCAGCGCACCAGCCTCAGGGCACCCAGGAGCAGCTGCAGCACCGGCAGCTGAAACGCCAGCCCGGTCGCCAGCATCAGCAGAAGAACAAAGTCCAAGTAGCGCTCGATCGACCAAAGCGGCTCAACGACATCGGCGCCGTAGCTCACTAGAAAACGCAGTGCGGCCGGCACGAGGGCCCACCAGGCGAAAGCCAAGCCCGCCATGAAGAGAACAGCTGACCCAGCAACGGCGGGGGCGATCAGGCGCCGTTCGCGGACTGTCAGGCCTGGCAGAACAAAAGCCAGGATTTGGAACAGCACATAGGGAAGGGCCAAGGTGAGTCCGGCATAACCGGCCACCTTGAGCGAGACGAACAGAAACTCGCCTGGGGCGAGCTGGAGGAAATGAATGCCGCTGGCTGGCGCCTCGAGCAGCCGCACCAGCGGCTTGACGCCCAGTAGGCAGACCAGTGCACCGATCACTACGGCCAACAGGCTGCGCAGCACGCGTTGACGCAGTTCTTCCAGGTGGTCCACCAGGGGCATCTCCACCTCATTCGGCAGATCAGCATCACCAGGAGCCCTCCCAATGCGAATGGGTGGTGGTGGCTGCAAGGCTGGGGGACCGTCGGGGCGCTCAGACACGGACGCGGGTCGGGCGGCGCAACAGGTCAGCCCGATTGTGGGCTCAGGCTAGGGGCAAGCAGCCGTTGTTCCGCTCGCTGGGGTTCACCCCAGCGGATTTCAGCTTGACCATGGCGCACTGTGCCTGGGGCGGCACCGGGAATCCGTTGCAGTTGATCGGTTGGAACCATCACAACCGCCACCTGCTTGTTGCCACGAGCTCGACTGAAATAGGCGGCCAGATCCGTCGCCATGGCCAGATCTGCTTCGTCGGCAAGTCCGTTGGAGCTTTTCAGCACCACATGACTTCCTGGACATTCCTGGGCATGGAACCAGAGGTCACCGCTTCGGGCCTGGCGAAGAGAAATCCAGTCGTTTTGGCGATGGTTTCGCCCCACCTGAACCGTGAGCCGTCCTGGGGTGATCAGTTCCAGAGGACTGGGCTGATCTTGTCGACGCTGCAGTCGAGCATCGCGACGGCGCTCCTTGGGCGTCAACAGTTGTTCGAGCTCCTCCCGCAGATCATTCAGGGCGGAGAGTCGTGCCTTGTAGTCCTGCCATTCCGCGCTCAGTTGATCCTCGATAAACGTTTCGCTCTCACTGATCAGTTGAAGACGTTGCTGATGGTGCTCAAGCCGTTGCTCGAGGATCGGGCGTGATCGTCGCAGTTTTTTGGCACGGCGATACAGCGATTGGGCTTCATCCACCTGGTCTCGGCTTGGGTTGCCAAGGCAGAGGAGAGCATCCGCCTGGCTCTGAAGGACCCCGTGTCCGTCGGTGGCCTCGAGGCGATGGCGTTGGTCATCGTGGGCAGTTTGTTCTTTGCTTCGCCATCGCTCCAAGCGTTGTCGTAGCTCATGGCTGACCCTGGCCAAGGCGCGATGTTCCAGGCACTGCTGGTGAAGAGAACCCAGCTTGAGAGCTAACGAGGGTTGTGGGTTGACACCAGCATCGGGAGATCCCCACACCCTGTAGCGCCCGTCGTTTTCAACCACGAGGGCGAACTGTTCAAGGTGGAGTTGGTCCAACCACAGACACCAGCGTTCATAGAGGTCTCGCCACTGGTTGGTCTCCAGGGTGTCCACGGGTTTGTTCAGGTTGTCACCGGCGAGCTGTGCTGCCAGGGCTGGACTAATGCCCTGGTAGGTCTGCTGAAAGGCCTTGCGCAGTGGGATCGGGACGAGAGAGAGTCGAGCCTGCCAGCGTTCAAAGCTTTCCGTTCGATCGGGTGCCAAGCCCTGAAGGGTTGGTGGTGGGCTGTAGGAATCGCCGGTTGAGAGAGGGCGCACGCGGGATTGATGCTCACGAACCTGTCTTCCCAGAGCAATGATGCGGCGTTGCTCATCGAGGAGCAGCAGGTTGCTGTGCCGTCCCATCAGCTCAAGCACGAGGATCCTGTGAATCGGTTCACCCGGACGCTGGGCGAAACGGAATTCCACGACTCGCTCAAATCCGCTTTGGTGGAGTTCGACGAGAGCCAGCTGACGGAGGCTGTGCTGCAACTGTTGCGCGAAGGTGCTGCCGCTGCCGCTGCGCGGGGGAGGGTTGACCTCGACCAGCCGAGGTGCCTCGGCTTGCCAGCTGAGTTCCAGCCATACCATCCCTTTCAGGCTGCGACAGCCCAGTTGAATCGTTCCCGGGTCAGGTTGTTGGGCCTTTTCGAAACGGCTGGGCACCAGCCTTGGACGCAGATCCCAGAGCACCGCGCGAAGCGTGGTGAGATCCATGGGCTGAAGGCTGGTGGAGGCGATCACCGGGAGCACCGGGTGCGGCAGTGGTGCTTCCTACTCTGCTGACCCACGCAGACGCCGCGATGTCCACCAGTGGAAAGCTCACCTTGATCACGGGGCCGAGCGGTGTCGGCAAGGGAACGCTGGTGAACCAGCTTCTGGAACGCCATCCCAAGATCTGGTTGTCTGTCTCGGCAACCACCCGTTCCCCGCGTCAGGGCGAGCAGGACGGCATCAACTACTTCTTCCACAGCCGTGCTGCTTTTGAGGCCTTGGTGGCTGAAGGGGGTTTTTTGGAGTGGGCGGAATTCGCGGGGAATTGCTACGGCACACCTCGCCATCCTGTTGAGGAACAGATGGCTGGGGGGCGCCCCGTGCTCTTGGAGATTGAGTTGGAGGGAGCTCGCCAGGTGCGTCGCAGTTTCCCGGACGGCTTCCAGATTTTTCTGGCTCCCCCCAGCTTTGAGGAATTGGAGCGACGGATTCGTGGGCGAGGAACCGACTCTGAGCAGGCCATTGAGCGCCGCTTGATCAGGGCTCAAGAGGAGCTCAAAGCTCAACATGAATTCGATGCTGTCGTGACCAACGATGATCTTGAATCAGCTTTGCAGCAGGTGGAGACGCTGATGGAGTTGAGCTGATCCCGACGTTGCTGCTTGGAACGTTCAAGGCATAAAAAAAGGGAACCCGAAGGTTCCCTACGTAGGTCAAAGTTCACCAGGTGAATCACATTGGGTGAAACAGAAGATCGGGGAAGAAGCGATTCCACTCGATCAGGATTCCAGCAGTGGCTGTGAACCAGATGGCTGCAACGACAGGTGCGGCTGTAAGAAATTTGTTCATTCTTGAGAAGGCAATGTTTGAAGTCGTATTAATCAGCGAGGTGAAACAGTCACCTTGCTGTCGTCTTCGAGCAGCTTGCCGCTGGTGAATTCACCAAAAGCAGCCAGCGGCCAAGTGGCTGCTGCCAAAAGGCTCTTGATGGCGATGCTGCGATCGATGAAAATTTCGTAGTTGGCGGCATTTTTGCCGCGGGTGGCTTTCAGGTACTCACGACCAGCCCAACCAATGCATCCGGTGATGTACAGGAACATGATCCCGGGATAGACAAAATCCCCGGCATGGCTCCAGCGACCATCAACGATCAGATGGGGAAGTCCATCTGCTCCACAAGATGCTTTGCTGTACATCTCGAAGCGAGCTTTGGCCTGAGGCGTTGTGGCAGCAGCGGCACGCTGCTGGAAGCGAGCACTTTCTGAGCAAGGTGTGAGGCCAGCCACATCCGCCTTCGCGACGGGGGCGAAGCCGAACACCAGGAGTGCTGAAAGCACGACGGCGAAGAGACGACGCATCGGAACGATTCCTCTGAACGGTGCCCCGAAAGGGCAAGATGTCACAAGTCGGAGAGTAGGGGAGGGGCATCACTTCGATGCATGCGGTGCTTGCCCTCGAAACAAGTTGTGACGAGTCCGCTGCTGCGGTTCTTCGTCGTGATGACGACGGTCGGATTGAAGTGCTGGCCTCACGGATTGCATCCCAGGTGGAGGAGCACGCTCGCTGGGGTGGCGTTGTGCCAGAAATCGCCTCCCGTCGCCATGTTGAGGCCCTGCCTGGGTTGATTGCGGCGGTTGTTGATGAGGCTGGTCTGGCCTTGGGTCAGCTGGATGCCATTGCAGCCACGATCACGCCGGGGTTGGCCGGGGCTCTGATGGTGGCGTCGGTGACCGGCCGCACTCTGGCGGCATTGCACCGGCGTCCCTTTCTCGGCATCCACCATCTGGAGGGCCATCTGGCCTCGGTGATGCTTGGAGAGGACCCTCCTCAGGCTCCCTATCTGGTGCTGCTGGTCAGTGGAGGTCACACCGAACTGATTTTTGTGACCGTTGACGGGGGCATGAAGCGACTTGGGCGAAGTCATGATGATGCCGCTGGCGAAGCCTTCGACAAAGTGGCTCGCTTACTGGATCTTGGTTATCCCGGAGGCCCAGCTATTCAGGCCGTTGCTGAAACGGGTGATCCAACATGTTTCAAGTTGCCTAAGGGTCGGATTTCATTGCCGGGCGGGGGGTTCCATCCTTACGACTTTTCGTTTAGTGGGCTCAAGACCGCCATGCTCCGCACGGTCGAAACACTCCAACAGACAGCGGATCCACTGCCTCTTGCAGACCTAGCCGCCAGCTTCGAACAGGTGGTGGCCGATGTTCTTGTGCAGCGCAGCCTCCGCTGTGCTGAAGACCACGGTGTTGGCCAACTGGTGATGGTGGGCGGTGTCGCGGCGAACCGCCGCCTGCGCCAGTGCATGCTTGAACGCGGGCAGGAGCGGGGAATTGCTGTCTCAATCGCTCCTCTCGCGTACTGCACAGACAACGCCGCGATGATCGGTGCAGCGGCCTTGATGCGCCTGAGCCAGAACACAGGCTCGACGTCTCTTGAATCAGGGGTCGCCCCTCGCTGGCCCTTGGACCAGGCCAATGCTCTTTATGCAACAGATCCACCCTTTTAAGAAAGCCTTTTAGGCTTATGCCCACTCTTCGGCACCAGCGTCGTGGACCAACCCGAATCCAGATCAGATTCCCCGGCGCCCGTGGAGGCTGAAGAACTGAATGCTTGGAAGCGGGGCTTCACTCCTCAGGCTGAGATCTGGAACGGTCGCCTGGCGATGATCGGCCTGTCTGCCGGGATCGCTGTCGTTCTGCTGGTGCGTGTGTTCAGCGGAGGTTGATTAGCTCCGGCCCCGTAGGGCTTGAGCCAGCTCATTGGGTTTGAGGCTCACGGCAACAGCCTGATCTCCCTCGATCCGATCCGACTCCACCAGGGCCAGAAGGGATTGATTGGTCGTCACCATCCCGTCGAAGCCGCTGCGTTCCATGATTTCCTCCACCTCATCGAGAGCCCCCCGCTGGATGTAGTCCTTGCAGGCGTCTGTGTTGATCAGGATGTCGTGATAAGCCGCCCGCTTCCCATCGGTGGTCTTGATGAGTCCCTGGGCAATCACCCCGATCAGTGCCTCTGACAACGACCGGCGCACGCTCTCTTGCTCTTCAGGGGGATACATGCCAAGGACCCGTTCCACGGTCTTGACCGCTGAATTGGTGTGAAGCGTTCCGAAGACCAGATGGCCGGTCTGCGCGGCTTCGAGCGCCGTGGATAGCGTTTCTTGATCCCTAATTTCGCCCACCAAGATCACGTCCGGGTCTTCCCGCAAGGCAGCCCGTAATGCGTTGTGGAACTTCAGCGTGTGCAACCCCACTTCGCGATGACGGATGAGGGACTTACGACTTTCGTGCACGAATTCCACGGGGTCCTCGATCGTGAGGATGTGTCGAGCTTCGTTGCGGTTGATCCAATCGATCATGGCCGCCAGCGTTGTGCTCTTGCCAGACCCTGTCGGTCCAGTCACCAGGATTAGTCCCTTCGGACGGGCCGCGAGACCTTCCAGCACGCTTGGGAGATTCAGCTGCTCCATGCTGAGGATTGTCTGCGGAATCAGGCGCAGCACCATTGCCGGCCCCCGCAGCGAATCCATCAGGTTGATGCGCACGCGCACGAAGGCGAAAGCATGGGAGCCGTCAAATTCCTTGTCGCTGATGAAGGCATCGATTTGCTGAGGCGTCAGGATTTCCTGGAGCCATCCCTGAAAAACATCGGCATCGGTCACGGGCCATTCCGTGCCCTGGATGTCCCCTCGGGCTCGGTAGCGCGGGACTTCTCCAACCCCCAGGTGCACATCGGAATGGCCGGCTTCATGGGCGATGCGAACGATCTCTTCCAGGCTTGGAGAACCACCCTTCGCCGCTTTCGGCCCTGGGCTCTGGATGACCGGAGTCACTGCAGGGCTCCGTACTGACGTCTTAGAGGTCCGGTCTGACGTCGGGCGCGGCGGGAAGCTGGGGGGGGAAAACCGGCTGAGCCACGGTGATGGCGAGAGATTCCCCTTCAGGATCGTCCCGATGCTGAGGCTGGCAAGGTTTTCTCACTGTTCTCTCCGGGTTGACGCCCGTAAACTCCAGCGGTCCGTCTGGATGGAATGGCTGAACAGCCCCGCGTCACGATCGTTCTGGGAACGCGTCCGGAGGCGATCAAGCTGGCTCCGGTGATCCGGATGTTCCAGGCCTGTAATGCGCTGAAGACTCGGGTCGTCCTGACCGGTCAGCACCGTGAAATGGTGGCCCAGGTGATGGATCTATTTCATCTCCAAGCTGATCAGGATCTCAACCTGATGGCGCCTCGCCAAACCCTGACGCACGTCACCTGTGCAGCGCTTCAAGGGCTGCGCGAAGACTTTCAGGCCTATCCCCCGCAGTTGGTCCTGGTTCAAGGTGATACCACCACGGCCTTTGCCGCTGGCCTGGCAGCGTTTTACGAGCAGATTCCGGTTGGGCATGTGGAGGCTGGTCTGCGGACCGACAATCTTCTGGACCCCTTCCCTGAAGAAGCCAATCGTCGACTGCTCTCTCAGATTGCGTCACTTCACTTCGCGCCAACGGCTAAGGCGGAAACCAATTTGAAAGCATCCGGTGTTGTCGGAGAGATCTCCGTGACTGGAAACACAGTGATCGATGCGTTGTTGCTGATGGCGGAATCGGCGCCGGATATCCAGTTCGATGGACTCGACTGGGCCCAACAGAGGGTGATCCTGGCCACCGTGCATCGGCGGGAGAATTGGGGTGATCGTCTCCATGACATCGCTGCAGGCATGCTGCAGGTGCTGGATCGATACCCCGACACGGCCCTCCTGCTGCCCATGCATCGCAATCCAACGGTGCGTGAGCCATTGCAAGCTCTTCTGGGGAGTCATCCCCGTGTCGTTCTGACCGAACCTTTGGATTACGACCGGCTTGTTGCGGCGATGAAAGGCTGCTGCCTGCTGCTGACCGATTCCGGCGGTCTCCAGGAGGAAGCTCCTGCGCTCGGCAAACCTGTTCTGGTCTTGCGGCGAACCACGGAGCGGCCGGAGGCCGTTGATGCGGGAACGGCTCGGCTGGTGGGCACCGATCCCGATGTGATTGTGGAAGAGACCTCGCGCCTGCTTGGGGATCCCACGGCCTATGAAGAGATGTCCCGCGCCGTTAATCCCTTCGGCGATGGTCACGCCAGCGAACGCATTCTTGAGCGGTGTTGCCGCCACCTCGGAGTCTGAGGCGCTGCTGAGCAGCGATGGCTGCTATCGCTGGTGGCTGCGGCGTTGCCTGGGCGCTGGGGAGGGTTGCCTGCTTTTCATCGGACTGAACCCCTCAAGGGCTGATGGACAGCGCGATGACCCGACCCTGCGTCGATTGATTGGCTTCACAAGGGAATGGGGATATCGGGAATTGGTCGTTCTCAATTTGTTTGCTCGCATCTCGCCATCGCCTGCGGCGCTGCTCAGGGTGAAGGATCCAATTGGTGTTCGGAACGACTATTTCCTGATGCGATGGCTCAACCACTGGTCCCTGATGCCTGGGGTCGATCTCTGGTGCGGTTGGGGGGTGAATGGGGCGCGACTGGATCGGGCTCAGGCCGTTCTTGACGGGATTCAACAGTTGCTTGCTGAGCGCAAACGATCTGTTCCCGATTCTCCTCACCCTTTGATGTTGGGGTTGACGGCCTCGGGACAGCCACGCCATCCGCTTTATGCCCCGCGACGGGCAGGTCTTCACCCTTTTCTCTGGGCAGACCCTGAACCGATCCGTCATCCTGTGAAAACCATGACGGATGTCCTTCCGCACTGATGTCCCGCACGCCTCGCCGTTATGCCGTCCATCTCCACCTTGTGGGAGGGCAGACCGAGCGCGTGTTCTTCCCGAAACTCGAGACCTTTCAGGAGTGGTACCAAGGTTTGGTCAATGCCGAGACGCAGGGCGGCTTCGTCAACGTTCCCATCAGCGATCTGGAGGGTGAATATCTGGTCGTTCGGCCCCAGGCTGTGATTGGCGTGCGCGTGGAACCTCAGTTCTCCTCCGTCGATGACGCCTGAGCGTCTGGGCCTCCTCTGGGGCGTCACTGTGTTCTCGGGTGCTTCGGCGCGCCTTCTAGCGGCTACGTCTGGATTGCCTGGAGTTGTTCTGCTGCTCCTGTCTGGGCTGCTGATCGGTCGCTCGGGTTTGGGTTGGGTGGAACCCCTCGACCTTGGCTCCGGGCTTGGGACTGTGGTGGGTCTGCTGGTCAGCCTGGTGCTGTTCGACGGCGGACTCAATCTCCGCCTGCCCGGTGACACGATCAAGGCCACGGTGCAGCGCATCGCAGCCCTACGCCTGTTGATCTCCCTTGGAGGTGGTCTGGTGGCGGCCCATTGGCTTGCTGGCCTCAGCTGGTCGCTTGCCGCCGTCTTCAGCGCCATCGTGCTAGCCACGGGGCCAACGGTGGTCACCCCGTTGGTGCGTCAGATTCGGCTCGCACCGCCTCTGGGTGAAGTTCTTGAGGCTGAAGGACTGGTCCTTGAGCCCATCGGCGCTGTTTTAGCCCTGTTGCTGTTGGAGCTTGCTATTGGCAATCTGCATGGCTGGCGTGAGGTCATGCTCGGCCTGTTGTATCGATTGGGTGGCGGTGTGCTGATCGGCGGGAGCGTCGGCTGGCTCTTGTCAGAGGTCCTGAGACGACTCAATCCCGATCAGTTGAAGGGGTTACCGCTTCAGCTCAGCCTGGGTTTGCTGTTTCTGATGTACGGCGTCAGTGAGTGGCTGCTGCCTGAATCAGCCCTTCCCGCTTCGGTGGCAGCAGGCATCGTCGTCGGTCGCCGTCCAGGACCGCACACCGCCGAACTGGATGGTCTGATTCAGGAACTGGCGCAGTTGGCGATCACCATGCTCTTTCCGCTTCTGGCGGCTGACGTGTCTTGGGCTGAACTCAGTCCGCTCGGTTGGGGCGGGATTCTGTGTGTGCTGTCGTTGATGCTGGTAGTGCGCCCGATCGGCGTAGGGGTGGCCACAATTGGCCTTCCGTACAACCTTGAGCAACGCCTGTTTCTGGGTTGGCTCGCTCCTAGAGGAATCGTTACTGCATCAGTGGCCTCACTGTTCGCCATACGTCTCGAACAGGCCGGCATTTTGGGGGCTGGACGTCTTCAGGGGCTGGTGTTTCTGACAATCCTGATGACCGTTGGTCTGCAGGGCCTTACTGCTCAACCGTTAGCTCGGGCTCTCGGTCTGGTCAAAGGCGATGACGTTGAACCAATGTCAGCTGAGGCAGCGCCGCAGACGCGGCAGGTCCTCACCGATTCGGGCCAGCAGTGACCATGTTGTGATCAAATCCGGTCCTTGAAGACGCCCAAGCAATGCGGCGCGCAGGGATTTCATCACCACTCCTTTTTTCACACCGGCTGCTTTGGCGGCATCCCCCAACCAGGCCTTGGCTTGATCGGTATCCATGCCATCCCATGGTTTGCTCTCAAGGCGCTCAATCAGGTTGGTGACGGCCGCTTTCGCTCCGTCGACCGCCAGTTGCTCAAGAGCATCCTCCTGGAGTTCAGGACATTCAAAGAACGGTGCCGCCTGATCGACGCCGTCGTTCAGCAGGGTGAGCGACGGGCCCAGCAAGGCACAGAGGTCGAGGCTCCAACTGTTGCTGTTGGGTTGCTCCCAACCGCGCCCAGCCCAAAGTGGTGTCAGCTTTTTCAGGAGATGCTCCGATGTCCAGCCATGCAAAACCTGGGCGTTGAGCCAGTTGAGCTTGTCCCAGTCGAAGCGGGCACCTGCTTTGTTGACACGCTCGAAGCTGAAGACGGCAGCGGCCTCGCTCAAGCTGAATCGTTCCTCCATGCCTTCCGGAACGGACCAACCCAAAAGGGTCATGTAGTTGGCAATGGCGTCAGGGGTGTATCCCATGGCGCGGAAGTCATTGATGGACGTCACGCCATCTCGTTTGGAGAGTTTGCGTCCCTCAGAATTGAGGATGAGAGGGGCGTGGGCAAAGGTGGGTAACGGCAGACCTAGCGCCTCGTAAAGGAGCAGTTGCTTGGCCGTGTTGGCAATGTGGTCTTCACCGCGGATCACGTGGGTGATCTCCATGGCGGCGTCATCCACCACCACCACAAGGTTGTAAAGAGGGTCTCCGATCACGTCGGCTGGTGCCCGACGGGCAATGACCATGTCTCCGCCGAGGTCTGAGCCGCGCCAGCTCATGGCGCCACGCACCAGGTCGTTCCAGCGGATCTCGGCGGCGTCATCAATCCGAAAGCGAATCACTGATTCACGCCCCTCCGCCTGAAAGGCTTGCTTCTGATCCGGTGTCAGATTCCTGTGACGGTTGTCGTAGCGCGGAGCCTGGTTGGAGGCTTTTTGCGCATCGCGCATGGCCGTGAGTTCCGATTCGCTGGCGTAGCAGCGGTAGGCCAATCCTTGATCGAGCAGGGACTGAATCGCCTCACGATGCTGGGAGACCCGTTCGCTCTGGATGACGGGCTCCTCATCCCAGTTGAGCCCGAGCCATTGCAAGCCCTCAAGGATGTTCTGGGTGAACTCCGGTTTTGATCGCTCTTTATCGGTGTCTTCGATGCGGAGCACGAATGTTCCCTGCTCATGCTTGGCGTAAAGCCAGTTGAAAACAGCTGTTCGCGCCGTTCCAATATGAAGCGTGCCCGTTGGGCTAGGGGCCAATCGAACGCGCACCATCGATGCTCTTGGTGGTGAGAACGGGACCGACGGGATTCGAACCCGCAACTTCCGCCGTGACAGGGCGGTGCTCTAACCGGTTGAACTACGGTCCCAGATCAAAGCAAGCTTTTTAGGAGTGTTCCTCAGAACAGCTTGACCTGAGTCGCCTTGGCGACCTGATCAGTATCAACCGTCGCCCTGCCCTCCGTCAACAACATGAAGTGAGGAAGAAGCTTTATTTGTCATCAGATCGCTGCCATTAAAAAAATCCCGACGACTGTGTCGTCGGGACAAGCAGCTCACATCGGTTGAAAACCGACAGAACAAAGTTCAGGGGCGGAATCCAGCTGGTTCAATCAGCCGAACCTGATTGCCACGAGCGGTGAACTCACGACCTTGATCACTTTGAACGACCACACGGCCGCCAGATTTGACGCGTATCACTCGGGCTCGGACCCAGCCAAGGGCGGCTGACTCCAACACCTTCACAACATCACCAGGTTGAAGATCCAACTCCATGCTCAGAACCGGGAAACTGCACGAGGGGAACATCGGACGCGCCGTGGAGGACTCGAACCCCCGACATCAGGTTTTGGAGACCTGCGTTCTACCAACTGAACTAACGGCGCAAGGCGATGAACCCCTAAGCCAACGTTGTTGGCAACTGATTGAACGAGGTCGAAACCTCAGCGATCGAAGCGCTGCTTCACGCGGGTGGCCTTGCCCACCCGTTCCCGCAGATAGAAAAGCTTCGCCCTGCGCACTTTACCGCGCCGCTCCACCTTGATGGAAGCCACCTGGGGGCTATGAACCATGAACACCCGCTCGACACCGATGCCTTGGAAAATCCGCCGCACCGTGATGGTCTGATTGAGGCCTCCATGGCGTTTGGAGATCACCACGCCCTCGTAGGGCTGCACGCGTTCTTTGTTGCCCTCACTGATCCGCACGCCAACACGAACCGTGTCGCCCACGTAGATCTCAGGAAGATCATCCTTCTGCTGAGCCGTCTCAAAGCCGCGAATAAGAGCCTCGGCGCTCAGCTTTTTTGTTGGAGAGCTAGCAGCCTTGTTGGGCTTCGCCTCTGAGGCCTCAGGTGCTGTATCCACAGCCGCTTCGGTGTTCTCGTCGGTCACCACTGTGTCCTTCGAATCGGCTGCCATCCCAGCTCCGCGTTGAATCGCCAAACTATGAGTGTACCTTCCGGCGCCATCGTTCGATCAGGAGCACTGCGCCTGTGATCAGCATCCACAACAGGCCAACTGCGTTGAGAAGCACGACGACCGGTTCCAGCGTGGATCCAAGCCATTCCCCTTCATGCACCACCATCAACCAGTGCACCTGTTCGCGGCTCGCTCCGAACCAATCACGGGCCAAGCGATAACTGACGCCGGAGAACACCGTCACCAGCAGTGGCGCCAGAACGAATGGTGCAACGCTTCGGTGCAGTTCGCGCAAGCGCACAAGCAGCGTCATGACCGGCATCAATTCGGTTGCTGTTGATAGCGTGACGGATATTCGGTTGAGCCATGAATCTCTTTGCTGATCTTCTGGCATCCACCCAGGCTGCGCAGGGGCAGGTGACAGCAACCGGGCCGCGGATCCAGAAGCGTCGAGGTGTTGAGATCAAATCGGCGCGCGAGGTGAAGATCATGCGCCAAGCCAGTCACATCGTTGCAACCGTGCTCCGCGAAGTGATGGGAATGGTGGAGCCTGGTCAAACCACTGGGGATATCGATGCCTACGCCGAAAAACGCATTCGGGAAATGGGCGCGACCCCGAGCTTTAAGGGATATCACGGGTTTCCAGCGAGCATCTGCGCCAGCATCAACAACGAGGTGGTGCATGGCATTCCCAGTGCGAAGCGGGTGATCCGGCAGGGCGATCTGCTGAAAGTTGACACCGGCGCGTACTTCGAGGGCTACCACGGCGACAGCTGCATCACGATCTGCGTGGGTGATGCCCCCGAGGAAGCTCAGACGTTGAGCCGTGTTGCCAAGGAGTCCTTGATGGCTGGTCTCAGCCAAGTCAAAGCCGGTAACACCCTGCTGGATATCGCTGGAGCGGTTGAAGACCACGTCAAGGCCAACGGTTTCAGTGTCGTGGAGGATTACACCGGCCACGGTGTCGGCCGGAACCTGCACGAAGAACCCTCCGTGTTCAACTTCCGCACCGATGAGCTTCCTAACGTCACCCTGCGTCCCGGCATGACCCTGGCCATTGAGCCAATCCTCAATGCTGGCAGTAAGGCATGCCGCACACTCCGAGATCAGTGGACTGTCGTCACCCGCGACGGATCGCTTTCCGCGCAGTGGGAACACACTGTTCTGGTCACCAGCGACGGGTGCGAGATCCTCACTGATCGGGGCGACTGAGGATCTGGCTGTAGATCCTCCGTCCGAGCTCGGTCAGGGGCATCAAGACATAGGTCAGTGGGTTTGGGGTCACGATCACGAGGCGAAACCCCCAGCCGGCTTGGCGCAGCACCTGTTCAGCAACGAAATCGGCTCCCATGACCCCAATGGGATTGAGCGATGAGCGGAAGGGGCCGAGCACAAGCTTGCGCATGATCAGGGCTTCGCGCCCTGATGGATCGAGCACAGCACCACGGATGCTCACCAGCTGACCCAACATTCGTTTGGTGAGTTCGTACACCGGACTGACGGCAGGCTGAATTTCCGCTTCTGAGGTGTTGACCCACACTTCTTTTGGACAACCCCGGGTTGAGGTTCTGCTGATGGCCTCAAAACGCTGCATCAGCCGCCAGCTGCTCAGGGTGTTGATCTCCAGGGCTTGATTAATCACGTCAGGGCTTTGGTCGCCCTGAGGATTGATTCCATGGTTGAGAACTAGAACATCGATGTCCGCGAGATCGGCGTCCAGGCTGGCTTCGTTGCCGCAGCTCCAGCTCACCCAGCGGTGGGGGCCATCCGTTTGCTCTGGAGGTGTCGCACCGTGCGTGAAACCGATCACGTGGGCGCCTGCGCCACGAAAGCAACGGGAGAGGGCTACGCCCAGAGCTCCGCGCGCGCCTGTGATGCCGATGGTTCGGCCGTGGAAGGGGGACTGGGCCATGGGGCCAGCTTGGGGCATCCTTGAATCGACTGAACCAGGAACCCAACACCAGCTGTGTCAGATGCTGCCCAACTGGTTCTGTTTGCTCCCTATTGCGGTGGTGTCAGTCGTGAGCAGGATCTCGCCGCAGCCCTGCAGATCCTGCGTCGCGGTGAATTGGAGGGGCGGCGTCCCGTTGCCGGAATGGATGGATACCCCTATGAACTCCGCTGGAACGGGGTCGCTGCGCCCCTGGAGAGGCTGGAATGCGAACTCCGTTTTCCTGGTCATACAGAGGGGGATGTTGATTTCTCTCTGGTGACTCATCAACTGGTGGCCTGGCTGATGGATCGCTCTCATCCGCAGCGATCGGAGCCGGACCTCCCCGATGGGTTCTGGCAGTGGCTGTTGATTGAGCGCAGTGATGCTCCTGAGCAGGCCTAGATTCATTGATGACAGGCATCACCTCTATGGGAACGACACTGTTGATCGGATCGTGCGAGCCGTTCAGTGGGAAGTCGGCCCTAGTTCTGGGAATTGCCCAGCAGCTTGCGCGAGCCGGACAGCAGATCCGCTTTGGAAAGCCCTTGGCCACCAGCCTGGATTGGGATCCAAACCAGGGGCCGTTGCCGGAACCCCTCATCGACGATGACGTTCGCTTTGTTGGTGAAACGCTGAATCTGCCGTCGGAGCGTCTGATTCCATCGATGCATCTGCTGTCTCCGACAACAGCTGCCCAGCGCCTTGGCCTGGGCGAGCTGGATGCAGGCGAAGGTTTCGATGAACTGCGGCAGCAAATAGAGGCCGGCGAAGGACTCACCCTTTTGGAGTGCGCGGGAAGCCTGCAGGAGGGGCTGCTGTATGGCCTCAGCCTGCCGCAATTGGCGACAGGTCTTGATGCCAAGGTCGTGCTGGTGCACCTGTGGCAGGACAGTCGCAGCGTGGATGCTCTTCTGGCGGCCAAGCAGACCCTTGGAGATCGCCTGGTCGGTGTCGTCCTGAATGCTGTCACCCCCGAGGAGGTCGAGAGCTTGGAGCGTCAGGTGGTTCCTGCCTTGCAGGGCCTGGGCTTGCAGGTGTTCGGGGTCATGCCGCGTTCCCCATTGCTGCGCAGCGTCACCGTCGGTGAGTTGGTAAGACGGCTGAATGCGCGGGTGATTTGCTGCCCAGAACGGCAAGAACTGCTGGTGGAAACCCTGAGTATTGGCGCGATGAATGTGAATTCAGCCATGGAGTTCTTCCGCAAACGACGCAACATGGCTGTCGTCACGGGTGCGGATCGCACTGATATCCAGCTGGCTGCTCTGGAGGCTTCAACCCAGTGCCTGATCCTGACTGGAGCGGGGGAACCTCTCCCTCAATTGATCAACCGCGCTGAAGAGCTGGATGTGCCCCTCCTCAAGGTGGAGCACGACACGCTCGCCACGGTGGAAGTGATTGAGCAGGCCTTCGGACATGTGCGGCTGCATGAAGCTGTGAAGGCGACCTATGCCTTCCGTCTTGTGGAAGAGCACTGCAAGCTGGATCAGCTCTTCAGTGCATTGAATCTGACGGTTCAACACGCCTGATGGTTGCTAGCTTCCGATGAAATCAGGCGGCGGGTTTTCCTTGGGTCAGTCACTGGATCTGCCAGCTCTCGATCGGGTTGACACCCTGGCGCAGGAACTTGCACTGTTGCAGGACAAAAGTCAGCGAAGGATCGCCATCCTTGGTAGCCGCCATGTCCCCGTTGTTGCGGTTCATCTGATCGAGTTGGTGGCACGCTCTCTCGTTCAGGAAGGGCATTCCCTGTTCACATCAGGATCCCAGGGGGTAAACGCTGCGGTGATTCGCGGATGTCTGGAGGTGGATCCCTCCAAGCTCACGGTTTTGTTGCCCCAGAGCCTCGATCGGCAGGTGCCTGAAATCCGTGATCTCCTGGATCGTGTGCTGCACCTTGTTGATAAGCCCGAGCAGGACGATCTGCCTTTGCCCATGGCCAGCAGTTTGTGCAATCAGGAGATCATCAACCGCTGTGATCAGTTGATCTGCCTCGCGTTTCATGACAGTGAAACGCTGCTTGCAAGTGCGCGAACGGCAGAAGATATGGGGAAGGTGGTGAGTCTTCTTTATTTCGACTGATCAGCCAGCGGCGCTGATCACGGCCCGTAGCCCCTCGACGTAGCAGACGCCGACGGCCGTCACCCCAGTCGCCCAACAGAGTCCCCTAAGGGGAGGCACATTGCCGACGTAGGCGAACAGATAGACGAAACGGATGCCTGGCCAGATCCACGCTGCAGCGATTGCACTGGTGCTGCTGACACCACTGATCAGACACAACAGCATCGCAGGGGCACCCAGAGTGAGAGCTTCCCAGCTGTTCTCCTGTGCCCAGACCGCGCGCTGACCGAAGGCGGGCAGCCGCTCAAACATCGCCCGTGGTGCCTGCAGATCAGCCATGGTGAAGTCTGCTTTGGCCCTTCCGGCGCCGGTAAGCACGATGCTCACCATCACGACTCCTCCCATCAGACAGAGGGCCCAGGCAAACGCAGGAGTCATCGATTTCGATCAGGTCCGGCGACCATAACGGGCCTTGGATGACTGCAACCTTGAAGGGGGCGGTGGCTTTCTAAGCTGGACGATCGACACGCTCGCGACATGGCCAGTACGTATTCATTCGACGTGGTCTCTGACTTTGACCGTCAGGAGCTGGTGAACACCCTCGATCAGGTGCGTCGCGATGTGGGCAACCGTTATGACCTCAAGGATTCCAACACTGAGATTGATCTGGAAGAGACAGAGCTGGTGATCACCACAGCCAGTGATATGACGCTTCAAGCTGTGGAGGATGTGCTTCGAACCAAAGCGACCAAACGCAACCTTTCACTCAAAATTTTTGATTTTCAAACTCCTGAAACGGCGGGGGGAAATCGGGTGAAGCAGGTGGTGAAGCTGCGTAAGGGCCTTAGTCAGGAGATTGCTAAAAAACTAAGCAAGATGGTGCGTGACGAACTGAAGAAGGTGACGGCTGCAATCCAGGGTGAAAGTGTGCGGATCACGGGTAAGAATAAGGACGATCTTCAGGCTGCTATTCAACTTGTAAAGAGCAAAGAAGATGAACTTGATGTACCTCTACAGTTTGAGAACTATCGCTGATCAGACGGATGCAGGGCCTGATGTTGAGTTGATCCAAAGCCGACGAATGGCTTGGGATGTATTGCAACGATCATGCCTGCACTAACAAAAGCATGTTGATTCACCGCCCCACTCGTGGAGATTGGTTGCATGGATGCGGGGATCCCCAGGAGTGTCTCTTGATGCAGGCAGGCTTGGATTCCATGACGCAAGCCCTTGAGGCAACATGTTTCCAAGGGACATGTTGTGGTAATTTGAATTAAATTTCTTTGTTTTAGTGGGTAGTTACGCCATCGCGGTTCGTGTTTTTGATGGCGAGGCTCCTTACTTGCAGTCTTTTATTGATCATCATCGTCGCCTTGGTGTTGACGCTTTTTATCCTGTGATTGCTCCAGGAGCGGCGCCATTGTGCAGAGAGATATTCGCAAAAAATGAGATTCAATTCCATGAGTCTGAAGGGCAAAAGATTTCCAGTGTTCAGGATCTGATTCGAGAGGATTATGTTGCTGTTATTGATGCTGATGAATACTTGCATCCAGGTTTGTTCCGATTCCTTGAAGAGGAAAATATTGAATCTCTCCTGATGCCATGGAGACTGACAGCATCCATGGATGATGATTTCTTTGAGTCTGCTCAAAAGAGATTTTTTGTTTTCCCCCAGGTGAAATCAATCGTCAAAACATCTGCACTTAAGCGGCTTCGTCTTCATGCATCTAACACCCATGGATCCGGTCGTTGCCTTGGTGTTGACCAGGGTCAACAATTTCCTGTTCAGCACTACTACCTCCGTGGTCTGGATGATCTCCTGTTGAAAGAAGGCGGTGTGGTTAAGCGAACTCTTGCACAGAGTTCAGGGCGTAAGCAGGTGAATCTGAATGCGAATAATGATTCGATGGATTTCCCAAGCCGTCATGCTCGTGTGGCATTCCTATTAAATGTTCTCGATTCCATGCCCGAGCAGATCGACCCCTACTGCATGTCGTTGGATCGGTCCATGTTGAATCATCTTCGGGACAATGTTGATGGTGACCCAGAGGCGGCCAAACAAGAGCTTCGCGAAAGCGTTGTGAAGATCCAAAAGGTGTATCGGCATCGCACGATTGATCGAGAGATTAGGGCGACGCAGCAACTGCTTGCTTCTGACCCACATAAGGTCAGCTATCAGAAAAGAGTGCTGAAATTGCTTCGTGGTGATTTTAAATTTCGTCGGTCATGGCTTGGATTTATTGAAAATGCTCGGGATTCGTTGTTGATGTTTAGAGATGGCTCGTAAGCCTGAAGGGTGGTTGTAGGCCTGCATCTCAACTTGGTGGTCAGAGTCATCGTTCACGGCATGATCGAATGATTTACCTGAAAGTGTCATGATCTCGGGCCCGTCGCCCGTCAATGATCCGGGCGAGTTCCAGCACATAGCCCGCTGTGCACCAGCGGCCGTGACTGCGGGATCGGTTTTCTGTGTCCGAGCGGATCTCTGCGGTTTCGGCCATCAGAAGATCAAGTTCTCCTTGCGGCAGGTCATACAGCTCCTGCAATTCCAGCTCCCGGTTCAGCAGATGGCTGCGAAACCATTTGCGGGTTTGCTCCTGGGGGGGGACGTCTCGGCTCAAAGTGCATTACAGCGTTGATGTGCCATTCTCCGGCTATGCAGATCCTTAGCTGGGCCCAGTTTGATCAGGCTGTGCAGCTGTTGGCTTCACGGTTTGCAAATTCAGCGGTGACCGGGGTTTACGGGGTCCCTAGAGGGGGGCTTTGCCTCGCGGTTGCACTGAGCCATGCCATGGATCGCCCCATGCTGTCATCACCAGAACAATCGGCGTTGATTGTGGATGATGTCTATGAAACCGGGCGCACGTTGAAGGTGTTGAAGACTCAGGTGCCTCAGGCATCCTTTGCCGTGTGGGTTAGCAAGAGCTGTCCTAACTGGTGGACGGCAGCCGTGGTTGCAGAGTCGTCGGAATGGGTGGTGTTCCCCTGGGAAAACCTCGAAAAGGCTCGTGCGGATGAGCAGGCCTATCGCTCCTCGCGTGGGCTGTGATGACGTCCTTGCGCACGATTTATTTGGCGTCTCCTTACGGCTTTTCCGCCCAGTGGAAGCGGCTGTTGTTGCCAGAGTTCATCGGGGCGTTGGAAGCCCTGGGGTTAGAGGTGTGGGAGCCCTTTGCGCGAAATGGTCAGGTGAATTTGGCGGAACCCGGTTGGGCCTATCGCGTTGCCCAGCGGGACTTGCAGGATGTGCGTGATGCTGATGCCCTGTTCGCGATCGTGAATGGAACGCCACCTGATGAAGGGGTGATGGTGGAACTTGGTGCCGCGATTGCTCTTGGTAAGCCAACATTCCTGTTTCGGGATGACTTCCGTCGCTGTACGGATTCTGAAGAATATCCACTCAATTTGATGTTATTTGCAGGCCTTCCAGAGGTTGAATGGCCGCAGTACGTTTATAGCGACTTGTCTGAAATTAGTGATCCTCAGAAAGCCTTGGCACGCTGGGCTCACTCTTGATTTTTGTCTGCGAATCAACAGCGTAGTTCTGTGTTTTCTTTTTGGGCTGAATGGTAAAAATTAATAGAAATATTGTTTTTCTAGAAGCTTATTGTGGTGCTGGCGGGAGCGATGAAATTTTGTTTGAGGTGTTTTCATGTGTCTTTTGATTCGACTGTGCGAGGCTTAGTTGTATGGGTAATGATCTTGATCAAAATGTTGCCCTGTTGATCAATTGATTCGAATTTATTTTTGTAATTATCGATTGCTGTTTGGCGCGCCAAGCTGAAATGGTGCTGGGAGAAGTTGGTCAAGCTGCATGGTGCCAACACCGTCGATGCTGACATGGGCATCGCTCGGAAGGAGTTCTTGCATCACCTGGCGGCAAGCGCCGCATGGCATGCGTGAGTTAGGCAAGGCATCGGTCTGGGCATCGATACAGCTCACGGCCAGTGCAATTGGTCGTTTGCCCAGGCTGATGGCAGTAAACAGCGCAACGCGCTCCGCGCAGATGCTCAGTCCATAGCTGGCGTTTTCAACGTTGCAGCCGTCGATCACGCTCCCGTCTTCGCACCGCACGGCGGCACCCACATGGAAGTTCGAATAAGGGCAATGGGCACGCTTGGCGGCTTGCCGAGCCTGCACCAGAAGCGCCTCAGCGTTGTTCGCGGCAGGAGCCATGGGCTGTTTCAAGAAGGCTGCTCAGGGTTTGTGTCCCACCGGATTGGGTTAGGCGGGATTGCTGACTGAGTTTGAAACCGTTTTGCACGTCGATAATCAGATCGCCGCTCACGGCGACACGACTGTCGCGGCCTGGGCTTGTTGATCCCCCGCCATTGCTGAATTGGAGAGGACCCAAGGGGGCTTCGTAGGACCAGTGATAGGTCATCCCTGAGCGTTCAATCTGCTCAACACCGGAACTGCTGAATCGTTCCACCAGAGGTGTGAGCCTGCTCTCGATCACCGTGGCCGGATCGATGCTGGGTTTGCCACCACCCCGATCAATCTGGAATTGCTGTTGTTCAAGCTGACGAATGCCAGGAATGGGTTGGTCTGACCACCGGCTCTCCACGGTCTGGATGGTGCAGACCAGTGGAGGGGGCGGAGGTGCTGAGGCCACCACGGCGGGATCAGGCCGCGGCCGCGAAGCTTTCGCGGAAGGCATTGATCGTGGCTTCGATGTCGGCGTCGGAGTGCGCCAGGGAGGTGAAGCCGGCTTCGAAGGCGGAAGGTGCGAGATAGACGCCCCGCTCGAGCATGGCGCGGTGCAGCCTGCCGAACCGTTCCGAATCCGTGGCCTTGGCTTCCTCGAAGTTACGCACAGGGCCTTCGCAGAGGAAGAAGCCGAACATGGCGCTGACACTGGCGGTTGTAATCGGCACGCCGGCGGCCTGTGCTGCTTCCTTGATGCCCGCCACGAGCTTCTGGGTGGTGGCGGTCAGCTTGTCGTAGGTACCGGGCTGCTTGAGCAATTCAAGGGTCTTGATACCTGCAGTCATCGCTAAGGGATTACCGCTGAGGGTTCCGGCCTGATACATCGGGCCTGCAGGCGCCACCATTCCCATGATGTCGGCGCGGCCGCCATAGGCGCCAACGGGCAGACCACCACCAATCACCTTGCCCATGGTTGTGAGGTCTGGGGTGACACCGAAATGGGCTTGGGCGCCGCCGTAGCTGATCCGGAATCCCGTCATCACTTCGTCGAACACGAGCAGAGCTCCGTTCTCCTTGGTGAGTTCGCGTAGCCCCTCGAGGAAGCCCGGTTCCGGCTGAATGAAACCAGCGTTACCGACGATCGGCTCGAGAATGACGCCAGAGATGGCGTCGGGGTTCTCTGCAAACAGAGCTTTAACGGCCTCTAGATCGTTGTATGGAGCCGTCAGGGTGTTGGCGGTGGTGCTGCGGGGCACGCCTGGAGAATCGGGCAGCCCAAGGGTTGCCACTCCGGAACCAGCCTTTACCAGGAACATGTCCGCATGGCCGTGGTAGCAGCCCTCGAACTTGATCACCTTGTCGCGGCCGGTGTAGGCGCGCATCAGTCGCAGCACAGCCATGCAGGCTTCCGTACCGCTGTTGACAAACCGCACCATCTCAACGCTGGGAACAGCGTCGATCACCATCTCGGCCAGGGTGTTCTCCAGGGCACAAGGAGCTCCGAAGCTGGTGCCCTTTTCGACCGCCTCCTGCAGTGCTGCGATCACCTCGGGGTGGGCGTGGCCGCAGATAGCAGGCCCCCAGCTGCCGATGTAGTCGATGTATTTATTCCCATCCACGTCCCAGGCGTAGGGACCCTTGACCCGATCGAACACGATCGGCTGACCGCCGACCGACTTGAACGCCCGCACAGGGGAGCTGACGCCTCCGGGCATCAGGGCCTGTGCTGCTCCGAAGATGGCTTCGGAATGGCTGGTGTTCAACGCGGGAGCTGTCACTGGAACCGACGCCAAAGGGCTGATGCAAACCGTGCAACATCCTGACTCAGGAACGTCCAGTTCTGTTTGCTGTGTTTCTTAATTGCCCACTTCGCAAGCTTTTTGATGCGTAGTCTTGGGTCAGATCGAGATCGCTGTGAGCCACGACTGGTCAGTTCTGGAGAGGGATCTGCGCCGCTGTCTGCCCCCTCGGGCCATCGTGGCGAAGCGTCAGGAACTGCTGAGTTACGACTGTGACGGACTGACGCTTGAGCGTCATTGCCCACCCCTTGCGGTGCTGCCAGAAACCACTGATCAGGTCTCCGCCGTCCTGCGGTGCTGCCATCAACACGGTGTCCCATTCGTGGCTCGCGGCAGCGGTACCGGCCTTTCGGGGGGAGCGCTGGTGGATCAGCAAGCGCTCTTGGTGGTTACCAGTCGGATGCGTCGGGTGCTCGAGCTTGATTTAGCCAATCAGCGGGTCAAGGTTCAGCCTGGGGTCATCAACAGCTGGGTGACGCGGGCTGTGGCGGGTGAAGGGTTCTATTACGCCCCGGATCCGTCCAGTCAGGTGGTCTGCAGCATTGGCGGCAACGTGGCAGAAAATTCAGGAGGGGTGCACTGCCTCAAGTACGGCGTGACCAGCAACCACGTGCTGGGGCTTGAAGTGGTGTTGCCCGACGGAACAACCACCCAGCTGGGTAACGGGCTGGCGGAATCCTGCGAGTTGGATCTACGTGGTGCCTTCATCGGCAGTGAAGGGACGCTGGGCATCGCGACGGCCATCACCCTGCGCCTGCTCCGGGCGCCGGAGTGCGTGAACGTGCTGTTGGCGGATTTCGCCACGATGGAAGCTGCGGGGGAAGCGGTGCGATCTGTGACCGCGAGCGGTTTGCTGCCGGCCGGGATGGAAATCATGGATAACGTCACCATCAACGCCGTGAACGATTTTTTCGGTTACGACGAGTACCCCCGTGACGCTGCAGCGGTGCTGTTGATTGAGCTGGATGGCCAGGACGCTGAGGTTCAGGCATCAGCAGAACGTGCCGATGAGCTGTGTCGGGCAGCGGGGGCCCGTGGCCTGCGTCGGGCCCAGGACCCCACGGAGTGCGCTGTGCTCTGGAAAGGGCGTAAATCTGCCTTTTCAGCGGTCGGCAAAATCACGCCCACCTACTACGTGCAAGACGGTGTGGTGCCTCGCAGCAGCCTTCCGTCGGTGCTTGCCGCGATTGAACGGCTCAGCCAGGAGCACGGCCTGCCCGTGGCCAATGTTTTCCATGCGGGTGATGGCAACCTTCATCCATTGATCCTGTATTCCCTGGATCAGCCCGATGTGGAGCGGAGCGTGAAGGAACTCGGTGCCGCCATCCTGCGGGTGTGTCTCGACGCCGGGGGCAGCATCAGCGGTGAGCATGGTGTCGGGGCCGACAAGCGTTGTTATCTCGACTGGATGTTCGGCCCGGATGATCTGGAGACGATGGGTCTGTTGCGCTCTGCCTTCGACCCCGACAACCGCGCCAATCCCGGCAAGGTGCTGCCCACGCCGCGCACCTGTGGGGAATCGGCCAAACGCATGGTCACGCTGCCAGCAGGCGTGGAGCTCTACTGACGGCCATCAGAACAGCAGGTCATCGTTGTCGTCATCGGATGGAGGCCAATCGAGGTCAACGCTGACCGGTGCGTGGTCACTGGGTTGCACGTTGCCGCGCATGCCTTTGTGAATGATGCAGCTCCGGGCGAGCCCCAGCAGTTCCTCGCAGAGATAAATGTGATCAATGCGCCAGCCGCGGTCCCGGTCCCAGGCGCCGCTGCGGTAATCCCACCAGCTCCAGTGGCCGGAATCTGGCTCGAAGACCCTGAACACGTCCTGAAGACGCTCCCCAAGGGCGGCACGAAGAGCACTGCGTTCAGCATCGCTGGCCATGATGCCGCCGGTTTGTCGGTCGGGGTCGGGAAGGTCGCGTGCTTCAAGCCCGATGTTGAAGTCACCGACCATGCACAGCGGTTCGCCGCGCTCCTGCTGGGCCTCGAGGTAACGCTTGAGGCAACCAAGCCAGGTCAGCTTGTAGGGATATTTCTCTGATTTCAGGCTTGATCCATTCGGCACATAGAGGTTGAGCACGCGGACGCCATTTAGCAGTGCGCTGATCACGCGTTTCTGTTCGCCGAGATCCGCAGCTTCAGCCTCTTCAGGGAGCTCCCCAACGAATCCGCAGCGCACATCCTCCAAGGGGTCGCGGCTGATCAGGGCGACGCCGTTGTAAGCCTTCTGGCCATGGATGTGCACGTGCCAGCCAGCAGATTTGAAGTCCTGCAAAGGAAACAGCGGGTCATCAACCTTGGTTTCCTGCAGACAAAGAAGATCCGGTTGCTCGTTCTCCAGCCAACTGAGCACCTGATCTAGTCGCGTGCGAACGGAATTCACGTTCCAGGTGGCGATCTGCACGGTTGATCCGGTGGTGAAAAAGACCCTTAGCATCAGCCCACCCCGAAATCCGCTGATGTCCTCCCGTCTTGCGGCTGTCGCACAACTTGTTCTGCCCTGCCTGATCGCAGCGACCATCCCTGTTGGCGCAAACGCCCAGGTGGATGCGCCTTATCAGAACCGCGAAGAACGAGAGATTTACGGAAACACCAATGACAACGGCTCCGTTCTCGACGCCGCTAACCCCATGGATCTGATGAACAGGATCCGGAGGTCGACGGCCATGGATGACGCCACGCCACCTTCCGATGCCATTGATGAGGCCCTCAAGGCCTTTCAGAATCAGCCCGAATCGCCGTAGGACCAGGTTGTTCCGAGGCGGCATTGCGTGCAGCGCTCAATCCGAGCCGTCCTGCCAGAACATCGATCAATGGATCGATCTGTCCGTTTGAATCCCGCCGTTGGCGGGCTTGCTTCAGCAGATCTTCAACATCCTTTGTGTGGCCTTTGTCCTGCTGCAACAGCGCAAGGGCCAGCAAGGGCCTTGTGTTGCTCGGCTCCTCTGCAGCCAGTTGGCGATACAGGTTGACCGCTTCCTGGTGGGATCCGCTTTGACGTAAGAGATCGGCAAGAAGCAGACCGATCTCCAGACGTTGTCCCGGTTCCAGGCTCTTGAAACGGGTGGTGAGTTCAGTCTTGGCCTGAATTTGGCGTCCCCGCTGCTGATCCAGCAGCACCAGCAATTGCAAAACCTGCGGATCATTCGGATGCAAGCGCATCAATTGATTGAGGCTGCGTCGGGCTGCCTCGGGCTGGCCATTGAGGCGTTGCAGCTCCGCTTTGAACAAGGTGAGTTCGCGGGGGGTAGAACGAGCCGTGATCCACGGTTGCAGCGCCACTTCGGCTTCCTGAAGGCGTTCCAGAGCAATCAAACGTTCCAGAAGGAGAACACGTTCTGCCTCGCTGAGCTCCTCCTGGAGCTGGAGTTGCTGCATCAGGGATTCGACCTGAGGATCTTCAGCCAGACGACTTCCGCGGGCGCGGGTTTCAGGGGCCATGGAGGCAGCAGCGATCCAACCGACCAGTGCAGCTCCAACCATGGACACCAGCAGCAACAGGATCCGGCGCGGGCTCTGCATCCGATCACCAATCAGCTATTTCAGTCTGAGGTGATTGCGGTGGGCTGGCTACAGTCTTCACAAGGGCTTTTAACTCCACCCGGATCTGGATCAATGCGCGCCCATCCGATTCCCCCGGTCACAGAGCCGTTGCAGTACCGGGCCATCGGTCTCGTTCGGGGCACCTACGCCCCTACCGATCCCGACCAACTCACCCGCGGCACGTTGACCGATGCCCAGGGGGTCCCCCTGGAAACCGTCGTGCTCGGTCGAGTGCTCACCTTGATCCGGCGGCATCTGCCCTTGGATCAACCGCACCTCTGGGTGGTGTACCCCAGAAGCCGCGAAAGTGATCATCTCCATCTTCAGATTGCTGGTGTCTGGGAACCCAGCACTCTTTCGCCGGAGCAAGCGGACGCCTCAGATACCTTGCCCGAGGGAGACGACTACTTCTCCATCAGAGGGGAGTTGATCTTCACCAAGCCCGAGACCGGCGAAATGGTGGTGAAGGTGCGGCAGCAGGCCCGGGCTGACGGCCAGCGGCCGCTCCCCTTCAAGCTCCAGATCAAGGGTGAGCTTCCCATGGAAAACCTGCGCCACTTCGTCAGCCTTGACCTTCGCCGGCAGGGACAGGAACTTCATCTGGAACAGCACGAGGTGATTGCCCCGATGCCGACGCGTGGTGGCAAATCCAAGGGAGGCCGAGGTCGTGCCACCTCCCGCGTTCGGAGCTGATGGCGGAGGGGGGGCAGGGGTCCACGGGGGTATTGCGCGCTGGTGTCGCTGTTGCCGGCATCACCGTTCTCGGAGCCTTTGGCCCTGCCTTGGGTCTGTCCTCCGCTTGGATTGTGGTGGCTGTTGGGGGTGCTCTGGTCACTCTCAGTGTTGATGCCGCCACCTGGCAGGGCATGGGTGGCCACATCCTGGCCGAAGCCTTGCCCGGTGGTCAGGAGCGTCTGCGTCGGATTGCGGTGCATGAGGCGGGCCATGTCCTGATTGCGGAAGAGGAGCAACTTCCGGTGCAGCAGGTGCTGGTTGGAACCCTTGCCTGTGTGCGTGCTGGGCTGCGCAGCAGTGGTGCCACTGAGTTCACCGTGCCGGATAGTGTTCGGATGCCCCTCGAGGATCTGCGGCGTTGGAGCCGGGTGCTCCAGGCCGGCATCGCGGCGGAGACCGTGGTCTTCGGTCAGGCCCGTGGTGGTGCAGATGACCGCGCTTTGCTGGGACGGCTCTGGGGACTGTCCGGCCATGACGTTGCCACCGCTCAGCGGGAGCAGCGTCGGGCCCGTCGGGAGATCGAGCAGCAACTGCGTCAGCAGCGTCAGGCGCTTGACCGTGAGGCGGTTGCGCTGTTGGAGGCGGCCCCGCGTCTGGGGCGATGAGCGCGCTCTGGATTGATGCGCCAACGGGTTTGGCGGGGGACATGCTCCTTGCCGCCCTGTTGGATCTCGGTGTGGATCAGGCCGTTGTGGAGTCGCCCCTGGCGGCCCTCGGTTTGGCAGGGCGCTACCGCCTCACCCAGCACGAGGCGCGCAGCGGCGGACTGCGGGGGATCCGCGTTGATGTGCAGGGGATCGAGGATCAGCCTCCCCACCGCCACTGGTCGGAGATCCGCGATCAGATCCATGCAGCTGCCTTGGCTCCATCGCTGAAGCAAACCGTTCTTGCCGTGTTCACCCGCCTGGCGGAAGCCGAAGCCACGGTGCATGGGACCTCGGCGGAGGCCGTTCACTTCCATGAAGTGGGGGCCATCGATGCCCTTGTGGATGTGGTGGGGGTCTGTGCCGCGATGCAAGATCTCACCCCGGGAGAGGTGGTCTGTTCCCCGTTGCCTGCCGGGAGCGGGACGGTGTCAACAGCCCATGGCCTGTTGCCCGTCCCCGTTCCTGCAGTGCTTGAACTGGCGCGTCGTCACCGCATTCCGCTTCTACAGGGTGGTGACCTGCCCACCGGGGAATTGGTGACGCCCACGGGTCTGGCCTTGGTGTCGGTGCTGGCGGATCGCTTTGTGGCCCCTGATGTTCTGGTGGCCGAAAAAATCGGCGTCGGCCTCGGCCATCGCCAGCTGGATCGCCCCAACCTGGTGCGCTTGGTGCTCCACACCCCGTCGGTGGATGCAGTTGCAGGTCCCCGCTGGGAGTCGCTGGTCGTTCAGGAAGCCTGGATTGATGACGCCACCCCTGAGGAGGTTGCGGCATTGGCCAATCGGTTGCGAGATGCGGGGGCGATTGATGTGGCGGTGCAGCCGTTGTTGATGAAAAAGGGCCGCAGTGGTCAGGCCATAACTGCGTTGGTGCGGGATGGTGATGCCGACGAGATGCGCCGGCTTTGGCTCAGTGCTGGCAGCAGCATTGGTTTGCGGGAGCGGCGCCAGGGACGCTGGGTGTTGCCGAGGCGCCATGGTGTGCTCGACACCCCCTGGGGTCCCCTCGCCGCCAAACAAGTGCGGCGCCCGGATGGTCGTTGCACTGTCAAAGCCGAAGCTGATGCCCTGGAGGCTCTTCAGGCCAGCACTGGGTGTGGTCTTGATGAGTTGAGGGCTGCCGCAGCTGCTGCACCGTTTGTCAGCACGGAAGACTGGACCTGATGGGCAAAATCCTTCGCCAACCCAAGCTCTGGATCACGCTGGCCAGCCTGGTCTTCATCGCTGTGGCCATGGCCCAGCAGGCTGACCAGCTTCGCCAGCTGAGCCTGGTGGCCAATGGTTGGTGGTGGCTGTTGTTGGGTCTGGGCCTGACTTGGCTCAGCATCCTGATCAATGGTCTGGCCTGGCGCGACCTGCTGGTCTGGTTGAAGCACCCTCCCCAAGGCCTCGCGGTGGTGCCGCTTTTTGTGCGCAGCAACCTGCTGAAGTACCTGCCAGGTGGAATCTGGCATCTGGTGGAGCGGGTCCGGGTGCTGCGCCCGGTGATTGGCGGTGGACCGGCCCTGGCCGGTGTGATTCTTGATCCGCTCCTGATCGTGGCGGCGTCCGTTCTTGTTGTGGTTGCTGGTGGATGGCAGCAGGGCCTCGCACTGCTCGCTCCCTTGCCAGCGCTCCTGATGATTCCGCGGTGGCGGGAGCCGCTCCTGCGTCGGCTGGAGCGTTCGAAGGCGGCGCAGTTGCAGTCCGCTGGCGGCGGGCCACTGGAGAGTGAGGGGAGCGGTCGCGGCGGCTACCCCTGGTGGCCACTCACGCTTCAGCTGCTGTTTGTGCTCTGCCGCTTTGCCGGGTTCTGGTGCAGCGTGCAGGCCTTTGGCATTCGCAGCCCGGCGCCATTCACCTGGCTCGCAGCATTTGGACTGGCCTATGCCGTTGGGCTGGTGGTCCCCGGTGCCCCTGGTGGTCTGGGGGTCTTTGAAGCCACCTTGTTGCTTCGGTTGGGTCCTGCCGTGCCGGAAGCGCAGTTGCTGGCCGTCGTGCTCAGTTATCGGCTCTTGTCCACCCTTGCGGATGTTGTTGCCAGCGCGGCACTTGTGGCGGATCGGCTGGTGGAGCAACGTTTGAAACGTTCATGCTGACCCCCTGGCTGTTGTGGTGCTGAGTCGTCGCCGGATGCTGCAGCTGGTGCTTGGCACCGGTCTCAGTGCCGTGGCCCTGCCCTTGAGCGCTGCCAGGCGGGCGGCGCTACGTGTCGGCTTGATCAGTGATCTCAACAGCAGTTATGGAGCCACCAGCTACATCCCTGCCGTTCATCAGGGGCTGGACCAGCTGATTGCCCTTCAGCCGGATCTGGTCGTGTGTGCAGGGGACATGGTCGCGGGCCAGATGCGAGGCCTCACGGGGCTGCAGCTCGATGCGATGTGGCGGGGGTTCGAAACGTCGGTTCTACGGCTGCTTCAGACGGCCGGCATCCCGCTGCTGCCGGCGATCGGGAACCATGACGGTTCACCGGGTTTTCCGGCTGATCGTGCCGCTGTTTCCCGGTTCTGGACCCCGATCCGTTCACGCTTGGGATTGGCGTTTGTGGATGCCTCTCAGTTCCCATTTCGCTACACGGTGCTGCAGGACGGGATCTTCTGGCTGGTCTGGGATGCCAGCTCAGCCCGTGTTCCTGAGGACCAGCTGGTTTGGGCACAACAACAGTTGGCCAGTACGAAGGCACAAACCGCTCGTGCACGATTCGTGGTTGGTCATCTGCCCCTGGTCGGTGTTGGTCAGGGTAAGGATCGCCCTGGTGAGGTATTGGACCGGGGGAGCGCGCTCCAGGCCCTGATGGAGAACGCCGGAGTGCAGGGCTACATCAGTGGTCACCATCACGCTTGGTTCTCCGGTCGCCGTGGCCAGCTCGATCTCATCCAGCTCGGTGCGCTGGGCAGTGGCCCCCGGCGCTTGCTGGACGGTGGAACTTCAGCTCAGCAGACCTTCACGTTGTTGGAGATGGATGGGTTGAGGGGTGACATCAAAGAAACCACCTATGCCGTTTCAACGGGACAGCCGCTGTCCTGGTCGACACTCCCTCTCCGTCTCAACACCCGTGCCGGGGAGCTCCAGCGCAATTCCTCAGAGAGGTTGCTGCGGGGATGACGACCCGTCCCTGCTGGAGGCGTGATCCAGCGTCGGCACCAGAGCCATTGCGGCGATCAGCCCCAGCACGAGGATCATCAGGGCCGGCAACAGTGCTTCGGCCAACCGTTCATCGCCGGCGTATTGGAACACCCGCACTGAGAGGGTGTCGAAGTCGAACGGCCGCAGGGCAAAGGTGAGGGGAAGCTCTTTCACTGTGTCGACAAAGACCAGCAACAAGCCGACGGTGATAGGCCCGCGCAGCAGAGGCAAGTGCACCCGTTGGAGCACGCTTTGCCACGGGGAACCCATCCCCGTGGCCGCTTCATCGAGGCTTGGGCTGATCCGCTCGAGTGCAGCGTCTAACCCCCCTTTTGCTACTGCCAGAAAACGGACGCTGTATCCCCATAGGAGCAGAAGCAACGGGGCGACCTGCCAGGGGGCTCCGGTGAGCAGCAGGGCTAGAGCCAGAACGGTGCCGGGGATTGCGTAGCCCGTTCCCGCCAGGAAGGTGAGGCTTTTCAGCCATCGGGCATCAGACCAGCGTTTGGCGATGGCCAGCACCAGAGCTGCCGCAACCGCCATAACGGCGGCAGCCAGGGCCAGTAGGAGACTGCGCCCACTCAGGCTGATCAGATCGTCGTTCCAGCCGTTTTGGAGCTGATCCAGGTTTGTGGCGGCCCACAGCAGTGGGGTTCCCAGGCTCAACACAGGAGGGATGATCGCCAGCAGTTGAGCCACCACTGCCCGTATTCCATTCAGGGGCCAGGCCGTTGAATCTCCACCGGCCACCCCATCACACCAGCGCCGACTGCGGCTGCGCAGGCTGCGTTCACAGATCACCAAACCCAGCACGATCACCAACGTGATCAAGGCCAAGCTGATGGCTCCAGAAGGATTGCCGTCGGATTGCCAGGTTTCGAGGATGCCCGCGGAGAGGCTTGGTATCCCGAGGAGCTGAACAGCACCGAGCTCATTGACAACTTCCATCCCCATCAGGGCGACACCGGCCCCGATCGCGGGAAGAGCGATCGGTAAGGCAACGCGACCGAAGGCTGACCACGGGCCGACCCCCAGGCTGCGACACGCCTCCAGCTGACGCCGGCCGCTGACGGAGAAATTTTCTGTGCTCAGCAGAAACACGTAGGGGTAGGTGGTCAAGGCCATGACAGTGATGCCCCAGCCCATGCCGTGAATGGTCCAGCTGTGGCGACTCCCCAGATCGATCAGTGTTGCTGAGAGCAGATAGGCCGGTGTTGCCAGCGGAATCAGCTGGGCAATCCGCAGCCATTGGCGGCCAGGAAAACGGCAGTTGCACAGCAGCCATCCATTGGTCGTGCCCAGCACGGTGCCCAATGTGGCTGTTCCTAGGAGCAGCTTGATCGTGCCCAGCACCTGGCGCATCCCATCGGGGCCAAGATCGGTGAAGCCGCTCTGCAGGGTTTTGATGGCCTCCTGCACCAACGTCAGCACCGGCCAGATGGCAATCAGGGCTGTGATCGAAGCGAGCAGAAAGAGGGCCAGCCGGCTCGGGCTTGGAACAATCCGGTTGGTCAGCAACGTCAATTGAGCGATGGGCCGGACACCGTCGTTGCGACATTGCCCTGGAATGAGTCTGGCGATAAAGGGGGTTGGTCAGGCAGACGATCAGCAAACCATTCATCCCAGCGATCAGTGCGTCCGATGGCGGACAAGGCGTTGATGGTTGGTCAGCCCAGGACGTGCAAAACGCACACCAGCATCGATCATTTGGCACACTCATATGCTCTGTCCGTTCCCAAGCTGCTTGGATCTGTGGAACAGCTGCTCCCGATGGAGCCGACGGTTGAGTTGAACGGTGTCTGGCATTGCTACGGCAATGCTTCCGAGGGCTGGACCCTTCAGGGGGTCGATCTTCAAGTGGCGCAAGGGGAGCTGCTGGGTTTACTCGGCCCCTCCGGTTGCGGTAAAACCACCCTCCTGCGCTTGATTGCTGGCTTTGAGCGCCCTCAGCGGGGCACGGTGAAGCTGGCCCAGCGCACCGTGGCTGGGGAAGGGGCATGGATGGAGCCAGAACGCAGGGGTGTTGGCATGGTCTTTCAGGACTATGCGCTGTTTCCTCATCTGAATGCCTGGCAGAACGCCAGTTTTGGTCTGCCCCAGCGGCACCCCAACCCTGAGCGGGTGGCCTGGCTGTTTGAGTTGCTGGGGTTGCATGGATTGGAGCAGCGCTATCCGCACCAGCTGTCCGGTGGTCAGCGTCAACGGCTGGCCTTGGCGCGAGCCCTGGCCCCAGCTCCAAGGGTTGTGCTCCTGGATGAGCCCTTCTCCAGTCTGGATGTGGAGGTGAGGCTGCGACTGCGAAGTGAGCTCGCTTCTGTGCTGGACGCCTGTGGCGCCAGCGGCGTGATCGTCACCCATGATCCGGGAGAAGCCTTGGCGATCTGCGATCGCGTCGCTGTCATGAGGGATGGCGTTTTGCATCAATGCGCCTCTCCACAAGACATTGTGCGATCACCGGCGACGCCGTTTGTGGGGTCCTTCGTGCTTCAACGCAACTTGATTCCCGTTCAGTCGCGGGAGCGAGGGCAGTTGTCCTGTCTGCTGGGCGATCTGGATGAAGCGAAGCCCATGGTGTTGGCAGACCGCCGAGCATCCGGTGATTGTTGTGTTCTGGTAGACCCTCACGACATCAATGTCATCGCTGATGCCGAAGGAGAGGCCAGTGTTCTGGGGCGTGAATTTCTGGGCGATGCATGGGAATACCGAATCCGAATCGCCGATGTATTGGTGCGTGCCCACTGTCCGATTGATCAGGAGCATCCTCCACAAACCCGTTGCCGGCTCACGTTCCGGGATGGGGCCAGAGTCACGTTGCTTCCGCATGCCGACGTGAGCTGAGCCGAGGAGCGGCCGTACCGGTGGCCGCGCATTGCCATAAAAAATCCCCCATCTCAGTGGGGGATTAAGTAAGAGCTGTCGACGTGTTCAGCGTTGGTGATGACGGACAGGAATCGGTACAAGGACAGGCTGTCGCAGGCCGCCTCCACCGTTGTCGTCATCGGAGTCAGCCAGAAGCCACAACAACAAACTTGCAAGAACAAAGACTGTTCCGAGCAACAGCGGTTCGACCATTGAGGTGTCTTCCATGGCACGCACAATAAGCAGCATTCATGGGTTCTGCTGAATCAGCTGAAACCTTTTCCCGCATCAGGTGCCACACAAGCCTGGAGTTGCTCCCGCAGGGTCTTGTGGTCGATGTCACGGCCAATCAGCACCAATTGGTTCTTGCGATCACCGGTCCAGTCGGTGTCGTCGATCGAAAACCGTTTGCCTGCCAGATGGAACACATGGCGTCGTTCGCTTTCGTTGAACCAGAGGATTCCCTTGGCTCTGAACACCTCCTGGGGCATTTGGTTGTCGAGGAAGTTCTGGAACTTGCGCAAGGAGAAAGGTCCATCACTCTGGAACGACACGGAGGTGAATCCCTCGATCGCCTGATGGTCCGCGTGATCACCATGGCTGTGGTCATGGTGATGGCTGTGGTCGTGGTGATGATTGTGCCCGTGCCCATGGTCGTGCCCGTGTTCGTGACCGTGGTCGTGGTGATGACTGTGGCCATGACCGTGCTCGTGGTCGTGGTCGCTGTGATTCAGGCTCGGATCCTCGGCGGGGGCACTCACCTTGTCGGATTCGAACAGGCCGACACTGAGCAGCAAGGCCAGGGGGACATCCCCTTTCACCGATCGCAGGATGCGGGCATCGTTCTTGACGTCTCTGAGTTTCTGCTCAACGGCCTCAAGCCGCTCTTCGGAGACGAGATCACACTTGTTCAGCAGCAGGATGTCGCCATAAATCACCTGGGCTCGGCCAACTTCCGTCTCGAGCACGACTTCATCGAAGTTTTCTGCATCGATCAACGTGATGATCGAATCAAGGCGGGTCTGATCGCGCAGTTCACTGCCGAGAAAAGTCATCGCAACCGGCAGGGGATCGGCCAGACCAGTGGTTTCGACGACGATGTAGTCGAGAGGTTCAGGGCGTTCCATGACCCGTTCCACTGCCTCCATCAGTTCGTCGTTGATCGAGCAGCAGATGCAACCGTTGCTTAGCTCCACCATGTCTTCATCGGTGGTGACGATCAGATCGTTGTCGATTCCGATTTCGCCGAATTCGTTCACCAGCACCGCAGTCTTCACCCCCTGCTGATTGGTCAGGATGTGGTTCAGCAGCGTGGTCTTCCCTGCTCCGAGGAAGCCGCTGAGAATGGTGACGGGGACGTTGGAGGTGGCTGGTGCAGTGGTCATGCGCAAGGACCCTCAGCACTCATGCTGGCAACAGTCCGTCGATTGCGGTGGCCAGTTCCACATCGAGCCTGCTGAGCCCACCGAGATCATGGGTGGTTAGATCGATCGACACGCGGTTGTAGACATTGCTCCAGTTCGGATGGTGATTTTTGGATTCGGCCAGTAGGGCCACCTGTGCCATGAATCCAAACGCCTCCACGAAGCTCTTGAATTGCAGATCGCGGTGCAGCCGTTCGCCCTGCACTCTCCAGTTGGGTAGTTCTGTGGCGAGCGCCGACATCTGGGTGGCGTCGAGACGTTCCATCGGCATGCGATCTCTGATTCACCCCTCCATCGTGGCGGGATCGTGGCCCCTAAGGGAGCTCTCTGTCGTGCTGCCCCAGATCAATGCAATAAGCCCAAAATTTTCGGACCCAACGCGGCTTGGGATGGAGGTTGGCAACGCTCAGCACCGCCATAGAAATGATTCCGAGTACGACCGCAAACGCTGGATCGATCCAAAACCAGAACAGGACGATCAAAACGCTGATGACAACAATCCGACAAATCTGTCCGAATGTCATGGAGCTGATCCTCAATCACTTAAGTCATGCAATCGATCAATCATCAGATCGGTGTCTGTATCGATGCCGTTGTCTGTTTCCCAGGCATTGGGGTCATGTCGTACCTGAATGGCTTGATTGATTCTTTCCACATTGCGAAGACTCAACAGGGTTTGAGGCTTGGCTGAGGCGTTCTGCGTCGTGGAACGAGGTGCCGTGACGCTGGATGGTTCGCCGAAAAGGTGGCAGGCGATCGTTCTGTTGTGAGCAGCGCTGCGGTGCTCCCAGAGGTACACGGCTTGCCAGGTGCCCAGCAGCAGCTGTCCTCCACTGACGCTCAGGCTGAGGGTCTGGCTGGTGAGTGCTGTTCGGATATGGGCCGGCATGTCATCCGCTCCTTCGTCGTCATGGAGATACCGGCGGTGTTCTGGAACGGCATCCGCCATCCATGCATCAAGGTCTTGCAGAACCCGTGGATCAGCGTTCTCGTTGATCGTGAGGCTTGCGCTCGTGTGCAGGCACGTGAGGTGCAGTACGCCCTGGTCAAGGCCTGTGTTGCGGATCCAGGTGTTCAACCGACCGTCCAGACGGGTGAAGCCCTTCCCAGGGGTTTGGACTGAGATCTGATGCAGGATCTGCTGAACTCCCACCGCTCTATAGCGTTCTCTTCTTACTTTGCGTGCTTCAGCTCCGTCTGACCCCATGGCCAGTCCCTCTGCCCCCGAACTGACGCTGCTTTTTGACGGGGGCTGTCCGTTGTGCGTGCGTGAAGTTCGTTTTCTGCAGCGGCGTGACTCTCTGGGCCGGCTGGAATTTGTCGATATCGATGCTGCGGATTACGACCCTGAGGCCCATGCCGGCATCAGCTACCGGGAGGCCATGGGCCGCATTCATGCCATTGCGGGCTCCGGTGAGGTGCTCCGGGATGTGGCCGTCTTCCGCGAGGCGTACCGCCTGATTGGTCTGGGGTGGCTGTATGCACCGACCCGCTGGCCGTTGATCGGCGGCGTGGTCAATTGGATCTATGGGATTTGGGCGTCCCGGCGGCTTCAGATCACGGGGCGAGCGGATTTGGAGACCCTGTGCCGAGGCCGATGTGAGTTGAACTGATCGGCTTACGGGATGGTCGATGGCTGTCGATAGATCAGTTTGAGCGGCCAAAGAGCCATGGGAAGGGCGAGCCCAAAGGCTGCGCGCAGCATCAGTCGGCGCATCGATGCAGGAAGACTGAACTGCTTCACCATGCCCTGCATCGCAGCTTCGATGCCACCCCCAAGGTCGTTAAATTGATTGAAAGGAGAGCGAGATGGCTTCTGCCGCAACGGCTTGGGGGCAGCTGGGAGCCCATTTGCGTGAAACACAGCTGCTGGGTTCGATTCAGAGCACCCTGTATTGGGACCAGAACACCCGCATGCCCTCTGGTGGTGCACCCTGGCGAGGTGAGCAGCTCACGCTTCTGGCGACCCAGCTTCATGCACGTCAGAGCTCCGCGGCCTATGCGGATCTGCTGGCCGTAGCTCGTGAGCATTGGAACTCCGGTGAACGATGCCCCGAACAGGGCCGCAATTTGGATTTGCTGGAGCAGGACCTGTGCAGGCAGCAGGCTCTCGATCCAGCCCTGGTCGCTGCATTGGCGACGGCCAAAGCCAAGGGGTACAACCTGTGGCAGCAGGCTCGAGCAGCGTCTGATTTCAGTCTTTTTGCACCGGCGCTTCAGACGTTGATTGACCTGCGCCAGGAGCAGGCCAACCAGCTGGACGAGCTTCGATCGTGCTGGGAAACCCTGGCTCAACCCTTCGAACCGGACCTTCGGCTTGAGCGTCTCGAGGCTCTGTTTGCTCCGTTAAGGCAACGGTTGCCGCAATTGGTCGCTCAGGCATCCACCCGCCCACGCCCACGATCAGCGGACTGGGATCTCGAGGAGTCGAGCCAGCAGCATCTCTGTGACGCGCTCCTGCAGGCCTGGGGCCGCAACTCCGCCATCACCTGTATGGCCCGCTCTCCCCACCCCTTCTCCATCACGTTGGGACCCGCGGATTACAGGATCACCACGCGTGTGGTGCCAGGTCAGCCGTTGTCGTGCTTCCTGGCCACCGCCCATGAATGGGGACACTCCCTCTATGAACAAGGGCTCCCGGACCAGAGCCATCAGTGGTTTGCCTGGCCGCTGGGTCAGGCCACCTCGATGGCCGTTCATGAAAGTCAGTCGTTGTTCTGGGAGAACCGCGTTGCCCGGAGTCGTCCGTTCGCGGAGCAGTGGTGGACCCGTTTTGCTCAGGCTGGAGCTCCCTTCACCTGTGCCCAGGACATGTGGCAGGCCATGAATCCCATCTCGCCCGGCTTGAACCGCGTTGAAGCTGATGAACTCAGCTACGGCTTACACATCCTGATCCGCACTGATCTCGAGATCGCATTGCTCGAGAAGGGCTTGGCTGTGAAGGATCTTCCCGGCGAGTGGAACACGCGTTATGGGGAGCTCTTGGGGGTTCGCCCCATGAATGATGCGGAGGGATGTCTTCAGGATGTGCATTGGAGCGAAGGCCTGTTTGGCTATTTCCCGTCGTACCTGTTGGGGCACCTGATTAGTGCGCAATTGAGTGAAGCGATGACGGAGGCCATCGGTGCTCCAGAAGACCATGTGCATCGCGGTGATGTCACGCCCCTACTGGATTGGCTCCGTGAGCACGTGCACCCGCTGGGACGCAGTGTGAATGCGGAGCAATTGGTTGAAAAAGTCAGCGGTCGCCCCTTGAGCACCGAAGCCTTCCTTGGCTATTTGGAGAGCAAACTTGATCGCTTGCACCAGGCGTCCCAGCCTCTACAGGTTTGATTGGCCGAGGCGGCCCGTAGGATGCGCCGCGCTGTCCATCGCCGTTTATGGCCAACCTCGATCAGGCACCCAGCCGCAGTATGCCCAACCTGCTGCACGTGCTGCCGGCCTTCGCTGATGAAGCCGAACTTCGTCTCAACACGATCGTGGAGCTCAACTCCAACACGATCAACAAGTACGAGCTGATCACTGAAACAGGCCATCTCAAGCTTGACCGCGTCGGTTACTCCTCTCTGTCTTACCCCTTCGCCTACGGATGCATTCCCCGCACCTGGGATGAAGACGGTGATCCTCTCGACATCGAGATTGTTGGTGTCACTGAGCCCTTGATTCCTGGTTCGATTGTGGAAGCCCGCATCATCGGGATCATGACTTTCGACGACGGTGGCGAAGTTGACGACAAGGTGATCGCTGTTCTTGCTGATGACAAGCGCATGGATCACATCAAG
This sequence comes from Synechococcus sp. MU1611, assembly GCF_020514255.1. Lineage (NCBI taxonomy): Bacteria > Bacillati > Cyanobacteriota > Cyanophyceae > Synechococcales > Synechococcaceae > Synechococcus > Synechococcus sp. MU1611. Next base: position 252,953 of record NZ_VTLC01000003.1, on the reverse strand, counting down.
AGCTGGGAAGATCTCGGTGATCACTGGAAGAAAGAGACCACCTATTACTGGGAGCACTACAAGGATCTGAAGAAGCCTGGCACCTGCACTGTGAACGGTTTCTTTGGAACCGAAAAAGCCATTGAGATCATCAAGAGCTGTGAGGCCCGTTACATGGCTGAGATCGATCCCAAGCTGGTGGACTGAACAAGCCAGTTTTCGGCTGGTGATCGGGCGGGGGATTTCCCCGCCTTTTTTCATGTCTCAGCGCTGGAACATGTTCACCAGGACGGCACGGCGTGCCTGGGGGCGTTGCGGGTGACCGCAGTGGGCGCCGCGCTGCGATGAGAGCACCATGTCTCCCGCCTTGGCATACAAGGCGATGGCTTCAGTCCCTTGGAGCTGACTGAATTCAAATGGTCCCAGACCGTGGCGTTTGTTGTAGCTGGCATTGCGCCACCAGAGCCGTCGTCGGCGTTGGGACTTGGGCACAAAGCAATAGGGCCCATCGGCCAGCGATTGCACATCACTGAGGTAAACGAAGGATTTGAACTTCAGGGAGCGTCCATCGCAGTGGTAGCTGCGCGTGTCCTGAACACCCCTGTTGATGTAGAGATTGCGGCACTTCACCCGCAGACGATTGAAGCTGCTTGCCAGAAGCAACCTCTGAATCATGGATTCCTGAAGACATTCTCGGATGCTGGAGTTCAGGCTCTCTGAGAGGCGCTCGGGATGAAAGATGTCGATCATTCCCGCATCGCTGCCGCTGCGGCCATCGGGGCGTTTGACCCGGTAGTTGATGACGGCCCGATCCGCATCGCGGAACTGGTTGTAGCCCTTCAGCACACGGTGATCGGGAAGATTGAGATGGGCCAGGGAGGCGAGGCGACCGTGATTTCCTGATTCGATTTCTTCGAGCAGCTCGCCAACATCCCTGTTGATCGATGCGATCAGTTCAGGAGTTGCGGCTTCCCGTAGGCAAATGATCCCCCGTCGACGCAGCGTCCAGGCAGCGGCAAGGAAGGTTCTGCGGTTGCTGAGGAGGTCGGAGAAGCGAAAACTGATCGACTGGACCTCCTGGCTGAGGGCATTGCCTTCGAGAAGGGTTGGCCGTGCCGGTGCGATCGCCGTGGAGGTCAACACGCAGGAAAGAGGGTTGGAGAAGAGTACCGCTGGATCGCAGGTGTCACGCTTGAGACCGAAAAGAATCTGAAGAGATTGGCTTGGTCACTGGGCACTGCGGTTTTTTCGCGCAGCGATGAATACGTTGAGACCAATGGGTCTTGCGCGTCTCATGAAGTGGTCGTTGTTTCCAGTGCTCTTGGGCGGTGTGTTGGCTGGATCCCTGCTGCCGTCGCTTTCCGCTGACGCCGCTGAAGTGGCGTTGCAGCGTGTTCCGCGGGAGTCGCGCATCGTTCTCGACCTCAGCAAGCGACAGATCTCTCTTGTCCGGGGTGGCCAGCGGCTTGGATCGTGGCCGGTAGCGATCGGAGATCCCAAGACGCCCACCCCCAAGGGGGAGTTCGCCATTCTCACCAAGAAAGTTGATCCCATCTATGTGACGAACAAGTCGGGCCAGCGGCGCGAGTTACGCGGACCCAGCAGTCCCATCGGCGATCGCTACATGGCTTTTCACCGCAATGGGCGCGGCGAATTTGGAATCCATGGAACGGCGTGGCCGCATTGGGTTCAGATCCGTGCTGCCGTGAGCCTTGGCTGCGTGCGCATGCTCAACAGCCACATCCGGCAGCTGTTTGAAGCCGTGGATGTGGGAACACGCCTTGAGATTCGCAGTTGATCAGGCTTCGGGGCGAACGGTGTCGAAGATCTCTTTAAGGATCTCTCCTGCGCCCTGATCTTTGAGGGTGTGGGCGAGGGAGAGGCCGATGGCCTCGGGGTCGCTGGCGGGGCCGCTGGCTTGGTCGCGGATCAAGCGTTTGCCGTCGAGGCTGGCCACCATGCCGATGAGGATCAGTTGATCGCCTTCGAAGCGGGTGTTCACGCCGATGGGAACCTGACAGCCGCCCTCCAGTTCCCGCAGAAAAGCGCGTTCGGCCAGGCAGCGCTGGGAGGTGGGCATGTGCTCCAGCACCTTGATTGCCTCCATAACTTCAGGCTTGCCCTCCACGCATTCAATGCCCAGTGCTCCCTGGCCAACGGCGTGCAGGGAGATGTCGCCGGGGATCAGTTGGTGGATCCGATCGGCAAAGCCCAGGCGGCCAAGACCTGCTGCAGCGAGGATTAGGCAGTCGTAATCGCCGCTGTCCAGCTTCTCCAGCCGGGTGATCACGTTCCCCCGCACGTCCTTGAAGATCAGGTGGGGGTAGTGGTGACGCAGCTGGGCCAGGCGCCGCAGGGAGCTGGTTCCCACCACAGATCCTTCAGGAAGCGTGTCGAGCTTGTAGGCCTGGTTTTTGGCATTCACGACAAGTGCGTCAGCCGGGTCTTCCCGCTCGGTGATGATGCCGAGCATCAGCCCCTCAGGAAGGTTGGTGGGAAGGTCTTTCAGGGAGTGGACGGCGATGTCCGCACGATCCACCAACATCTGGGCTTCCAGTTCTTTCGTGAACAGGCCTTTGTCGCCGATCTTGGCCAGGGCAACGTCCAGGATTTTGTCGCCCTGGGTCGCCATGGCTTCCACGGTGATTTTTAAGCCTGGATGCGCTTTTTCCAGTTCCGCTTTGACCCAATTGGTCTGCACCATGGCCAGCTGGCTGCGTCGTGAGGCGATGCGCAGTTCGGTGAGGGCCATGTACAAGGCGAATCAGCCGCCCAGCCTACGCTTTTGGGCAGGTCTCCATTGATTGGCAGCCTTGAGGTTGTGAAGCTTCGAAAGAGAAGGCCGCCTATGTGAAGAACACGTAACATTCGTGTGCCGCGTAGGACCCTCATGCCAGGCCCCGTTGTGAATGGCGTTCGTCAGGTGGGAGCGATCGGCTCGGTTGCCCCTGAACCCCAGGAGCAGGAGACCATGCTCCCCTTGGTGGCCGAGGGATGCATTCGTTTGATCCTGTTGTGCAGTGGTGACGTCTTGATGGCGCGGCTTCGGCACACCACCGATCGTGATGGTGATCACGCCTATCAGTTGCTCCGGCCGCGTCTGGTTCGCTCGGCTGTACAACCCCCGGAGGATGGTCAGCTGAGCTGGGTGCTTCAGCCTTATCTGGCGGGGCTTACGTCCCAGCACAACCTTGTGCTGTTCAAGGCGGCAGTCGCCTCTGTGCTTGAGCCCGATCCACGTCTGCTTCAGGCCTATGCCTTGGAGACGCGTCAGGAATGTCCTCTTGAGGAGACACCGGTGGAGCGCTTGAAGCGTGCCTTTCAGGAATTTACGGAGACCTTCGAAAGCCCTTCGTAATCCACACTGATGCACCGAATTTTTATTTTCTCCCAAAGGAAAACCCCAGTCTCAGACTGAGGTTTGATCTCTTCCGTGTGAGGAGGGCGTCTCAATTCCCTCAAGATCGTTATAGGAGCCCATTGGGGCTTTGAGCTAGGGGTTATGTACTTATGTATTACTCCCAAGACTGTTCGATGACAGCCTCGGGTTCGTGACCTACTTGATGTATTCCTTGAGCACCCCATTGCGGTTGGGATGGCGCAGCTTGCGCAGGGCCTTGGCTTCGATCTGACGGATCCTTTCGCGGGTCACGTCGAAAATCTGGCCGATTTCCTCAAGGGTTTTCATGCGTCCGTCGTCCAATCCGTAGCGGAGTCGAAGCACATCGCGCTCGCGGGGGCTGAGGGTTGCCAAAACTCCCTCGAGGTCTTCACGTAGCAGGTTCTTGGCGACGTCTTGTTCGGGGTTCTCGATGTCTGCTTCGATGAAATCGCCCAGACGGGAATCCTCTTCTTTGCCGATGGGGGTCTCGAGCGAGATCGGCAGCTGGGCACTCTTGGCGATGAACCGCAGTTTCTCGATGGTCATTTCCATCGATTCAGCGATTTCCTCTTCCGTTGGCTTACGACCGAATTCCTGGGAGAGAACCTTGGTGGTTTTCTTGATCCTGGAGATCGTTTCGTAGAGGTGAACCGGTAGGCGAATGGTCCGGCTCTGGTCCGCGATCGCTCGCGTGATTGCCTGACGAATCCACCAGGTGGCGTAGGTGGAGAACTTGTAGCCCTTTTCGTGGTCGAACTTTTCAGCTGCTCGAATCAGGCCAAGGCTGCCCTCCTGAATCAGATCCTGAAAACTCAGGCCCCGATTCATGTACTTCTTGGCAATCGAGACAACGAGGCGCAAGTTGGATTGCACCATTTTTTCCTTGGCTCGTCGGCCCAGCATTAAGCGACGGCGGAAGCGGATGAGCGGCATCTCAACCAACGCGGCCCACTCTTTTTTGTCGGGTTCCCGGCCGTTGTCGCTTTCAAATTGAGACGCCAGCTCTTCGAGGTAGAGGAGATCCGCGATTTTGCGAGCGAGTTCGATCTCTTCGTCGGGACGCAGAAGGCGGATCCGTCCGATTTCCTGCAGATAGACCCGAATGGAGTCTTCGGTGTAAACGCCTTTGGGGCCGATTTTGATGCTCGCCAGGGCTTTGGCCTTGGCTTCCTTCTCGGCAGCGGCTGTTTTGGCCTTCTCTTCAGCTGTTGGTTGAGCTGTAGCTGCCTTGGCGGTCGATTTTTTAGCTGTTGATGCCTTGGTGGTGGTCTTCTTGGCGGTTGCTGCTTTCTTTGTGGTCTTTGTGGTGGTTTTTGCCTTGGCGGTTTTGGCTGCTGCTTTCTTCGTTGTTCCGGAAGACTTGGCCTGATCCGCTGCTGCGAGCAGTTCATCTGCCGCGGCGCTCAGGTCATTCGCGCTTGACTTGCTGGCTCGGCGGCGCGCGGGGGCTTTTTTGGATTCTTTGCTCGAGACTTCCTTCACTGTGCCGTCAGCATTGGCCAGAAGAACGATGTCCGGCTTGGCAGCTTTGGTGGCAGCTGGGGTCATGGTGAAAGTCGAAGTCGGATGAAGGGGGGACGCAAAAGCGGCAACAGCACACCAAGGGCTCAGGCCCAAAAAGCCTGATCTTCTGTCACAACGGAAGAGAACGACGCAGCTGACGCTGAGACGGAGATCATGGGCTGATGGTGGTGTCCGCGAGTCGACGAAACGCTTGGACTAATTGTCTGTGCTGCCCGGGGTGGTCTCAGACCGGTCAAAGTGGCAAGGACAAGACCTTGACTTCAGACTCTGTGTCTTCCCTCTGGATCGAGCGCAGGGTTGGCAGAAAACGACCAACCTCCTCACGTTAATGAAGTCTTCCGAAGTTTGCAAGGTCCTGTCGCATCCAAGGCGCTGCGTTGATGTCTGGCTTGAGGCCGGGCGGGAGGGGCGGTCCTTCACCTACTCCGCTGATCCGTCCATGGGATTGATGCCAGGAGACCTGGTGCGGGTGCGCCTGAGAGGTCGTGCCATGCATGGGTTGGTGGTCGCGCAGCGGGAGTGGGGAGCGGATGAACCCCCAGAACTGCAGCCGGTGGAAGCACTCCTACAGCGGGCTGCTGTTGACCCTGATTGGTACGGCTGGTTGGAGGGGGTGGCGGACCGCTGCCACCTGAGCGCCTTTCGCACGTTGAAGGCGGCTCTGCCGGCGGGATGGATTGGTCAGGCCGGTCAGCGCTCGCTGGCGGGAGGACGTCAGATGTGGTGGGTGCAGGGCTGTGATCCCTTCGATGACGCGGATCAACCCAGCCCCCGCCAGCGGGAACTTCTGGCTTGGTTGAAGGCCCAAGGCGGTGGCGTCTGGCAACGGGATCTTGTGGCTAGTGGATTTGGTGCTCATTTGCTGCCCCCCCTGGTTCAACAGGGTTACCTGGTGCGTGAGCGTCGGCTGGCGGAGGACAAGGTCGCTGGGGGTGCTGATCTCCGGGAGCATCCCCAGGCCTTGACCGCTGAGCAGCATGCCGTGGTCGATGCCTACCAACAGCTTTCTCCCGGGCGTGGGCTGTTGCTGTGGGGAATTACGGGTTCCGGCAAGACTGAGGTGTACCTCCAACTCGCTGCCCAAGAGCTGGAGCGGGGCCGCCATGTCTTGTTGCTGACCCCCGAGATCGGTTTGATTCCCCAACTCGTCGATCGCTGCCGTAAACGCTTCGGCTCGCGCGTCGTTGAATACCACAGCGGTTGTGGTGACGCTGAGCGGGTCCGGACCTGGCGCCGCTGTCTTTCCGCGGAACAGCCATTGGTGGTTGTTGGAACTCGCTCCGCCGTGTTTGTTCCTCTGAAGCCGCTTGGATTGATCGTTCTTGATGAGGAGCACGACAGCTCCTACAAGCAAGACGCTCCGATGCCCTGCTATCACGCCCGCGACTTGGCCTTGGATCGGGTTGTGATGCAAAAAGCACGGCTTGTGCTGGGCAGTGCCACACCGTCGCTTGAGAGTTGGGTTCAATCTGGCTCCGATGGTGCCTTGACCTTGGTGCGTTTGACCCAGCGCATTTCGCGGCAGGCCCTACCTCCCGTGCATGTGATTGACATGCGCCATGAGTTGGCTGAAGGGCACAAACGTCTGGTGAGTCGTGCCTTGATGGACCGTCTTGCGGCGCTGCCGGAGCAGGGCGAACAGGCGGTGGTTTTGGTGCCACGTCGGGGATATAGCCCTTTTTTGAGCTGCCGCAGTTGCGGCGAGGTGGTGATGTGCCCCCATTGCGATGTGGCTCTCACCGTCCACCGTGGACAAGGTGGACGCCAGTGGCTGCGATGCCATTGGTGTGACCATCGTGAGGAGCTGGAGAGCCGCTGCAGTCACTGTGGTTCCACGGCATTCAAGCCCTTTGGAGCGGGGACGCAGAAGGTCTTGGAACTCCTTTCCCAGGAACTTGAAGGCCTTCGCTTGCTCCGTTTCGATCGGGACTCCACCGGGGGGCGTGATGGTCATCGACGCCTGCTGGACCGCTTTGCCGCCGGGGAGGCGGATGTCTTGATCGGAACGCAGATGCTGGCCAAGGGTATGGATCTGCCGCGGGTCACCCTGGCGGCGGTGCTCGCAGCGGATGGGCTTCTGCATCGCCCCGACCTCCGCGCAGGTGAGCAGGCACTGCAGTTGTTGTTGCAGTTGGCGGGCCGAGCTGGCCGGGGCGAGCGACCGGGACAGGTGCTTGTCCAGACGTACACCCCGGAGCATCCGGTGATTCAACACCTGGTGGATGGTCGTTATGAGGCGTTCCTTGCTCAGGAAGTGGCTCTTCGGAAGGAGGCCGGCTTGGTGCCCTTCAGTCGCGCTTGTCTGTTGCGTCTGTCTGGAGATTCCCCCAGCAAAACAGCAACGGCGGCAGCGGTTCTTGCTGAGCGGATCCGGCCGATGTGTCAGAGCCAGAGTTGGTGGCTGCTGGGGCCTGCCCCTGCTCCGGTGGCCCGCGTGGCAGGACGGAGCCGATGGCAGCTGCTCTTGCATGGACCGTCGGGCTCCTCTCTTCCGTTGCCTCCTGGGCAGGACCTTTGGGAGGGCTTGCCCAGGGGTGTGGCGCTCACCGTGGATCCTGATCCGCAGCAGCTTTGATCAAGAGGGCAGTTCCGGGAAGCCAAAGCCCAACTTCCGCCGCACGACCTGCAGGAGCATGCTGCACGTCAGCAGCATCAGAATCACCAGCCCACCAAGGCCGAGAGGATTCCAGCGCCAGCCCCGCCAGTTGATCTCGGTGGTTGTTCCGGAATGCGCTGTGCTTTGAATCCGCCCATGGTTGAGGCTTAGATGCAGGTCCAGCCCAGGAATCTCGGGCAAATCGCTGAGGTCGACGATCAGTTGCAAGTGCTGCTGCACCCCCAGCAGCCAGTTGCGTTCCTCGAGCTTGAGCACCGGTGCAGGGAGAGAGAGTCCTGCCGCGCGGCCAGCCACCTCAACCACAGCGGCCATCTGTTGCGCCAGATCATGCGATGACGCAACGCCGCTACTGATGTGCTGTTGTCCAGGCCCCGACTGCTTGATCTTCAGCCCGGACACCTCCCGTTCCAAATCGCGTTCAAACTGGTCTTGCCAGGGCAGGGAGCGTTCCTGGGTGCTCTGCACGTCCCAGGTGAGGGCCAGTCGATCCGGACCGCGAAGCTCGAGATCGGCCTGGATCCTTACGCAGCCACTCAACAGCAGAGTGATCCCCAGCAGAACTGCCAGGACCAGCACGGCGAATCCGGCCGCCGGTGGTCGCGTCGGCCCCGTCGGTGGCGGAGGCGGTGGTTCGGGGCGCCGGGAGCGCCGCCGTCGCATGGTGCTCGGCTGCCCGCTGCCGGAGGCATTCATCTCCAGTTGCGGCATCGTCATCGACCAGCGTTCCGGACGATCCAGGCTGGGGGCCTCGAGAATCTCGAGTAGTTGTTGCGCTTGCTGGCGCAACTTGGGATCTCGGCAGCGACTGAGCAGACGACAGGTGGCGATGGCCTTGTCGTCCTGCCCCTGCCCCATCCAGGCGGTGATCATCAAGTAACGCAGCCGGGGCCCCTCGGGACTGTTGGGCGGGTGGGTTTCCGCTAGGGGGAGGAGCAGATCCAGGCACTGTCCATAGTCCCCGCGCTCGAGGGCTGCTTCCGCTTCGGAAAGGTCCAGTCCTGAGTCTTTTTCGCTCACCCTTCAGCCGCGTCCCACAACCATGGTGCCGATGCCAGCGTCCGTAAAGACTTCGAGCAACAGGGCGTGGGGAACCCTGCCGTCAATGATGTGGGCGGCTGCGACGCCTTGCGCCAAGGCGCGGATGCAGCATTCCGTTTTTGGGGTCATGCCTCCTGCGACGACGCCGTCTTCGATCAATTGTCTCGCCTCTGAGAGGCGCAGTTTGCGGATCAAGGAGTCAGCATCGTTTCGGTCCTTGAGGATGCCGGGGGTGTCGGTCAGCAGGATCAGTTTTTCGGCCTCCAGGGCCGCCGCCAGTTCTCCCGCCACTGTGTCGGCATTGATGTTGTGGGCGCGCCCGTCATCGGGGGTTGCGGCAACGCTGGAAATGACGGGCACGTAGCCCTTCTCCAGCAGCGGTTCCAGCACATCGGGATTGACGCGGGCAACGTCTCCCACCAGCCCATGGCTGCCATCCCCCCAGGGGCGAGCCTCGACCAGGCTTCCGTCACTTCCGCTCAAGCCAACGGCACGGGTGCCGAGCTGATTGAGCCCATTCACGATCTGTTTGTTGACGCGACCCACCAGCACCATCTCCACCACATCCATGGTGTCGGCGTCAGTGACGCGCAATCCGTCGCGGAATTCGGCTGGAATTTCCAGACGCTGCAGCCACTGGTTGATTTCCGGCCCGCCGCCATGAACCACGACGGGTTGGACCCCAACACAGGCAAGCAGAGCCAGATCGCGAAAGACGGCAGCACGCAGTTCGGAATGGGCCATGGCCGCTCCGCCGTACTTGATCACGATGCGCCGTCCGGCGAAACGCTGGATATAAGGAAGGGCTTCGCTGAGCACCGACACCCTGAGGGCGTCATCGTTGTTCTGGGTTGACTGGGCCATGGCTTATGCCTCACCCGCGGGAAGCAGAACAACATCCAACCGCTGCTCATCCAGTTCCTTGAGTTCCGCTCGCATTCCCTTGGCGAAGAAACGCCCGAGACGCTCCTGCCGCTCTTGCCAGCGTTCGAGGGGAACGGCTCCAAGCAGAAAACGCAGCCGAAGGCCATAGCCAGCGTCGGAATGCAGCTCTTCGATCTCCTCCAACTGCGGCGGGGTGTCCTCATCCCAGAGCTTGAGCGCTTCGAGTGACGACTCCAGATGGGCCTTCTGGCCGTAGCGCCAGCGCGTCACATCCCCGAGAAGCTTGCCCAGTTCAGGGGCTGCCGCTTCCCGTTCTTTTTGAAAGGTCTTGATGGGTGTCACCCGGATAGCGGGTGGCAGCTCCGAGGATTTCAGGGCCAGTCCCCCCAACAAGATGGGAATTCCATAGAAAATTGTGGGCAGGCTGAGGTTGGCGCTTCCCGTCGCGTAAGCGGTGGCACCGATCACTGTCAGCACGCCTCCGGCGATGGTGACGAGGCTGCCGGGGGAGAAGAAATCCTTCATGAAGGCCTTGGCTTGATCGTCATTTTGACCTCTAGGCCATCAGGATGGAGATCCACTGCCTCGAGCTAGATGCCTGATCCATCGTCGACCGGCATGGATGATCTGCTCCAGCAGCTCGATCGCGATCGCAGCTGGTTGTTGCAGCAGATTGATGGCGGTCGTTGGCCCGAGCTCCGGCTTGACCTGGCGGCCCTCGAGCGAGAGCTCGGGCAACTGATCACCCGAGCTTCAGAGCTGCAGGACGAAGCCGATCGTTGAACCGCTCCGAACCGAGAACATCCTCTGATTCAGAACGGAATGTCGTCGGTGTCGGGAACCAGGGGCGCAGCATTCCAGCTGGCTGGTTCTGGCTCTTTCGCCACTTTCGTCGCCGCAGCTGCGGGGGCCTGTCGGACTGGGGCCGGGGCTGAGGGGTTGCCGGCGGGGGGAGCACCCGTGGCTGAAGCGCCGATCGGATGGAGCCGAGCCAGGGTGAATTCAGCCCGTTTCTCCTTCATGCCATCGCCTCGGGGCATGGTGTTCATCCGCAGCCGGCCTTCAATCAGCAGCCGCTGCCCTGTCTGCACACGGTTCTGTAGCTCCTGGGCCAGGTTGCCCCAGCCAACCACCTTCAATTCGCCTGGCGGATCACCCTCCCGCAGGGGGTCAAAGCGCACGGCCATCTCCGCAATGGGAGTCTGGTTGTCTTGGGTGTATCGAACCGTCGGTGCGTCGATCACCTCCACTTCGAGCACGCAATGGTTCATGGCTTGAGCTGGTGTCGGCGCACATCCTGATGCAAGGGCCCGCGAATGACCAGCGTCGTGTCCTGTTGCTGGCTGGAACCGGTGAGGGGCCGCGCTTGGTGCAGGAGCTCTCTCGCTGCAATTGGCGTGTGAGCGTGAGCGTGGTGACCTCAAGTGCGGCGAAGGCTTACGCGGGACTGCCGCTGGAGCGGATCTCGATCGGTGCCCTGCAAGGTGTTGGCGGAATCATTGCCGCTCTGCACCAGGCCGGGCCTTTTCGTTGGGTGGTGGATGCCACGCATCCCTTTGCAGCTCAGATCAGCCATTCCCTGGTCACCGCCTGTGCTTCGGTGGACCAACCGCTGCTGCGTTATGAGCGTCGCCGCGAACCGCTTGGAGCTGCCTCCCTGGTGGCTGATGCCAAGGCATTGGCAGTGCAGCCGTTCCAGGGCCAGCACCTGCTGCTGGCTATTGGGGGTCGCCATCTTCCGGCGATGGCTGCTGCTGTACGCCGCGCTGGGGCCATCCCCTATGGCCGTGCACTTCCGTCCCCTGATGGATTGCGCGCAGCCCTGCGGGCGGGTTTGGATCCGGATCACCTCGCCGTGGTGCGTCCCCTGCAGGGGGAGGTGCCAGGGGCGATCGAGCGAGCCCTCTGCCAACGCTGGGGCATCAGCGTGGTGTTGTGCCGCCAGTCTGGTGGTGTGACGGAACAGCTCTGGCATCAACTCACAACAGAGCTGGGGCTGAACTTGGTGCTGTTGCGCCGTCCATCCCCCCCCGATGGCATGGCTTGTGTCGAGGATGTAAGCAGCCTTTTGGATCGGCTTGAGCGAGATTGAAGCGAGTGGGATGGTGCTTGCCCTCACCACGGAAGCGGACGCCGAGCGCGCCCAACAGCTGGCTGAGGTCTTGCTGGAGCGCCATCTTGTGGCGTGTGTCTCCATTCACCCCGTTCAGTCTTTCTACCGCTGGGAGGGCGCGCTGGAGCATTCCGATGAGGTCCAACTGCTGATGAAGACCTCCGCCCAGCATCTGGAGGCGGTTCGCTTGGCTGTGTCAGAACTGCACAGCTATGACACACCCGAGTGGTTGAGCTGGCCGGTGACGGCTTCACCGGCCTATGGGGCTTGGGCCCTGGCTGAGCTCAGTTCAGATGCGTCGCCGCCAGCTGCTTGAGGGAGACCTGGGAGCGTGCCCCCAGTTGCGTCACGATTTGACCAGCGCAGAGAGCACCGAGCTGACCACAGCGTTCGAGGGACTCGCCCTGGGTGAAGGCATGCAGGAATCCCCCGGCATAGAGGTCGCCTGCTCCTGTGGTGTCCACCAGGTCGCCCAGGCCGAAGATGCCGATATCCCAGCGTTCGTCTCCACTCAGCACGACGGATCCCTGGGCTCCACGGGTGATCGCGATCACCGAGCAGCAGCCGCGGACCCGGTCGAGGGCCTGATCGAAATCCTCGGTTTCGTAGAGCGACTGAATCTCGACATCGTTGGCGAACAGCACATCCACATGGCCATTGACCAGCTCGAGGAAACTCTCCCTATGCCGATCCACGCAGAAGCCATCCGATAGGGAGAGGGCCACTTGTCCTCCTGATTCTCGGCAGGCTTCTGCGGCGGCGATGAAGGCTCGCTTGGCGGCTGGGCTGTCCCAGAGGTACCCCTCCAGATAGAGCACCTTGGCCTGCTTGACCATCGACAGATCGAGATCCTCCGGCTCCAGCTGGGTGGAGGCTCCCAGGAAGGTGCACATGGTCCGCTCCGCGTCGGGCGTGACGTAAATCAGGCAGCGCGCTGTTGTGGCTCCGCTGGTGGCGGCTGGGGTTTCAAAGCGTGCACCAACGGCTCGGATGTCGTGGCTGAAAATGGTGCCGAGCTGGTCGTCACGGACACGACCGATGAAACCAGCGCGACCGCCGAGCTGGGCGATCCCGACCATGGTGTTGGCGACAGATCCGCCGGAGGTCTCAAGGCCAGGACCGCTCGCCTTGTAGAGGGTCTCGGCCTGTTGTTCATCGATTAACGCCATGCCTCCTTTCTGGAGGCCGTTGTCAGAGATGAAGCTGTCGTCCGTCTGAACCAGAACGTCCACGATCGCGTTGCCGATGCCAACGACATCGAGATTGCAGGTGCTGGGGAAACGGGTCTCAGGCGACATCGGTGCTGTGAAGACAGCCCCGAAGTATGAACCTCAGAGGCTCAGGCGCTCAACAACGCGCGTTTCGGGCCATGGATCGGATCTTCCACAACGATGGTCTGATCACGGCTGGCACCAAGCGAGACGATGGCGATCGGCACTTCCATCAAATCCGCGAGGAAGCGCAGGTAATCCATGGCCGGTTTGGGGAGATCCTCAAGACTGCGGCATTCCTCGGTTGAGCATTGCCAGCCAGGCAGTGTTTTGAAGATGGGCTTGCACTGGGCGAAGTCCTCGGCACTGCTAGGGAAGTGCTCGATCCGCTCGCCGTTGAGCTCATAGGCCACGCAAACCTGGATCTCGTCGAGTTCATCCAGAACATCCAGCTTGGTCACGGCCAGACAGTCCAAGCCGTTCACCTGCACGGCATAGCGACCGATCACACCGTCAAACCAACCGCAGCGCCGCCGCCGGCCAGTGGTGGTTCCGAATTCCCCACCGCGTTCGGTGAGCTGATCATTCAGGCTCCCGCTCAGTTCCGTTGGGAAGGGGCCCTCACCCACACGGGTGGTGTAGGCCTTGGCGACGCCGATAACACGGTCAATCAGAGTCGGACCGACGCCCGCACCGATGCAGGCCCCTCCGGAGACGGGATTGGACGAGGTGACGTAGGGGTAGGTGCCATGGTCCAGGTCCAACAGCGTGCCCTGGGCTCCTTCGAACAGGATGTTTTTGCGATCCCTGGCAGCCTGGTGAATGGCCTGGGTGCACTCCACAACGTGGGGTGCGAGGCGCTTCCCGTATTCCAGATATTCCTTGATGACATCCTCGGCGTTCAGAGGAGCAACGCCGTAGATGGTTTCAAGAAGTTCGTTCTTTTCCTGCAGAGGCCCCTCAAGGCGTTCCCTCAGCCGTTGTTCGTCCAGCAGGTCGATCACGCGGATGCCGCTGCGTTGCGACTTGTCCGCATAGGTGGGGCCGATTCCGCGGCCAGTTGTTCCGATCCGACGCGCTCCGCGTTGCTTCTCCATGGCCTGATCGAGCAGGCGGTGGTACGGCATCGTCACGTGAGCCGTGGATGCCAAGCGCAGGCCCGAAATATCGATGTCATTGGCGATGAGCATGTCGAGCTCACCAAGCATCACCTTGGGATCCACGACCGTTCCTGACCCAATCAGGCAGATCGTGTCGGGATAGAGGATTCCAGAGGGAATGAGGTGCAATTTCAGGACACGTTCGTCAACGACGATCGTGTGGCCTGCATTCACACCACCCTGATAGCGCACCACCACATCGGCCGAGCGGCTGAGGAGATCGGTGATCTTTCCTTTTCCCTCGTCACCCCACTGCGCTCCGATGACGACAACGTTGGCCAAGAACACGGCGGCCCGAAGCCGCAGATCTGCACAATCCGCGAGTATCTCAGATCTCGGGTGGCCTCGTCAAAGCGTGTGTCCAGGGGCTCAGCTGCCCCGGACCACAGACTTCTCGGCTTTGCTTAATTCCTTGGCGATCCGGTCATGGAGTGCCTCAGGAAGGGGACGGTTGGCATAGGAGGTGTAGTGACCCGCCAGAGAGTTCAGTGCGGTCTGCATTGTTGTGAAGGAGCTGAGTCCGTTCACGCGCGGCTGAGGCCGGTAGCGGGACATGTAGTCGTTGATCAGTGACCGAGCGTCCGCTTCGGCTTCGGCGTGGGTTGGATCGTCCTGGGGCAGGTCGATCACCGTTCGCAACGTGCGGGAGACCGCCACGGTGTCTTCCACGTAATTGCCGCTCAAACGGGCTTCAGCATCACCACTGCAGGCGGTTAGAAAAAGGCATAAGCCCAGGCCGAGGGCTACAGCAGCCCGGCTCAAGGGGCGAAGCAGGCGTGTCAGTGCGGAGAGCATGAAACCCTTGAGAATCTGCTGACTTTAGGGGTGGAGTGCCTTGATCAGGCAAGACAAGGCCTCTGCGTGGTGAAGCTTCTGTACCTCTCGGTTGCTGCGCTGAACAAGCTCAACGACGCCATCGGTTGCGTCCCGTCCCACCACGATCCGCCAGGGAATACCGATCAAATCCGCGTCTTTGAATTTGACGCCCGCTCGTTCCTTTCGGTCGTCGATGAGCACCTCGACCCCTGCCTTCTGAAGTTGCTCATAGAGCGTTTCCCCCAGCTGGGCCTGGGTCTCGTCCTGGATGTTGGCGACGACCACAATCGCTTCGAATGGGGCGATTGTGGGTGGCCAGCAGATGCCACCGTCATCGTGATGCTGTTCGACGGCAGCCTGCGCCAGCCTGGAAACACCGATCCCATAGCAACCCATCCAGAACGGTTCGGTCTTGCCGTTCTCGTTGGTGAAGCGACTATCCATGGCTTCGGAATATTTCCGGCCCAACTGAAAAATGTGGCCGACTTCGATGCCACGTTTTTCAGTCAGCCGTGATTCCGCGTTGTGTCGACAGGCGTCGCCCGCCCTTGCATTGCGCAGATCCAACCTTGTTGGCTGTTGCTTGAGGGCGGCCCAGCTGGTGTTGAAACGGTGCTGATCAGGCGTATTGGCACCACAGACAAAATGGCCCAACTCAAGGGCTGTTTCGTCTGCCAGACGCAGGAAGGTTGGCTCCCAGGTCTTCGCTCCCTGCAGGACGTCATCGGACAAGTCAGGCCCGATGGATCCGAAGGGGATTGGATCGATTTGTTGGCGGTTTTGGTCGTCTGGCGTGATCGAACGGCAATCGAGGACGCCCTTGCCCAGGATGCCGCTGACGGCGTTGACGACTTTGGTGGGGTTCAGGTCCTGGTCACCACGAAGGCTGATCAGCAGGGGTTGGAGCGTGTCGTCGTCCAAGGCCGCCACACAAAGCAGCACCTTCACCACTTGGCTTGGATCCCAGCCTTTGGCGTCGCAGAGGCTCTCGATGCTCCCCAAGCCAGGGGTCGGGATGCACTCCTCAGGGCCTTCGGGTAGGGGCGATGCCGCTGGGGCAATCGAAACAGCCTTCTCCTGATTGGCCGCGTATTGCCCGTCATCGCTGATCAGGATCAGGTCTTCCCCGGCATCCGCCGTCACCATGAACTCCTGGGAGGCAGCACCTCCGATCGCTCCGCTGTCGGCATCGACAGGGACGGCATCGAGTCCGCAACGTTCAAAAATGCGGCGATAGGCCTGATCCATCAACCCGTAGGTCTCGCGAAGGTCCGCTTCGCTGGCATGAAAGGAGTAGGCGTCTTTCATGATGAATTCTCGACCTCGCATCAGACCGAAGCGAGGACGGATCTCGTCTCGGAATTTGGTCTGGATTTGATAAAGGTTCACCGGAAGCTGCCGGTACGACCTCAACAGCTCACCTGCCAGGTTCGTGATGACTTCTTCGTGGGTTGGTCCAAGCCCCAGCTCTCTGCCTTGCCGGTCTTCGAGGTGAAACATGATTCCCTCGCCAGCTGTGTAGCCCTGCCAGCGACCGCTTTTCTGCCAGAGCTCTGCAGGGTGCAGCTGTGGAAGCAGGGTCTCCTGGGCGCCGGCGCGGTTCATCTCCTCACGCACCACGGCTGTGATTTTTTGAAGCACCCTCCACATCAGAGGTAGATAGGCGTAAATCCCTGATCCAATGCGACGGATGTACCCAGCACGCAGAAGCAACTGATGCGAGGTGATCTCCGCTTCGGCGGGAACATCCCGAAGCGTCACCAGCAGCAGGCGGGAGACGCGCATCGATCGCAAGAAAACGAGATTTGGAAGCTATCACCGCTCCGGAAGCATGCCGATCGCAGAAGTGTCCGTTTTGCTGGGATTCCACTGTGCGCCCTGAGTCTCGGCTGCTACCGTCCAGCTCATTCCAGCCTGTCCTAGGCCCGTCTCATGTTTCCTCGGTCCGTTGAATCTGTGGCGTCACACGTTCAACAACAGGCAGAACTTTCCATGGATTCAGCCCAAGCTTCCGCGCAACCTGAGGCCTTGGTGGGCATTGACGACGTTCAGAAATCTCTCAATCGTTCTCGCGCATCGGTCTATCGCTACACCAACACAGACCCTCGCAACCTCAATCCTCCCTTCAATCCCCGCAAGCTGAATCCGGAATACCGCAGTGATCAGAAAGATCCGCTGATGTTCCATCCCAACGAAGTTGCACGCTTCGCCAAGGACGTTCTGCGCATCAAGGAAGTCACTGTTGAGGTGTTGAATTCTCCGTCAACGGCGACGCAACAGATTCTGGGATCAATCCTTGAAGAGCTCCGTCTGATTCGCACCCATCTCGAAGGCAGCGTGCAGCCCCCTTCTGATCTAAGTGCACGTCTCGACCAGCAAGATCGTCCAGCTGCTTAATGATCCATGCATCTGTCTTTGGGCAGTGACAGAATGAATTGATCAACGTTGTGATGAGAAGAGGGAGCCCTTGTGACTCCCCGTTCTATGGCCTCAGATGCTTTCCTCCCGTCTGGCGATGACGCCATCGCGTCGTCTGAGACGGATGAGCCGTTTAGTCGTAGCGCCTCTTTGACGGCCTTAACTGGACTGCTGATTGCTGTTGTCAGCTTCAGTGCTCCTTTGGTGGCTGTGATCACGGATCGACCCTTCTCCTCTCCGCGACTGATCCCAACCGCCTCGCATCGGAATGGATCTCCATCAGCTCCCCCCGTCTCCTTCGCAAGGATTGGTGAATCTCATCGTGGAGATTCCGGCAGGAAGCAGAAATAAATACGAATATCTGGCTGAGGCTGGCGTCATGGTGCTGGACAGGGTGATGCACTCCTCGGTGCGTTACCCGTTCGATTACGGCTTCATTCCCAACACTCAGGCGGACGATGGATCTCCCCTTGATGCCATGGTCATCATGGCCGAGCCCACTTTTGCTGGCTGTCTGATCAAGGCCCGCCCTATCGGGGTTTTGGATCTGTATGACCTGGATGTCTACGACGGGAAGATCTTGTGTGTTCCCGATGCGGATCCCCGTCAAGACGAGATCCGTAGCATTCGCCAGATTGCGGCATCACAGCTTGAGGAGGTCGCTGAATTTTTCAGGACATACCGCACGCTGCAAGGCGGAGTTGTGTCGATTGATGGTTGGCGCGACATCGATGCGGTCCAGCCCTTACTGGATTTCTGTATCAAAGCGGCCAACTGATCTCAGAAAAGGTCCGCTTGATTCGGCCAGTTGCTTGTAGGTTGGTGCGCATTGAGATTCGCCGAAACTGTGCCCACCATCCGATTCGAGCAGGAAGACCAGCAGGTTGGCTGCATCGAGGGCGCGAATCTGCGAAAAGCTGCACTTGATGCAGGGATCAACCCCTACAAGAGCCTCAACAACCTCAACAACTGCAGTGGCGTTGGTCAGTGCGGCACCTGTGTGATGGAGGTGGTTGAAGGTCAGGGCAACCTTTCACCCCGCAGCGACGTCGAAGAGGTGTACCTGGCTGACCGACCTGCGAATTTCCGCTTGAGCTGCCGCACCACTGTGAACGGTGATGTGACGGTTCGCACCCGTCCGGCCGAAGGTGTTGGCCGCGGCTCCAACAGCCTGGTTGGTGCGATCAAATCCCTGTTTGGCCGCTGAGTCTTGGCGGGAATTCTCCAGGTCTACAGCTACAACCGCTGCAGCACCTGTCGGAAGGCGTTGGCATGGCTGTCTGAGCGAGGAATCGCCCACGACGTCCACGACATCACCCTGAACCCACCGTCTAGGGAGCTGCTGTCGGCGGCTTATCAATGTTTTGGTGAGCGGAAGCTGTTGTTCAACACCAGTGGCCAGAGCTATCGAGCCATGGGAGCTGCATCGGTGAAGGCCCTCACCGATGACGAGGCTCTTGATGCTCTGGCTGCCGACGGAAAACTGATCAAACGCCCTTTTGTGGTGGTGGATTCCTCCACGTTTCTGATCGGCTTTAAGCCTGATCTCTGGGAGTCGACGCTCCAGGGCTGAAATTCAATCCATCCAATTCGCTGATCAGAGCATCGACATCTCCTTGGTCACGGATTTGGCGGAAGCTCGATCGTTTGATGTCTTCCAGCAGGGCCACGAGCAAATCCTGACTTCGAGTCAATACAGGGCCTTGTTCCAGCATGTGTGCAAGTTCCTCCCACAGTCGATCGAGGGCCTCTGATCCCAGGGATTCGAGGACAGGGTCGCGCTGACCGATGCGGTTGCCGGCTCCCTTCGAGAGGTCGAGGACGGAGGTCACCATGCTTTCCGCCATCTGGCGGCTGAATTCCGATTCGGCGTTTTGCAGTCCGGGGAGCCGCCGTAAGGCGTCAGGCACCACGTTCCGGTCCAAACTCTGCTGCACCAGATGGCTGATCAAGGCTTGCAGTTGCGGGCGCATGGCTGGGCCAACACGGGTCAGCAGCAGTGGCACCCATAGCCGCAGCAGCTCGACCACCTCCCGCTCATCATTTAGATCACTGCTTTGGTAACTGCACAGTCCCCGCACCCTCTCTGGCAATTGCGGAGATCGGATCAATTGCTGGAGTGTGTCGACGAGTCGGATGGCGATGACCTCAAACAGTTCCACCGCCAACAGGGCCACCACGCCGCGGCTGATGACCGCACGAAGAGGTTCCAATTGCAGCAGCCCTGCTCCGCAAAGGCGTTCTGTGACAGGGATCACCCTGAGCCAGCGCGCAAATGGAAGCAGCAGTGGCAGGTCGATCCAGCGACGTAACAGGGCGTCGCGCCAGCGGATCGCGGGGTAGCGCTGTTTCAGGCGCAGGGTCCGCAGAAGGATGTCGAGCAGGAACAGGAGTTGAAACGGAGTGTCGATGCGCCAGCTCAGATCGCTGGGGCGTCCGTTTTCGTCGATGCTTCGCCAGTAATTGCTTTCCACCAGGGGCACGATCTGCTGGCTCCAGAACTGACGCTCCTGGCTCCAGGGGGATTTCTCGAGATGCTCGGGGCTCAGTAGAAGGTTGGCCGATGCGCGAGCTGATTCCAGGCCGGTACGAGCTCGGAGTCGGTTCTTGAATTTCTCAAGCGCACCGGCATTGCCTGAACTGATGAACGGGTTGCTGTACATCAGCCCCGTGGTTAGAGCCGCCTGCTGCTTCAGCAGATCGCTGCTTTCAGGTGTACGCAAACCGCTTTTCAGGAGTGCTTGATCCAGGGCGCTGTAGGCCTTGAGATAAGCCTCTGTGTCGCGATGGGGTTCTATGCCCTTTAAGGGGTCCAGAAGTGGGGTGATGTCCGGCAGCCAGGGCAGAGGGACCACCAGGGGCAGCGATGGAACCGGATAAAGATTGCGTTGAAGCCAGAAAGTGCGCAGGGGGATGTAGGTGAGGTCAAGAGCGACCCAGCTGAGATTGATTGCGGCGATCACGGCAATGGCCTGGTCCCAGCGGCGCCAGCTGAGCAGGCCTCGATGGGGCTTAAGTGCTTGCCAGCGTGGACGGATCATGGGGCCTGCAGGCTCCCCCTATCGTGGTTCGAAAGATTGAGCCTGCCCACATTGAACGCGGAGAAAGGGCCTTCTGATGTGAAGGGCAGAGTGAGCGCGATTTGGGAGTTCTGGGCCCCGTTTCTGTTCACGGTCTCGCTGTATCTCTTGCTTCGGCAATTCGCCTTTGAAGCGCGTTACATCCCATCGGGATCGATGCTTCCTGGCCTGCAGGTTGGCGACAAGTTGATCGTTGAGAAACTTTCGTATCGGTCCCGCCCTCCCCAGCGTGGTGAGATCGTCGTGTTCAATTCCCCAAGTGCGTTTGATCCCGTCTGGAAATTGGAGTCGGGGCAACCGAATCCACTGAAGTGCGGCATCGTCACCTTCCCAGGCATCAGTTGGGTTGTCGATCGGGTTCTGGTGCAGCGCTATCCCGAATGTGAGGCCTGGATTAAACGGGTGGTCGGTGTGCCTGGCGATGTTGTTGAGGTCAACAGTCGCGGCGCTGTGAGCATCAACGGCACAGCCTTCAAAGAGCCTTACGTCACCAACTTCTGTTCGGATCGCGATGGAATGATCGGCTGCAAAGGTCTGTATGCCGTCGTCCCCGAAGGCAACGTTGTCGTTTTGGGTGACAACCGTCGCAACAGCCAGGATGCACGTCGTTGGCCCGGGGGGCCGTTCCTGCCCGACGATCAGATCATCGGGCGTGCTGTCTTCCGCTTCTGGCCGCCTGCGCGGATCGGTCCGCTCAGCAACTGAGTCCGCAGGCCACAACACTGCCCTGAAGTTCACGTCCCAGCCAGGGAATGTTGGCAGCGCGCGGAGCTCCAGGCGTGCTTCTCTCGACCGACCAGCGTTGCTCGGGATCGAACAGCAGCCAGCGCCGGCTGCCCTGCTCAAGCTGTTCAGGGGGCTGATCGATCAGGGCCGACGGCCCAAAGCTGAGGGCTTGCCAAAGATCTTCAACGGTCCAGCGGCCCGATTGCACCAGAGCATTCCAAAGCGCTGGCAGCACCAGATGGTGGCCGCTGAGGCCTGCCGGACGCTGGTCACCCGGCAACAGCATGTCCTCGGCATCCAGAGGCACAGCATGGACAGCCACGGCAGTAATGATTCGCTGTTGAACGGCCTGGATCAACTGGTCACGATCCTCCGGACCCCCGAGGGAGGGGCAGACGCGCCAGCCTGGATCGCTGCTGGCCAGCATGCTGCGGTCGGTCAGGAGATGCCACCAGCTCACGCTGCTCAGGGGAGGGAACTCGCAGCCTGAAAGCTGCTGCACCGCTGCTGCTGTGGAGAGGTTCATCAGCCGCAGCTGTTGTTCCGGATGGCGTTGATGCAGCAGCAGCAACTGGCTGAGCGGAACGGTCTCGCTGGTGATCGGATCCTTTGGCCACCCGGCCCGAAGCGTCTCCACTCCTTCCCGCACCAGCCCCTCCCCCTGCAGAGCGGGATCGCGGGGTGCCACAAGCACTGGGCATCCCCCCATCTCTCCGAGCAGCAGTCCCCGTTCCAGCAACGGGGTTGGAACCATGGCGTCATCATCCGCCAGTCCGATGGCACCGTGTTCGAGAAGATCGCCATGGGGGGCAAGTTCATCCGCCTTGCCGCCGCGGCTGAAGCCTCCCCAAAGGTGCAGGCGAACCGTTGCCGTCTGATCTTGATCGACGCTGAATCCCTGCAGCCGTTCCGGACGATCGCGCCAGGTGTTGCTGCGGGGGAGCAGGGCAATCTGGCCATAGCCCGCCGCTGCAGCGCAGTGACGCAGGCTCACGGCTGTTTCCTGATCCCCGCTGAAGGGGGTCTCAAGGATGGAATGGGGATCAACCAGGCAGGGGGCGACCAGTTGATCCGGTGCTGGGCTGGCCTTGATGCCCCGGCCAAGGGCTTGCTGCCGGGCCTCGTCATCAAAGCCGACCAGCACCCCCTGATCGATCAGGACTGCACCGAGCATCACCGGTTGTCCGGGGCCACGCAGGACGCGCACCGGATCCAGAAGCAAGGTGTCGTTCATGACGTCAGAGAGCGCCTGCTGCCGTTCGGTCAATCACGCTTCCGAAATGGGAGGTGAGGTTCAGACAGGTCACCACTGCAGGCTGGCCTGGATCGGCGGCAATGTCGACCACCGTGACGCCACCGTTGCCCTGTTTGACGGCCCAGATGTCGGCCGGAGTTAGGCCAAGGAGGTCGCACAGAATCGTCTTGTTGACGGCGTCGTGGGCCACCACCAGCACCGTTTCCTCAGGCTTCAGCTCACCAGAGATCTCTCCCCAGCTCCGGACGGAACGGGCCCACACGTCCTGGATGGTCTCCCCTTCAGGCATCTGCACGGTTTCTGGAGCACGCTTCCAGGTGTCCAGCAGCTCCGACCAGCCGTCTCTGATCTCAGATTCGAGCTTGCCTTCCCACAGTCCGTGCCCGATCTCCACCAGTCCATTGATCTGGGTCAGGGGCACATCGGGATGCGCCTCGAGAATGATCTGTGCCGTTTCCGTTGGCCGCGACAGGGTGCTGCTCCAGGCCCGATCGATGGGGATGTCTTTGAGGAAATCGCGGGCGGCCGCGGCTTGACGGCGACCGTTGCTGTTAAGCGGAATATCGATTTGTCCCTGGAAGCGGCCTGCCTTGTTCCAGTCGGTCTCGCCGTGCCGCACCAGGATCAGCCTGGCGTTCTTGCCTTTCTCAGGCAGAGGTTGCAGGTGTGTGGTGCTGTTCAGGCATTCGATCTGCACCTGGGGGCGATCAACGCCGGGATGGAGGTTGAAGATCGAGAGGGAGGTGTTGTCGACGCGGAGCCGCCGGAACCCGTTGTCGGGCTCACCTAATAACACCAGCATCAGGCAGCGCAGGATGGCGTTGTGGGCCACCACCAGCACCGTGTCATTGCCATCGACGGGATGGCGCTGCAGCAGGTTGGTGATGAATCCACGCGCCTGCCCCATCAGCTCCGCCAGGGGCTTGTAAGACGAACCGTCCCGACGTTGAAGTTCCAACCTCATCGGTTGCTGTTTCCAGATGCTGTAAGCCTCTGGTGACCCTTCGATGAGCTCATCGATGGTTTGACCGGACCAGGGTTCCAGATCCACTTCAAGCAGGCCGTCATCGAGCACAACATCCGGTGCCTGACCGGCATGGGCCTCCAGCAGGCTTGCGGTTGTGGCGGCAGCCCGTTGCAACGGCGAGCTGTAGATGGCCTGGAAGCTCACCTCCTGCAGCGAGCGGCCCAGGGCCCTTGCCTGTTCATGACCCTCATCACTGAGGTTCGAAAGATCATCTCGACCCTGGATCCGCCGCTCCTTGTTGAAACTGCTGAGACCGTGGCGGACCAAAAGAAGACGAAGGGGCACGGTTCAGCTCAGCGTCAGGGCGCGGCCATCGTATGGAAGCGGCCTTTCGGGGGGACAATCGTGGGGAGTTGACGCCAGCTGGTGCCCAGTTCCCCACGACCGGTTTCCCCGCGCTGGAAGGGGCTTCTGGCGGCCCTATCCCTGGCCCTGGCCGGTTTTATCTGGCTGTCGGGCTTGGTTGACAGTTTGTCCAGACCATCGGTGGCTCCGGCCCTGAGCCTTCAGCAGCAGGAGCTGACGCTCCTGGCGGAGCCAGCGGTGCCGTCCTCGTTGAGAGAAGCCTTGCTGGGGGAGTCGCCGCGGGATGCGCTGATCAAAGCCCTGGAGGGGATCTCATCCGAGGATCGCAGTGAGCGGCAGCAACGGATGCTCCTGCTCTTGCAGGGCCAGACTCCTGCCTCTGCAGACCGTGAACGCGAACCCGAAGATCCCCTGCTCCAGCAGCTGCTGTGCGAAGTCAGCGCGTCTGATCCGGGGCTCTGCATTGATGGTGCAGCGGCGGGCCAAGCGGCGTTGCGTTTGGCGTTCAGCACGGTGCTGCCCCTGGTGACCGCCCTGCTCGGTGGTCTGCTGCTGATCGGTCAGGCCTGGCGGCTGGTGCGGGGGCGTCTGATGGCCTGGCCAGTGGTTCAGGGTCCGGACCTGACCTTGATTGATATGGCCTTGTTGGTGGCCGGTGGCTTCGTCGTCATCAGTGCCGTTGGCGTCCCATTGGTGGCGTTCCCCTTGGTCGGTGCCCTCACGGCTGGGCTTGCCAGTCCCCGCCGTGAAGCCGTGGGCGTGGTGATCAACTACGGCGTGATGGCCCTGCCAAGCCTGCTGATCCTCTGGCGGCAATTGCGGGCCCTGCCGAAGCAGAGTGCGCCACCATTGGGCTGGATGCAGTGGCGGCTGCGGCCTTTGATCTCCGCTCTGCTGGATGCAGTGGCGGGTTGGTTGATGGTGACCCCCCTGGTGATGCTCACGGGATGGTTGCTCGTGCGCTTGGTGGGGGATCCAGGGGGGAGCAATCCGCTGCTGGAGTTGGTGCTGGGCAGCCATGATCCGATCGCTCTCGGCTTGCTCGCTCTGACAGCGGTTGTGCTAGCTCCGCTCTTCGAAGAGACGATTTTTCGCGGCGCCCTGCTGCCAGTTCTGGCGGTCCGGTTTGGTCCCCTAGCGGGTGTCTTGCTCAGTGGCCTGTTGTTTGCCATGGCCCATATCAGTGTTGGAGAGCTGGCACCCCTCACCGTGCTCGGGGTTGGGCTGGGGTTGGTGCGGCTTCGCAGCGGACGGTTGTGGCCGTCAGTGCTGATGCATGGCCTTTGGAATGCAGTGACGTTCTTGAATCTGTTGCTGCTCTGAGCCTTGCCCCGCCTTTCCACAGGTGGTTCACTGGCCTATTCGCCTGTGATCCCGGTGGTTGCCGCTCCGGAACAGCGTGCATCGACCACAGCTTTTGAGCTGATCCAAGGTTCACTGTCCTCTGGACGGATTGCACGACGATCCCCTCTCCTTGGGGGACTCCATCGCTTGATGGACGGCACTCTGCTTGGCTTGATCGCGGCAGTTGCTGTTCTGGCGGGACTGACGTTGCACTGGCAGCATCGCTGGACCCTGGCTTACCGCCTTCTGGAGGCGACACACACCCAGGCGCATCGATTGACGGAATCAACTGCTGTCATGGAACAGCATCTGCTGCAACGTTCCCAACAACCGAACAGCCTTGTGCCCACCCAGGTGGCCAACTTGGTTCATCTCGATCGACCCGCTTCCCATTCGCTCCAGCCGACCACTCCCTCTCCGATGGTTTCGTTTCAGGAGCTGGGAGATCAGCCCATTAGGTCGGGGTACTGATGACGCGGTCGTCAGGGCGTCGACCTGTTCGTTCGCGACGTTCCCGCGCACGGGTCGTTCCTCTGACGCAGGTTCCGCCGAAGCGGTTGTTGATCATTTTCTGGATTTTGGCGGCAGGGCTGCTGGGCCTGATCGGTCGCATGGCATGGCTGCAGTTGGTGCAAGCTCCAGCCTTGGAGCAGCGTGCCCGTCAACTGCAGACGCAGCGCACCCAGCCTCTGGGGCAGCGGCGCCCGATCGTCGATCGCACCGGCCGCCTGGTCGCCATGGATGAAAAGCGATTTCGGCTTTGGGCCCATCCCCGTTACTTCAACATGCCTGGAGATGCCCCCAATGCTGTCCGCCCTGTTGAGGATGTTGCAGCGGTGTTGGCTGATCCGTTAGCCCGCCCCGCGTCCGAGCTACTTGAAGCGATGGGAACTCAGGCGTCGGGGATCAAACTTGCCGAAGAGCTTGATCCTGAGACAGCTGATCGCATCGGTGCTCTCGGCATCAGTGGCCTGGATTTGGAGCCCTATCCCCAGCGGGTTTATCCCCAGGCATCGTTGTTCGCCAATGTGGTCGGTTTTCTCAATGCGGAGCGGCAACCTCAAGCAGGCCTTGAGCAGAGCCGTGATGGTGATCTTGCCCGCCATGAGCAGACCCGATATCTCCGTCGAGGAGCCGATGGCACCCCGTTGCCGGCCAATCTCGCCCCGGGTGCCTTTTACGGCGACGATTTGCGTTTGCAGTTGACGCTGGACTCCAGGCTCCAGCAGGTGGCTCTGACCGCCCTGGCTGAGCAGGTCGCTAAGTGGAAAGCGCAAAAGGGCGCCGCGATCGTGATGGATGCCACCAATGGTGAGCTGTTGGTGCTGGCATCGACACCCACGTATGACCCCAACCGGTACTGGGATTTCCCCACCGGGCGTTTTCGGGAATGGTCCGTTCAGGATCTCTATGAGCCGGGATCAACGTTCAAGCCGATCAATCTGGCTTTGGCGCTCCAGGACGGCGCCATCCAGCCGACGGATCGGGTGAATGACGTTGGCCAGCTCACCATTGGTGGTTGGCCGATTTTTAACCACGACAAGCGTGCCAATGGGCTCGTGGATTTCGCCACCGTGCTGCAGGTGTCGAGCAATGTCGGCATGGTCCAGGCCATGCGCCGTCTTAACGATGACGCCTACTGGAACTGGATGCAGCGTCTCGGCATCGATCAGCGTCCAGATACCGACCTCCCTGGTGCGGTGGCCGGCCAACTCAAGAGCAAAGAGCAGTTCACCAGTCAGCCGATTGAGCCGGCAACGACGGCATTTGGCCAGGGTTTTTCACTCACACCGCTCAAACTGGTGCAGCTCCACGCGATGCTGGCGAATGGCGGCAAGTTGATCAGCCCCCACATCACGCGTGGCTTCCGCTCGGGTGATGCTTTGGCTCCCGCGGCGGCACCCAGCGGTCAGCAGCTGCTGAAGCCAGAGGTCACCCGCACGGTGCTCCAGTGGATGGAATCTGTTGTGGAGCAGGGCAGCGGCAAGGGTGTGAAAACACCGGGATACCGGATCGGCGGCAAAACGGGAACGGCCCAAAAAGCCCTAAATGGGATTTACCTTCCCGGCGCGAAAATCTGCAGTTTCGTGGCGACCTTGCCGATTGAGGATCCCCGTTACGTGGTGTTTGTGGTGGTGGATGAGCCCCAAGGTGAAAATGCTTACGGATCCACCGTGGCCATTCCCGTCGCCAAACAAATCATTGAGGCCCTGCTGGTTGTGGAGCGCATTGCACCCTCAAAACCTGCTGAATTGAACAAGCTTTTGAACAGCTGACGCATCAAAAAGCGTCGCTACGTTACGGGTAAAGAGCCGTCGACATCATGGCCAGCCTGCTCGATCAGCTTTCACAAATGACCGTGGTCGTTGCCGACACGGGTGATCTGGAGGCGATCCGTAAGTTCACCCCTCGGGATGCCACCACCAACCCGTCATTAATTCTTGCGGCCGCCCAGATTCCGGCCTATCAGAGCCTGATTGATGAGGCTCTGCGGTCATCGCGCAAGCTGATGGGCAGCGATGCACCGGTGGAAGACGTGGTGCGGGAAGCCCTGGACGAAATCAGTGTGATCTTCGGTAAGGAGATTCTCAAGATCGTTCCCCGTCGTGTGTCAACGGAGGTGGATGCTCGCTTGAGTTTCGATACCGACGCCACGATTGAAAAAGGGCGCAAGTTGATTCGTTTGTACAACGATGCCGGCATCAGCAACGATCGCGTTTTGATCAAAATCGCCTCCACATGGGAAGGCATCAAAGCTGCCGAGGTGCTCGAAAAAGAGGGGATTCACTGCAATCTCACCTTGCTGTTTGGCTTCGGGCAGGCGGTGGCCTGCGCTGAAGCTGGCGTCACCCTGATTTCCCCTTTCGTCGGGCGCATCCTGGATTGGTATAAGGCTGAAACCGGGCGCGATTCTTACCCCGGGCCGGAAGATCCCGGGGTGATTTCTGTGACTCGGATTTTTAACTACTACAAGACCCACGGCTACAGCACGGAGGTGATGGGGGCGAGCTTCCGCAACATCGATGAGATCACGGAGCTGGCCGGTTGTGATCTGCTCACGATTTCACCCAAGTTGCTGGATCAGCTCCGCGAAAGTGATGCAGCCCTAACCCAGAAGTTGGATGCGGCCCATTCCAGCGGGGGTGAGGACAAGATCCACGTTGATCGCGCCAAGTTCGATGCGTTGATGCATGACGACCGGATGGCCACCGACAAACTCACTGAGGGCATCAAAGGTTTCAGTAAGGCGATTGAAACCCTGGAGCATCAGCTGGCCCATCGTCTTGCGGAACTGGAGGGTGGCTCCGCCTTCCGCCACGCTGTCTCAGAGATCTTCATGCTTAACGACATGAACGGTGATGGGTCGATTACCCGCGATGAATGGCTTGGTAGTGATGCCATCTTCGATGCGCTGGATCAGGATCATGATGGTTTGATCTCCCAGGAAGACGTTCGCCAAGGCTTTGGCGCTGCTCTGGCACTGACCTCCGTCTGAGTCCGTCGTCTGATCTGTTGCTGAGGAGAAGCGAGCCTCGCTTCTCCTTTCATTCACGTTTGATTTTTCGGTCAACGATTCATTCCCATGCATGCGCTCGACACCATGCGCGCTTTGGCAAGCAAGGCCGAAGTGATCCATCTGAAGCAGGGGCAGATTCTGTTTCGCACGGGGGAAACCGGAACCTGCATGTATGGGTTACTGGAAGGATCCGTGCGTCTCACCTGGATCGATTCGACAGGCCATGAAGGGCATGAAGACATCCCTGTTGGCCATGTTTTTGGCGCAGGTGCCCTCGTGATGGAGGACCATGAGCGTCTGAGCACAGCCACGGCCACCAGTGATTGCCGGCTGATTGCCATGAATCGCGACAAGTTTCTGTTTGCGGTTCAGGAGACACCGATGTTTGCGGTGCAGCTTCTCGCGTCGATCGATGCCCGCTTGCGAGACATCAAGTTGGCCGAGGGATGAGCTCCGGGTCGCTTTTTATGCGAAAAGGGCATAATCCTGCAAGTTTTTGTATGGCTCGTTGCAAAGCCATCCCCTGCGTCTGGCTCTGCAACTGGGCTTGTTCCAGCTCAGTCTTGGGATTCTTGGTGTCCTGATCCTTGGCCTGCTGAACCGTCTCCTGATTCAAGACATCCAGTTGCCGGCGGTGCTGGCGGCCTTGGCTGTCGGGGGGCAGCAGTTGATGGGGTTCACCCGCGCCTGGTTCGGCCATCGCTCTGATCGGATCCCCCCCAGCCGGCTGCGGCGTACGCCTTTCATCGTCATCAGCTCGTTGGCGATTGCCCTGTTGTTCGGTGTGGCCTGCCAGCTGGTGCTGCGGTTGGCTACCAGCATGGATGCTTCTGGCGGTGAGCTCAATGGGCTGCTGATTGGCCTGTTGATCCTCGTGTTTGTGGCGATTGGCACGGCCATTGCCGCTGGTGGAACAGCGTTTTCGGCCTTGATCGCTGATCGCACCACGGAAGCCGAGCGGCCGCGGGTGCTGTCGGTGGTGTGGGGGATGCGCCTTCTGGGGGTGTTGCTGGGCAGTGTTCTGGTGAATCAGGTGTTCGGCAATGCCTGTGCGGCCGATGCCAGCCGCACTGCTGTTCTGGCCGGACTTCAGCGTTTGTCGTTGGTGACGCCGTTGGTGCTGCTGGGGCTGGGGGTGGCGTCGGTGTTCGGCGTGGAACGCCGCACCACAGGCTTGATGGCGCCTGTGGGGGCGGCCCCCCCCGATGTTCCCCAGCGGTTGGCCTTGCCCCAATTGCTCTTGAAACTGCGGTCCATCCCCCAGGCCGGTCGTTTCCTTGGGGTGCTGTGCCTGTTCACCTTCAGCATGTTCCTCAACGATGCGGTGCTGGAGCCCTACGGCGCCGCCGTCTTTGGCATGAGTGTCTGCGCCACCACATCGCTGAATGTGTTGATCGCCCTGGGCTTCTTCGGTGGCTTGGGGCTCAGTGGGTTCTGGTTGATTGAGCGCGTCGGCAACATCAGCACCGCCCGGGTGGGTGCGGTGCTGGCTGCACTGGCTTTGATGCTGATGTTGTGGGCCGGGGCTGAGCAGTCGATCCCCCTGTTGCGCGTAGGGGTTGCCCTGTTTGGTCTATCGCTGGGGGTGTGCATGAATGCCTGCCTCACCCTGATGTTCAGTTTTGTGCAGCCAGGCCGCACGGGCTTGCTCCTCGGAATCTGGGGTGCGGGCTATGCCTATTCCTGCGGCCTCGCCATCATTAGTGGAGGCGGTCTGCTCAGCTTGTTCCAAGCCTGGAGCGATGGTGATTTGTTCGCTGCCTATGGCGGGGTGTTTGCCCTCCAGATGGTTTGTTTCCTTTGCGCTGCATTGCTGACGCGCCGCCTGGATGTGGTCGGTTTCCGCAACACGGTGAAAACCCGCTTCGGGGAGGTCATGGAATTGGCGCTGGATTGAACGGATCCACTAGAACCTGAGCTCTTGTCGGGCTGTGAATGGCAGCGCTGCAGATCGTTTGGTTCAAGCGTGATCTGCGCACGCTTGATCACCGGCCCTTGCGGGCTGCCGCTGAACGCGGGTCGGTGCTGCCGCTGTATGTATTTGAGCCGGAGTTGTGGCGGCAGCCCGATGCCTCCGAGCGGCAATGGTTGTTTTGCCGGGAGGCTTTGCTGGAGTTGCGCCAGGCTCTGGCTGATCTGGGGCAGCCATTGGTGGTGCGGGCAGGCGATGTGGTGCAGGTGCTGGAGCGGGCCCGGTGCCAGTTCGGCATCGATGGGCTGTGGAGCCATGAGGAAACCGGCAACGGCTGGACCTTTCAGCGCGACAAACGTGTGGGGGCCTGGGCCCGTCAGCACGGCATCGCCTGGACGGAAATCCCGCAGTTTGGGGTGACGCGCCGGATGCGCAGCCGCAACGGCTGGGCCAAGCGCTGGGAGGCCCAAATGGCGGATCCCATCACGCCAGCGCCAGCTGCATTGCAAGTGCTGGAGGGTATTGATCCCGGCGTGATCCCAAAGCGCCCCTGCTCAGCCCTGCCGTCGGATCGGTGTCCGCATCGGCAGACCGGCGGTCGGTCGGTCGGCCTGGGGGAGATGAGTGATTTTCTGCAGCACCGTGCCCCGCGTTATCAACGGGCGATGTCGAGCCCCAACACCGCCTTCACCGGTTGTTCGCGTCTGTCGGCTTACCTCACCTGGGGTTGCCTCTCGATGAGGGAGGTGCTGCAGACCAGTCGCCACCAAAGCGGCCGGGGCGTCAGCAGTTTTGAATCACGTCTGCATTGGCACTGCCACTTCATCCAGAAGCTGGAGGATCAGCCGGCGATTGAATTCAGCGACTTCCATCCGTTCATGCGGGGCATTCGCGAGTCGGATGCCGAGCGCTTGTCGGCCTGGAGTGAAGGCCGCACCGGCGTCCCCTTTGTGGATGCCTGCATGCGCGCCTTGCGGGCCCATGGCTGGATCAACTTCCGTATGCGGGCGATGTTGATGTCATTCGCGAGCTACAACCTCTGGCTGCCCTGGCGGGATAGTGGCCTGCACCTTGCCCGCCAGTTTGTTGATTACGAACCGGGAATCCATTGGAGCCAGTGCCAGATGCAGTCGGGCAGCACTTCAATCAACACGATTCGGATCTACAACCCGATCAAGCAGGGCATGGACCACGATCCCCAGGGGGTGTTCATCCGTCAGTGGTGTCCTGAACTCAAGGATGTGCCCGCGATTCATATCCATGAGCCGTGGATGCTCGGCGGCGGTATGCCCGCACCGATCGTTGACGTGACCTCATCAATGCAGGACGCCAAAGATCGCATCTGGGAGATTCGTCGATCGGCCGGTTTCGATCGGCATGCCGATGCGATTCAGCGCAAGCATGGCTCGCGTAAGGCTGGCTTAAAGCCAACAACGGCTCGCCGCAGGCGCCAACGACAGCAGCCAGACAACGACAGCCAGCAGCTCAGCCTCGGTCTTTAATTGCGCTGCAGCAGCAGCCGCTTGATCACCCGTTGGGCGATGTCGCCATAGCCCATCTCCCCGGAGAGAATTTGTGCAATCCGTTGGGGTGCGGTGGGCCGTTTGATCCCCAGCTGATATCCCACACCAGGAAAGCGATAAAACACCTGAGCAATACGCCGACCCCAGGCCATCGATTCCCCCCAGCGTTCTCGCATGGCGCGGCTGTAGCTCCGCAGATCCTGACTCTCGCCTTTGAGCCATCGGTTGAGATGTCGAGCCGCCTCGCAGCCACTCATCAGGGCAGGCCGTAACCCCTCGGCCAGAAAGGGATCGCAAAGGGATGCCGCATCGCCCACCACAACAATGCCGTTGCCGTCCAGACGGTGATGGCCGTTCCACACCCGCAGTTGGCCGCGCTGACGAATGCCAGCATCGGCAGCGAAGCCCAGATCCGGCAGCAACTGAGCCAGCACCTGCTCTGGGTCAGCGTCCTGCCTGCCGATGAAGCTGCCCACGCCAATGTTCACGCCACCGGCAATTGGGAATGCCCAGGCAAAGCCCTGCTTCACCAGGCCGAATTCAAAGCGGGTGGTGCCATCGGCCAGGTTGCCTTGCCCTTCCAACCGCACCGACATGGTGGTGGCCATCTGGGGCTGTTTTGCGCCAAGACCAAGCCGTTGCGGCCAGGGTGATCCCGAACCATCGGCGATCACCACGGCCCGAGCGTTCCAACGGCGACCATTGGTTGCCGTTATGTGCCAGACGTCTCCATGACGACGGATGTCATTGACCTCAACGCCTGTAAGGCGTTCAGCCCCAGCCTGAATGGCCTGATCCGCGAGTAGTTGATCCAGCCTTTCGCGGCGCACGATCCAGAACGGCGCATCCCCCGGCAACTCGGCCACCACCGGATCTTTCAGACACCAACTGAAGTCAACGCGGCGGATCACCTGCTCCACCGCCGGCTCCAGGGAAAACGGGAACCACTGCTGCACCGAAGCGGCCATGCCTCCGCCGCAGGGCTTGATCCGAGGCTCAGCATCGCGTTCCAGCACGAGTACGTCGTGACCGGCTGCCGCTAGATGGGCCGCTGCGGCACCACCGGCTGCACCGGACCCGATGATCAGAACATCGCGGGTCCGATCCACTCCGTTGCTCACACCTTGAGGATGTCGGCTTCCTTGGTGGCCAGGTGCTTCTCAAGTTCGCTGATGAACTTGTCGAGCGTTTTCTGAACGCTGTCTTGCTCATCGCGGCTCTGGTCTTCCGAGAAATCACCCTCCTTTTCCTGCTTCTTGATCTTGTCGATCGCGTCGCGGCGCAGATTGCGCAGGGCAACCTTGCCTTCCTCGGCGTACTTGGACGCCAGCTTGCAGAACTCCTTGCGGCGCTCCTCGGTGAGGGGCGGCACGTTGATGCGGATGATTTTGCCGTCGTTGTTGGGAGTGAAGCCAAGTTCACTCATGGCGATCGCTTTCTCGATCGAGGCGAGGGCGCTGATGTCGAACGGTTGTATCTGGATCGTCTGTGAATCCGGTGTCGATAGGGTGGCTAGCGATTTCAGCGGTGTTTCGGCGCCGTAATACTCCACGCTGATTCGATCCAGAAGCGAGGAATTGGCCCGGCCGGTGCGGATGGTGTTGAAGTTGCGCTGGGTGGCCTCCAACGACTTGCGCATGCTGGCTTCGAGGTCCTGGGTCGACATGGTTGCTGGGGGTGGAGGCGTGCGTGCTGGGGGGTGCGTTGTTAGGCGGGAGCGCCGATGCGGGACCCGATCGGTTCCCCTGCCACGGCTCTGCCGATGTTGCCAGGTTCGAACAGGTTGAAAACAACAATCGGGATGTTGTTGTCTTTGCAGAGGGCGATGGCTGTGCTGTCCATGACGCCCAGTTCACCGCTAAGCACATCCTGATAGTTGAGGTGCTCGTGTTTAACGGCATCGGCATGTTTGGCAGGGTCTTTGTCGTAGACCCCATCCACTTTGGTGGCTTTGAACACCACATCGGCGTTGATCTCAGCAGCCCTGAGGGCGGCGGTGGTGTCGGTGGTGAAGAAAGGATTGCCGCAACCCGCGCCGAACACCACCACCCGGTTTTTTTCCAGGTGCCGGATGGCTTTACGGCGGATGTAGGGCTCCGCCACTTCCTGCATGGCGATGGCGGTCTGCACCCTGGTGGGCACGCCGGCTCTCTCCAGGCCGTCTTGGAGGGTGATGGCATTCATCACTGTGGCCAACATGCCGACATAGTCGGCTGTGGCCCGTTCCATGCCTGCTGCAGAACCCTTGAGCCCGCGGAAAATGTTGCCACCGCCCACGACAATGGCCAACTGAGTGCCATTGGCAACCACCTTGGCAACGTCGGAAGCGATGGACTGAACAATGGCGGGGTCAATTCCGTAGCCCTGAGATCCCATCAGAGCTTCGCCGCTGAGTTTCAGCAGGACGCGTGTGTAGGTCATCAACGGTCCAGATCCTTCTGACAGTAGCAAGCACTGGCACATGCCTCAGATCGCCGCTTGGATGGGTGAACCGCGGCCGCTTGATGCCAGAGACCGATGCCACCCAGAGCGGTGTGATGGCCCGTCTCACCCTCTCGGCTCTGGAACGAGCCAGTCATGATCCCGACTGCTGGCGGGAACCTGTTGTGCATCGCGCCCTGTTGGTGAGTGGACTCTCCGTGCTCATCGCGGCCACCCGTTGTCTGCAGGACGATCTCGAGGCTGCTGAAGCGGCCTGAGGCGAGCTGATCAACCCTTCAAAACTCGATGCCCGCCTGGGCCTTCACCCCCTGCTCGCGGAAGGGGTGGTGCACCAGGGTCATCTCGGTCACTAGATCGGCTCGCTCCACCAGTGCTGCCGGTGCTCCACGGCCGGTCACCGCCACGTGGGTGAGCTCCGGTCGTTCGTTCAATCCTGCAATCACTGAGTCGGCCTCGATGTAGCCGAGCTTCAGGGCCACATTCAGCTCATCAAGCAGCACCAGTTTCACGCTGGCATCGCGGAGATAGCCGAGGGCTGTCTGCCAAGCCGCCTCCACCAACTGTTGGTCCCGCTCCCGGTCCTGGGTCTCCCAGGTGAAGCCCTCCCCGAGGGCATGCCAGCTCACCTGTTCTCCGAAGCTTTTCAGCGCCCGCGCCTCGCCGGGCTCCCAGCCCCCCTTGATGAACTGAACAATTGCCACCCGTTCCCCATGGCCCAAGGTGCGCAGCACCAGCCCCAGGCCCGCGGTGGTTTTGCCCTTGCCCTGGCCGGTGAACACCAGCACCAAGCCTTTTTCCTTGTTGCGTTCCTCCACCCGTTGCTTCTGCACCTGCTGGCGCCGTTCCATCCGTTTGCGATAGCCGGCGTCATCCGCTTCGGGGGCGAGTTTGCCCCCCATGCCCAGTTCCGCGGCGGATTGGTCGAGGTCGTGATTGCTCATGGAAGGAGGGTTGTGTTGGGGTTATCGAGGGCGAGTGGCGGTGATGCGCTGCAGGGCCCGTCCCGCCAGCAGCTCCTGGGTCACTCCGCTGAACCCGAGTTGCTCCAGTTGAGCGGGGAGGTCGTCTTCCAGCATGGCGGTAGCGGTGTCGGTTTCAAACAGGGCGCAAAACAGTTGTTGGGGGAGCTTCAGCCAGGGCCCAGCCGGGTGCAGATCCACCACCACCAACCAGCCGCCGGGTTTCAGCAGCCGCAGGGCACTGCGCAGCACCTGCTCCCGATCGCTGCGGGGAAATTCGTGCAGGGCCACGCTCATCTGGATCGCGTTGAAGCTGCCATCGGCCAGCGGCGGATCTTCGGCCAGCCCCTCCACTCTCCTTAGGCCTGGGTGCCGTTGGGCAGCGAGATCCAGGGCGCGAGGAGAGATATCCAGGCCGGTCACCGCATAGCCTGCCGCCAGCCAAGGGGCTGCTGCTTCGCCGCTGCCGCAGCAGAGATCAAGCACTGCGGCTCCTGGCTTGAGCTGGGCTTGCAAGGCATCAAGCCCTAGAGCCCGCAGGCGGTCCACCCCTCCCACACTCAGGGATGACACCGCCGTTACCGCGTCGTAGATCCAGCGGTAGCGGTAGGCCAGTGGCCTTAGAAACGACGTCATCGTCTTAATTCAGTCAGGTGTGTGGTCAGGCCGGTTGACGGGCCAGGGCTGCATCCACCGCCTGCTGCTGGTCACGCCGGGTGATCCAGTGGTGATAGGTGCGGGTGTGGATCGCCACCGAGTGGCCCATCATCCTGGCGGCGACGGTGTCCGGTAGGCCGACATGGATGGTGCGCACGGCCCAGGCATGGCGCAGGTCGTAGGGCGTAATCGGCAGGTCATAGCGGCGGAACTGTTCACTCACCCGCCGTCCCACCTGCTGCAGGGTGGTGCGACGAAGATCGGTCTGGATCGCCGGCAGGGCGGCCGGGTTCTCCGCTAGCTCCCCTAGGCCGAAGCGTTCGACCCAGTCGGGGTGGAATGGCCAACTCTGATGTTCACCGGTTTTGGTGGTCGGCAGCACCCGCAACACCTGATCGCCACCCGGTGCCAGGGAGGAGTAATCGCAGAAGAACACCTCGTGGTTGCGCAGGCCGTAGGTGGCCATCAAGGCATAGGCCAGGCGCCACTGGGGATTGGGAATGCGGCCTGCGGCCTCCAGGATCTGTGGGTCGGTGGGCAGTTGGCGGAAGCGGGCCCGGTGCAGGCCATAGCCGCCGGCCTCCTGGCGCCAGTCCTCCGGTAAGGGCAGCTCCAGATGCCGGGCAAGGGCCGCCAGGGCCGTGGCGCACTGCTGGCGGCTGCGGCTGCCGTCGTCGTAGCTGGTCAACGTCTGCATCAGTAGCGCTGGCTCCAGCTGCTGATTACCGCTCTGATGGGCCAGGCGCCGCAGGTAGGGCAGATAGGCGCTTGTCCAGGTGGTGCGGCTGCTCGCTGGGGAGCGACGTCGACGCGGGTCGGTAAAAAATGCTGTTTCGAAGCTCTTGAGTGCGGCCTGAATTCCAATGGATTGGCTCTTGGCTTTGCTTGACGTTGGGGCCGACCAGAGCGTCCAATCAAAACTGCGCTGCTCCAATTGCAGTTGCACTAGGGCTGCGGTGCTGAGGGCTTGATTCAGCCCGGCTGGATCTGCCGTCAGCCCCAGACTGATCCGTTGCAAGCTGCTGCGGTTCGGATCCCCGCGTAGAGGCAGAGCCCCGCGCAGGTTCAGCCGTCGACCCCGCTGTTCGATGCGCAGTCGTGACCCCCGTTCCGCCAGCTGCGCATTGGCGGTCTCCAGCGCACTTTTGAGCTCCATAAATGTGTCGTCGACGTCAAGGATCGCGTCGATGGCCGCTACGCTCAACCCCCTAAAACCGTTCTGCTCGGTATGTCTCGCGTCGGTGTCGTCCTGTTGAACTTGGGTGGCCCGGAGCGTATCCAGGATGTTGGGCCTTTCCTCTACAACCTGTTCGCCGATCCGGAGATCATTCGGCTGCCTAGCCCGGCGCTGCAGAAGCCACTGGCCTGGTTGATCAGCACCCTGCGCAGTGGCAAGTCGCAGGAGGCCTATCGCTCCATCGGTGGCGGATCACCGCTGCGCCGGATCACAGAGCAGCAGGCCCGAGAGCTTCAGAGCATGTTGCGGCAGCGCGGTATCGATGCCACCAGCTATGTGGCCATGCGCTACTGGCACCCGTTCACGGAATCCGCTGTAGCGGACATCAAGGCAGACGGCATGGATGAGGTGGTGGTGCTCCCCCTCTATCCCCACTTCTCGATCAGCACGAGTGGCTCCAGTTTCCGTGAGCTGCAGCGGCTGCGTCAGGCAGATCCCTCCTTTGAGAAGCTGCCGATTCGCTGCATCCGCAGTTGGTTCGATCACCCGGGCTATGTGAAAGCCATGGCCGAGCTGATCGCTGAAGAAGTCCGCAATAGCGATGATCCCAGCAAAGCCCATGTGTTCTTCAGTGCTCACGGTGTGCCGAAGAGCTACGTCGAAGAGGCTGGCGACCCCTACCAAAAAGAGATCGAAGCCTGCACGGGTTTGATCATGAAGGAACTGTCCGTTCAGATGGGCCACGACAACCCCTTCACCCTGGCCTATCAAAGCCGTGTGGGCCCGGTGGAATGGCTGAAGCCCTACACGGAAGAGGCGCTTGAAGAATTAGGCGAAGCCAAGACCAATGATCTCGTGGTGGTGCCGATCAGCTTCGTTAGCGAGCACATCGAGACGCTCGAGGAAATCGATATCGAATACCGGGAGTTGGCCACTGAAGCTGGTGTGGTGAATTTCCGCCGCGTGCGGGCTCTCGATACCTATACCCCCTTCATTGAAGGTCTTGCTGATTTGGTGAGCAGCAGCCTGCAGGGTCCTGAAGTGAGTCTGGATGCGGCGGCGGAACTGCCCACCAAGGTGAAGCTGTATCCCCAGGAGAAGTGGGAATGGGGTTGGAACAACAGTTCGGAAGTCTGGAACGGCCGTCTGGCCATGGTTGGTTTTTCGGCTTTTCTGCTCGAGTTGATCAGTGGTCAAGGGCCGCTTCATGCCCTCGGATTGCTCTGATTGAGCCAGGGGCGCTTCCGGCCCTTAATCTTGAGGGTCATTGACCTGTCGCCCCTGTGACTCTCACCTCCGCGTCCTCGGCCGTCACTGGGCAGCAGGCAGGTAACGGTGGGCTGAGAATGTCCGGGGCCACAGCCCTTATGGATGCACTGCGACGTCACGGCGTCGACACGATCTTCGGCTACCCCGGCGGGGCGATTCTTCCCATTTACGACGCTCTCCATATCGCCGAGAGCGAGGGGTGGGTCAAGCACATCCTGGTGCGACATGAGCAGGCTGGAACCCATGCTGCCGATGCCTATGCCCGCGCCACCGGCAAGGTGGGCGTTTGCTTTGGCACATCCGGTCCCGGTGCCACCAACTTGGTGACTGGCATCGCCACCGCCCAGATGGACTCGGTGCCCATGGTGGTGATCACCGGTCAGGTGCCCCGTCCGGCGATCGGCACCGATGCCTTCCAGGAGACCGACATCTTTGGCATCACCCTGCCGATCGTGAAGCATTCCTGGGTGGTGCGGGATCCAGCCGATCTTGCGTCCATCGTTGCCCAGGCCTTTCTGATCGCAGCAAGTGGTCGTCCGGGTCCGGTCCTGATCGACGTCCCGAAGGATGTCGGTCAGGAGATGTTCGACTATGTGCCCGTTGAGCCTGGGTCGATTGTTCCCCAGGGCTTTCGCAAGCCGCAGCCACCGCGGGATGAGCCGATCCTGTCAGCTCTTGAGCTGATCATGGAGGCGGAGCGCCCCCTGCTGTACGTGGGGGGTGGTGCGATCTCTGCTGGTGCTCACGACAGCCTTCGCGTCATCGCAGAGCGCTTCCAGATCCCCGTAACCAGCACCTTGATGGGCAAGGGTGTCTTCGATGAGAACGACTCCTTATCCGTAGGGATGCTCGGAATGCACGGTACGGCCTACGCCAACTTCGCCGTCACCGAATGCGATCTGCTGATTGCCGTCGGCGCCCGCTTTGATGATCGGGTCACCGGCAAGCTCGATACCTTTGCCCCTCGGGCCCGGGTGATCCACTTTGAGATTGATCCGGCCGAGATCGGCAAGACCCGTCGTCCTGAGGTGGCGGTGCTGGGTGATCTGGGCCTGAGCGTGGCGCGGTTGGTGGAGCTGAGCCTGCAACAGCAGGTGCAACCACGCACCGCTCCCTGGCTTGCGCGCATTGCCGAGTGGAAACAGACCTATCCACTCACCGTTCCTCCTGCGGAGGGTCCCCTGTATCCCCAGGAGGTGCTGCTGGCTGTTCGCGACCTGGCTCCAAATGCCATCGTCACCACGGATGTGGGGCAGCACCAGATGTGGGCCGCCCAGTACCTACGCAATGGTCCCCGCGGCTGGATCAGCAGTGCTGGTCTCGGCACCATGGGTTTCGGCATGCCGGCCGCGATGGGCGCCCAGGTGGCTTGCCCCGATCGTCAAGTGGTGTGCATTGCCGGTGACGCCAGCATCCTGATGAACATTCAGGAGCTGGGAACACTGGCGGCCTACAGCCTCCCGGTGAAGGTGGTGATCGTCAACAACCATTGGCAGGGCATGGTGCGCCAATGGCAGGAGAGTTTCTACGACGAGCGCTATTCAGCCTCCGACATGCTCAATGGCATGCCGGACTTCGTTGCTCTTGCCCGCTCCTTCGGTGTGGACGGCGTGCACATCCGCGAGCGGGAGACCTTGCGCGTTGACCTGGAGGCCGCTTTGAAGGCCCCCGGCCCGATGCTGATTGATATCCACGTGCGCCGCGGTGAGAACTGTTATCCGATGGTTCCCCCCGGCAAAAGCAATGCTGAAATGGTGGGCCTCCCGGCCCCTATGCCGGTTCTCAATGCCACGACCCCTTGATTCGACTTGTCTTAACCGGATTGCTGCTGCTGCTTTGGGCAGTTCCGGTTCAGGCCGCTGAGGTGCTTCAGGTGCGCAGCAGCTCCCTGCTTCAGGTCGGCGATCACAACCGCACCTACACCGTTTCCCTGGCCTGTACATCCGTTGATGTGAGCCACGAAGCCGAAGCGACCGCCTGGTTGCGTAAAGAACTGCCGCGCCGGCGCAGGGTCAATCTCCGACCGGTCGGTTCCAGCGAGGGTCAGCTCATGGCTCGGGTGACGCCAATCGGTGCTGAACGTGACCTCAGCAGTGGCTTGATTGCCGCCGGTTTGGCTGTCAACAGCTGTGGGGTCGATGGCTGATAACAGAGTCGCCCGAGGCATTGTGCTGGTGCCTTGCCTTCTGTTGGGCGGTGCTTTTCTGGCAACGGCCGTGTGGGGTCAGGGAGCCGCCGCCGAAAATCGCCCCCTGGCCATCGGACTCGGTGTTGGCTTGCTTTTGGCCGGTTGGTTGTCCCAGTTGGGAGGCGGGTCTGAGACCTCTGTGACAAAACCAGACGAGTCTGATCCCTCTCCCTAACTTGCGGGAATCGGGTTGCTTCCCTCCGATTCCATGTCGAAGCCTGAGTGGCGATGCTGGCCTTGGCTGTCATGGTCTGTTGTTGCGGCGACGTTGATTGGCTGCCAATCCATGGTCGCCAGTGGCTTCAGTCGCCCACGGCTGGCGGTGCTGCTGCCGATGGGCCATCGCGATGCTGCATTGCGGCAGGACTTCTTGCAGGGCTTTCGTCTCGGCCAGTCTTCGGTGGAGGCCTGTGGTGAGTCTTTCCCCCCGGTGGCGTGGCATGGGCTGAACTCCGGCGAGGCGCCTGAGGCGCAGTTGATGCCATCCAGCGAACTCAAGCTGCTGGTGGCACCCCCGTCTGCGGATTTGCGGACCTTTGCTGCTTTGGCGGTTGAGCGGGATCTCACCGTGCTGTTGCCCTTTCAGCGGGGGCAGTCTCTGGACACCTTGCGTGGCCTCGAAGGCCGTGAACGGCTCTGGCCGCTGGTTCCCTCCCAACAGGAGGATCTGAAAGCGATGGTGGCGGCGGCGATGGAGGCCGGTTGGGGACGGGCCATGGTGGTGGAGGCCCCGTCAGCCCTGGAGTCCACAAGCTCCAAGGGTTTTGTTGAACTGTTCCAGGCCGCTGGCGGCATTGTTGAGAGCTACGAAGCCGAGCCGGTTCAGCGGGTGGATCCCAGCAACGACCGGCGTCTGCAACGGTTCAAGGACGACATGGCCTGGTCGTGGGTGCCCACTGTTGTGGTTGCTGATGCCCCCGATGGCCCTCTCTCGCAACAGCTGCGGGCTGAGCAGCAGCAGGGACGCTTCGGCGGTGGGGCACCGCGAACGCCGAACTGGATTTGGCTCACTGAGGCTGAAGGTCTGCAGGATGCTCCCGAGGTTCCTTGGAAACAGCTTGGCCTGCGGCACCCAGCTCGTGGGGACGCCTGGTCTGACTTCCAAGAGAACTTCCAGCAGCACACCGGCACGGCTCCCTCTCTGCTCGCCGGTGCCGGCTTCGATACGGCGAGGCTGTTGGCTCTGGCGGATGCAGCACCGCTGCAGCTGTCCGATGATGGAACCAACGATGCCATGGGTTGGCTCGATCCCGATCAGGAGGCAGTCCCGATTTGCGAGGCCTTCGATCAGCGGCGCCGCGGTGAGCGCCTGCGTCTTCAGGCCGTTGCCAGTGATTCCCGATTTCGTGCCGGCCAGGCTCCGTCAGGTCAGGCCATTGCCGGTCTGATCGAATGAGGTCTGGGGATACGACCTCGAGATGCTGCGCCTGAGTGAGTTGAAGCTGCCCCTGGATCATGGGGAGGAGGCCCTGCGGGAGGCGGTGCTCAAGCGCCTGCGGATTCCGCCGGATCAACTCCTAGGCCAGACCCTGGTGAAGCGCAGTGTGGATGCGCGTCGCCGCGATCGGATTCAGCTGATTTACAGCGTGGATGTGCAGGTGAAGGGTGAAGCTGCCTTGTTGCGGCGCATCGGCAACAAAGGACGGGTTCGTCTTGCGCCGGATACCCGCTATCGGTCTGTCGGCAATGCCCCTGATGGCTTCCCGTTGGATCCGGTCGATCGGCCGGTGGTGGTGGGAGCAGGCCCCTGCGGCTATTTTGCTGCCCTGCTTTTGGCGCAGATGGGTTTCCGGCCGCTGTTGCTGGAGCGGGGGCAGTCGGTGAAGCAGCGCACCCTGCAGACCTTCGGCTTCTGGCGAGGAACCAGCCCCTTCAACCCGGAATCCAACGCCCAATTCGGTGAGGGAGGCGCGGGCACCTTCTCGGACGGCAAGCTCTACAGCCAGGTGAGCGATCCTGAGCACTACGGGCGCAAGGTGCTGGAGGAGCTGGTGGCCTGTGGCGCCAGCGAGGAGATCTTGACGCTGCATCGGCCCCATATCGGCACGTTCAAGCTCGCCACCGTGGTGCGCGGTCTACGGGCTCGCATTGAAGCCCTGGGAGGCGAGGTGCGGTTCGACAGTCGCGTGACACGTCTCCAGCTCAGGGCCAGCGTCACTGACAAGCCGCATCAACTTGAAGGATTGGTGCTGGCGGAT
Source organism: Synechococcus sp. MU1611 (assembly GCF_020514255.1). Lineage (NCBI taxonomy): Bacteria > Bacillati > Cyanobacteriota > Cyanophyceae > Synechococcales > Synechococcaceae > Synechococcus > Synechococcus sp. MU1611. The sequence goes on along the minus strand of NZ_VTLC01000003.1, from coordinate 210,230 downwards.
GGCACGGAGATCCCCTGCCGCCATCTGGTGCTGGCTCCCGGTCATTCGGCGCGGGACTGCTTCGAAATGCTGGAAGAGATCGGCGTGCAACTGCAGCGCAAACCGTTTTCGGTTGGCGTGCGGATTGAGCATCCGCAGCACTTGATCGATGCAGCCCGATGGGGGGAGGCGGCCGGTCATCCTCGCCTCGGGGCTGCCGAGTACAAGTTGGTCCACCATGCTGAGAACGGACGCTGCGTTTACAGCTTCTGCATGTGTCCCGGTGGATTTGTGGTGGGTGCGACCTCGGAAGAGGGAAGGGTAGTGACCAACGGCATGAGCCAGCATTCCCGAAACGAGCGCAACTCCAACAGTGGTTTGGTCGTGGCCTTGGAAGCAGACGACCTTGCACCGTTTGAACGTTTCCCCGGGGATCCGTTGGCGGGGATTGCCCTTCAACGTGAGCTCGAAGAGCGTGCCTTTCGACTGGGGGGCAGAAGCTATGCCGCCCCGGCGCAGCGGCTGGAGGATTTCCTCGCTGACCGTCCGTCAACCCGTCTTGGCGCTATCCCAGCGTCCTATCAACCGGGTGTGCACCCGGCCGACCTGAACGATCTGCTGCCGGTTCCCATCGTTGAGGCCTTGCGGGAAGCGTTGCCGGCCTTTGCCCGCAAGCTGAAGGGCTACGACCACCCCGATGCCGTACTGACGGGCGTCGAAACCCGCACGTCATCGCCGGTGCGGATTCCCAGGGATGAGACGTTGGAATCGCTCGATGTGAGGGGGCTGGTGCCGGCGGGTGAAGGGGCGGGGTACGCCGGCGGCATCCTGTCGGCCGGAATCGATGGCATCCGGGCCGCTGAAGCGGTGGCTCGACAGCTGTTGATGGACAAAGTTGAGAGCTGCTAACGGCAACGAAGTTTCATTCAGATCTCTCAGCTTTTGCATTCATCCGAGGAAGATACTGAGCTTGATACTTGCTGATATAGAAAAACCCGTTGTTGCCAACGGGTAGGAGTTTGTTTCTTGATTCGCCAAATAAAAATTTTAAATCTACCAGGAAAAGGGTGTTGATGAGTGGTGAACTGTTATGCGTAGATTTCCTTCATCGTCTCGAACATAAGAAAAGGTTTTGTCGACTTTAGAAGTTGTTCCGTCTGCAGCTTCAAAATGCACCCAGCCCATCGAATTAGCTGTATTCCCAAATACTTGGATGGCAAAAATTTCCGGTGTGCACTTGACCCAAGGGCTCCTATTGCTCAAGTTAGGGTAATTCCCATCACCGGGAGATCCAATGCCAAATCCAGGGTCGTTGTAATTTGGATCGTCACCGATGAAATATGACAAAGCACCGTCTTTTGTTGTGCGGAAGGTCTTTTTTCCATAAGCCCAAGTGGGTTTAAAAGCGACTGGTCCAAATTGATACGCATAGGCCGCATCAATGATGTCGCTAGACAGCGGCTTGGATTTAGCGAGACCCCCTTCAGCGTGTGCTGTGCTGATGGCAACGAGAGCGCCACACCATGTGTCTTGTGCAGCTTTTACTTCGCCGACTCTGATGGTTTCCGACATTACTGATGGTTGTGCATCAGCGGCGCCGGCACAGGCGATCAGGGGGGCGAGGGAGACTGCACTCGCCAAACCCAGGCGAAGGATCGATTGGAACATCGTGAAAGCTGAAATGCTTTCTTCAAATTGGCTCGTAGTTGGAAATTCGTCAGCCTTAGCCCTTTAGCCGTGATTGGCGTTGCTCAAGTTGGGGCTTGCGCCACGATTCCGCTCCATTGCACGGCTTTCACCTGATCCCGTCGCCAGGAATGGAACAGCTCGGGTTCACTGAAGGTGCAGAGCGGGCAGTGGGCGATCCGTTCGCCGGCGATTCCTGCGCTCTGGAGTTGCACCCTGGCAGCGGCGCGGATGTCCAAGCGATGCCGCCCCGGCTGCTCATCCGGCAGGAGGGCTTCGCTCTCATGGAGATCAGCATCCCCTGGAATCGCGGCAGTGATGGCCTCCACCACATCTTCACCCACCTGATAGCGCTTGCCGCTCACGGCAGGGCCTAGGGCAATGACCAGATCCTCTCGACGGGCTCCCAGCTCCAACAGCTGATCGAGGGCCGTCATCAGGATTCCAGCGGCCACCCCACGCCAGCCGGCATGACAGGCAGCGGCATGCCCGGTGCCGGGATCGGCAATCAGAACTGGCGTGCAGTCCGCACCGCACACCCAGAGGCTCTGGCCTCCGCGATCACTCACCAGGCCGTCGGCCTCGGGCCAGGGATCCTGACGAGCTTCGCTGGCCTTCAGAACGATTCCGCTATGGACCTGCTGGGGACGATGGACGCTGATGCCCGCGCTGATGTAGCCCGCCAGTTGGTCGGGCCCGCGGCCCTGCCAGAGCCGTGTGAAGAAGCCGTGCTCAAAGCCGTGCTCGTGAAGCAGATCGCTCTGGAGGTAGTAGCCCCCGTAACAACCGATCCAGGTCCAGTTCTTCAACGTGTTGAAGCGGCTATCTGGTCGATCAAAAGGCCCGTCGTGCATCAGCCTTGCGATCAGGCCATCGGGATGTCCCGCAGCATCCAGAAGCCGCCAAAGGTCTGCTCCTCGGGGCTGGCCTGGATGGCGATGAATTGCAGGCCGCGCACCTGCTGTTGCGAGGTCATCAGGGCTTCGGCGATTTCAGTGGCAACACCCGATTCGAGGTCACTCACCAGCCAGCGGTCGTCCTGACCGGCTTCCAGCACCAGCTGCCGGTCTTCAACGACCATGCGCACTGGTTCGAGACCCCCCAACCAACCCGCCATGGCGAGGGAGCGACTTTGGCTGAACAGGCGTAAACCAGGCACGGAAGCATCGGGATCGATGCCATCGGGCACCGGCAGAAGCCCGCTGAAACTCATTGGCCATTCCGATGCCTCCAGCAGCAGGCTCGCCGGCAAGGCGGCCCAGCTCCAGGCATCCCCTTGAACCTCTTCCGGCAGGGGTACCGGTGGCGTCGTAACGGGGGCCGGCGGGGGGGCGAGTGGTCCTGCCATGAACCCCTCATCCTGTGGGTACACCTCCCTTTCGCGCTGCTGGAGCCAATCGAGCAGGGCGAAGGTGCGGCGACTTGGAATCACTTCCAGATCTTGTTCGGTGGCGGCCCGTTGCACCATCGTTCGCATTGAACTGCGCCAGCAACGCAGGCGCACGGGGGATCCCCAGCCCCCACTGGCGGATGCCTCCTTGGCTTCCGCTAGGGCTTGGCTTAACCACAGTGAATTCACCTCACCGGAGGGACAAACCTTGGCGAAGCGAAACGGTGGTGCGTCGCTGCTCACAGCAGGGGTGGAGGTGATCAGAAGTTCCCAGCGCTTTCGGCCATCGGCCTCCAGGATCGGTCGGGAATAGAAGTCAAGTTCCCAGTCCTCAGCGGCTGTCAGGGCAGCAGTGCTCATCCGGCGGATTGCTCCTGCTGCTTCAAAACGCTTTGTGCCCGGCTGGCGCGATCGGCTGCTTCAGCCATCACTTTGTCTTTTTCGATAAGTAGCTCTCCGGGGGGGCCTTCCAGCAGTGCTGTGTTGAGGCCGATGCGTCCCCGTCCCGGGTCCAGTTCTGTGATCAGGGCCGACACCCGATCACCCTGATCGAAGACCTCACGGATCGAACGCAGGCTGCCATTGGTGATCGCCGATTGATGCAACAGACCGCTGATGCCTCCGAGATCAATGAACAGGCCATAGGGCTTGACCGCTGCAACCTGCCCTTCCACCAGTTGCCCCACTTCCAAATCCTGGAACCGTTCAGCAACGGCAGCACGTTTCTCGGATAGCACCAGCTTGCGTGTCTCGGAATTGACCTCGATGAAGGCCACTCCCATGGTCTTGCCCACCAGCTCTTGATGGTTTTCACCGTCCTGGAGTTGTGAGCGGGGGATAAAGCCGCGCAGTCCTTCGAGATCGCAGGTGACACCGCCGCGGTTGAAGCCATTCACAATGACCTGAACGACTTTCCCCTGCTTCTCCATCTCCTTCACCCGGTCCCAGCTCTTGCGCAGCTCCAGGGCGCGGCAGCTGATCGTGACCATCCCATCAGCATTCTGCTCACGGGTCACCAGAACCTCGACTTCCAGGCCTTTCGGGAAGCGTTCCCGGAAGTTGGTCACAACGCCAAGGCCTGCCTCGCTCTTGGGCATGTAGCCAGGAGCTTTACCGCCGATATCGACATACACGCCATCGTTTTCGATACCGATCACCGTGCCCTTGATCACCTCCCCTGTCGTGCCCACAGGAGCGTTCTCGTCCAGAGCGGCGAGGAAGGCTTCTTCATCGAAATCGAAATCATCAACGCTGCGCGGTTGATTGCGCTGCTCCTTCTTGGGTTGCTGATCAGGCGCACCCATCAAGTCGGCCATGGTCATGCCTTCCATGGCACCCATGTCGAACCGGGCGTCATCGTTCGTGCTGGGAGACGTTCTTCCGTCTTGTTGGGCCGGCTTTGGCGGCATGGCTATACCAGCCCGCTCCTCCAGGATTCGTGCTTTTTCAGCCGCTGCTTCGGCTGCCGCGCGCGCTTCTGCTGCCTCCCGTGCGAGCTGTTCCTGCTCTTCACGGCGATTAATCTGCATGACCTGCAGCGGTTTGGTCGCTGCCGGCTTTGGTGCCTTGGGGCGGTTGGGCTGCGGACTGCCGGCTGCGGGCATGGACCATGGGGGTCATCGATCGACCATTTTGACAGGCTGGGCTGGGATCAGCATCCCCATGCCTGTGCAACTCCATGGACCAGCTCCAAAAGCGATTTGATCAGCTGACATGGCCCGAGGCCAGAAATGCTGCCACCAGGCCTGGTGCCACGGTGATCTGGCCATTCGGAGCCTGTGAGCAACACGGACCTCACCTGCCGCTGTCGACGGATGCAGTGTTCGCTGAAAGCATCCTTGATTCGGTTCTGCTCGGGCTTGATCCAGCTCTGCCGCTTTGGCGGCTGCCTTGTCAGGCCCTTGGCTTTTCCCCCGAGCACAAGAATTTCTCTGGCACTCTCAGCCTTTCGGCTCCTCTCATTCTGGAATTGGTCGACCAGGTGGGCATGCAATTGGCGGCGATGGGGATGCAACGCCTCGTTCTGTTCAATGCCCACGGCGGCCAAATCGGCTTGTTGCAGGTTGCGGCCCGACAGCTGCGGGCCCGCTGCCCGTCGCTGGCTGTTCTTCCCTGTTTCCTTTGGAGTGGTGTGGAAGGGTTGGCTGATCTGATGCCAGAAGAGGAGTTGCTCCATGGTCTGCATGCCGGGCAAGCCGAAACCAGCTTGATGTTGCAGCTCGAGCCAGACCTGGTCGGTTCAGACCGTCCTGTGGATGGACTTGTATCGTCTGGCTCCTCTCAGGAACCGCCGGAAGGGTGGAGCCTCGAAGGAGCGGCACCCTGCGCTTGGCTCACCGACGATCTCAGCGTGTCGGGAGTGATCGGGGATGCGCGTCCGGCATCGGTAGATCTGGGCCGCCGCTTGGAGGAACGTCTGATTCGCCATTGGCAGGCGCGTTTTCAGACCCTTATGGCAAGTGACTGGCCCCCCTCCCAAAGCCTGCTCACCAACCCGTCAAATGGCGCCCCCAAGTCCTGAACTTTGGACGCATGTGTCCCCAACTCTTGGGGCACTGGTTATTGTCGGTCCCACTGAAGCGGTAGCAAGCGTCCTATGACGACCCTCAACGCACCTGAAGCACCTGTGCTGGAGGGCCAAGACGCACTGCCCGATTTCACAACTGCTGCCTACAAGGACGCCTACAGCCGGATCAACGCCATCGTGATCGAGGGCGAGCAGGAAGCTCACGACAACTACATCTCTCTCGGGACGCTGATCCCCGAACAGGCTGAGGAGCTCAAGCGTCTGGCACGGATGGAAATGAAGCACATGAAGGGCTTCACCTCCTGCGGCCGGAACCTGGGCGTTGAAGCTGACCTGCCTTTTGCCAAGAAGTTCTTCGAACCGCTTCACGGCAACTTCCAGGCTGCGCTCAAGGAAGGCAAGGTGGTTACTTGCCTGTTGATCCAGGCTCTGTTGATCGAAGCGTTTGCCATTTCGGCATATCACATCTATATCCCCGTTGCTGATCCCTTCGCTCGCAAGATCACAGAGGGTGTCGTCAAAGATGAGTACACCCATCTGAACTATGGCCAGGAATGGCTGAAGGCCAACTTCGAAACCAGCAAGGATGAGCTGTTCGAAGCAAACAAGGCCAACCTTCCCCTAATTCGCTCGATGCTGGAAGACGTGGCTGCTGACGCTGCCGTCCTTCATATGGAAAAGGAAGACCTGATCGAAGACTTCCTGATTGCCTACCAAGAAGCTTTGGGTGAAATCGGTTTCACCTCCCGTGACATCGCCCGGATGGCGGCGGCAGCTCTGGCCGTTTAAGCCAGTTCAGGACCCAATTGACGCCGGTTTTTCGACAGGCACGTTGCCGTCGATACCGGTTGGCGTGGGAGCATGGTCCCTTGAGGTGTTCTTTGAGACGTCAGCAGTAGTACATGTTTGGTCTGATCGGACATTCAACGAGTTTTGAGGCCGCTCGCCGCAAGGCAATGGAACTCGGGTTCGATCACATCTCGGATGGTGATCTTGATGTGTGGTGCAGCGCACCTCCGCAGCTTGTGGAGCACGTTGAAGTCACCAGTCCAACGGGCACGATCATCGAGGGTGCCTACATCGATTCCTGCTTTGTGCCCGAGATGTTGAGCCGTTTCAAGACGGCTCGCCGTAAGGTGCTCAACGCGATGGAACTTGCCCAGAAGAAGGGCATCAACATCACCGCCCTGGGCGGTTTTACCTCGATCATTTTCGAGAACTTCAATCTCCTGCAGCACCAGACGGTGCGCAGCACCACCCTGGATTGGCAGCGGTTCACCACCGGGAACACTCACACGGCATGGGTGATCTGCCGCCAGGTGGAGAACAACGCGCCAACTCTTGGTATCGACCTAAGTAAGGCCAAGGTCGCCGTTGTTGGAGCAACCGGTGACATCGGTTCCGCCGTTTGCCGTTGGCTGCAGGCGCGAACCGGCGTCGAAGAACTGTTACTAGTGGCGCGACAGCAGCAACCGTTGCTGGACCTGCAACAGGAGCTCGGCGGTGGAAGGATCCTGACGCTCGATGAGGCTCTGCCGGAGGCGGATGTGGTCGTCTGGGTGGCAAGCATGCCCAAGACGCTTGAGATCGACCACAACAGCCTGAAGAAGCCTTGTTTGATGATTGATGGGGGCTACCCCAAGAATCTGGATACCAAGGTCGCTGGTGGCGGGATTCACGTCTTGAAGGGTGGAATCGTTGAGTTCTGCCGCGACATCGGTTGGTCGATGATGGCCATCGCCGAGATGGAGAAACCTCAGCGCCAGATGTTTGCTTGTTTCGCAGAGGCCATGCTGCTCGAGTTCGAGCGCTGTCACACCAACTTCAGCTGGGGGCGCAACAACATCACCCTCGAGAAGATGGATTTCATCGGTGCGGCATCGGTCCGCCATGGGTTCAGCACTCTGAACCTCCATCCCAACCTGCAGGCCACTGCCGCCTGATCCCCGGAGAGCCATGCCCCGTCGCCCCCTGCTTGAGTTCGAAAAACCGCTTGTTGAGCTGGAGCAGCAGATTGAGCAAATCCGCCAGTTGGCCAGGGATTCGGAAGTTGACGTGTCGCAGCAGCTGCAGCAGCTGGAGACCCTCGCAGCCCGTCGGCGTCAGGAGATCTTTCAGGGTCTGACTCCCGCCCAGAAGATTCAGGTCGCCCGCCACCCGCATCGTCCGAGCACGCTGGATTTCATTCAGATGTTCTGTGACGACTGGGTCGAACTGCATGGAGACCGTCGTGGCAATGACGATCAGGCGTTGATTGGCGGCGTCGGTAGGGTTGGTGATCGACCGATCATGTTGATCGGCCATCAGAAAGGACGCGACACCAAGGAAAACGTCGCACGCAATTTCGGGATGGCCGCTCCGGGTGGCTACCGCAAAGCGATGCGGTTGATGGACCACGCCGATCGCTTTCGCTTGCCGATCCTCACTTTTATCGATACTCCTGGCGCCTATGCCGGACTCGAAGCGGAGGAGCAGGGCCAGGGTGAAGCAATCGCAGTCAACCTGCGTGAAATGTTCCGCTTACGCGTTCCGGTGATCGCCACTGTGATCGGCGAAGGCGGTTCCGGGGGTGCGTTGGGGATCGGGGTTGCGGACCGATTGCTGATGTTCGAGCACAGCGTTTACACCGTTGCCAGCCCTGAAGCCTGCGCCTCCATTCTCTGGCGTGATGCAGCGAAGGCGCCTGATGCCGCGGCGGCTTTGCGAATCACCGGCCGCGATTTATTGGAGCTGGGGGTGGTGGATGAGGTGCTCGAGGAGCCATCCGGTGGCAACAACTGGGCACCGTTGGACGCCGGCGAAATTCTGCGGGCGGCGATTGACCGGCATCTCGATGAATTGTTGAGCCTGTCGGAACAGGAGCTCCGCGATGCCAGGTACTCCAAATTCAGGGCGATGGGGCGCTTTCTCGAAAAAACGTCACAGGATGTCGAGAAAGCGGCTTAAAGTATCGCGGTTTGCTAACGGTTTTTGCCAACGGCTCTAATTACGGGTGCGAGCCGAGGCATTGGTCGCCGCACAGCCGAACTTCTGGCTCAACAGGGTTGGGATCTTCTGCTGACGGCCCGTAGTGCCGATCAACTTGATCAGCTCGCTGCACAGCTCGGTGAGCAGGGCGTCTCTGTGGCGTCTGCAGCCATTGACCTGACCCAACCCGATGCGATCGCTTTGGCGATGGCTGATCTATTGCAGCGGGGGGCGACCCCTTCGGTGTTGATCAACAACGCCGGTGCTGCTTACACCGGTGAACTTCTGTCCATGCCGCTGGATCGTTGGCAATGGCTGCTACAGCTAAATGTCACCAGCGTGATGCAGGTTTGTTCTGCTGTCGTTCCCTCCATGCGTGAGAACGGCGGACTGGTGATCAACATCAGCAGCCATGCGGCCCGCAATGCCTTCCCCCAGTGGGGAGCGTATTGCGTGACGAAGGCTGCTTTGGCCAGCTTCACCCGCTGTCTGGCAGAAGAGGAGCGAGGCCATGGCATTCGTGCCTGCACCCTCACCCTCGGAGCCGTCAACACACCGCTTTGGGACGCGGAAACCGTACAAAGCGATTTCGATCGTCGTGCCATGCTCTCTATCGATCAGGCAGCAGAGACACTGGCGAATCTGGCGATGCAACCCAGCAACCAGTTGATCGAAGACCTCACCCTTATGCCGGCCGCCGGCGCCTTTTAAACGAACACCATGACAACTACAGTCCCTTTCGTTTCCAACGGCGTCGCCAACGGCAACGGCAACGGCAACAAGCTCTTAAAGCCCCAGGTCTCAGCCCGTATTCGTGAACGGTTGGTCGAATCTGGAGTTTCCTTCCTGGCCAACGACAACATTGCTGATCACCTCCATCCCGGAGAGCTGGATCAGTTGCAGGTTGAAGTTGCAGACAAGGTTCGCGACCTGCTGCGGAGCCTCGTGATCGATATCGATAACGATCACAACACCCATGAGACGGCCGAGCGGGTCGCCAAGATGTACCTGCAGGAAGTGTTCAAAGGGCGCTACCACCAGCAACCCAAAGTGGCCAGCTTCCCCAATGTGAAGCAGCTGGATGAGATCTACACCGTTGGTCCGATCACGGTGCGCTCCGCCTGTTCCCATCACCTTGTGCCGATCATGGGCAATTGCTGGATCGGGATCAAGCCTGGAGCTCGGGTTATCGGTCTTTCCAAGTTCACGCGTGTCGCCGACTGGGTGTTTTCTCGCCCGCACATCCAGGAGGAAGCGGTGATGATCCTTGCCGATGAAATTGAGAAGCTCTGCGAGCCTCAGGGGCTTGGCATCATCATCAAGGCTCAGCACTACTGCATGAAATGGCGTGGTGTGAAGGAGCCGCAAACCAGCATGGTGAACTCGGTGGTGCGCGGTGATTTCCGCCACGATCCAAGTCTCAAGCAGGAGTTCTTTGAGCTGGTGCGTCAGCAGGAAGCCTTGCTCAGCACCTGATCAGGTCTGTATCAACCCTGATGTACTGCCTCGACAAGGGCCTGAACCTTGTCGAGGTTTTTCCATCCAGGTCGTTCTTCGAGTCGGCTGGAGGCATCCAGACCTTGAGGGTTCACCCTGCTGAGCAGTTCTGGAACCCATTCCGAACTCACGCCCCCGGCCAGCCACCACGGCACTGATAGCTCGGTCTGACCGAGCCAATCGAGGGGGATGCGGTGTCCTGTGCCGCCCAGTTGATCGGAGCTCCAGGCATCGAGGAGCAAAGCATCCACATGGGTGTCGTATTGCTTGAGCTTCGGGAGATCCGTGGGTTCCCGCACTCGGAGGGCTTTCCACCACTGCTGCTGGGGATAGCGCTGTTTCAAGATCCGGCAGCGATCGCTTGATTCGCCGCCGTGGAGCTGCACCACGGAGGGCTGGCCTGCACCGCTCAGCGCTTCCTCAAGCGCGGCATCGTCGGGATCTGCTACAACCCAAACCCGATGCAGTAGCGGATGCTGCTCCTCGAGCATCGTGAACAAGGCCCTGCGCTGGGATGGTTCGACGTAGCGCGGGGTGCCTTGAACGCCGATCACACCAATCGCCTGCACGCCCATGCGCGCAATGGCGAGTGCTTGCTCAAGGTCGGTGATCCCACAGATCTTGAGGTCTGGACTGGGGCGGGGATCACGCAAGGGCTGCATCGATTGCTCTCCCTAGGATCGTGGATGACAGCCCGCGACAGCGGCACACGACGGAATTGGCGGTGGGAGAGGGCTGGCAGGTGCTCAAGATCGGCGGAATCCCACTGCGGCTCCAGCCCAGCTGGTTGTTCGCTGTTGCGATCTTCACCACGTTGTTCCAATCTCGATATGCCGCCACGATCTCGGGAACAGCCAGCTGGGGTCTGGGTTTTCTAACAACCTTGCTGCTGTTTAGCTCCGTGCTGCTGCATGAGCTGGGTCATGCCCTGATGGCCCTACGGGAAGGGGTGAAGGTCTTAAGCATCACCCTGTTTCATCTGGGCGGTATTGCCCGGGTTGAGAAGGAATGCCCCACAGCGATGGGCAATCTGCGCATTGCTGCTGCTGGCCCGATTGTCAGCCTTTTGCTGGCCCTCGGGATGCTGGTGGGTGCTGCAGCTCTCTCCGACACCCAGCCCTTGGCGACGCAGCTGTTGAGCCAGGTGGGGTTGCTCAACTTGATGCTGGGTCTGTTCAATCTCCTGCCAGGTCTTCCTCTCGATGGCGGGCTGATCCTGAAGGCCTTGGTCTGGCAGATCAGTGGCAGTCAGCAGAAGGGCGTTCAGGTGGCGTCGGCGTCCGGTCGTGCGTTGTCGATTTTGATGATTCTGATGGGCGGTGTCCTGCTCTGGCAGGGCTGGGGGATCAACGGGATCCTGCTGATGTTGATCGGCTGGTTCGGGCTGAGTGCCAACCGCAGTCAGACCCAGATGCTGCAGTTGCAGAACGTGCTGCGGGAGTTGAAAGTGGAGGCCGCGGCGGGCCGACGCTTTCGCGTGCTGGAGGCGGATCAGACGTTGCGGCGCCTCAGCCAGCTGCGGCTAACCGCCAGCGAGGGGGAGGGACCCGCCGATTGGGTGCTCGTGTGTAAGAGCGGTCGTTGGGTGGGCTGGATTGACGATCATCCATTGAAACTCTTGCCGGTGCAGCAATGGGACCAGCAGCGACTCGAGGATCATCTGCGCCCCCTCTCTGAACTGCCCTCAATCGTGTGTTCCGCCCCTCTGGTGGAAGCGGTGCCGGCCATTGAGAAGGCATCCCAGGGACGCCTTCTGGTGATGAGTGCTGCGGGGCTTCCCTCCGGCACTCTCGATCGTATGGATGTGGGGGATGCGGTGCTGAAGCGTCTGGGGGTGAGCCTCCCCTCCGCGATCCTTGAGGAGGCGCGCAAGCGCAATGGCTATCCCCTGGGACTGGCGATGCTCCCTCAAATGGTCCAGACGATGCAGGCTCAGAGCTCCGACCAGGACGCCAGTTCGTCGTCCAACTCCTGAACTTCTTTGGTGTTCAGGGGCTGCATTTGCCAACAGAAGTCAGGCCACGACTGAACCATGCTCTGGCGTAGCTGCTGATCCAGATCCAGTCGGCTGATCTGCGTCGGGGCTACTGCCGGTGCCGCTTCCCCAAACACCTCAAACCAAAGGTCGGCGGGCGGATCCAGCAGGATTTCTCCGTGCTGAAGCAGACGACCGTTCTGCCAGCGCTGGGCGCTGCCGACCCGTTTGACTCCGGATCCATCCACCAGGTCGGCCACCGTTGCACTGGCGAAACAGTTGCTGGCTTCGGCTCCAGCCGGGTCGGATCCGAAGTGCAGCGGTAGACCGAGTCCCTTGAAGCCATCAACCAACCACTGACAGGCCTGGCGGTAGGCCTCCTGGCGACGTCGTGGTGCATCAGGCCAGATCAAGGCGTAGGTGAGACCGCCGGCATGCAGCACCGCTCGGCCGCCGCTGGGGCGGCGCACCAGGCTGAGGCGGCCGTGACGGGCCAGTTCATTCCAGTGCTCAGGCCACTGGCGTTGATGGCGTCCCAGCGAGAGCCAGGGCCCATCCCAGCGGTAAAAGCGCAATGCCGGGCCGTTGCATCGCTTTAGAAGCCAGGCATCCAAGGCCATCTGGGTGTGTCCATCCGCTTGCTGGGTGGGAAGCAGACGCCCGGTTGCGGGCATGCTGGAGGAAAGCATCGATCGCACGCCATGGTGCCCTGGTGGGATGTGCCGATCCTGATTGCCCTTGGTCTGCTGGCGGGGGGGCTGGCGGGGCTGTTGGGGATTGGCGGCGGCTTGATCTTTGCCCCGCTCCTGCTCTGGCTCGATCTCCCGCCCCATCAGGCCCTGGCCACCAGCAGTTTCGCCATTGTGCCCACGGCACTGGCGGGCACCATCACTCACCTGCGCCAAGGGCGGGTACCGACACGGCCCGGGCTCGCCATCGGCTTGGCGGCCTTTGGCTCGGCCCTGTTGTTCGGTGGCCTGGCTGGCTTTGCGGCGGGATGGATGCTGTTGGCGATGCAGACCTTGATGTACATCGTGCTGGCGTTCTGCGTTCGGGAACGGGCCGAGGAAGACGCAAGCGAGGACGTTGATGACAGCAGAGCACCGCAGTTGGCTGGTGTGGGTTGCATCGCCGGCTGGACCGCCGGGATGTTGGGCCTAGGCGGGGGGCTGGTGATGGTGCCGCTGATGAGCGGTCCGTTATCCGTGCCGATTCATCAGGCCGTGCGGCTCAGCACGGTAGCGGTGCTCTGTTCAGCAAGCGCAGCGTCTCTGCAGTTCCTGCATGAGGGCCGCGGGGTTCCTCTGATGGGGTTGCTGCTGGGTGGTGTGGCGGCCATTGCCGCCCAGTGGGCAGCCAGCCGTCTCGATCAATTTGATGCAGCTCTTCTGGTGCGCTGCCTGAAGGCTCTCGCCATCATCCTGGCGATCGACAGCTCAAGGCGGGCCCTGCAGCTCTTGCTGAGCTGAATGGCCAACTGTTCAACAGTTCAAGTCAATTCAATTCAGTTCAGTAATGACCAGAACCCTGCATCGAGCTCATAACCCAGGGCTGCGGCCATCTGGGAGAGGTTGCCTTGCATCGGCCGTCCCAGCTGCTGTTGGCAGAGGTCGTCCAGCAGCATCAAGCGATGCGTCACCCAGAGCTCCAAGGCCTCAGGGTCAAAACGCAGGCCTTCGCTGCGGCTGAAACTGTGGGGCACCACCAGGGCAACATGGCGGATCAGGCTGCCCTGGTCGCGTTCAAGCAACAGTGGCAGCCAAGGGAACCGTGCATCCGCCCGCAGGGCCCAGAGGCGAGGTTCCGGACATTCCGGTAGTTCGCGCGGGTCATCCTGGGCTCGGGGCCAGTCGAAACGGAGCTCGAGCACTGGCCCTTGGCCGAGCAGTGTGTTCAGCGGCTGATCGCTCCATATCTCCAGCGGCCGCAGATCCAACGACCGGATTGCAGGGGCATCGATCAGAACCGAATCCATGGGCTGGTGTGACAGGCCTTTGCGAATGATGGCCTGCAGCCCCTCCCTCGGAGAAGAATGGGAGCGTTTGATGCATGGTTCCCATGGAAACCCTTCTCTCTGCACCTGAGGTGTTCATTGCCCTCGTGGTGGCTGCCCATGCCGCTGTTCTGGCCCTGCGTCTCTCCATCAGCCTCTACGAAGCCTGATTTCAATCGGCTCGTGATATCAACGTGCGTGGAGCTGGTCTTGGCACCGTCAACGGATTGCGTTAAAAGCGGATGTTCGTGCTGATGCGGTGACCGCCAGTCAGGCTCAAAGTTCAGCTCCCCGCACGGATGCAGTCACCATGGCTGCAGCAATTCAGCGACAGACCGACCAACAAGAACTGCAGTGCAGCCTTCTCGCCCTGGCTGCCAAGGCAGGTCTTGTTTTGTTGGGCTGTGTGAGCTTGATCCGCTTGTCGGTGGCTTATCAGGAACGGATGGACCGTCACAGTGAAATCTCGGCGGTGGTGTCGATCGAGACGGCCAAATTGGACACGCTGCAGCAGCGGTTCGATCGTCTGTTCAGTATTGGAGGAGAGAAGCGCCTGATCAGCGAGCAGGATCAGTGGATCGGACCCAATCGCTTACGTGTGATCTGGCGCTGAGATTCGTGACCAGCGGCGTTGGGATTGAGTGCTGACCGGCAGACTGACAACCTTCCTGACCCTGTCTTGATGTCCACGCCCGGCACCGTTCTGATCACCGGCACCACATCAGGTGTCGGCCTGAATGCCACGCGCGCTCTGGTGAAGCGGGGCTGGACGGTGATCACTGCCAATCGCAGCCCGCAGCGAGCAGCGGCTGCCGCTGATGAGCTGGACCTCCCCAAGGAGCGGCTTCAGCACGTGTTGATGGATCTGGGTGATCTCGACAGTGTGCGCCGAGCGGTTGATGCCTTACCCGAGCGGTTGGATGCCTTGGTCTGCAATGCGGCGGTCTACAAGCCGAAACTGAAGCAGCCGGAGCTCTCTCCCCAGGGGTACGAGATCTCGATGGCCACCAACCACTTTGGTCATTTCCTGCTCGTGCAGCTGCTGTTGGGTCGGCTCAAGACGTCCACCCATCCCTCCAAGCGGGTGGTGATCCTGGGCACCGTGACCGCCAACTCCAAGGAACTGGGGGGCAAGATTCCCATCCCTGCGCCGGCGGATCTGGGGGATCTCTCCGGGTTTGAGGGCGGTTTCAAAGACCCCATCGCCATGGCCAGTGGCAAGCCGTTCAAGCCCGGCAAGGCTTACAAAGACAGCAAGCTCTGCAACATGATCACCACCCAGGAGCTGCACCGCCGCCTGCACGGAGACACGGGCATCACCTTCACCTCGCTCTACCCCGGCTGCGTGGCGGATACCCCGTTGTTCCGCAACACGCCCAAGGCCTTTCAGAAGATCTTCCCCTGGTTCCAGAAGAACATCACCGGCGGCTACGTCTCCCAGGCTTTAGCCGGAGAACGGGTGGCAGATGTGGTGGCCAATCCCGACTTTGCTGATTCCGGTGTGCACTGGAGCTGGGGCAACCGCCAGAAAAAGGATGGTCAGCAGTTCAGCCAGGAACTATCCGACAAGGCCACCGATCCGGAGACGGCACGGCGGGTGTGGGAGTTGTCCATGGCCTTGGTGGGTTTGGCCTGAGCCTGATTAGCAGGGGGCTAAAAGCTTGCTTGCTCGTATCGGCTCTCTATCCAGGCGATGAGCCTCGGAGAGGTGGTTTGATTGAGGTGGTCGTTGCCTAGAAATTCGATTTATTTCTCTGGAGTGCAATCACATTCAGGATCACACTCCAGGAAGGGCTGAAGTTAAATGGCCAGTTGGGCTGGTTTTATTGCTCCAGACGCAGAAATAATCTCTTCAGTCGAAGCCCAGCAGGTCGAAGATTTCGCGGTCTTTGAGGGATACGGCCTCCAGGGGCTCCACCTTGTCGAGCATGTTCTGGGCTAACCGCAGGTATTCATTGCGCACAGCTTCCACTGCCTCATCCTCATCATCCATTTCAAAGATGGTGCATTTCTTCAGCCTCGACCGACGAATTGCATCCACATCCCTGAAATGGGCCATGGTGCGCAGACCGGTGCGTTCGTTGAACTTGTCGATCTGATCAGTGTCAGCAGAGCGGTTCGCGACGACGCCGCCCAGCCTCACCTTGTAGTTCTTGGCTTTGGCCTGAATCGCCTGAACGATGCGATTCATCGCGAAGATCGAATCGAAATCGTTGGCCGTCACGATCAGGCAGTAGTTGGCGTGTTGCAGCGGGGCGGCAAAGCCACCACACACCACATCGCCGAGTACATCGAAGATCACCACATCGGTGTCTTCCAGAAGGTGATGCTCCTTGAGCAGCTTCACGGTTTGTCCGGTCACGTAACCGCCGCAGCCAGTTCCTGCTGGTGGGCCACCACTCTCAACGCACTGCACACCATTGAAGCCAGTGAAGACGAAATCCTCCGGTCGCAGCTCTTCGCTGTGGAAGTCCACCTCCTCGAGGATGTCGATCACCGTCGGCACCATCTTGTGGGTGAGGGTGAAGGTGCTGTCGTGCTTGGGGTCGCAGCCGATCTGAAGCACCCGCTTGCCCAGTTTTGAGAAGGCGGCTGACAGGTTCGATGAGGTGGTGGATTTGCCGATTCCACCTTTGCCGTAGACGGCAATCACCAGGGTCTCCTCCTGGATGTTCATTTCCGGGTCCTGGTGGACCTGAACACTGCCTTCGCCGTCCGCCGGTCGCGTCAGAGTCGTGGTCATTCAGCGACCTTTGCAAGAGAAGTCATTTTCATTCAACAGCAGCAGATGTGCAGTGGTTGGTTTTCACTAAGAAATGAAAGATCTGGCCCTTGACTAGGCGGCAAGAACAGAATTTCTTTCAATTAAATAAAAAGAAATGAGTGCAATTGCTCATGCCTTGAAGTGGGCTTTGGCGTCATAGAGCGTTTCGCTGCTGATCTCCCGGCAGCCCACATCGCGGGCGTAAGCCTCGGTGTTGCGACGCACCTTGCCCCGTACGAAGAAGGGGATCTTCTTCAGTTCGGCTTCCCCATCGGCTGTCCATTGCAGACAATCTTGGCCGTCCTCCGGGACGTCGCTCAATGCAGAGATGTCTGCTGCTCCGGCACCACCGGCATGGCCCAAATGGCTCTGGTGGCCATCCACGAATTCGAAGTCGTGGCGGAACATTCCGATCAGGTGTTCCTCTAGTCCCATCATCAGCGGATGCACCCAGTCGTCGAAGATCACGTTTGCCCCTTCCCAGCCCATTTGGGGGCTCATCCGGGCCGGCACGTCTTGAACATGCATCGGCGTGCTGATCACGGAGCAGGGAATCCCCAGCCGCTTGGCGCTGTGTCGTTCCATTTGTGTTCCGAGCACCAGTTCTGGCGCTGCCTCGGCCATAGCGGCTTCCACCTCTAGGTAGTCGTCACAGATCAAGGCCTCCAGACCCAGGGCCTTGGCGGCTGCCCGGACGGGCCTGGCCATCTCCCGGCTATAGGTTCCCAGCCCCACGACGCTGAAGCCCAGTTCTTGGCTGCAGATCCGTGCTGCTGCAATGGCATGGCTGCCGTCGCCGAAAATGAACACCCGCTTGCCGGTGAGGTAAGTGGAGTCCACAGACTCCGAATACCAAGGCAAGCGTGAGCGTTTGTAGCCCTCGTCAGCAGCGGGTGCCTCGAGCCCCAGCAGGGTGTGCACTTCGACGAGGAAATCGTGGGTGGCGCCCACACCGATCGGTACCGTTCGACTGAAGGGCATGCCGAAGTTGCGCTCCAGCCAGCTGCAGGTGGATTCGGCCACCTCCGGATAGAGGCAAACGTTTAGATCGGCATCGGGGATGCGCTTCAGATCGTCCACCCCTGCACCGAGTGGTGCCACCACGCCGACATCGATGCCGTGCAAGGTGAGCAGCTTCTGCACCTCCAGCACGTCGTCGCGGCAGCGGAAACCGAGCAGAGACGGCCCCAGCAGGTTCACCCGGGGTCGACGGCCCTCCTGTTTCCATGCCTGGGCGTCATGGTTGATGTCTGTGGGGGCCTGCGCTTTGAGCAGGTTGCGGATTAATTGATAGAAGGTCTCCGCAGCTCCCCAGTTCTCCTTCTTGCTGTAGGCCGGCAGCTCAAGATTCACGACCGGCATGGTCAGATCCATGCCCTGGGCCAGGGCGCCCGGTTGATCCTGAATCAACTCCGCGGTGCAACTCTCACCCACCAGCAGGGCATCGGGTTGGAAGCGGTCCACGGCTTCGCGCACATGCCGTTTCACCAGTTCTGCGGTGTCACCCCCGAGATCCCGGGCCTGGAAGGTGGTGTAGGTGACCGGCGGACGTTGCCCGCGCCGCTCAATCATCGTGAATAGCAGGTCGGCGTAGGTGTCCCCCTGGGGGGCATGGAGCACGTAGTGCACGCCGTGCATCGAGGCGGCGATGCGCATGGCCCCCACATGGGGTGGCCCTTCATAGGTCCAGAGCGTTAGTTGCATGGGATCAGGCGTGCACGGTTTGGTCGGGGTTGCTCGGATGTAGACCGGGTCGAATCATTTGCCGGCGACGCAACGGTCTGGAAAACAGTTCCGCCAGGTCTCCGGCTTGGTCGATGCCGTGAATCGGGCTGAACACCAATTCGATCGACCATTTGGTGGCGATGCCTTCGGCCTCGAGCGGATTGGCGAGGCCCATGCCACAGACAACAAGGTCCGGTTGGCTGGCGCGCACCCGGTCCAGCTGTTGCTCCACGTGCTGCCCCTCCATCACCGGTGTGTCGTCGGGGAGCAAGGCCAGCTCAGCGGCCATCTGTTCACGGTTCAGATAAGGCGTTCCCACCTCCACCAACTCCATGCCGCATTCGCGTTGCAGGAACCGGGCCAGGGGCAGTTCGAGTTGGGATTCGGGGAGAAGAAAGATCCGCTTGCCCTCCAGCACGGCGCGGTGGCGGGCCAGGGCGCTTTGGGCCCGTTCCATCAACGGATCGAGCACTGCGGCGATCCGCTCGTCCGGGAGATGGAAGGCATTGGCAGCAGCCTCCATCCAACGGCGACTGCCTTCGGCTCCCAGGGGAAATGGGGCCGTGAGCACCGTGGCGCCGCGATCGCTCAGCAAGCGTGCGGTTTCGGTGAGAAAGGGTTGGGTGAGTAGCACCGTGGTTCCCGCTCCCACCCCAGGCAGGTCAGTCGATTGCCGCGGAGGCAGGCTGTGAATTGTCTCGATGCCCATCCGCTGGAACAGGTGAATCAGCCTGTCTTCCACCGCATCGGCGAGGGTGCCCACCAGTAGCAACTGCCGCTCGTCGCTAGCGGGGAGCAGTGGAATCAGCGCCGCCAGTGCCCCGTCTTCTCCCTGGGTAAAGGTGGTTTCAATGCCGCTACCGGAGTAGTTCACCACCCTCACTCGGCCGGAGAGCTCGTCGTTCAGCCGTTCGGCGGCCCGGGCTAGATCCAGCTTGATCACTTCGCTGGGGCAAGAACCCACCAGAAACAGCGTGCGGATCTCGGGACGGCGCTGCAGCAGCTCCTTGCAGACGCGATCAAGTTCGTCGTGGGCATCGGCGAGGCCGGCCAGGTCCCGTTCGTTGAGAATCGCGGTGCCGAAACGGGGTTCGGCAAAAATCATTACCCCAGCGGCGCTCTGGATCAGATGGGCGCAGGTGCGGGATCCCACCACCAGAAAGAAGGCATCGGGCATGCGCCGATGTAGCCAGACGATCGAGGTCAGTCCACAGAACACCTCCCGTGGTCCTGATTCCTTTAACAGGGTGGGCCCGGCCATGGCCGCTCCATGCGACGTTCGCCCCTCAAGCTGCAAAAGATTGGGGCTTGGATGCCAAACCCAGCGCAAACTCTTCGGGATCAGGCCTGGCCGACAGAGCTTGCTTTGCGATCAAAGGCGGCGGCGGAATCCGTCGTAACGCTCTGAACGGTCACTCTCCTCTGTTTTGCTCAAACGCCAAACGTTGCGGCTGACCCGACGGGCAACGAGGCCGCCGCGTTCCGCCCGCTCCGTTCCCGGTCGGGCTCCGAGAAGCATGCTCACTTCCGCCGTGGTCAGGGGGGCACCTGTTTCGATGGCCAATGCAGTCAGCTCTAGGCGTTGACGCAGCTGACGCAGACGATCTCTGTCTTGATTGCCTGATGCCTCCAGCCAGGGCAGATCCACCTGCCCATCCTGCGCGAGGCGTTGCATCAGGCCGAAGCTGACCATCCCAAGGGCTTGATCAGCGTTGAGATCAACTGGTTTTAAAGAAGACTGCTCAGTCATTGCAGGATCTAGAGAGGTTTTCTGGACGGTATCGGCTGTCTTTCAAGGTGCAAGACCGCTGGCTCTAACTCTTTGATGGCCCGTTTGCCCCGGATTCGTCCGGTACACTCCCCGCCATGACCCGTTTTGCCAGCTTCGATGCTCGGGAGCGGCGACGCGGCGGTAGTGCTCTCGTCACCGGTACTGAGGTGACCTCCCAGCAGGGAGGGGCAAGTTGTGTTGTCACAACGGATTCCGAGTCTCCCCGGCTGCTTCGCCAAAACAGTCAAGTGCAGTCGATCGAACTGCGCACCCACGTCTTCATCGACTCGCTGCAACCTCAACTTGCGGCCTACATGGGGTCGGTGAGTCAAGGATTCCTGCCCATTCCTGGAGACGCCTGCCTCTGGATGGAGGTTTCTCCGGGCATGGCGGTTCACCGCGTCACCGACATTGCTCTGAAAGCCAGCAATGTTCGCCTCGGCCAGATGGTGGTGGAGCGGGCTTTTGGTTCGATGGCCCTCTATCACCGCGACCAGAGCACTGTTCTCCATTCCGGAGATGTGGTGCTGGAAGCGATTGGCAGCACGATTGAGCAGCGTTCTCCAGCAGAGGTGAGCTGGACCGAAGTCATTCGAGCAATCACGCCGGACCACGCCGTGTTGATCAACCGCCTCAACCGACGCGGTTCGATGATTGAGGCCGGGATGAGCATGTTCATCCTGGAGACTGAGCCGGCGGGGTATGTGCTGATTGCTGCCAATGAGGCTGAAAAATCCTCGAATATCACTTTGGTGGACGTGAAAGCTGTGGGTGCCTTTGGACGCCTCACCCTGGCGGGGCGTGAAGGTGATGTTGAGGAAGCGGCGGCAGCAGCGATGCGCGCCATCGACCATGTCAACCGAAACGCACGATTGCGCTGATCGCTCTGCTCGCTGATCGTTGAACTCAGTTCAGGCCAAGAAGTTGGCGTAATTGAGGTGCCAGAGCTCGTGCTGCTTTGCCACGACTGCCCAGTCGGCTGAGTTGTGCCGGGTTCAGTTCGCCATAGGTGCAACGGGCTTCACGTACCCAGAGCAAGGATTCAAAGCCGCCACCTGGGTAGGCCGGTGCGCTGAGGAGCTCACCCCAGCAAATGCCCTCTGCCGCCGCTCGGCACGTCCCTGTGGGGTCGCTCAGCACCATCGTGCTGCGGAAGCAGGCGCTGCGGTAAAGGGAGGGGCCAAGCTCCGCAAGGATTCTCTGCACTTTGGCGTCGTTGCCTTCGGCATATCGGGCGGAGAACAGGCCAGGAGCGCACTGGAGTGCATCAACTTCAAGCCCGGAATCGTCTGCAAGCGCCCAACCTTGAGTTCGCAGTGCTGCTGCGGTGGCCTTCAGCTCGGCGTTTTCCCGGTAGGTGCTTCCTGTTTCCTCAACATCCAGATCATCGGGTTGACGCTGAACGTGTATGGGAAGGGGACCCAGCATGGCCTCAATTTCAGCAACCTTGGTGGGGTTACCCGTGGCAATGGTGAGCTGAAGCGACAAGGGGGCCGACGAATGAGGGCCTCCATTGTGCGGGCTGATTGGGGGGTAGGACTTAAAAATATCTGGATTCGACCGAGCAACACGCATTTGGGTTGAACATTCCACCCCTCAGCAAGGCTTCGGGAGCGTGTTGCAGCGTGAAGATATGGAGTTTCACCACGCTCGACAACGACTTGTGCGGATGTGACCACAGGAACCACCACAGCAGACCGGAACAGTGAGGCACTGCGTGATAAGCCCAGCTTATTTAGTTCACTATGGACAGTGATCAAGAAAGTCTTCCGAATCGCTTGACGGGAAGGGTTCCGGCAAAGCAATGTCCCGAGCGAACATTCCACCTCTTTTCCCGGTAGGCAATGGCTAACGAAACCATGGGCATCGCCCTCGGCATGATCGAGACCCGCGGTCTGGTCCCCGCCATCGAGGCAGCTGATGCCATGACCAAGGCTGCCGAAGTGCGCCTGATTGGTCGCGAGTTTGTCGGTGGCGGTTACGTCACCGTTCTGGTGCGCGGCGAAACCGGTGCTGTGAACGCTGCAGTGCGTGCTGGCGCTGATGCTTGCGAGCGCGTCGGTGACGGCCTGGTTGCTGCACACATCATTGCCCGCCCCCACCGCGAAGTGGAGCCTGCACTGGGCAACGGCAACTTCCTTGGTCAGAAGGACTGAGATCTTCCGCTGAGCCTCTGACGAGGCACGCGAACGTCTCACCCTCTTCACCGACCTAACGGAGTTTTCCCATGAGCAAGAAGTACGACGCTGGGGTCAAGGAGTACAGGGATACCTACTGGACTCCTGATTACGTCCCCCTCGACACCGACCTGCTGGCCTGCTTCAAGTGCACCGGCCAAGAAGGTGTGCCCAAGGAAGAAGTTGCCGCAGCTGTGGCCGCTGAATCCTCCACCGGCACCTGGTCCACTGTGTGGTCCGAGCTCCTTACCGATCTCGACTTCTACAAGGGCCGTTGCTACCGCATCGAAGACGTTCCTGGTGACAAGGAGTCTTTCTATGCCTTCATCGCTTACCCCCTCGACCTGTTCGAAGAGGGTTCCATCACCAACGTTCTGACCTCCCTGGTCGGCAACGTCTTCGGTTTCAAGGCTCTCCGCCACCTCCGTCTGGAAGACATCCGCTTCCCGATGGCGTTCATCAAGAGCTGCTACGGCCCGCCGAACGGCATCCAGGTCGAGCGCGACCGGATGAACAAGTACGGCCGTCCCCTGCTGGGTTGCACCATCAAGCCGAAGCTCGGCCTGAGCGGTAAGAACTACGGCCGTGTTGTCTATGAGTGCCTGCGCGGCGGTCTGGACTTCACCAAGGACGACGAGAACATCAACTCCCAGCCCTTCCAGCGTTGGCAGAACCGCTTCGAATTCGTTGCGGAAGCCATCAAGCTGTCCGAGCAGGAGACCGGTGAGCGCAAAGGTCACTACCTCAACGTGACTGCCAACACTCCCGAAGAGATGTATGAGCGCGCTGAGTTCGCCAAAGAACTCGGTATGCCGATCGTCATGCACGACTTCATCACCGGTGGCTTCACAGCCAACACCGGTCTGTCGAAGTGGTGCCGCAAGAACGGCATGCTCTTGCACATCCACCGCGCCATGCACGCGGTGATCGACCGTCATCCCAAGCACGGCATTCACTTCCGCGTTCTCGCCAAGTGTCTGCGTCTGTCTGGTGGTGACCAGCTCCACACCGGCACCGTGGTCGGCAAGCTGGAAGGTGATCGTCAGACCACCCTCGGCTACATCGACCAGCTGCGCGAATCCTTCGTGCCCGAAGACCGCAGCCGCGGCAACTTCTTCGATCAGGACTGGGGTTCCATGCCTGGTGTGTTCGCCGTTGCTTCCGGCGGTATCCACGTCTGGCACATGCCCGCACTGGTCGCCATTTTCGGTGACGACTCCGTGCTGCAGTTCGGTGGTGGTACCCACGGTCACCCCTGGGGCTCCGCTGCTGGTGCTGCTGCCAACCGTGTGGCCCTCGAGGCCTGCGTCAAGGCACGCAATGCCGGTCGCGAGATCGAGAAGGAAAGCCGGGACATCCTCATGGAAGCCGGTAAGCACAGCCCTGAGCTGGCCATCGCTCTCGAGACCTGGAAGGAGATCAAGTTCGAGTTCGACACCGTCGACAAGCTCGACGTTCAGAACTGATCGTTTCTTCGGCCGGTTGATGCAACCGGCCACCCTTTTTTCTTAAACCCAGGATCCCCATGCCTTTCCAGAGCACCGTGGGTGACTATCAAACAGTCGCCACCCTGGAGACCTTCGGCTTCCTCCCGCCGATGACCCAGGACGAGATCTACGACCAGATCGCGTACATCATTGCCCAGGGTTGGAGCCCGCTCGTTGAGCACGTCCATCCCAGCAACTCCATGGCCATCTATTGGTCTTATTGGAAGCTCCCCTTCTTCGGTGAGAAGGATCTGAACGTTGTCGTCAGTGAGCTCGAGGCTTGCCACCGCGCATACCCCGATCACCACGTGCGCATCGTCGGTTACGACGCCTACACCCAGAGCCAGGGTGCCTGCTTCGTGGTCTTCGAAGGACGCTGATCCTTCGGACCCATGGTTCTGAGCCCTGACCTGATCAGGGCTCCAGCTTTTTTCGGAGGGGCAAGTGCCCTTCCACCTCACGACGACTCCCTCGGGCGGACATGGCAAGACTCTCCAGTCGCGAACTCGCATTAGAACGCCGTAAGGCGCTGACCACTTCCGGTAAGAAGTCCTCAGCTGCAGCTGGTACTGGCGCCAACCGTGTTCGCACCGTTGATGACGCCCGTCCCACCCGCACGAACGTGGCTGCAGTTGCTGAACCTGCTTCCGCACCTGTTGTTTCCGCTGCTGTAGCTCCGCAGCGAACAACTTCGTTCACAGCTGCTCCTTCCAGGCGCACTTCACAGGTCAAGCCCCATCGCGATGCCAGTCGTGATCTGGTGCTTGCACGCCGTGAGGCCCTGTCCCGTCGCGGCAAAACCGCAGACACCAGCCGCGATCGCAACCGCGCTGATTTGGCCCGTCAAACCAAAGCTGCTCCAGCTCCTGCACCCGCTGAAACCACCAAGAGCTGTGGCTGCGGAGGCAAGCGCGCTGCCGAAAAGACTGCACTGACCTCATTGAGTGCATCAGCTCCCAAGCTTTCCGTGCGCACGGAACGTCGTGCATCGGCCCCCAAGCGTCGCGCTATTGAGAATCCCAGTCGCGCCCTCGTTTTGGCCCGCCGCGACGCCATGGCCAAGCATGGCAAAACCGCCGGTAAGCAGTCCACCAGTGCCGCTGCTGTTGCCCGTCAGGCCAACCCTGATCTCACCAGCCGTGAGCTGGCCCAGCAGGTGCGCGAGTTGCGCACCAAGGCCGGTGCACGCAACAAGCAGAGTGCCGGTGTTACGCGCCCCACCGGTCCCAACCGCCATGGCGCCAAGCAGGCTGCTGCCGCTGATGCCCATTGGAAAGTTGGTGAAAGCACCACCACTGCTGGTCAAACAGTGACCGGCACCCAGGCCAACCGCTCGGTCAAAACCACCGGTAACGAAGCCAGCACCTGCCGATCGATCACAGGTACGGAGTATCTGGGGGCTGAAGTCTTCCAGACCTTCTGTCAGACCGCTCCGGCTGCCACGACGCCAGCCAAAGTGCGTGTGACGGCCACCAGCCATGGCAACCGTGTCACCGGCAATGAAGTGGGTCGCTCTGAGAAGGTCACCGGTGATGAGCCTGGCACCTGCAAGAGCGTGACCGGCACCGAGTACATTTCGGCCAACCAGTCTGCTGCTTACTGCGGTGGAGGTGTGAGTTCCCCCCGCAAGGTGGGTCACAGCCTCACGGAACAAGGTCGTCCCGTCAGTGGCGTGATGGTGGGTCGTTCCGCCAGTGTCACCGGCGACGAAGCCGGTGCAAGCCGCAGCCTCACGGGCGATCAATACCTCGGTTCTGATCCCCTCCCCGAAGGCCGTCCGGCCGCCAAAGTCGGTTTGTCCGGCACCCTTTCGGGTACGGGAGTTACTGGAACATTGGTGGGTCGCTCCTCCCAGGTCACCGGTAATGAATTCGGCTCCTGCCACCGTGTGACAGGTGATCAATACATCAGTGCTGAGCAGGTCAATGCCTTTTGCGGCGGCAAGCCTGAGCCTGAAGCTGCCAAAGTTGGTTTCAGTGTCACCAACCGCAACCAGGTGGTGAGCGGAACCCGCACCGGCCGTTCGGAGCACGTCACAGGTGACGAGCCCGGTAGCTGCCAGGCCGTAACGGGAACTCCTTATGCAGGCCTCGAGCAGGCCGGCCAAAACTGCGGTACTCCCGCAGTCCAAGCCATTCGTGAGCGCACCCCTGTGCGTCCCGGAACCCCTTCCGCTGCGATGACAGGGATTCAACCCGGAGTCGGCGGTGTCATGACTGGGGATAAACGCGGCGCTTGTGAAGCGGTGACCGGCACTCCTTATGTCGGCGCTGATCAGTTGGCCGCTGCCTGTGGCGCTGATGCCCCTGCCGGCACCGACACCCACGGTCAATCCCCTGAGGGTGCTGCCTGGACCCGTTTCAGTGTTGTTTCTCCCGCCCGCGCTGCTCAGCAGCAGCGTGATGCACGCTCCGGTGTAACCGGCACGTCTTACGAGGAGGGGAATCGCATCACCGGCCCTTTTGACATGGCTGGCGGCAAGGTGACCGGTACCGAGCAATTTCGCTTCGATAACCGCGAGTTCCAAAACCGCCAGCAACAACGTCAGTTCCAGCCCACCGTTGCTGTCGTCAGTGAGCCCACTGACAAGCCCGCATCGCGGGTCACCGGTGAAGGCTCTTCCACCAAGATCACAGGCGATGACTGGGATCGTGGGGAGCATGTGACCGGTACAGAGGGTGCATCGGCGCGCCGTCGCAATCCCAGCCGACCTGGTCCGATGAGTGCCATGTCCTCTTTTGAGCGCAAGCGCAATGAAGAGACCGAATGGCCTGTTAGTCGGGTCACTGGTTCCAGCGGTAACACCGAGAAGGGGTCCCTGATCACCGTCTCCGGCGGCGCACGGGGCTGATTCATTGATGGTTCGCTCCAAGCCTTTCCGTGGCGGGCGACCTCAGGCCCCCTCGGCTCCAACCCGTCTCCAGCTTCAGCAGCTGGCCAACATCACTGATCCTGCAGAGATGGCTCCGGATATGGAGTCGTCGACCCGCCAGGCTGCTTTGCAAAGGCGTCGTGCCTTAACAACCTCTGGCAAAGCAGCGCAATTGGATCGTGGTTCGGTCGCTGCAGGCCGGATTCGCTCCAGCAACGACGCTCAGCGTCCTGCTCCCTCCCAGCCCGGTTGGGTGCGGCGCGAGAAAGCAGCCACCCGGGCTGTTCCTTTCAATCTGAGTCGTAGCTCACTGCCGATCACCCATCGGCGTCATCCGCTCACGGATGCAGCGGCCAATGACCGTCTGCAGGCCTATGAGGAAGAGATCAAGGGACGTTTCGATCGGATCGTTCCCCTGCTTCAGCAGGTTTCAGCGTTGCAGCATGAAACCGATTTCATTCCCCAGGCCCAACGGCTTTGCAGGTCAGAACTCGGTTTCGACTTGCCGGATCACATCCTTCAGAGGGCTTGGGTGCGTCCTCTCGACATGCGCGCCCTGTTCGCGTGGTGTGTTTTTGAAAGCCATCGCTTGTTCAGCGACCGCTTTTTCCAGGACGACCCCCTGAGTGGAGCCACTGGCAGTGATGCCTCCAGAGAGTTTGAACAGTTCCTGCTCGACTGCGGCATTCATCTTCTTGATCTGACCCCCTGTGCTGACGGGCGCCTTGCGCACACCGTGGCCTACGCCCTGCGCATTCCCTTCAGCGCTGTGCGTCGACGCTCCCATGCCGGCGCCATGTTTGATGTGGAAAACACGGTGAATCGTTGGGTCAAAACAGAGCATCGCCGTTATCGCGAAGGCGCTCCGAATCCCTCCACTGAACCAACCCGCTATCTGAAGGTGGTGACTTACCACTTCAGTTCCCTCGACCCCTCCCACCAGGGCTGCGCTGCCCATGGCAGCAACGATGAATTGGCGGCTTCGGCTGGTCATCAGCGACTGCTGGATTTCCGTGAGTCGGTGGAAAACAGCTTCTGCTGCGGTGCTTCCGTTGATCTTCTTTTGATCGGCCTCGACACCGATACCGATGCGATCCGTGTTCATCCCCCGAGCCGTGACAGCGAAATGGTGCTCGACCGTTGGCTTTGCGCCAGGGAACTGCATGCAGCCACGGCATCCATGACTGCCGATCAGGCCATGGCTCAAATTGCTGAAGCCGTCGAAAGCTCCGCACCTGCCCCCATGGATGCGGGGATGGTGGCCTTCCTGACCCGATTGATCGCCAACAACATCTCCCAGATCGATTACGTGCAGGATCTGCACGGTGGTCCCTATCCGGATGCTGGCCACGCGGAGCGTTTCATCGGCGTTGGTATCGGTTTCAAGGAGGTGCATCTGCGCAACCTCACCTACTTCGCCCACCTCGACACGGTTGAGGAGGGAGCTCCTGATCTCGATGTGGGGGTCAAAATTTTCAAGGGCCTGAATGTGGCGCGGGATCTTCCGATTCCGATCGTGGTGCGTTTCGACTACTCAGGCCGTGTCCCAGGAGCCCGAGAACGGGCCATCGCTGATTGCCAACGGGTGAATCAGGCCATCGCCGATCGCTATGCAGCTCTCGTTAACGAGGGTTTGCTCCACACTTGTCTCACCATTCGCGACCGTAACCAGACGGCTCCGGCCGAGGTCGTCGGTTCCACGCTCGACCCGCAACTTCCGGAGGCTCACTGATCATGCTCATCGTCAAGGTCATCAAGCCGCTCGTCTCCACCAACCGGATCCCCGATTTCGAGCACAAACATCTCCAAGTGGTTCTCGATGGCAGCACCAAGAAGGTGGCCGTCGACGCTGTCGGTGCGAAACCTGGCGACTGGGTGATCTGCGTCAGCAGCTCAGCGGCCCGTGAAGCTGCTGGAAGCAAGTCGTACCCAAGTGACCTCACCATTGTGGGGATCATTGATCACTGGGAGCCCGATCCGCCGAAGACTGCGGCGCCCTCTCCTTCGCCCAGCCCTAGCAGCAAGCCTGCAGGAGGCAAAGCCAGCTGATGGAAATCATGCAGGTGATGGGCACGTTGATCTGCTCCTACAGGGTTGCAGGGCTTGATCACATGCATCTGCGCATTCTGCGCAACAACAAGGGCAAGAAGCTGGTGGCCGTCGATCCCGTTGGTGCCCGTGAGGGCAACTGGGTGTTCACCGCCAGCGGTTCGGCGGCACGGCATGCCTGCCCTGACAACACCGTCCTCACCGATCTGACCATCGGTGGAATTATCGATTTCTGGAATCCGGACGGATAGGGACCACCCATCTCCCTCCGCCGTTTCCGTTCCGTTTCCACACCTTCACAGCCATGGCTACTCCTTCCCCCACTCCCCGTCGTCGCACCACCCGCACCTCTGCTGCGGCGAACAAGACCGTGGATGTGAAGCCAGTGGCCAGCACTTCTGCAGCAGCATCCACCCCGGCCAAAGCTGCTCCTGCAACAACAACTTCTCGCGCGACCACGACGACGCGCCGCAGCAGTGGATCCAGCACGGGTTCAGGTGGCAGATCGGCGGTGGCTAAACCCGCTGCGACGCCTTCCCCCAAAGTCCCCGGTGTGGCCTTGGGCTTGATCGAAACCCGCGGGATGGTTCCTGCCATTGAGGCAGCCGATGCGATGACCAAGGCTGCGGAAGTCACCCTGATCTGCCGTGAATATGTGGGTGGTGGTTACGTCACGGTGATGGTGCGCGGTGAAACCGGTGCCGTGAATGCCGCTGTGCGTGCCGGTGCTGATGCATGCGAGCGGGTCGGTGACGGCCTCGTTGCTGCTCACATCATTGCCCGCCCCCACAACGAAGTGGAACCGGTGTTGGCCGGTAGTGGTGCAGCTCGCCGTAGCTGAGGGACAAAAAGCCACCTCATTGCCGTTCACAAAGAGCTCTTTTGCTGATGACCGGCTCTTAGATTCGCCGGCCATCTAGCGACCAGCTCGATCATCTTCCCGCTCGCTGTTTTGACTCCGGAGCTTTCGCTACCTCAGCAGACCGCCTGGTTGATCCCGCTCTACGGGTTCATCGGGATGTTGGTCTCTTTGCCGTGGGCTTGTGGCTGGTTCCGGCGTGATGCGCATCGACCGGCGGCGTATCTGAATATTTTCCTGACCCTGGTGGCCTTCGTTCACGGAAGCCTGATCCTGCAGGAGGTGTACCAATCAGGGCCAGTGGATTTGGCCTTTCCCTGGCTCACTGTGGCCGACCTGGAGCTGGATATCAGCTTCAGCCTTTCGCTCACCAATCTGGTGGCCCTCGAGTTGATTACGGGCCTCAGCCTGCTGTCTCAGGTGTATTCCCTGGGATACATGGATAAGGAATGGGCGTTGGCCCGTTTCTTTGCTCTGCTCGGGTTCTTTGAGGGGGCGATGAGCGGCGTTGTGCTCAGCGACTCCCTGTTCCAAAGCTATTTCCTGCTGGAGATGCTGACGCTCTCCACCTATCTGTTGGTGGGCTTCTGGTATGCCCAACCCCTTGTGGTGACCGCCGCACGGGATGCCTTCCTCACCAAGCGCGTTGGAGATGTGCTGCTGCTGATGGGTGTGGTGGCGCTCTGCAGCTACTCCGGCGTGATGGGGTTCAACGATCTCTATGCCTGGGCCGCCCAGGACACCCTCTCCCCGCTGGCGGCGACGTTGTTAGGCCTGGGTCTGGTCGCAGGCCCCACGGGCAAATGTGCCCAGTTCCCCATGCACCTCTGGCTGGACGAAGCCATGGAGGGCCCGAATCCCGCCTCGATTCTCCGCAATTCGGTTGTGGTGACCTGCGGCGCGATTGTGCTGTTGAAGGTGATGCCGATCCTGCAGCTCTCTCCCATCGCTATCGGCGTGATGCTCGTGATCGGCAGCATTAGTGCGATCGGTGGCTCCCTGGTGGCCCTGGCCCAGGTCGACATCAAACGAACGCTGTCGTACTCCACCACTGCTCATATGGGTCTGGTCTTCATCGCCATTGCGCTGCAGATCCCGGTGCTGGCCCTGTTGCTCCTGTTCACCCATGCCGTCTCCAAAGCTCTGCTGTCGATGAGCATTGGTGGGGTGATTGCTTCCACCAACTGCCAGGACATCACGGAGCTGGGTGGTCTGGGCAGCCGGATGCCTGCCACCACCACAGCCTTCCTGGTGGGGGGTGCCGGCCTGGTCGGGTTCCTGCCTCTGGGTGGTTTCCTGGCGCTTGCTCAGTCGATCGAGTTGCTGAGCGTGCGCTCCGTGCCGTTCATGGCTGTGTTCTTGCTCACCAATGCCCTCACTGCCGTTGGGCTGGTGCGGCTGTTCCGCCATGTGTTCATGGGTAATGCATTGATCAAGTCCCGCCGGGCTGCTGAGGTCAACTGGCAGATGGCCCTGCCGATGGTGGCGCTCACCGTGATTGTGCTGATCACGCCGCTGCTGCTGGTGCGGCTTGAGTCTCTCGATGGTTTGCTGGCCTTCCCCCTCTGGGCAGCAGCGCTTGTGGTGGGAAGCGGCCTGCTGGGACTGCTGGCCGGCGCGGTGCTCCCCTTGAGCAAGGCCTGGTCCCGTTCGCTCAATCCTCTGCTGCGCTGGTGGCAAGACCTCTTGGCCTACGACTTTTATACAGAGCGCTTCTATCGCCTCACCATCGTCAATGTGGTGGCTGGCTTCTCCCGGCTCGCCTCCTGGTTCGACCGAAATGTTGTAGATGGGCTGCTCAATGGGGTGGCTCGTTTCTCCATGGCCAGCGCCGACAGCCTCAAGCTCAGCGTCAGCGGCCAGAGCCAGTCCTATGTGCTCACGGTGCTTCTGGCCATCGTTCTCTTCCTCACCGCGGTGAGCTGGTTCCTCACCTGATCGCCTCGAGATGCTGCTTTCCCTTCTCCTCCTGATCCCCTTCCTAGGGGCCCTCGTGTTGATCCTTTGGCCAGGATCGCCATCGAGCACACGCTTGCGTGATGTCTCCATCGTTGTGCTGGTGGTTCAGTGCCTGGTGAGCTTTGCGCTGCTGTTGCCCTTTGACGCAGCCGATGCCGGCCTGCAGCTGGTGGAACAAGCCCGCTGGGTGCATGCCATTGGCCTGGATTACGCCCTGGCGCTGGATGGCCTGTCACTGCCTCTGGTTCTGATGAATGGGGTGCTTTGCCTGGTGGCCGCCATCGCGTCTCGCACGATCGAGAACCGCCCCCGTGTGTATTTCGCCCTGTTGTTGGTGATCTCCGGCGCCGTCAATGGAGCCTTCCTGGCCCAGAACCTGCTGCTCTTCTTCCTGTTCTACGAATTGGAACTCATCCCGCTGTGGATGCTGATCGCGGTTTGGGGCGGTGCCAATCGTGCCTATGCCGCCACCAAGTTTTTGATCGTGACGGCGGTCTCAGGGGTTCTGATCTTGGGGGCTTTCCTCGGCATCGCCCTGGTCACCGGGACCATGGACTTCAGCCTTCGCCCCATCCTGGCTGGTGAATTGGGCATGACGGCCCAGCTGATTCTCATGGGGGCTCTGCTGATCGGCTTTGGCATCAAAATTCCCCTCTTCCCTTTCCACACATGGCTTCCGGATGCCCACACCGAGGCGTCAACGCCGGTGTCGGTTCTCCTGGCTGGCGTTCTCCTGAAGCTTGGAACTTACGGTCTGCTCCGCTTCTGCCTCGGCTTGTTCCCGGAAGCCTGGCAGGTGGCTGCTCCATGGTTAGCGGGATGGGCTGCAATTTCCGTGCTTTACGGATCCCTGGCGGCGATCGCCCAGACCGACATGAAGCGAATGGTGGCTTACAGCTCCGTGGGCCACATGGGATATGTGCTGCTTGCCGCCGCCGCAGCCACACCGCTTGGCCTGATGGGTGCTCTCTTCCAGATGGTCAGCCATGGGCTGATCTCTGGGGTGCTGTTCCTCGTGGTGGGTGTCGTCTACGCCCAAACCGGGACCCGCGACCTCAATGTTCTCCGTGGCCTGTTGAATCCCCAGCGCGGCCTGCCCCTTACCGGATCACTGATGATCATTGGCGTTATGGCGAGCGCCGGAATTCCGGGGATGGCGGGCTTCATCTCCGAATTCCTGATTTTTCGCGGCAGTCTCCAACCTTTCCCCCTGGCCACGTTGCTGTCGATGGTGGGATCAGGCCTAACGGCTGTGTATTTCCTGTTGCTGGTCAACCGTGCCTTCTTCGGTCGCCTAGCGATTGCCCCCGGCGAGCTCGTGAATCCCCGTATCCTCAACCCCGTGGCGTTGCGGGAGCAGTTTCCGGCCATCGCCCTGAGCCTTGGTGTGCTGGTGCTTGGCCTTGCTCCTGAGCTGCTTTCGAACCTCAGTGAAGCGGCGACAACGGGCCTCAGCCTGATCACCGGAGATCTGTCATGACCCCGACATCCGTGTCCCCCGTTCAGCCCCCGGTTTTACCGGCTCAGGAGGAGCTGATCCGCCGGCTGCTCAGCGATACGCCTCTGCTCAAAGACACCCCCGATCATCTGCTTCAGGTGGTCAATGTCTTGGAGAGCTACGGCCTGGTTCTCGATGCTTACAGCAAGAACTTGGTGGACCAGGGCGAGAAGCAGATGCTCAACCCCTTCCCGGTGTTCCGCTTTTTCCATGAGGGGTTCAGCGTCAAGCGCCTCTGGAAGCACCTGTTGGGTGACCGGATCAATTTTGAGTACGCCGAGTACTGCCAGAAGGCGATGTTCTGGCACGGCACCGGAGGGCTTGATGCCTACCTGGACACGCCCGAATTTGCAGAGGCCTGCCAGCGGGTGATCAAGCGCAAGTCGGCTCGAGATCCGCTACTTGCTCTGAACAACCGCCTCTATCCCGACTTCGCGCCTGAGGCCATTCGCTCGCTCACCACGATCTACTGCCTCGGCTTGTTTTGGCGGGTGATGAGTGACATCTTCATCGACCTGGCGCGCCGTTATGCGATTAAGGAAGTCACCTGCGTCAACGATGTGGTGCATCACATCCGTGACGGTTTGGTGGCGGCTGCGGGAAGCCCGATTGAATACAAGGTGTCGATCGGCGGTGAAGAGATCTGGGTGTTGCCGCCCGAAGCCGGCCTCACCTTCCTGATGGATGTGGCGGTGCCCTACGTGGAGGCTGTCTTCTTCCGAGGCATGCCCTTCTTGGGAACGGTGTCGTACAACGCCCAGGCACGTCAGATCTCACCAGACATCAGTGATTTCAAGTACGGCGCCCTTTACGCCGATCCGATTCCGAGCATGGGTGCGGGGATTCCCCCCAGCCTCTGCATGCAGGACATGTACCGCCATCTGCCTGAGGAACTAAGCCTCTGGTACGACGACCACGGTCGGGGGCAGACCGATGTGCATGTGCAAATCTGCGTCAGCTTCCAGAAGTCGATGTTCTGCGTCACCAATGCCGCCATCGCTGGAACGATGCCCCATCCGCTCGACAGCGATGATCCCGAGCAGCAGGCGGCCAATCGGGCCTATGCGGAGTCCTGGGCCGGGCGCTTGATGGGCTGCCAGCGGGTGGCGCTCCTCTAAGTTTTCAACAGGTTTAGGTTGATCGGGGGGCTCTGATGAATCAGTGGCAGGAGCGGAAACGACCCGTGTGCCTCGAATGTCGCTTTGAGTTCGACAGCTACGACGCCACCCGTGATTTCCTTGACAAGCTTGGCGAGCACAGCGAGGCAACCCAACGCTTCCCCGACATCAGCTTCGGGCGCACCTACGTGAACATCACCCTTCGTCCTGAAGAGGACAGCCCCGATGCACAGCTGAGCGAGGCCGATCGCGCCTTTGCCGCTGAGATCGATGCCCTCCTCCGTTGATCTGGCATCGGCCTATGCCGATTCCGGGGTGGCTGAGGTGTTGGACCAACTCGATCAAGAGCTGATCGGACTCGCCCCTGTTAAGACGCGGATCCGTGAGATCGCTGCCCTGCTCCTGGTGGATCAGGCTCGACAGCAATTGGATCTGCCCAGCACCGCGCCGAGTTTGCACATGTCGTTCACCGGGCACCCCGGCACCGGCAAGACCACTGTGGCGCAGCGGATGTCGCAAATCCTGCACCGCCTGGGCTACCTGCGCAAAGGCCATGTGGTCACGGCCAGCCGTGACGATCTGGTGGGTCAGTACGTGGGCCATACCGCCCCTAAAACCAAAGAGATGCTCAAGCGGGCCCAGGGCGGTGTGCTGTTTATCGATGAGGCCTACTACCTCTACAAACCGGATAACGAACGCGACTACGGCGCCGAGGCGATTGAAATTCTGCTGCAGGAGATGGAGAGCCGGCGCAGCGACGTGGTGGTGATCTTTGCGGGTTACAAAGATCGGATGGAGACGTTCTATAGCTCCAATCCCGGACTGTCCTCACGGGTGGCCCATCATCTGGATTTTCCGGATTACAGCGACGACGAGCTGATGGCGATCGCAGGCTTGCTTCTGGATGAACAGCATTACCAATTCAGCGCTGAGGCCGAAACAGCTTTCTGGGACTACGTGTCGCGCCGGCGTCAACTGCCCTTTTTTGCCAATGCGCGCTCGATACGCAATGCCTTGGATCGGGCCCGTCTTCGTCAGGCCAACCGTTTGTTTTCGCGGATGGGGGAGTCCCTGACCAGGCTGGATCTCACCACGATTGAGGCGGCAGATATCCGGGCCAGTCGTGTGTTCAATGGCGAGGTGGAGGGCCACCATCCGGGGAAACATGAAGCCTGATCAATTGAGCCATGCAGAGGCCAATGAGCAGGCCTGCCGCGCCGTGCCCCTGCAGTAGGGCGAGCCCCAGCACCAGAACAGCCAACGGCGCAGGAAGCACGTAGCGGTACAAGGCACCGGTGAGTGCTCCGCACCAGCTGCCAAGACTGCCCAGATCCGGGAGGAGCAGATGCAGCCCCATCCCGATCGCGCAGGCGACCAGGAACAGGGGAAAAAACACCCCCCCGCGCCAACCGGTTTCCAGACACAGGCCCAGCATCAGCAGTTTCACCATCGCGGAGAGCAGTAGGAGCCAGGCCTCATTCGAGTTCTGGCCTTCCAGCAGGGGCCGCATCTGGTCTTCTCCTGCGAAGGGAACCAATGGCAGCCAATGCATGCAGGCCCCCAGCAGTAAACCGGTCAGCAGCGGCCACCAAGGACAGTGGGCCATGAGTTGGCGACGCTTGAGCCAGCCTTGCCAGCGCAGCAGCAGCCAACCCAGCCCGCAGCCGATTACTCCACCCAGTGCGCCTGCGCTCAGGGTGCCGAGGTCTTCCCCCAGAGTGCTGGGCCAGATGTAGGGGAGCCGTTGGAGCGATCCGCCGCTGGCGGCACCGATGCCATGAAATGCAGCAAAACCAGCCAGGCCGCCGAGGCTTCCAGGCAGCCAGCGGTCGAGGTAAGTCTGTTTTCTGTTCGGTTGGGGGGCTTCGCCAACAACAGCACCCCCCAGCAGTGGCGCCCCGAACATCCCGAGGCTTCCCGCCACCGTTGCAGCCTGGAGTTTCTGGTCTCGCCCGCGCCAAATCCTTTGGCTGATCAGTGCGGCCATGCGGCTCATTAGGGCCTCCGGCCCGACGGCACCTCCACCGATCTGGGCCAAGGTCGCTCCAAGAAGACCACGGCCTTCATCGCGCTTCGGAGCCTGGTCCGGATGATTCAGATCGTTCAGGGTCTCCCTGAGCTCAGGCAGCAATGTGGTGGGGCCTGGTCGATGCAGCAGCGACAAGATCAAGCCGCAGCCGCCGCAGATGAGCAGCGACCAGCCCAGGGGCAGGCCGCGGTCCAACCCTTCCAGGATTGGGTCTCCCCAGAGCATCCGGCTCAAGCTGTCGATCCAGCCCATACCAAGAGCGACACCGGCGCCGCTCAAGGCTCCGGTGAGCAGAGCCATCAGGCTGAGTCGAAAGGGAGTCACCAGTGCGGGTCGGTGGCGAAGTCAACGGAGAGTTTCGCTGATTTCGAAGCGGGCACGGTGCTGATGCAGGCGCGCACCACCTTTCCATTCACCTCGATTTCGCAAGCCCCACAGCTGCCCCCTAGGCAGCCGGTGGGAATGTTGATGCCTGCTCCATTGGCGGCCACCAACCAGTCGTCACCGATGCGTTCCTGAGTTGTGCGGCCATCGGGCCAGCGCACGGGGATCGAGGTCATGGCTGGAGCAATGGTGCAAGGTTCACATGCTGCTCGAAGGCGTCGGCCAATCGATCCAGCAAAAGGTCACGGTGCACGCTGTGGTTTTTGGGCTCGTTGGGCAACGGCTGGAGACCACGCTGCCGGCGAAGGCTGTTGAGCCAGGCTCGTCTCCAAGGGCCATTGTCGAGAAGACCGTGTAGGTAGGTGCCCACCACGCTCGATTCCTTCGGGCCGGGAGTCCACCAACCCAAGCCAGGGTCGCTGCTCAGCGGCTGAAGACCGGGGTCTGGGATGGTGGTTCCGTAATGCAGTTCAAATCCCGTCAGCTGCGTGTCCATGGGCCAAAGGCTTTGGATGCTGCGCTGGCGCAGGCTTTTCGTGCCGGTGAACGTGGTCGCCAAGGGCAGGAGTCCCAATCCGCTCTGTAGCCCCATCTGATCCATGCCCTCGAGCCCCTCAGGATCGTTCAATGTTTGGCCCAGCATCTGCATTCCGCCGCAGATGCCCAGGACGGAGCCACCAGCGCGGGCGTAAGTCTTGAGTTGGTCGCCGAGTCCGCTGTTGGTCAACGCCTCCAGATCGCGCAGCGTCTGTTTGCTTCCCGGAAGAATCACCGCATTGGGCTCTCCCAGGGGTTCACCGGGCTGAATCCAGCGCAGCCTCACGCTGGGTTCGGCCTCCAGAGGATCGAGGTCGGAGAAATTGCTGATGGAGGGCAGCCGCAGCACAGCGATCTCCAGATCGGTGGTCCCGCGGGTGGGTTTGCGTTCCAGCAGATCGAGGGAGTCTTCTGGCGGGAACAGATCGTTGAGCCAGGGCATCACCCCCAGCACTGGAACCCCTGTGTTGGCCTCCAGCCAGCTTCGACCCTCATCAAAAAGCTCTCGACGGCCGCGGAAGCGGTTGATCAGGATGCCCTTGATCAGGGGGCGCTCCACCGGTCGCAGTAGGGCGAGCGTGCCGACGACCTGGGCAAAAACTCCGCCGCGCTCAATGTCGGCCACCAGCAGGCAGTTGGCCCTTAGGTACTGGGCCAGGCGCAGGTTGGTGAGGTCGCGGCGCTGCAGATTGACCTCCACAGGGCTTCCCGCCCCCTCCAGCACCAGCCGACCCTGGGGCCATTGCTGCTGGAGCTGCATCAGCCCGGTCCGGATGGCCTGCCAACCCGGTCGGAACCAGTCGCGGTAGTAGTGCTCTGCGCGGGCTGTCCCCACGCTCCGGCCCCCATGGATCACCTCACTGGTGCTGTCTCCCCGGGGTTTGAGCAGCACTGGATTCATGGCGCAGCAGGGCTCAAGACCGGCCGCCCAGGCCTGCATGGCCTGGGAGTAGGCCATCTCCCCGCCATCGGCATCCACCCAGGCGTTGTTGCTCATGTTTTGCCCCTTGAAGGGCAGCGCCTGCTCTCCCCGTCGTTGGAGCACCCGGCATAACGCCGCCGTCATCAGTGATTTGCCAGCCCCGCTTGAGGTGCCAAGCACCATGAGAGGGCGAGGAGTGGTTTGCATTACAACGGCCAGTGCCGACGCAGGCTGTGACGCAGTCGATCCAGCACTGGGATCTGACGCTGCAGGATTGCAGGATCTTCATCCAGAAGCTGGCGACCCAGGGGGGTGAGCCTGAAGCGGCTGGTCAGCCCCTGCCCATCCACTTCCCGGCGCAGCACGCCCACACTGATCAGCCAACGGAGATCGTCTTCGAGGGCCTCGCTGTTGCGGAACCAGCGCTCCTTGCGGCTGTAGCGGCCCGGCTCGCTCCAGAGGTCGCCAGCATCCAAGCCTTGCTGCTGAAGATCTCGGTAGAGGGCCTCCGAGAAGGGCAGACATCCCATCGCCCTGCAGGCCCGGTCGCGGCTGCGTTGATCCAGCAGGTCTGTGGGGTGAGCGATGGCGAAGCCTCCCGTCCCTGGCAGCCTAAGGAGCGTTGTTCTGTGGTGTGTTTCCGTGCTCTTGCTTGCTTCCGCCTCGCCGGCGCGTCGCCGCTTGCTGGAGCAGGCGGGAGTTCCGCATCGGGTGCGCGTCAGCGGTGTGGATGAGGCGCAGATCCACCATTCAGATCCAGCAGAGCTGGTGAAATTGCTGGCTCAGGCCAAGGCTGAGGCGGTGGCTCAGGCGCTTGATCCTGTTGGCGATGCCGAGATCACAGCGGTGCTGGGATGCGACTCCGTGCTCAGTTTTGGGGGACAGGTGTTCGGTAAACCCACGGGGCGAGGCGAAGCGATCGAGCGTTGGCAGCGGATGGCTGGTGGTTGTGGATCCCTGCTGACGGGCCATTGCCTGATGCGTCGTGGTCAGGCTGACGTGCTGGCGTGTGTGGAGACAATTGTGCGGTTTGCGCCGCTGAATCAGGCCGAGATCGAGGCTTATGTGGCCAGTGGAGAACCTCTGCAATGTGCCGGTGGTTTTGCCCTCGAGGGCCGCGGCGGACTGTGTATTGATGGCTTGGAGGGTTGTTATTCGAACGTGATCGGCCTCAGCCTTCCTTGGCTCCGAACAGTCTTGGGACAACAGCTGGCGTAGTGCGCATCATGGGGTTTCACTGAGTTGTTGCCCGTGGTGCGTTGGTTCCGGCGGCTGATCACTGTCGGATTGGCTTTGGTGCTGGCACTGCTGATCGGCCCTGTGGCCAGTCGAGCCTCCTTGATGGATTTGATGCCGCAGCTGGAAGGCCAGGGTTCGGTCGAGGAGCAGCTCAACCAAACCTTGGAAGGCAAGTTTGAGCTCGCCAAAGTTCGCATTCTTGGAGTGCCGGCGATCAGTGTCGCCAGCCCGGTTCCTCTCGGTGATCGCACCACCATCGCGGCATCCACACGAGCTCGGGTGATTCAAGGCAACCTTCGGGCCCTGTATGACCCCAATCAGCTGTGCAGTTTCAGTGAGCGCGTCAGCGAATGGATGCTGGATTCTCTCCTTCAGGTTGAAGATCAGATCTGCAGTGCCGGTCAGCGTTATGGCTTGGTCCGCTCGGGTGATCCTCTGAAGCTGGTGGTGCTGCGCGAAGGTCGAGGACCCTATGAACTGGCTGCGCTGCTGCCAGGTCGGGATCAGCCGTTCCCGTTGCTGACGGTCACCACCGCTGATGCCGAGATCAATGGTGCCAAGGAGCTGGCACTGGCTCAGGCCTGGCGCGCGCGTTTGGAGCAACGGTTGAACCATGCCCGAAGGGTGTATGCGCCGGCTCAGTTGATCCGACGCTTCCGCATGGCATTGGTGCTGGAGCTGCTGTTGGGACTGCTGGTGGTGGCCACCACAATCCTTTGGAACCGGATGCGGCAAAGGATTACGCGCCTGCAGCGGGAACTCTTGGAGAAGCGGCAGCGGTTAAAGCGGGTGGAGATTCGCCTGCATGCCGAGCAGGCGCTCACAATCGCTTTCCTGATGCTGATCATCACCGAATTGGTGTTGATGCTGGCGTTGGGCGTCAGTGCGATCCCCGGTCAGGTTCCTTTGGGGATTGATTTGATGCTTCAGCCCTCCTTGGCGGTCGCCAAGCTCCTGGTCCTCACCTTGGCCACATTCCTGCTGCGCAGCCTCAGCATGTTTCTGCTGCGGCAGTGGATGGCCGATGTGGATGTGCCGCCGCAGGAGCAGGCCCGCCGTCAGCAGCGCTATCGGAGTTTGGTGCGGGTCATCCATCGC
Organism: Synechococcus sp. MU1611; assembly: GCF_020514255.1. Taxonomy (NCBI): domain Bacteria; kingdom Bacillati; phylum Cyanobacteriota; class Cyanophyceae; order Synechococcales; family Synechococcaceae; genus Synechococcus; species Synechococcus sp. MU1611. The sequence continues at coordinate 169,728 of NZ_VTLC01000003.1, read as the reverse complement.
CTGATTGATGTGATGGGGGTGTTGTTGGTGAGCCTTTGGATCGTGCTGGATATTCCCGGTGTTCGCTCCACGTCGGCATCGCTGTTACTCGCTGGAGGTGCACTGCTGGGTGCACTGGCGTTCGTGTTTCAGGGCGTTTTGCGTGATTTTTCGGCTGGCCTATTGATGCTGCTGGAGGACCGCTGTGCCATCGGCGATTGGGTGGAGGTGGATGGCATAGATGGGGAAGTGATCGATGTTGGCCTGTTTGGCACCCAGATCCGCTGCCTGGATCAGCGGGTCAACATCCTCAACAACGCATCCATCCTGCAGATGCGCAATCACACCAAGCTGCGATCCGGCAGCTTGGTGACGTTGTTGATTTCACATCGACAGCCTGATCTGGAAGTGGTGTACCGCGTTCTCGACGCTGAGATTGACGCCTTCCGTCACGACCCAGTCTGGGGCAGTCGGTTGATCAGTGAGCCGGTGCTGCGGGGGGTGAAGCGCACCTCTGCCCTCGGCGTGCACATGCAGGTGTTGTTGATCACCAAAGCAGGAGAGCAGTGGACCACTGAGCGTGAATTCCAACGCCGTGCCCTCCGGTCCTTGCATCGCCGTGGGGTCCTCTTAGCGGACGGTTTGGACCTTGCCGCTTCAAGAGTTGTTGATCCCGGTACGCGTTAGTCCCATGCTTCAGCTGGCTTGGGTCGGTGACCAGAGCTTGCACCGCTTCTCTAGGTCTCACCTTGCTGTCGCTGCATCCTGCTTTATTGATGCCCTAAGAGCGTGGACTGGGCGCTCAGCATTGGATTGCTATCACATGAATATCTCTGCATTATTGCGATGAAGATTTCCTGGATTGTCCTATTGCTTGCTTCGCTGATGGCTGCTTGCAGTGGCGAAGGTCTGTCTCCCGAGCGCAAAGCTTGTTTGGAGAATGCCAAAACAGAGGCAGAGCGGATTGCATGCAACAACGCTGAAGCGATTAGGTCGGACCGCGAGGCTCAATCCGAGTGATTGATCCGCTCCCCCACCTGGGCAGTACTCAACATCCTTGCCATTGCTGACGGGATGTTGAGTACTGGTCTGGTCAGCCACTGCCCCTCGTTGGAGTGCTGAGGTTGAGCCCTAAAAAGCCACAGAAGACTGGGCTACGGCTGACAATAGGGAGCTGATTGCAGTGTTGCCTCCAACGCAAATCGCTCCCATGAGCATCCCGAAGTAAAAGAGCTTGACGTACCCGAGACGTGTCTCGGGCACCCAAACATCGCTTTCCTCTCTGGGCATTAGCCCATTCCGATCTGAGAAAGGATTCCTTGACCAGTGAGCAGCTCAGTCCCTAAGCCAATGATGAATCCCATCATTGCGAGGCGACCGTTCCAGGTTTCAGCGAAAGAAGAGAAGCCGAACTTGCTGTCCATGGTGTTGTTAAAAAACGTAACAAACATACAAGTGATCTAGGACTTCTGGTGTACCAAATGCTGCAATCAGGCTACCAATCTCCACCCCTGCGTTGTTTTGAGCTGTCGGAGCAATGAGGCTCCGATCTCCGCTTGGGGCGTTGAGGTTGCAGTCCACCACGCCTCCATGTCCTTGCCGTGAAGTGCTGCGGTACTCATTGCGGGTCGGTGGTTCTGGTAACGGGTTGGCTAGCGCTAGATGCGGGCAAGGCGGGCGTAGCGCTGCATATTTTCCAAGCAGTCCTTTCTTTCCGCCCCTCTTGCTACTCGCCCAAATAATGCAAGCGTCAGAACCCGCTCAGCAGAAGGTTCCTTGTGCCTGAGATCGCTTGCATGGCCAGCAGCAAGGCCACCAGCAGATTGCTGCTGATGTGAAGGCGTCGCGCAGTCACGGAATGACCAATTAAGGGCTGCAGCGCTGTAGAGCTCAGCAATAGGCCAGTGAGCAACAGGCCCATCCAGAAATGGGACTGCCAAAACAAGGGGCTCCAGGGAACATCGCTGAACCGTTCCACGGCAGGTTGTAGTCCCAGCAGAAGCAGGCCGCCCCCACTGGCGGCAGCCCACAGCAGGCGCTGCCAGACGATTCGGCTCGAGAGCAGGCGCCCAAAGCAGAACAGCACAGCGCTTCCAGTGAGCAGCAGACCTAGGGGATGGGTGGCCCAAAGGCTGTGGCTGAGGCCGATCAGCACCGCCATCAGCACTCCGCCGGTCACCCAGGCCCCATGCTGCGCATGCTCAACCGGCACGGTGTCGGCGATCGGGTTGATCTTCAATCGCTTTTCCCGCACCAGGATCCCCAGTCGGATCGTGGCCCCCACCACTGGGTAGACAAACAGGATCATCAGCACGGGATGGATCAGTCCCAGCCAGTCGTGGCTGGTGAGCGCTTGCAGTGCTAGGGGATCAGCCAAAAAAAAACGCAACCCTGAACCCAGGGTTGCGCATCGTGGGCCTGTGAACTGAGGATCTGGATCAGACCTTTCTGGAGTAGTACTCCACCACCAGCAGTTCGTTGATTTCCAGGGCAACCCACTCGCGTTCGCAGCGGGCGGTGACCTTGGCACTCAGCTTGGCTTTGTCGAGCTCCAGGTGCGTTGGCACGTTGGCAAGGCCGGGGAACTCGAGGTTGGCTTCAGCCAGCTTCTTGCTGCACTTGCGCTCGCGGATGGCGATCACGTCGCCAGGCTTGCACTGGTAGCTGGCGATGTCGGTCACACGACCGTTCACGGTGACGTGACCGTGGTTCACCAGCTGACGGGCGCCAGGCACGGTGGGACCAAAGCCGAGGCGGAAACAAACATTGTCGAGACGGTTCTCGAGCAGCTTGAGCAGGTTGGTTCCGGTGGAACCCTCCTGGGCGCGCGCTTTCTTCACGTAGCGCACGAGCTGACGCTCGGAGACGCCGTAGTTGAAGCGAAGCTTCTGCTTCTCTTCGAGACGGATCGCGTATTCAGAGCGCTTGCGACGGGCTTGGCCGTGCTGACCGGGGGGATAGGACCGTTTTGCGGCCTTCCGGGTGAGACCGGGGAGGTCTCCCAAGCGCCGCGTGATCCTCAGACGAGGGCCGCGGTAACGAGACATAAGTGGGAAGGTGTTTGTTGAGATCGTGCAGTTGTTGGGCATGCTGGAACCGAAACAGTCCCAGGCATCTCCCGCGATGCACGAATCGAACACTCTATCTGGCGGACTCGCCGACCACCTGCGACGGGCGATCAATCAGGCTCTCGCTGCTGTTCTCCTGGCTGGCATCGCCTTCTATCGGCGCTTCATCTCCCCGATGATCGGGCCCCGTTGCCGCTTCACGCCCACCTGCAGTGCCTATGGCCTGGAGGCCATCCAGAAGCATGGTCCTTGGAAGGGAGGCTGGCTGACCGTGAAACGGCTGCTGCGGTGCCATCCCTTCACTCCCTGTGGATGTGATCCGGTGCCCGATTGATGCATGAGCTCACGCTGTTCAGCCGCACAGGATGCTGTCTGTGTGAAGGCCTGGAATCCCGCTTGCGCGCCCTCGATCTTGTGGGGATATCGATCACGTTGAAGGTGATTGATATCGATGCGCCAGAAACTCCCCAGGAACAAAGGGCGCGTTACGACCTCGAAGTGCCTGTGCTCGCGCTCGATGGTTGTGAGCTGCCCCGGGTTTCCCCGCGTCTTACTGGTGAGGGACTGTTGAATTGGTTGCAACGCTGCCTGTCCACGGCGCTCTGAACGGCTTAAAACTCCCTCAAGAACCGGGGAGAGGGGATGACTCAGGCGTTGCATGCCCTGTTGAGTGATGCAGGGATTGCGGTGCCGCAAGGCCTGGCCAATCCCACACTGGAAGCGATCACGACTGATTCACGCCGGGTTGGGCCGGGGAGTCTGTTTCTTGGGCTTCCAGGGGAGCAAGTCGATGGGGGGACGTTCTGGGCCCAAGCACTCGAGGCAGGTGCTGCCGCCGCGGTCATCGGACCTGGGGCTGCTGCAGCGCACCCTCCTGGAGCTGATGACCCTGTGGTGGTGATTGAAGAGCCGGTGGCGCGCCGGATCGGTGAGATTGCCGCTGCGTACTGGGATAATCCTTGCCGCCGGATGGCCTTGATTGGTGTGACGGGCACCAATGGCAAAACGACCACGACCCATTTGATTGAGCATCTGGCCGCCTCGGCGGGCCAGCCCGTGGGCTTGTTCGGCACCTTGGTCAACCGCTGGCCCGGTCACAGCATCACGGCCACCCACACCACGGCATTTGCCGACCGTCTGCAGGGGCAACTCGCGGAGGCCGCATCTGCCGGCTGCGGCCTGGCCGCGATGGAAGTGAGTTCCCATGCCCTGGCGCAGCAGCGGGTGGCGGGCTGCCGCTTTGGCGGTGCCGTGTTCACCAACCTCACGCAGGACCACCTCGACTACCACGCCTCGATGGAGGACTACTTCGAGGCCAAGGCAACGCTTTTTGCCGATCCTTTGTTGCTCGATGGTGGTGGGCGCGCTGTCGTTAATAGCGATGATCCCTGGGGTGCGCGCTTGGCCGAACGCCTGGGCTCCGCTTGTTGGCGCAGCTCGCTGGAGGATCCATCGGCTGAACTGCACATGACCGACCTGCAGATGACGGGGGCTGGCGTGGAGGGACGCTTGATCAGCCCTGTGGGAGAGGGACGCTTCCGCTCGCCCCTGCTGGGACGCTTCAACCTGATGAACCTGCTTCAGGCGGTTGGGGTGCTGCTTCAGCAGCGGTTGCCCTTGCCGGTGTTGCTGGAGGCCATCGGCCGTTTCGGCGGTGTGCCTGGACGGATGGAGCGGGTGATCGTGGACGGGGTGAACGATGAAGTGCTGCCGCCGGTGTTGGTGGATTACGCCCATACCCCGGATGGCTTGGACAACGCTCTTTCAGCAGCACGTCCCTTCTGCACCGGCCGGCTGATCTGTGTGTTCGGTTGTGGTGGTGACCGGGATCGGGGCAAGCGTCCCCAAATGGCCGCGATTGCAGCCCGCCTGGCTGACCGCGTGGTGGTCACCTCCGACAACCCGCGAACGGAGGATCCTCAGCAGATCCTCGATGACGTGGTGGCGGGGATTCCGGACGGAATCGATCTCCTTGTGGAGGGCGATCGGGCCAGTGCGATCGCCTCAGCCATTGCAGAGGCTGAGGCCGATGATCTGGTGCTGGTGGCCGGCAAGGGGCACGAGGACTACCAGATTCTCGGCACCGAGAAGGTGCACTTTGACGACCGCGAGGAAGCGGAACAAGCCCTGCGCCAGAAGTTGCTCTGAAGCGGTTGCTGTGAAGCGATCAAAGGGCGCTGATCGCTGCCACCAGGGTGTTGATGTCGTCTGTTGTTGTACTGATGTGGGTGCAGGCGCGTAGGCAACTGGGGTCGGCTAAATCGCGAATCCAAAGCCCTTGGCCCCCCAACTGCTTCACATGCTCAGCGGGGGATACGTCGCCGTTGATCTGGAAGCTCACCAGTCCGCTGGCGGGCGCCGTTTCCAGCAGGGGTGTGACGTGGTTTAGCCCTTGGAGTGCCTGCCAGAGGTTTCCGCTGAGTTTTCGAATGCTGTCCCAGCGTTGGTCGGCTGACCCCTGTCGTTCCAGCAGTTCAAGGGAGCAGCGCAGGCCAGCCATCAGGGGCACGCAGCTGGTGGCCACTTCAAAGCGGCGGCTGTCGTGGTGAAACAGATCGCTGCCGTTCAGATCAGCCTTGCTTTCATCGCGCAGGCTGCGCCAGCCGATCACGGTCGGAGCGGCCTCGGCTACCACACGTTCTGAAAGTGCCACGCCTCCCAGGCCTTCGGGCCCGCAGGCCCACTTGTGCCCGGTGAAGGCATAGATATCGGCTGCGGCAGCAGCTTCTTCGACGGGAATCTGCCCGAAGCTTTGGGCGGCATCCACCAACAGAAAGGGTTGTTGTGGGTGTTGGTTGAGCTGTTCGGCGACGGCGGCAATCGGCATCACCTGTCCCGTGTTCCAGAGCAAATGGCTCAGCACCACCAGCCGGGTGCGAGGGGTGAGGGCGTGTGCAATCGCCTCAATCACGGCTGCATCGCAGTGGGCCTGATCACCACGCAGATGCTTCACCTTCAGCAGGTCAATGGCGAGGTTCTGGCGCCTGGCCAACTCAACGCAGGCGCTGACCACACCTGGGTGTTCGCAGTCGCTGATCAGCAGTCGGTCGTCTTCAGCGAAGGGCAGACCCCACAGCGGCAGCACGCAGCCGCTGGTGACGTTCTCGGTGAGGGCCAACCGATGGGCAGGGACGCCGCAGCACTGGGCCAGAAGGCGTCGGGTGCTGTTGACCTCCGAGGCGATGAAGGGCCAAACATCCGCTGTGAATGGCCCCAACTCCTGAATGCGTAACCAGCTCGCCGTGATGGCTTCCAGAGATGGGCTGGGCAACGGCCCCTGGCCGCCGTAGTTGAAGTAGGTCTTGTTCTGCAGGGCAGGACACAGTGATCGCAACTCGTTTGTGTCCATCTGGCTTTTGGCTGACTAGGGTGTGACTAAAGCTGTGACTAAAGGTGCCGTTTCGGAAGCATCCGACATACGTGCGTAAAGCCCGTAACGGGTACCAGCTGCAGCGTGGCGTCCCGAAAGACGTTCAGCCAGTCATAGGCAAAACGATTTGGGTTGAAGGTGCGGGTTCTACTTATCGCGTCGCCCAGCGCCTCTCACCTGTCTTCGCTGCCAAGACCGATCGACTCATCGCGGAGGCGCGCAATGAGGTGTCACTGACGGGTGACGAGCTGATTGATGCTGTCCCTGCTCGGTTTGACCTGTCTGATCCAGAGGTGGTCGAGCTACTGCTTACTGGCTGTGATGTCGAGGTTGAGGAAGGGGTGTTAACTCGTGAGCAGGCATCCAGATACAGGGCGATCCTGAAGGGTGAGGAGCAGCCACGAGAGCACCTGTCGAAGGAAGAGCTGATCCAGCAGGCCAAGGCACTGAAGGCACCTGCTGCGAGGACCGAAATGAGTTGGAAGAGTGCCTTAGACGATTTCTTGGCACACGCTGCTGTAACTCACCCAACGTCTGCAACAAGCCAACAGGCCATTGCTTATCGCTCCTGGTTGCTGGAACGCCTCAGTGCTTCAACGGTTAAGACGCGTCTCGCTTTCCTTTCTGGTCTTTGGTCAGTTCTGTGTGAGTTGCGACCTGGTTCCACTCATGTCTTTCAAGGACTGAACAAACGGATCAAGGTCGTTAAATCCAGAAAGTCTGTAGTCACAATCATCGATCCCTCGCAGTGGCAGGGCTCAGGTGAACGGATGGAGATTTTTCAGTTCCTTTATTTCACAGGTGCACGACTTGCTGAGATTGCTGGGTTGCAGGCTGAAGACTTGCTTGAAGATCAAATACTCATTCGACCTAACGAGTCCAGACCTTTAAAAACAGAGGCCTCTGAGAGGTCTATCCCAATCCATCCAAGACTGCAGTCTTTGGTGATCGAGCTGCGAAAGAAGAATGGTCTTCTATGGCCAGGTCAGTATCAGGAGTCAAATAAACGCTGGGGAGTCAATCTGTCGAAGCCTTGTAAAAAAATAGTTGGAGTCACGCCCAAAGGATTTAGGGATCGTGCTGCAACAGTGTTGCGGTCAAACAACATGAACGAAGCAGTTGTCGTGGCGTTGCTTGGCCACACACCTAATTCAATCTCAATGGCGTATGGCGCTACTCCCTGGAAAGAACTGAAACGCGCCGTAAAGCTCCTCTAAGGCCCTTGACGAGCGCTAAATGATCAATCCATCGCGCACACCTTGTGCTTCTTGTGGGAGCTTCTAGGCGGCTCTGGTAATCCCTTATGTATAAGGGAGAAACCATTTTCTCAATCCCTCATGTATAGGGGAGAACAGCTCAAGCTCCGGTAATCCCATATGTATAAAGGAAAGACCGGTCTTTTCGGAAACCCCTTATGTATACAGGGAGGAATCATCAGCTCGGAAACCCCACATGCATATAGGGAGAAGCTTGCTGACCCTGTGAGTCAAAGCAAAGACACAAACACTCGTGGTTTGGAATCCACGTAAAAGAAATGGGTGACTCTGAATGCCTTCGGGAGTAAGTCGTCATTCGCGCCGTCAGACGCCAGGGATAAAGCAGCTTTAGGCACTGCTTAGTAGGACCCGTTATCTGATCCCGTCAACGTGACGCGCTAACACAGCGGCACTACCAGGAACTCAAATGAAAACCAATCCAACTCTGGATTGGCTTGTTGGTTCGTGTTTTCGGAGGATGTGCTGTAGGCGGAGCCTACGGCAACACTTCCCAAGCCGAATCTAAATGAATATCTAGACAGATATTCAATATGACCATCTGCCAGGACAATGAGCTACCAGCAGGTGGTTAAAAGTTTTCCGCGCGGAAAAAATTGATTACCTCAATTGACACATGAACCTTAAACAACTAATCACACCAAAGAACGAAGACGGAAGTGTCGATCATCGATACATACCCATAGCCCATTCAATCGTTGACCTCGCTGGTGAACGAGTAGAGGCTCAGCTTCGGAAGCTATACGCCACAACAAACAACCTTGAAAGGGAATCTGCATCTGCAGGTCTACAGCTTGTGATTGCCTTGTTCAGCATCCCAATGGATGAACGCTTTGAAAGGTCTAAGTTCAAGAAACACATCCGTGAGCAGCTTCAAGAGATTGGTTTTAAACCATCAAAGGTAAGCAAGCTGATGGGGGCTGGAGAGTTTTATGCAAGGAATCACGACCGTGCATTCCCTAACGATGGTTGGGAAGAGTGCTTCTCTGAACTTGAACGAATCGAAAGGCAAAACCGTTTCCTTGATGAGTACTTCAAGAATGTCTCAAAACTCTATGAGCTTTCTCGCATGAATGATATGGCCATTGATCGTGTACGTACTGAGTTTCTTTATGACAACAAGGTCTACACGCAATCTGAGCTGGAGGAGTTGAGACGATCTAACCCGAAGGAGGAGCGTAATGGGAAAGCTCGGAAACGAAGCAGTGAAAACGTTGAAAAGAAACGGTTAACGCATCAAGCTGAGGCACATGAGTCATTGGCTGTGATGGAAGATGCTGATGAGGCAACCGTGATTAGACAGAAAGAGTCTGCTCAAGGCTTCATTGGTAAATTCTTTCAACTGATTAAGTCAGGTGAAATCGAACATTACCTTTCTGGATACACCCCTGCTGCTCAAGCTCACCTGATTGATGAAATCAAAATGGGTATCACCTTGCTTGAAGAGTTTGTCAGAAAGAACAAAACCATTGAAGTTAGCTCTGCCAATTGATTTATGAATCCAGAACCACGTAGCAACTATGTACGACCACACATCAGGTTCTGGTGTCGTGGTCAGATCGCACTGAGTGCTAGACAACGTATCGACGAGATCCTTACGTCAAAGCCAGTCGATGCACGGGCGATGATCAGTGAATGGGTGATCTGATCTAGACCAATAGCTTGAGCCTTTAAATAGCCAACAAATTCACAATAACTAACCTCAAATCTCAAATCTGAATCTAATGAAAATCACGATTGAAATTCCAGACGACTGCTACGGAGAATATTTCGATGAAGAGGACAACCTCATTATTACTCCCCCACCAGTTGATGAAAGGGCAAAGAGAGAGAAGCTATTGGACAGGTCGTTTGATGAATGGGAATGTTTTAGATCTGAGATGGCTGGCGTAGTCGTAGATGCGCTGCTTGAATTGACACCAGGCTATACGCACCCTGAAATGCACAAAGCCGAGGAAAGGCATCATAGTATGTGTACGAAGCATCTCAATAAGTGCCTTGATCTTTGATCTTCTTTAAATAAGCCCAACAACCTTCAAGTGAACGTAGAGCCGGAGCATTACCGGCTGGTTGTCTTTTGCTAGTAGTTGGTGATTGCTACTAGCTACTGGATTGGGTGGAATCTAGTTTATCTATAAGTCACGTGTGATAACAGACGTTGATGATCTTTCTTTCTTGAAGCGGGCTACATATTCAAAAAATAGTTGATAGTGCATAATTAGCTATACGGACAACTAGCAGCGGTAAGAATGATGTGTTTTATATCTCAAGCACAGTATTTTTGCATTGCCAGTATGTCACGTTTATTTTGCTCCGTGAACGTCCACTTGGCTGCAGTTCTCGTCTTTTGATATGGGAGCCAACCAAAGATTAAAGTGTCAGCTCTCCTGGCACTGTTTAGAAAGGTGTTAGGTGCTGGTGCAAAGAAGCCAGTGCCTCCTTCTTCTTTGTTCCAGATAGTGGTTTGGGTAGCCCTTTCATTCCAGCGGATAAACACTCTTTTGTGTTCAGCATTGTAGGTGGGAGTGCTTATGAAGGTATCAAAATTACGATTTACACATCTAATGACCAGGCCAGCTGTTTCGGCTATTCCAATTGAATTGTAGACAGTAGTTTCTGACCTAAGCGTTAAATAGTAATTAGTATTTCCAGTAAGCAAGTCTTCTTCGATTCTGATTGCTGAATCCAAAGAGGGAGCAGGAACAACTGATTCGACTTCTCTAGAAGCGTTCTCGACTGGCTTGTTCTTGTCGCCCTCTAGCTTTGCAATGCAGCCGATTATGGCAAGAGCAGTTAGTAATCCTGCAATTAAGTTCTTCATTGGATAATTCTCTAGACGATGTTGTTTGCATCTTATTTGCTTTATGCCGTTACTGGCTCCTCCATTTTAGGGATCTTTAGCATTGTTCTTGTCTCCTATCCGGGTAGATACAGAAACACCCCGCTATTGCTGACGGTGTGAGCAGTCACCAGGAGCCTCCGAGGTAATGAGAAAAGATGAACTGGGCCCGTCGTCGCTGCAGAGAGTTGCTTAAGGGGGCTGGAGCTCGTTTGATTGGGTGGCGTGATTAGCTCCTGTTGATGTCCCCGGTGGCGCATTCAATCTTTTTGATATGGCTTACAAGCTGCATGAACATCATCCATCCAAAATCCCATGTATGTAAATCTATAATCGGAATGATTTTCATGACAAGAGACTTCGTCTCCTGCAATTACTTGAGAATTCCAAAGATCACCTGCGCCATCAATGTCGTATCGAAAATATTTCTGGACTGTTCCAGCAATGAAACGTCGAGAGCAAGTGCTTGCTGACCCTGATCTTGCCTTTAAAAAATGGCTGGATAGGAGTCTTGATGAGCTATTTAATGGTGCTGCTTGAAAAGCATTGGTATGACTAAGAAAATGCTCTGACCCTCCTACTAGAATAGGAGAAACAAAAGACCATCAAATATCTCCAAACCTAGTACCGGTACACCGAGCGAGCGGAGCGAGCGAGGTGTCAGAAAGACACAACATTCCATTTATTTATGTTTAGGTGAACGACTGAACGAACGAGCGTAGCGAGTTCGTGAAGGAGTGAACAAACATCTTTTATGTAATGACGTTAACCCGACTAGATAGACGACATACATCACAGTCATTATCTAATCAGTTATTCTCATCAACCTTCAAGTGAACAGAGAATAGGAGCATTACCTGTTGGTTGTCTTGGCTAGTAGATCGTGGTTGCTACTAGCTACTGGATTGGGTGGAATCTAGTTTATCTATAAGTCACGTGTGATAACAGATCTTGTCTATGTAGATAGTTCTGTTGTTCAACGAGTATGTGGTCATCCTGTACCGGTTCGATTCCGGTAGCTCGTCTTGGTGTTAGTCGCCTATTCCTTCGTGAGTAGGTGAACTAAACACCCAATTTATTAACTATGAAAACCGCTAAAGAAATTCATGTAGACAACAGAGTCAGGACTGTCATGGAGTGCTCAGTCTGTGGTGCTACAACCCATGTCAAAGCTGGAATCGATACCAAGACCGCTCAAGCTGCATTGGAGCGTCCTTGCGGAGCTTGTAACCTTGTAAGGAATCCTCTTGTCAACCAAGGCTGGTGGTTGGAATTTGGTCTTGATCAGAATCCTTACGTCTATGGACCCATGCCACGTCTACGGACCTCTGTGCGTTACCGCATCGAAGAGGCAAGAAGGATGGGATGGATGGCTTGGACTTGGAATGATGAATACACGGAGGAACGGAAAAGGGGTGCCTTACCTGTCAAGAAGGACTGAGGGTCTTTCACGGAGGATTATGTCCGGGAGACCCTGGACGTTTGAAGGATGGAATGCCCGACTTTATCGATGTTTAGTCAGCAAAAAGTGCTTGAAGCTTTAGAGGTCTGAGAGAGCTCATATTTGTATTTAACAAGCTTAGAAGCTCCTGTCTGAGCATTAAAACAAGCACTAACAGTCCAGTTTCTGTAAGAGCTATTGTGGTGCGGGCTTGCCCAAAACTGCGAATAATTACCGTAACCTCCACGATACTGAATAGCGCAGTGACCACTAGGTGAAGGCCAATAAGTGTTGAAGTTGCCTCCGCCACCAATTTGCCTTGTTGAGGCTTTGACAGGGGGGTGACTTGAGCAGTCAGATGGGCTGTCCTTAGGACAGGCCAATATGCTTACCAGGCCATGGTTTTCAAGCGTTCCAATGTTAAGTGGAAGCTCGTTGTAAGTGTTGTAGTAGCCGATCACGGCTTTGTTGTATGCCGATAACTGCTGGGAGCAATCAGAAATAATTACTGACTTAATTATTTCGTGGTAACCAGGAATGGCGAGCCCGCACAATATCGCCACAATCATGAAAACAAATATCAGCTCAATTAAGGTAAAACCTCCCTCTGAGCTTAAATTCCTGTCAAAAGAAAACCTTTTGCAAGCAACGGTCTCAAGAGGAGGAATCTTATTCATGCATAAAATATAACAACGCCCACTGGAGCACCCAACGTGATCGACGTTTAGGGACGCAGGTTGGTGCACTGGCCCATTGGCACCTCCTTGCCTCTGACGATCAGTTGTTCGTAGTTGGTATTTGGGTTGTGGACATAGGAAGCAACTAGGGAAGCGAGTGCAGAATCTGACAGCGGAAATCCTCTGCCCGCGGCTTCTGCGTTGTCCCAAATCATGAGCTTGCACCACCTGCTGCCACAAGCACTGGATGAGAGCTGCACCAGTTTCTCGGTACTGGTGTCGGAGGTGACGATGAATTTGGTGCCACTCGTCCCAGCAGGCAGCGGAATCTTGCTGACGACCGTGTAGCCAGTGTTCATACATGGGCTACTTCCGCATGCCGCCAGGGCGGTTGAAGCGAAAAGAGATGCAGCAACAAGGAGCTTTCTCATGCACCAATGATGGCAACGATCGCAGCAACGACCAACGTGATCGACGTTTAAAAGGAGTAGGCCCCTGTGTCGCTACTTAGTTCGACGCCAGTGACTGCTTCGCGATATGTCTCCATCTCCGAGCACCAGTTCCTATCAAATTTGCCCATATAGCCCTCATCTCTTCGCTGCATGTTTTCTTCGCATCCAATGGCCATTTTCGTCCAGGTGACGCAAGCCTTGGAAGCTGTGGTGCAGACCTCGTCAGCACCTCGGTACTTCAGGAGTTTGGCCTGACGATCAGCGTGTTTCTCTTCTCCGCCACAAGACACCAGAGCGGGGAGAAGGAGTAGGGGGAGGAGCTTTCTCATGCGCCAAGGATGGCATCGATCATTGGAGCGATCAACACCGCATCACCATGAACATCAACGAAGCCATCGAAAAAGCCAGCCAAGCCAAATCTTCCGCTGACAACTGGGTTGGTCTTATCTGCCTTTTTGAATTTGGTGTCGGAATCCTCGCCGCTCCGTTCACCATGGGCGTCTCCTTATTTGCCCTGCTGGCAATTCCCCCTACAGCTTGCTTGGGAGCCTGTGCAACGAACACCAAGCGCACCGCTGAACTGTCTGAGGTTCAAGCCCAGCTTTTGGCTGAGATCTATCGCCGTTGATCAGCCCCTTGCAATGATGTGAGTCACCAGGTCAGCATTCACACCTCCCTATTCCTGATCTAAGGGATTTGCCGGAACTTGAGGTCGCATCAGAATTGTTTTAACGATCAATGCGGCATGGCGTTCCAAAGGGTAATCGCAGGGGCCAGGTCTGGGATGACGTTTCGGCGCTAAACAAGATCATCAACAACACCCGCTTAAGACTGACAGGCAAGTCAGAGCGGGAGTTTGAACCAGCGTTTATGTCCTCTGTCAATGTTGAACTGTTTTCTGGCCTTTAAGAATTTAGTTACTGCATAAGCTTTATATACTCATTATTAAACTCAACTAGTTCTTTAAAAGACTTTTTCAGTTCATCATTTTGAATAGCAATCGCGTCACTGAGGCTCCCAATCATTGATGGATCTCGCAGCTCTTCCGGAACTGAGAGATATTCGATCAAGTCGCTTAGGGTCTCAAGTGCAAATTTTTTTGCCTTTTTCAAGCTCGATGATTCGCTTGTAATCCTACTTTTAGTGGCCTCTAATGCTGGAATAGATGGCTCAAGAAGGGGATTTCCGTCTGCTATCTGCAGTGCTTGATTAACTTTCTTGGACATTTTCCCGATGGAGCCCAAAGATCTATTGCACCAGATCATGTGCTCTTGACACTTCAATGCAGACTCGATTGCAGCAAGGCTGACTGAAATGCCATCCAACAGCTCGATTGAATTATCCTTGAATAGTTTATTCATTGTCTTCTGGAATGACCCCTCAATAAATTTAGTTGTATAAGTAGCTAAGGGAGGCGATGAGTCTGGCAGAAGTGCTCTTATTGGCATTATCGATAAGGTGACTTTATTTCCGTCGTGGCTTGCTCTTTCAATAAAACCAAACTGACCTGAATATGAGCAGGGCTTCCCAGAATTTTCCTTTTGCCAAAGACGGGCATTGCCCGAATGGATCCCATTGGAGATGCTTATTAATACTAAAATTATTGCTGCAGCACACCCCAGGGCAAGGGTTATTGGCCACAGGGCAATTAATAAACATATGAATACTACAAGCCAAAAATCGTTTGATAGACCAATTGTCTTTTTCAAGCGCATGGTAGCAATCTCTTTTACTTTAGCAGTCCGGAATGTGCTGTAGGCATTTTGCTTTTGCTGCTAATTTTTGCATGTAGCTATTCATTTAGACAAATCGACAAAATAAGTAATCGCTGACAATGAGCTAGTCAAGACAGTTCTTGACTCCATCTACTTCCGAATAGCTGGCACACGTGCCCCGTTTTGGGCTGACCATGGTGGGAGCGTATGGAGTCAGGGATGGGACGGTCATGCTTGGCATTGAGAAGTTCAGGGTGCCTCCGCCGTGACAATGGCGCCCACCACTCTGGTTGTCTCTGTGGCAGCCATCAGCAGCCAATCCGCCCCCGTGCGCATGAGATATTGCTGGAGAAAAGCCAAGAATTAGCAGTAGGACTATTTTCCCCGTCGAGCGAAAGGTAACAATCGCGAAACTATTTACAGACATCACATGCAAGGTTGAATGCTCCAAGAATAGTATCCGAGATGAACGACTACGTGGTATTGACTTTGCAGTTTCACTGGATTTACCTAAGTGTGGCTGTGGATCTTGGAAGGACCTCGCCAGCCTATTCTTTACTTTGAAGATCTTTTGTAGCTTGTATTGTCTTATTTTAGGCATCTGGCTTCAGGACTCAAAGTCCAAAGACGAGAATGCTGATAGGAAAGCTTTAAGACATGAATGGAGAAAGGATGCGATGAAAGCAGCTTCTGCTCTCCTGCTCCCTATCTGCCTCACGACAAGCGTCAACGCTGCACAGGTGGTTTCTGTAGGTGATGGCGATACGATTCGTGTCTCTGAAGGAAGCAGTCGAATCACTGTTCGCCTCGCATGCATCGATGCACCGGAGACATCTCAGCGACCGTGGGGTGCAAGGTCAACGGCATTACTGAAGCAGCTAACACCCGTTGGCTCAGAGGTGACATTGAGGGTGAAAACCAAAGACCGCTACGGAAGAACCGTGGCGGAATTGCTCAACCGTCGAGGGAATGTGAACCAGCTGATGGTTGAAGCAGGCCAAGCATTTGCCTATCGGAGGTACCTCCGTCAGTGCGATTCACAGAGATACCTGCAGCTTGAGAACGAAGCCCAGCGTCAGGGCATCGGAGTCTGGTCCATTGGGCCGTCAGGCATCGCACGGCCTTGGGACTATCGGCGAGGGAGACGCAGCAGTTCATCAAGCTCAGGCACCTCTCGCAAATACCGCTGCAAGGACATTGGATCTTGGAGTCGCGCTCAAGAGCTTTTGGCTCAGGGTCACCATTACCTCGATGGTGATGGCGATGGAGAAGCCTGCGAATCACTCAGGTAACCATCTATGAATTGCGCAGTGGGTGGCGCTGCGAAACCTGATTGAGCTGGCTAAGGACAGCTAGCGCCTACGACTCGCTTTGGCTCTTAAGGCTTGCTTGTTGCGCCATACGGCGAGATAACCGCCGAGTCCAAAGCCAACCAGCAGGAGTAGAGGACTCATGCTTCGTCTGATGGCTGCTTTTCAACCGTAATCACAGCAGTTGCGCCGAAGTGGCTCCTAGGGTTAACTGCAAATTTTTTAGTTCCCTATACGGGTAAGCGTGGCCGCCAATGACCCCTATCCCCCCTTTGCCCGAGGTGAGTGGGGCCTTGATGTCTCTCCTCGCGCCTTCTTTGCGGTCAGACCCGTCTGAGCTGCAGCGCTGGCTGCCAGTGCAAATAGGCCAACGAGCCCGATGAGCTGGTTCTGAAGCTCCTCTCCAGCGCCTGCGTCTTGCCCCAGAACCGCCCCTAGAACGAACCAGGTCGTGGCTAAGTGCTGACGTCGTCCAGTACGCCTTCCAGCGGCGCTGATAGAGGTATCCGGCGCCAAGACCAGGCAACACGTTCAGGGTCACCGCTACCCAGCCAGCAGACGCGGCGAGGATCTCTTGCTTAGTGGGTGTCATGACCCAGGGTTTTCTCGGCTGACTTTGGCGACCAAATTCTGTGACTAAAGGTATGACTAAAGCTTCATGGTCTCTTCTTCAAAAACGACTGCGCTGCAGGTGATCTGAGCTTTTCTAAATAGAAGTGCGTCCTAGTTGAAGTACGTCTTGTTCTGCAGGGCAGGGCAGAGGTCGCGCATGGTTACGGCACTGACGAGAGCCGAAGGATGGGTGCCACCACGTTGGCAAGACCATCGGGTCGTAGCCAGGCGATAGACGCTGAGCCTGCTGCGTGATCGTGTCAGGGCTGGGTCAATGAATTCAGCACCACTTTTTTCGGAATTTTTTTTCCGCTGTTCGTTCCATCTGCCATCCAGACCAGCGTCGCCATTCGATCTCAGCTGCCGTCAGGCATTGATCGGCGAGCGATTCTTTTTGGTTCTTGGGTATGGCAAATCGGATGGGGCAAGCAGGACCAGCGTTCAACTCAATCTCCCGACATGAACCAACCCTGTCTTGCAGGTTGGTTACGTGATGGTTCTGTTTGATACCGAACGCAATCGATCAGTATTTCAACTCAGTTTGCATCGCAATCTTGTGGGCCTGGAAAGCTTCAGCTGGCCTTGAGGTACACCTTGCGACCTTTGGCGTCCACTTTGTATCGACCACCCCGAGGGCCGATGTGAATCACATCTGTTAGCAATGTGTTGATTGGGGTCGGTGGTTCCAAGCGTTCTGCTTCGACCACTGGAGATGCGGAAATATCTGAGGTCTGCGTTTGCAGGTGTGGCGCAGCTTTGAAAATATTGAGCCCGAGCTTGCGATACAGAAAATCTGCAATTCGCATAACGCATCACCAGAACTTCAAGTTTATTTTCCGGTGATGTCAAGTGTTCGTGGTGTTGCTTCTCTCAATCACACATCTTCAATGGGTTCAACCGTGCCTGTTCAAGGAATCGAGTCAGCTCGTTGGGACGTCTGGGAAGTGCTCGTTCATGCACTCGGGGCAGATGCCATGGCTGAAATTCAGTGTGCTGTGCTGCATCAGGAACCGTTCGATCGGTTGCCAGAATCCTTCGCTGTCGCGGATGGATTTGCAGTAGCTGCAGGTGGTGATCAAGCCCTGATGGTGATGCATCTGGCAGAACTCATCCATCAGGGCCAGTGAGCGGCGCCTGAGTTCCAAAAGAGTGGTGGCCTGATCAGCCAGGCCTTCCATCACCTTGTATTGCGAATTGGTGAGTGATTTGGGAATGCGATCAATCACGCAAAGCGTTCCGATGCGGTGATTGATATCGGTTTTGAGGGGGAATCCTGCGTAGAGGCGGATGTGGGGTTCTTCCTGAACGAGGGGGTTGTCGCGGAATTTCTCGTGAAACAGTGCGTCCTCAACAACTAGCGGTTTGGAATCGAGAATCGTATGGGCGCAAAAGGAGATGTCCCGGTCTGTTTCACTGGCTTCAAGTCCCACCTTTGATTTGAACCACTGACGTTTTTCGTCCACCAGAGAGATCAGGGCAATCGGCGACTGGCAAATCTCTGAGGCCATTCTGGTGATGTTGTCAAACGCCTTTTCAGGCTTTGTTCCCAGAATTCGATATTCACTGAGTGATCTCAGCCTGGCTGCTTCGTTGATCGGCTTGGGTGCTGTCCGCATTGGTTCAGCTCGCTAGGCATGCCTGTGGTCTAAGGCATTCATTTTTTATTTTCTGTAAATATGCAGTGCGATACTTTGCGCTTTGTTGATTTTAATTTGATCGATTAATTTAATTCGCAGGGCGGCCACTTGAGGCATCAAGGCTGCTGGCCATGCTTGACCGTTGAAGGGCATGGACTCCGACATATGACGACAACCGATTGGCTCTGGATTCTCCATCCCGCCTTGGCGGTTGTTCTGATGTAGCCCTTGATTGGAATGGTGGTGCGTCTGGCTTGGCAGACGCGTCAACGTCGTGTCGCACAGGTGAAGCACCCACCCTCGTGGGACGCAATCACAGTGATCTGGGCCGTTGGCCGGCGGTGCTGGTCGAGCCTCCCAGCTGCTTATCGTGCTTCTGGGGATGGGGGCGAGCCTCGTTGCCCTTTGGCGAAGTAAGGCGGCCGCTCTACGCCTCAGTTTCAATCTGATCTCCTGGATCGGTGTTTTGACCCTCGGAGCGCAGCCTGAGGTTTGGTGTCTGTCGGACGACCCCCTGTCGCCGGCGTTCTGGCAGTCCCATGACTGGGCTGGTGTTGCGGTTAGAGGACTGATGCTGTTCTCCTTAGCGGCTCGGCCTGAGATCCTGCGAGACCTCCGCCTCCGCCGTTTGCATGTCATGGCGTCAGTGCTGGGGGCCGTGTTGTTTTTCATGCAGGGTGTGACTGGCACGCGGGATCTGCTGGAGATTCCGCTGAGCTGGCAAAAAACAGCGTTGTACGGGTGCGATTTCGTTCTACGGAGCTGTCCGTAGAGCGTGATGAACGTCCAGCAACAAGACAGAAGCCTTGCTTGGAACTGGAACTCCAATGTTTATTGGCCGATTTGCTGCTGAAGGCTCTCAATCAAGGCCAGCATGGCCGGTTCATTGGCATGTTGCGCCAACACCACCAGGTGTTCGGTGTAGATGTACGGCTCGAAGTTTTGATCCACCAGCCATGGCAGTGGTTGAGCTACTCGCATCTCTGGGGTGAGATAAGCCATATGGAAGCTTTGTCCCGAATGCCTTGAAGGCCGCAGGGTCATTGTTTTGTTTCGCTCTGGCTGGTTGATCGTGAGCAACTCTTCAAACCACTCTTGGGAGCGCTCGCGACAACTCGCGGGGAGGAAGGGCATCAGCTTCAGCTGCAGATTTCCCCTTTCCAAGCTCCATTGGAAAGAATCCGCGAGTTCGCTTTCGCTCTGATTGTTCCGGTTCAGAAGGGTGAGCTCGATCGGGCGGTTGTGCAGCTTGAGGATGAAGAGATCGTCGCGATTGTCGGGAATCTGCGTCGGCGTGGCCAGACAGGCGTCCAGGACGTGTTCTCTCAACAGCGTCACGGGATCTGTGCAGTTGAGGTCCACTCGCTGCGGGTTCATTGTCCAGCCCTCGGGTGGAACAACGCCGGGACTGTTCTGAAGCCAGAAGGGAGCCTGGAGGCGAAGACCTAGCCGGCGTTTGAGGCGAGCCATCTGGTGCACCTGGCGTTCCAGATCCAGAAGCTGAAGGTCGCCTGATACCTCCAACTCACGCTTGGTGCGTTTCAGCTCGATTCCGAATTGACGCAGAACCTTGTGGTGGCGCCGAGAAATCGTGCTCTGGTTCGAGAACTCAACTTCCGCTGCTCGCTCTGTTGAGCCCAGCCATAGGGTCAAATCGAGTGCTGCGAGTTGTTCCTCGGTGACCATTCAGCCGACTTGACCTCTTCAAATTTATTCGGCTTTCACCGAAATGCTTCTCAGAGCACTTGCACCACTTCGCTCACTTCGGGAATCGATTCGCGCATCTTGCGTTCAATGCCCATCTTTAGGGTCATCGTGCTGCTGGGGCAGCTGCCGCAGGCTCCCTGCAGACGCACCTTAACGATCGGGCCATCCAGTTCCACCACTTCAACGTTGCCGCCGTCGGCCATCAGGAAGGGGCGCAGTTCATCCAGCACCTTCTCCACGTTCTCCAGCGTGAGGGCCATGGTTTCAGTGCTCATTGGGATGAACCAGACGTCAGGGTCCCAAGGTTACGGAGTGGCCCCATAGGGTGACGAGAGCGGTTAACCCTCCAGCTCCGGTGCAGCACGACGGTTCGTTCAACCCAGAGGCTCGTTACGACGCCGTGCTGGTGGGTGCCGGAATCATGAGCGCCACGCTGGCGGCCTTGCTGCACGAACTGGATCCGCAGCTGCAGATTCTTCTTGTCGAGCGGCTCGAAGCCCCTGCACTGGAAAGCAGCGCAGCGGTGAACAACGCTGGCACCGGCCATGCCGCCAACTGCGAACTCAATTACACCCCTCTCCAGGCGGATGGCACCGTCGCCACCGCTAAAGCGGTGGCCATCAATGCGTCGTTTGAACGAAGCCTGGAGTTCTGGGGGTCGCTGCGGGAGCGGGGCGAGCTCGACACCGGCAGCTTTCTGCAGCAAGCGGCGCACATCAGCGCGGTGTGGACGCCCGAAAACATCGCTTTTCTGCGTCAGCGTTTCAGCCAATTGAAGGAGCTGCCGGCCTTTGCGCGGATGCGCTGGAGCGAGGAGCAAAGCGAGCTCACCGAATGGATGCCCCTGGTGATGGCGGGGCGTGATCTCAAGCAGCCGGTGGCGGCGACGCGGATTGATCGGGGTACCGACGTTGATTTCGGCACCCTCACCCGGGCCTATCTGATGCCGCTTCAGCAGAGCGGAGCCCTCACTGTTGTGTATGGCACTCAGGTGCAAGACCTCAAGCGCTTGCGCCGAAGCGACATGACCGAAGCCGACTGGCGCGTGGTGCTGAAGGGGCCCTCCGGCAAGAAGGAGGTGCGTGCTCCCTTTGTCTTCCTCGGTGCCGGTGGTGGAGCCCTGCCGCTGATGCAACGTTCTGGGATTCCGGAGGCGGCCGATTTTGCTGGCTTCCCAGTGAGTGGCCTTTGGCTGGTTTGCGGCGATGCGCAGCTGGCCGACCGGCAACGCGCCAAGGTGTACGGCAAGGCAGCGGTGGGTGCCCCGCCGATGTCGGTGCCCCACCTCGACACTCGCTGGATCGATGGCAAGCGGTCGCTGTTGTTTGGCCCCTTTGCCGGTTTCAGCAGCAAGTTCCTCAAGCAGGGTTCCTTGCTGGATCTGCCCGCCTCCGTTCGCGCCACAAATCTGGTGCCGATGCTGCAGGTGGGCGCCACCAATTTCGAATTGGTGCAATACCTGATCAATCAGCTGCGCCAGAGTCCTGCCGAGCGGCATGAGGCCCTACAGCAGTTCATGCCCACCGCCCGCGCTGAAGATTGGACCCTTTCGGTGGCCGGCCAGCGGGTGCAGATCATCAAACGCAGCAAGCAGGGCGGTCGGCTGCAGCTGGGAACGGAGGTGGTCGCCTCCGGCGATGGCTCCCTCGCGGCGTTGCTGGGGGCCTCCCCGGGAGCGAGCACGGCGGTAACGATCATGTTGGAGGTGCTAAAGCGCTGCTTCAAGCAACGCCTCGACGGCGACGCCTGGCAGCAGCGGCTGCAAGCACTGTTGCCCAGCATCAATGAAGACCCTCAGCAGGATCCGCAGGTGCTGCAGCGGATGCGGGAGCGCAGCGATGCCTTGCTGGGACTCACCCCCTGAAGCTCATTTCGCCAAATTCACCAAGACCACCCCGGCGGTGATCAGGCCGATGCCGATCAACTGGGTGGGCTGCAGCATCTGGCTGTAGGCGAAGCGCCCCACCAGCACGATCACCACGGTGCCGATGCCGCTCCAGAGGGCATAGGTGATGCCCAAGGGAATGCTCAGCACCACCTTGGAGAGCAGGGCCATGGCGATGGCATAGGCGCTGAACACCAGCAGGGTGGGCAGCGGTCGAGTCATGCCTTCCGACAACCGCAGGCAGGAGGTGCCAATCACCTCAGCGCTGATCGCCAGCAGCAGCAGGGTCCAGGGATTGCTCATGACCACTGGTGCGGCTCCTTAGGATTGGGACAACGACGATCTCTGGACCCGAGACGGGATTCCGCCGCTGCATGACCGACGCCCCCGTCTCACGGATCCGCAACTTCTGCATCATTGCCCACATCGACCACGGCAAGTCGACCCTGGCCGACCGGTTGCTGCAAGACACGGGCACCGTGGCCAACAGGGATATGCAGGAGCAGTTCCTGGACAACATGGATCTGGAACGGGAGCGGGGCATCACGATCAAGCTCCAGGCCGCCCGGATGAATTACACCGCTGCTGATGGCGAGGAGTACGTCCTCAACTTGATCGACACCCCGGGTCACGTCGACTTCTCCTATGAGGTGAGCCGCAGCCTGCAGGCCTGTGAAGGCGCGTTGTTGGTGGTGGACGCCAGCCAGGGTGTGGAGGCCCAGACCCTGGCCAACGTGTATCTGGCGCTGGACAACGATCTCGAGATCATCCCGGTGCTCAACAAGATCGATCTGCCCGGGGCCGATCCCGATCGGATCAAGGAAGAGGTCGAGGCGATCATCGGACTCGATTGCAGCAACGCCATTTCCTGCTCGGCCAAGACCGGTTTGGGTGTGCCCGAGATCCTGCAGGCCGTGGTCGACCGGGTGCCCCCGCCGAAGGATGCGGTGGAGGAACCCACCAAGGCACTGATCTTCGACTCGTATTACGACCCTTACCGGGGCGTGATCGTTTATTTCCGGGTGATGAGCGGCCGGATCAACTGCAAAGACAGAGTGCTGTTGATGGCCAGCAAGAAGACCTATGAGCTCGATGAGATCGGGATCATGGCGCCTGATCAGAAGAAGGTGGATGAGCTCCACGCCGGTGAGGTGGGTTATCTGGCGGCCTCGATCAAGGCCGTGGCCGATGCGAGGGTCGGCGACACGATCACCCTGGTGAATGCGCCGGCGGATGAGGCTTTACCCGGATACACCGAGGCCAAGCCAATGGTGTTTTGCGGCCTGTTCCCCACGGAGGCTGATCAGTACCCAGACCTGCGTGATGCTCTCGACAAGCTGCAGCTGTCTGATGCGGCGCTGAAGTACGAGCCGGAAACCAGCAGTGCAATGGGCTTCGGTTTTCGCTGCGGCTTCCTTGGCCTGCTGCACATGGAGATCGTGCAGGAGCGGCTGGAGCGCGAATACGACCTCGATCTGATCGTCACCGCGCCATCGGTGATCTACAAGGTGAACATGATCGATGGCTCAGAGGTGATGGTGGACAACCCCGCCACACTTCCCGATCCGCAAAAGCGTGAGTCGATCGAAGAGCCCTACGTGAAGATGGAGATCTATGCACCGAATGAATACAACGGTGCCTTGATGGGCCTCTGCCAGGAACGGCGCGGTGAGTACATCGATATGAAATACATCACCACCGATCGGGTGACATTGATCTACGAGTTACCGCTGGCGGAAGTGGTGACCGACTTCTTCGATCAGATGAAGACGCGCACCCAGGGCTATGCCTCGATGGAATACAGCCTGATCGGGTACCGCAAGAACCAGTTAGTGCGCCTGGATGTGTTGATCAATGGCGAGCGGGCCGATGCTCTCACCACGATCGTCCATCAAGACAAGGCCTACAACGTGGGCAAGGCCTTGGTGGAGAAACTCAAGGAACTGATTCCTCGCCAGCAGTTCAAGATCCCCATTCAGGCGTCCATTGGCAGCAGGATCATTGCCTCCACCAGCATCAGCGCCATCCGCAAAGATGTGTTGGCCAAGTGTTATGGCGGTGACATCTCCAGGAAGAAGAAACTGTTGAAGAAACAAGCCAAAGGCAAGAAGCGGATGAAGGCCATGGGTAAGGTGGATGTGCCGCAGGAGGCCTTCATGGCGGTGCTGAAGCTGAACGATGGAGGAGGGAACTAAGCCCTCCCTCCATGTGATGAAGGGTCAAAGGTCTTCGACCTTGATGTATGAACCAGAAGTTTTACTCGAGAGGAGTTGCATCCATGTGGAATCAAGTCCCACACTTGTGGAATTGATTTTGATGGATCGATTCCCATTGGTCACCCGGGTGGCATTCAATCCGGCGTATGTTGTTCGCAGAAACCCGTCAGGGCGGCTCTCTTGCAGAGAGCTTTCAGTTGAAGCAATGGCAACGCCGCACGCTGGAGCTGGTGAAGGGCGATCTGGAGCGAGCCTCCAGCTGGCGGATCGACCCTGATCCGTCTGTTAGCTGGCCTTGTGCTTTGGCCGGTCGGCGACCCCAGCTCGCTATTACGCCAAGCGACGGCTCTGATCCTGTGCTGTACAGCCTGGGACCGGCGCCATCAGCGATTTGGCGCGGCTCAGTCTTGATGCGCTGCGGGCCTGCCTTTGATCTCCAGGGCAGCATTCGAGCTGGCAGCCGCTATCAGAACCGTGTTGTGTTGGATGCCGTGGAGTCGTTCCAACTCCACCAGCCGCCCGGACTGCCGGTGCTGCAGATTCAGCTTGAACAACGCTCCCGCCTCGGTGACCGTCGTGTTCGCTCCCAGGCGGTGGGTTAAGGCTCTGGGATGGCCTCTGGCTCCGGAGCCATCAAGAAAAACACCGTTAACGCCACTTCAGACATCGCCAGGAACAGGTGATCCAACCAGCCGAATTCCACGCCCATGCCCATGGCAGTGATCCAGCTGTTCACCACCACCATCACCGTCGCAAAGATCGCCAACACCAGCGCAGGCAGAGTCCGCAGCAAACGCCGTTGATCCCAGAGCGTCCACAGCAGGGGAATCAAAACAACAGTGCAGACGCCGTGCAGGATGCGCATCGACACATCGCTGTGCATGTGTGGTGTGATTGCAGCCCAGAGATTCACCGGGATCAGCAGTGAGCAGAACACCAGAAACGGAATCATGACGGCAGGATCACGGTGAAGCAGCTGCCTTCACCCAGGCTGCTCTGCACCTCAATGCTGCCGCCCATTCCCTCCACCAGCAGCTTCACCACCGAAAGTCCTAAGCCGGAGCCTGTTTTTTCTGGGGCGTTGCTGGCCCGTTGAAAGCGCTGGAAGACCTGCCCCAGGTCTTCAGGCGGGATGCCGATGCCTTGATCGATCACCTCGATGAAGGACGCACCGCTTGTGTGCCGCAGCACCAGACGGATGGGTGAGCGCTCAGGCGAATACTTGTCGGCGTTTTCGATCAGATCCAGCAGCACCTGACGCAGCCTGGGCGGATCGGCCTGGGCGATTGCATCGCGGGCCATTGGATCGTCAGGCAGTTCCAGCAGCAGGGGACGGTTCAAGGTGTTGCGGGCCAGATCCGCCACTTCTTCCAGCTGGTCGGCGATGCGCAGCGGTTCATTGGCGAGGGCCAATCTGCCGGAATCCCCGCGGGACAGGTCCAGCAGATCGTCCAGCAGCCGGCGCATGCGGATGCTTTCATCCTCTGCGGTCTCTAGCCCCTTCACCTGGTCGGGGCTGAGGTTGTCGCCCCGTTTGATCGTGCGGTGCAGATAGCCCTGAACGATGGTGAGGGGGGTGCGCAGTTCGTGGCTCACAGCGCTCACGAACTGGCGTTGCTGACTCCATGACTGGGCCAAACGTTCCAACAAGTCGTTGTAAGTGCGGCTCAGCTGCATCACTTCGACAGGGCCCTGACCCAGCTGCAATTTGGCGTTGGCCAGGGTGTCGGCCGTTAATTGGGAGGTGGCGGAATTGAGCTGATCCAACGGCTGAACCACGCGCCGCACCACCCAGCTCACACTGAGCAAGGTGATCGCCAGGCAGCTGCCCCAAACCATGATCATCAACCCCAAATAATTGTTCAGGGCTTGAAGGTTGGAGCTGGCCCGTTGTGCCATCCAGAGGCGTGAGCCATCGGGGAGCTGCTTGACCAGCTCTGTGACCAGCCGTTGATCATCGACGTCGATCGTGTGTTGAAGCCCCGGCTCACGGCCTGGGTTGGTGGCCATTGCGGTTTGGATCGTATCGTCCGAGAGGGACTGGTGAATGCTGGGCCGCACCAGGACGCCGTTGTTGCGTTCGATCCAAAGGTTCGTGTTCAGATTGGAGTGGAACAGAAGCTCCTGTTCAAGACGGGCTGGATCGTTCTGCAGGTCCGTGATGGCGTCTTCGCAAAGCTCGATGCTCTGGCGGGCCAATTGCCGGTCATTGGCCAGCAGATTCCGCTGACCGATGAACAAGCCCACCGACGAGGCTCCGGTGAACCCAAGAAAGACAACGAGATAGGTGGCCAGTTGCAGCTGACCTTGGAGGCTGCCGAGGAGTCGTTGTCGCCAGCGGTAGCGGGAAGGCATGGATTCATTCTTCCGCGGTTCGGGAGACAATGCATCTGCCCGAGGCCAACTTGCCCGTGACCCGCAGCCTCTCGACCCGCATGGCCCGCTGGGGGCTGGTGATCGTGGGGATCTACCTGTTGGTGGCGTTGATCACGCCCGTGCTGGTGAGTGTTGGGATCCTTCCGGATGCCAATGCTGGCCTGGAGAACCCGATCTATTCAGGCCCCAGCTGGACCCATTGGTGCGGCACGGACCGCTTGGGCCGGGATGTGTGTGTGCGCACCATGGCCGGCAGTGGGGTGGCCCTTCAAGTGGTGCTGCTGGCGGTTGGCTTGGCCTTGGTGGTCGGTGTACCCCTCGGGATGGTGAGTGGTTACTTCGGTGGCGCTGTCGATCGTGTGATGGTCTTGTTGATGGACACGCTCTACACCCTGCCGGTGCTGTTGTTGTCGGTGGTGTTGGCGTTTCTGTTGGGCAAGGGAATTCCCAATGCCGCCGCCGCACTCTGTGTGGTGTACGTGCCGCAGTACTTCCGGGTGGTTCGCAACCAAACCGCCCAGGTGAAGAGCGAACTGTTTGTGGAAGCCGCCCAGAGCCTGGGGGCGGGGCCGCTTTGGATCCTGCGGCGTTATCTGTTCCGCAACGTGATCACCTCTGTGCCTGTGCTGCTCACCCTCAATGCCGCCGATGCGGTGCTGGTGCTGGGGGGGCTGGGATTTCTCGGCCTGGGCCTGCCGGAGACCGTGCCCGAATGGGGCGGTGATCTCAATCTGGCGCTGGCTGCGGTGCCCACTGGGGTGTGGTGGACCGCGCTGTTCCCAGGTCTGGCGATGTTTGTTCTTGTGCTCGGTCTGTCCTTCCTTGGGGAAGGCATTGAGGCTTGGGTGAGCGGCGGCGAAGCCCGCCCCGCGTCAGACTGATCCCATCAGCTCGGGTTTGATGGCCTGGTGGATCAGCCTGCTTTTGCTGAGCATGGCAGCACTGCTCTGGAAGAAGAGCTGCGACAGCATGGACGATGTGATCGCTTTGCTCGAGCGGATCCTGGCCACCACCTTGGTGATGGTGGTGGTCCTGGTGAGCCGCAATTTGCTGCTGGAGGCAGCGGTGTTAATTGCTGCGATTCAGTTGCCTGGGGTGCCGCGGCGGTCGCGTTGAGCTCAGGCCTGTTTCGGGGCCTTCACCTCTCGAATCGAAATCCGGCAGGAGCTCGGGAAGATGGCGTGGGCTGCTTCCACGGCATGGCTGAGATCGTCGGACTGGAGCATTTCCTCGCCCCACTCGTGGCCGCAGTGGTATGTGACCGCGTACTGGTGCAGCTGTTTGTTGTCCATTGCTGACAATCCGCTGCTTTGGTTATGGCCCAGGGTTCGCGGAGATACAAGTGTTTTGTCAGATCAGCAGCGCAGCTTCACAGTCCGAGGCAGCTCTTCCATCAGTTCGCCCTCCTCACTTAGGGCGGGATAGGGCCGTTGCTGCTCTTTGCACCAGCGCGCAACCTCGGGGTAGGACCATTCGAACAGCAATTGTTGGTACTGCTCCGGCTTAAGCCCTTCGCCTTGGGTCGGCGCCAGGCCGGCCACCTGGCGTTGGCGCAGCGCCTCAAACAGCAGGGTTGCCGTGGCGACCGACACGTTCAGTGACTGCACCATGCCGCGCATGGGGATGAACAGCGCTTCATCCATCAGATCCCTGGCCTCATCGGTCAGCCCCCATTTCTCCGCCCCGAGCACGAAGGCGGTGGGTCCGGTGAAGTCGCAGTCCCGATAGTCCTTGGCATTCACCCCGAGGTGGGTTCCGTAGAGACGGAACCCCCGCTCTTTTAAGTAGCGGATTGCTGTTTCGGTATCGGGGTGGTCGTGAAGAGGCACCCATTTCTGGCTGCCCTGGGCCGTGCTGTTGAAGGTGCGCGGACGCCCGTCGAAACTCACCGCGTGGGCTTCAAGCGCCCCGACGGCATCGCAGCTGCGCAGGATGGCGGAGAGGTTGTGGGGTTTCTCCACGTGTTCGAGCAGCACCGTGAGGTCCGCCATGCGGTGGTTCAGCACGGATTTCAGCCGCTCAAACCGTCGCGGCAGCAGGGGCATGGGCGATGAATCGGGTTAGAGCAACAGATGGGGGTCCTTCCATGCTTGGGGGCCTGGCAAGACAATCAAGAAGTCTGTGCTTCTGTCGCCATCCAGATCCTGCTCAAGGATCCCTCTGTTGAACCGTACGTCTCCGGCGGCACCGTAGGACGTCTGGGTTCTGATGCATGAAAGCTCCCATCAAAGCCACGCAGATTGATGGAGTCGTCCTCATCCACATTTGATCAGCGTGTTTGGAGCGAGGTGGCTCGCATCCCCCACGGTCGCTTGGCGACTTATGGCCAGATCGCTGATTTGATCGGTGCCTATGGCTGCGCGCGACAGGTTGGCTGGGCGCTGCGTCGCCTCAAGCTCCCATCCACCGTTCCCTGGCACCGCGTGGTGAATGCTCAAGGTCGGATTGCGATGAGCCTCAGCCGTGAGGGAAGTGACTGGATGCAGCGGGAGTTGCTGATGGCAGAAGGCATTCCGGTGGATGTGGAAGGACGCTTGCCCCTACTCCAGTTCCTCTGGCACCCGGACACCCATGCTGGAGCTTGATGCCTGGTGTTCTTGTCTGATTCGGCTCCGATTGGACTGCTGCCGCGCCGCCTCGCCTGGGATGTGTTGCAGGCAGTTGCGGCTGGGGCCTATGCCGATGTGGCGCTGGAGCGGTTGCTGCGGGAGAGGGACCTCAAACCCTCGGATCGAGGCTTGGTGACCGAGCTGGCCTATGGCGCCATCCGTCAACGCGGCTACCTCGATGCCTGGCTGGATCGGCTGGGCAAAGTTCCCGCGTCGAAGCAGCCGCCCAAGCTGCGCTGGCTGTTGCACGTGGGTCTCTATCAACTGCTGCTGATGGAGCGGATTCCAGATTCAGCAGCGGTGAACACCGCCGTTGAATTGGCCAAAACCAGCAAGGGGCTGGCACGGCTGGCTCCCGTCGTGAATGGGGTTCTGAGGGCGGCGCTGCGGGCGCGGGATGCCGGCGAAACCCTTGAGCTGCCGAATGATGAGGCGGCTCAGCTGGCCCAGGCCCATTCCCTTCCAGATTGGTTCACCCAGCTGTTGCTCGACTGGCGCGGTTCGGAGGGAGCCGAGGCAGTGGCGAGCGCCTGCAACCGTGTGCCGGATCTGGATTTACGGGTGAATCGGCTGCGCTCGAGCCCGCAGCAGGTGCAGCAGGCCTTGGCAGCGGCAGGAATCAGCTGTGAACCCATCTTTGATTGTCCTGATGGCCTTCGCATTTCCGGTCACAGCGGCGACCTGCGCCACTGGCCCGGTTATGCGGAGGGCCATTGGTGTGTTCAGGATTGTTCGGCGCAATGGATTGCGCCTCTGCTGCAACCCCAGCCTGGGGACCGGATCCTCGATGCCTGCGCTGCGCCGGGCGGGAAAGCCACCCATTTGGCGGAATTGGTGGGAGATCAGGCTGAGATTTGGGCTGTGGATCGGTCTCCTGGACGGCTCAAGCGCGTCGCGGCCAATGCAGCTCGGCTAGGCCTTGCTTCCATTCATGCGCTTGCAGCGGATGCCACCAACTTGTTGGAAGAGCATCCCCAATGGCGTGAATCTTTCCAGCGGATCCTGATCGATGCTCCCTGCTCTGGGCTTGGCACCTTGGCCCGTCACCCCGATGCCCGTTGGCGGGTGACGCCGCAATCCATCCGCGGCCTTCTGCCCCAACAACAGGCTCTCCTGGATGGGCTTGTGCCGTTGCTGGCTCCCGCTGGATCGTTGGTTTATGCCACCTGCACCATTCATCCAGATGAAAATCATGCTCAGGTGCAGGCCTTGTTGAAGCGTCACCCCTCGCTGCGATTGGAGGAGGAAAGCCAGCGCTGGCCGGATCAAGCCAGCGGGGGGGATGGGTTCTATTCCGCTGTGCTTCAGCGGGTTTAGGCCGTTGGATTAATCCCGGGTCCAGCGGCGACCTTGGCGATCAACGTTGTCGTCTTGCGAGCGGTTTCTCCATAGGTAAGGCGTCTGGCGACGCGGAGGTGCCACGGGAGTGGGGTTCAGCAGTTCCAGTTCAGTCTCTGCAGTCGGTTGAGGTACTTCAGGCTCGGAGGTGGCCTTCGGCTCTTGTTTGGGTTTTGTCTTGGGCGGTTTGGCGATCGTTTTTGGATCGACCGCCAGACGCATTTTTCGTTTCAGCTTGGGTTTGTCAGGGAAGGCGCGGACGGGAATCTCGTCCTTGATCTGAAGCATGAATTGTTTCCAAGCCCATGCGGCCTCGCCGCTCGTACTTTTGGTGGCTCGATCGTCGTCGTATCCGAACCAAACACCAGTTGTGAGCTGAGGAATCGAACCGATGAACCAGAGATCGCGGGTGTTCTCTGACGTTCCTGTCTTTCCGGCAACCTGCCGATCATCGAGTTTCGCGGCGATGCCTGTGCCGCCGGTCACGACCCGCTGCAGCATCCAGTTCATGGTGTCGGCGACATCACTGTCAACCGCTCGTCGTCCTCTGTTTCCACTCAATCGCCGACTCCAAAGAAGCTCATTCTTGGGTCCGCGGATTTCCTCAAAGGGGCTGGGTGTGAAAAACACACCGCGATTGGCCATGCCTGCATAGGCCGCAGTCATGTCGAGGATGGTTTGCTCGTAGGCCCCAATAGCCATGGGGTAGTACTTGCCGAGAGGACGCTCGGTACCGATGTTGAAGTTGTTGGCAATGTCAATGACGGCATCAAACCCAACGATGTCTTGCAGTTGAACAGCCACCGTGTTGAGTGAATTCTTCAGAGCATCGGCCAGGGAGATGTTGCCGTAGTACTTGTTCCCAAAGTTTTTGGGGCAGTAGCCATTCCAGCAACGCTTTGCGTCAAACACCTTGGTTTCGGGTTTCATTCCCCGATCAATGGCTGCTGCATAAGGAAAAAGCTTGAAGGTTGAACCTGGAGAGCGCAGCGCCAGGATGGTGCGATTGAACTGACTCCTGGAGAAATCCTTCCCGCCCACCATCACTCTCACCAGTCCGTTGCCGGGATCGATCGAAACCATCGCCCCTTCAGTGTCGAATGGTGCATTGGCTCGAACAACCTGCTGAGCTTTTTTTTGCCAGTCGAGATTGAGGCTGGTGCGAACTTTGACCCCACCAACTTCAAGTTGTTCGGGAGTTAAAAGTTTGGGCAGTTCTTGGGCAATCCAAGTGGTGAAGTAGGGCGCTGCACTGTTGAAATATTTTGGTGTTGCAGGCTTAAGCCCCAGGGGGCTGTTGCGACCGCGCTCCGCTTCGCTTGTGGAGATGAACCCGGCCTGCGCCATCCGATCGAGAACGATCGAACGCTGTTCCTTCGCTAGATCAGGGTTGACCAGGGGGGAATAGATCGATGGTGCCGGGGGCAGCCCAGCGATCATCGCCGCTTCCGGAACCGTGAGCTGATCTGGGGTTTTAGAGAAATAGATCCAGGCCGCGTCGGCGACGCCATAGGCGCCGGATCCCAGGTAGACGTAATTGAGGTATTGCTCGAGGATCTGCTGCTTGCTCAGCTGGCGTTCCAGCTTCATCGCTAGAGCCGCTTCCTTGAGTTTGCGTGTGATGGTGCGGTCTTGGCTCAGGAAGACGGTTCGGGCCAGTTGCTGGGTGATGGTGCTCGCCCCTTCCCGGACAGCGCCCTGGCGGACATTGGTGACGATGGCGCGGGCAATCCCCCAGCCATCCACCCCGTCATGCTGATAGAAGCGCCGATCTTCCGCGGCGATGAAGGCTTCTGCCACCGTTTGCGGCATCGTGCCGGGCTTGACCTTCTCGCGGGTCGCTGGCCCCAGCTTCTGGATCACCTTGCCGTTGGTGGAGAGCAGGGTGATCGTTCCCGGTCGATTGAAGCTGGCAATTCCCCGGGCATCTGGAAGAGTGGCATCCACCAGCTCTGTCAGAGCTCTCGTGCCCAGTGCAGCCCCCACTCCCACCGCAGCTGCAGTGCCTGCGATCAGAGCCCATTGCAGGCGGGAACGGTTCACATCACCTGGGTCAGGGGGCTGTGGCCCACAGCCAATGCGGTCACCAGCATTCCGAGCACCAGGAACGGCTGGGCGCTGGCTTGATATTTGACGTCAAAGGCCACGGGGTCTCTCAACAACCAGATGTCTTGGAAGGTGATCTGAGGAACAATCAAGAGAACCAACAGAACCGCTGCGAAATGTTGGCCGATCCCAATCAAGACGGCAACCATCGCCAGCTGAAAAACATCAATCATTCCGGCGCTGATCCAACTAGCACGTTCGATCCCGAAGACCACAGGCAAGGATTGAAGGCCGAGCTCGCGGTCGCCTTCGACGCTCTTGAAGTCGTTGACAACAGCGATGCCGAGTCCAGCGAGGCTGTAGGCGAGGGTGAGGAGCGCTGTGCCCCAGGTGAGTTGACCGAACAGGGCCTGACCGGCCCACCAGGGAAGGGCGATGTAGCTGGCCCCAAGGGCGTAGTTCCCCAGCCAGCCGTTCTGCTTCAGTTTCAGCGGAGGTGCTGAGTAGATGTAGCTCACAAAAGAGCCACCCAAGGCCAGGAGAAACACCACTGGGGTGCTGTGCCCAGCCCAGCGGTCGAGTCCGTAAGAGACCCCAAGGCCTGCCAGCAGCAACACCCAGATCTGCAGCTTGACCTGGCCCAGAGGAATCGCTCCCGAAGGAATCGGCCGATAGGGCTCGTTAATCGCGTCGATCTCGCGGTCGTAGTAATCGTTGATGGTTTGGGTGAAGCCCGCGAGCAGGGGGCCGCTCATCAACATGCAGGCGAAGGCGGCAAGCACGTGATCCAAACGCCACTGGTAGTTGCCGCTGGCGGCGGCCCCACAGATCACGCCCCAAATTAGGGGGATCCATGTGACCGGTTTCATCAGCTGCAGCCGCAGCTTCCAGATGTTGGTGGTGCCGGAGGCACCTTTCATCCCAAGCAGCTGACGCGCGTCGCTCACGGAGACTGTCCTCAGGAGGCGGCGATTTCGTCTTCGAAGAACCAGCTGGTGGAGCCATCACTGAGCTCGACCACCACACCGATTCCCTTGCCGTCGACAGTGCGGAAATCCTTCACCGTGCCGTTGGCGTCCTTCTTGAGAAGGTCCACCATCGCCTGTGGAATGCGATCCCGCACGCGGGTCACGCGAACCTTGGAGCCGATCGAGATGACGTCACCCTGGGACATGGCCTGCGAGGCTTGGAGAGTGGCGCAACCTTAACAGTCGCTTTTGCGCCGAATCGATGGTTGCTCTGCGTCTGATTCCCTGCCTCGATGTCGCCCGCGGACGGGTGGTGAAAGGTGTCAATTTTGTTGGCCTGCGCGATGCCGGTGATCCGGTGGAACTCGCCTGCCGTTACAGCCGTGCAGGGGCTGATGAATTGGTTTTCCTCGATATCGCGGCCAGCCACGAGGGGCGCGGCACCCTGATCGACATGGTGCGTCGCACCGCTGAATCGGTCACGATTCCTTTCACAGTGGGAGGTGGGATCAGCACCGTTGAGGGGATCACCGAGCTGTTGCGGGCCGGTGCTGACAAGGTGAGCCTGAACTCTTCGGCGGTGCGTCGGCCTGAGTTGGTGCGGGAGGGGGCTGATCAGTTCGGCTGTCAGTGCATTGTTGTGGCTATTGATGCCCGTCGGCGCGATGCAGGTGGGTGGGACGTGTATGTGAAAGGAGGGCGTGAGAACACCGGTCTCGATGTTGTGGAGTGGGCGAAGAGGGTGGCGGGCCTCGGGGCCGGCGAGATCCTGCTGACGTCGATGGACGGCGATGGCACCCAGGCTGGATACGACCTCGCCTTGACCCGGGCCGTGGCGGATGCCGTTCCCATTCCTGTGATCGCCTCCGGAGGAGCTGGTTGCATGGATCACATCGCCAAAGCTCTGGATGTAGGCCCCGCGGGAGGGCATGCCTCTGCAGCTTTGCTGGCTTCGCTGCTGCACGATGGCGTTCTCACGGTGGAACAGATCAAGCAGGATCTGCTCTCCCGTGGCCTGACGATTCGTCCATGAAGCCTGGTGATCCCGCGGCGGTGGAACAGCTGTTTGATGCTGTGGCTCCGCGCTACGACCGCTTGAACGATGTGCTCAGTTTCGGGCTGCATCGTCAGTGGAAACGTCAGCTGGTGCGTGCTCTCAAGCCGGCGGCTGGTGAACAGTGGCTGGATCTGTGCTGTGGGACAGGAGATCTGGCCTTGGAACTGGGGCGCTGTGTTCGCCCTGGCGGCACGGTGACCGGTATGGATGCGGCCGCGGCTCCACTGGAGCAGGCCCGCCAGCGCCAACGGCAGCAGCCTTGGTTGCCGGTGTCCTTCCAGCAAGGGGATGCCCTGCAAACCGGATTGCCTAGCGCCTGTGCTGACGGTGCGGTGATGGCCTACGGGCTGCGCAATTTGGCGGACCCGTTGCAGGGGCTGAAGGAACTGCGACGGCTGCTGAAGCCAGGGGGACGCGCAGGGGTGCTGGATTTCAATCGATTGCCGGCGAGCGGAGCGGCGGCTGCGTTTCAACGCTTCTATCTGCGCCGCCTGGTAGTGCCCGCCGCCGCTTCAGTGGGTTTGCGCGAGGAGTACGCCTACCTGGAGAGAAGCCTGGAGCGCTTCCCTGATGGGTCTGAGCAGGAGCGGCTGGCACAGGAGGCGGGATTTGCTGAAGCGGTCCACCGCGCTGTTGTGGGAAGACAGATGGGGGTTTTGACCCTCAGGGCGTGAACCTTTGGCTGTGTCGCTTGCGACGCACCCCGTTGCTGACCTAGAAAAGCTAAAGAGAAAGTTAAGGGGAGGGTCCGGTTTGGCGTTTCCGCTGCCGAAGCTGCTGCCCCGCATCGAAGAGCTGCTCCAAGAGGTCGAGTGGCTGGATGGTCTGATCCTGATCACAGATTCCGATCGCACCTGTTTCGTCTCTTTCTCTCAGGTGGATCCGCTGCTGCGCCGCCTGCGTCAGCGACCCAAGGGCCCGGAAGTGGCCGAAAAACTCTGCATGTCCCTGCTCGACTGCCATGGAAAGGGAGGGGCAAAGCCTGTCCTGGTCTTTCAAGGGGACGGCAGTTTCTGGCTCGGAATGATTGGCCCCAGCGGCAGCAATCCGCATCGCCATCACGCCATTGCGCACCTGCGCCGTTGCCTGGCCTTGGAGGGCTGACCGGTCACTGGGCAGAATCGGAACTCAGGTAGCCCCGGCCCAGTGCATTTTCAGGACATCATCAGCACGCTTAACCGGTTCTGGGCGGACCAGGGGTGTCTGCTGCTGCAGCCCTACGACACGGAAAAGGGTGCCGGCACCATGAGTCCCCACACGGTGCTTCGTGCCATCGGCCCCGAACCCTGGGCCGTGGCCTATCCCGAACCCTGCCGCCGCCCCACCGATGGTCGCTATGGCGATAACCCCAATCGGGCTCAGCACTACTTCCAGTACCAGGTGCTGATTAAGCCGTCTCCCGATGGCATTCAGGAGACCTATTTGGCTTCGCTCGAGGCTCTGGGCATCAAGGCCGCTGATCACGACATCCGTTTCGTCGAAGACAACTGGGAATCCCCCACCCTCGGGGCCTGGGGGGTGGGCTGGGAAGTCTGGCTCGATGGCATGGAGGTCACCCAGTTCACCTATTTCCAGCAATGCGGAGGTATTGACTGCAAGCCGGTTTCCATTGAGATCACCTACGGCCTGGAACGGCTGGCCATGTACCTCCAGGACGTTGAAAGCATCTGGGATTTGAGCTGGAACGGCAAGCGCAGCTATGGCGAGATCTGGTTGCCGTTTGAAAAGGGCCAGTGCCATTTCAACTTCGAGGCCGCCAATCCTGAGCGGCTTAAGCAGTTGTTTGCCATCTATGAGGCTGAAGCCTCTGATTTGATCGAGCAGAAACTGCCGGCGCCGGCCCTGGATTTCGTTCTGAAGTGCAGCCACACCTTCAACCTGCTGGAAGCCCGTGGCGTGATTTCCGTGACCGAACGCACGGCCACCATCGGTCGTATCCGCAACCTGGCCCGCAAGGTGGCCGAGGGCTGGCTGGCGGAACGGGAGGCCTTGGGCTTTCCGTTGCTGGAGGGGGGAACTCTCGAGACAGCGGCGTAATGGTTTCTGAGTCGACGTCTTTCCGTTGATGGCGTTGCCCTCTGCCTACTGGTACTCCTTGTGCTTCGAGGAGTGCTGTTGGGGGCACCAACGCCGAGTCGATCTGATCCATCGCGCCTGATTCAGACGCCGTCAGCAGCGGTGGTGATCAGTGGTCGATTGGTCGCCGACGTGCGGCGTTTCCCCTCAGGGTGTTCTGTCCTGCTGGAGGTGGATCGGGTTGAGGGCCACCGGGCCATGGGGCGCACTGAGTTGCAGCTCCCTGAATGCGCTTCAACGCTGCTCCAGGGCTGGCACGTCCAAGCAACTGGGGTTCTGCGGCGTCCGATGCCTGGTGCGCACCCATCGTTGCCGGGATCGGCGGAGCGTCTGGCCCGCCAAGGCAGTTGGAGTCGACTCAGGCTCGACAGCATCGAGGTTCTGCGGCGTCCACCGACACCTTTGGTTGATCTGCGGCGTGATGTTGCCCAGCGGCTTCAGAAGGCCTTAGGGCCGCGGCGG
Source organism: Synechococcus sp. MU1611 (assembly GCF_020514255.1). Lineage (NCBI taxonomy): Bacteria > Bacillati > Cyanobacteriota > Cyanophyceae > Synechococcales > Synechococcaceae > Synechococcus > Synechococcus sp. MU1611. Next base: position 132,614 of record NZ_VTLC01000003.1, on the reverse strand, counting down.
GGCGCCTTCCTGTCCGCCCTGGTTCTAGGCAGCGCCCAGGTGCAGCTCCCCGAAGACGTGCGACAGGCGTTCCGCGTTGCCGGCTTGTCCCATGCGCTCGCTGCATCGGGTTTTCACTTGTCAGTGCTGCTGGGCAGTGTGCTGATGCTGGCCCGCCATTGGGCCCCTTGCCTGAGGCTTCCTCTGGCTGGCCTTTCGCTGCTGCTGTTTGTCTGTCTTGCCGGGGCCCAGCCATCAGTGGTGCGGGCGGTGCTGATGGCTGCGATCGCATTGCTGATTCGTGAGTCAGGCCATCACAGCCGTCCGCTCGGCGTGCTTCTGCTGACACTCAGCGGCATGCTGCTGTTTCGGCCTGGCTGGGCCTTGTCGATCGGCTTTCAACTCAGTGCAGCAGCAACCGCTGGTTTGATCCTTACGGCTCCACGCCTGGAGCAGGCTGTTCAAGGTTGCCTGCCTGATCGCTGCCGCGGCGCTCTCCATCCCCGTCGCGGCTTTCCTCTGGACACTGCCCCTGCAGTTGCTGCACTTCGGTGCGATGCCGCTTTACGCCTTGCTCGCCAATCTTCTGGTTGCTCCGCTGCTGGCGCCTCTGACGCTGCTGGCCATGCTGTCGGCACTTTTGGCGTTGGTGTTGCCTCCGTCCGTTCTCCCCCTGCTGCTGTGGCCGGCGCAGCAGATGGCAGGGCTGGTGATGGCCATCTCGATCTGGATCAGTCAATGGCCTGGAGCGCTAATGCTCACCGGTCGTCCGCAGGCGTGGGTTGTTGGACTGCTGGTTGTGGCCTTGTTGCCCTGGCTGCTGAGGGCAAGTGCTAGCAGCAGGCGCTGGTCGCTGCTCCCCATGGCAGCTGCCTTGCTGGCCCACGGCTTGTTGCAGCTCTCCGATGGCCTCGTGGCGGTCGAGCGTTTTGGTCGCCACTGGTTGCTGGCTCGTCATCGTGGGCGTGCTGCTCTGGTAAGCACCCATGGCGATGTCCGGAGTTGTCGGATGGCGCAACGGGTGGCCGCTGTGCATGGTCACTCCCGCCTGGATTGGGTGATGTTGTTGGATCCAGTGGCCACGGATGTGCTCCCCTGTTGGCAAGAGCTTGCACACCGCGTAGAGGCCCCTCAGCAGGGCCGCCCTCCAATCGCCACAGGCAAGATGCTGCGGAGTGATGGGTTGTCGGTGCAACGCGCGCAGTACCGCACTGGATCACTGGTGTTGCGGGCGGGACGGCAACGCTGGCAGCTGCTCCCCAGGCCTCAGGCCATGTGGAAACTTCAGCAGCAGCAGAGATCAGGCCCCCAGCAGGTTTTCACTGGAACATGGCTTGGCTTCAAGCCTTCTGCACCGCAGCGCCGTTGGCTTCTGCAGCATTGGGCTGGCTCGCGGTTCATTGGCCTCTAAAGTTCCTACACGTCCTCGGACGTGTGGAGAGGTGGCAGAGTCCGGTTGATCGCGCACGACTCGAAATCGTGTAGGGGTAACACCCTCGTGGGTTCGAATCCCACCCTCTCCGTGTCAAGTACTTCCCAGGAAGTTCTCTGAAGTCCCATCCTCTAGTGAGGGTTGGGCTTCTTAGCGTTTAGAAGGTCACAGGAAGTCCCCTAAGGACCTCAAGTCTGCAAACAACCTTTTTCGTTTTGAGCAGTTGTTTGGGGGTCTTCTGCAGTCCCAAATAGACTGCCATGGATAGGATCTCAAGAATTAAAACCCGCAAAGTGTTGCCTGGTCTTGAATTACGTGTAGGGCGAAATCAATGGGTTCGGCATCTGTTGGACCCTTTGTCTGACAGCTATTTATTACCGCTAGCCGATAAGAGAAATTTACACTAGACGCGCTTCTCTGATTAGAAAGGTTTAGAAGAGTATTGTAAATGGTAGAATTAGAAGTGACGAGTTGATAAATAAATAAGCAAATAAAGAATATGTTGCAGACCATGTTCCCGCATGTTAAGTTACAAAGGGCGGTAAATTTACTATTGGCGCTTCAACAAGATTTTGAGCCTTAGCTCATTTCTTTCTTCCTTAAGTTTTTCTAAAATAATGTTTCCGTACCCCAGCTCACTCATTAAAGACTTTAGCGATGAAACAGTAAATCACTTCGCATAATCCTCTACTCCAGCAAAGGGAATCACTCTCCCTCCTTCTCTGTAATTAAAGACCTTATAGGTTCCATGCGAAGTTTCTAATAATTCGTCAGCTTGTTCGTCAGATGCGACTTGTGTATGGAAATAAATGAAACTTGGTTTTAGAGCAGCAACTTGACAACAGTATTTATATGGATTGGTCAAGTGATACAATACACCTCTGCAATGATATAAATCAACATTTAAATTAGGATAAGCAGCTAAGTAAAAATCAGATACAGATGTATTTTCAATATTTAAAAGATCAAAACACGTTGAAGAGCTTTGCCCATGGACCCAAGCCCTCACCATTGATTTAAGTACGTTCTCTATGCGCACATCAAATCCATATACTTTGGCTCCATAAATAGCCATGCTAATAGAATGAATGCCTTCAAAGCAGCCTGATTCAATAACGTTCATTTGATTCAAGTCAATTTTATCATTTAATTCGGTCACTAAATTATCGGGAATGGCTTGTACTGCAGCTCCTTTCCTGGAATTGTATTGACCTCCTACAACATGTTGCGAGCACTGACTGGCAGCAGACCAAGGCAGCAAAACTGAAAGGCGTGCGAAATCCTCGCAAGAAGCAAATCTAAGAGAATTATTTGTAAGCTTGCTGTCACTAAGTTTGCTGCTTTTCTCCAGGTTCAATGCTGAAGAATCTTCACAGTAATAAGCTTCAACTACTTACTGCATTTTTTAAAGTAGTTGAGACTTTGAATATCTTTGCTCGTCAGAATCAAGTAACACCTGGGATAAGTGCGACAAAAATTCGCCGTTCATTCTCGCATTCGATATATATAAACTCACTATACGCACTCAGCACTGATCCGTGAAGCTGATTGTTGAAAAGGTTTTCGCTAGCGATGTAAGAGAAAATTTCAAACGTAAGAGGAGTTGCGTTATGGAGACTCCCAGTAGGTCATCGCTATAGCGAATTTGTCCAAGTGAGACAGCAAGTGCTACATCCAAGTTCTTGCTCTTCTGTGAATGGCGAGTCTTCTGATTGACGCAAGTAAAGGTGCTCACTAATAGATCTTGCTGTTTTCCTACTCCTCACAAGAGAAAAGGTGATGGAACGTGAGAGGGGCAGAACAAGATTCCTTATTTATCGTTATCTTCCATGGGTCTTGAGGATGTCTATCCATCCTTTTGCAAGACATCAACTATTTGGTTTTGAAGATCGCAATTCGATTGGAGCACACTCCTGCCTGGAGTCGTTGCGAAAATCCTGAAATCTTATGCAACCCATTGATTAAATCTTTCCATGGTTAATGCTCCATTCATGTGCTTTTGTATAGATTCGGAAGGCGTGATTTTGCTGCGGAACAAACTTCAGCATCTTAGGTGATGCATGACATATCCAAAACAAAATCTCCGATCATCTGATTCACTATCCTAGATGACTCATTCAGCCATCAACAAAGAGTCTTCCTACGACTACTTAGGCGTCATCGCAGCTTCATCTGCGTTAGCAATAGGGGTTGGACTTCAGAGAACAGAATTAGCTGTTCTTGGAAATATGATGGTCGAGTCTGATTGGATCACATCGGATAATATTGGGCAACTTGTAGGCCTTAATTTAGCTGGATATCTTGCCGGATGTGTGCATCAGACAAGGTTAAAGAGAGAGGATCAATCTCTAAGAATGATCCGAATTGCCTTAATTGTATGTATCGTGACATTTTTCATTGAGCCACTTTTCCCTTCGATGGGATGGAATGCAATTTGGCGTTTAGTCTCTGGTTGGGGCTGTGCACACCTCGTTACTGGATTGCCCGGTTTTGGTACGCGCCGATTACATGCCGACCAAAAGCGATTGGCGATGGGAATTATCTTTGCAGGTGCTGGTATTGCACCTCTCTTGGATTCTGTATTACTGCCATTTTTTGTTAAAAGCTCTCCAGTAGCTGCATGGGATTTCACTGGCATTTTCTCTATTTTGTTTGCTGTTCCGATATGGATGTTAATTTCAAGAGGTCTATCGGAAGAGCGAGATTTAAAATTATCACATTCTTCAGATCAAGATATACCCAGTTCATCAACTCAGGAAGCCATCAGTGCTAAATCAACTGCACCGTCAACAATCAATTGGACTCCTGCGCTTAAAATATTTGCACTCACGACACTTCTTTATGGTGCCTCTCAAGTGTCAATTTTAACGTATCAACCTTTATACCTAACTTCAGTTTTTAAGGTCTCGAGCGAAGTCGCTAGCAGTTCATTCGCTTTGGTGGGATTTGGATACACCCTTGGAGCTATCGTTGCAGGTTTAGTTCCGAAAAAAATTCCGACTGATTCGGTTCTTCTTGCATCTGTGGTGATTGGAACTATCGGGACCTGTATCTTTGTTTTTTCCCCAATAATCGCAGTTGTTAATCTTGGAGCGTTTCTCTTTGCCTTCTGGAATGGCGCTTACATTGGATTAATCGTAGCTCGGCTTTCAGAAGTTGTTGGACCACGGCTCGTTCGTCCAGCATGGGCTTTGTTCAGCTTTCTTTTAAGCATTGGCTTTGTGGCAATGACGTTTATCGCTGGCTTCATATCAACCTTCTCTGTGACTATGATTTTTTATATCGGTCTGGCCCTTGTTGTTATTAATCTCATTCTCATGTCGTTGACTGCTACGGCGTTTAAGAAGCAAAATACTTAGTCGACTAGTGAGTCAAAAATTTGACCGTCTTGAATTGAACACATGCCATTCTTAAGTAGAAATTAAAACATTTTGCCACGCATCCACCATGGCTAATATCGATAGTGTCACGGTAGATTTTGATTGTGGATCAGTTCCGTATTGGCTCTCTCTATCCCGTTGACAAAGATGGAGCACCAAACGTCTTCCTTTCATCAGGATATACTTTAGGGCAGGATAATAATGGTTATTTTGTTAGTGAAAATGTAACAAATAACGGCACGCTTAAGGCTACATTAGAAATTACAACAGATCCGGTTCAGATTAAAAATGTCAGCAAGTTTGTTGGTGATTGGCTGATCCCTCAACTAATCAACAAAGAGGATGAAAATAGCATCTTTAACCAATATCTAACATCTATTACGGCCAGCTTTAAGACAGGAAAAGGAGGATGGGGGGCTTATGCCAATAATCAATTGCTCGAAGCACTAAGCTACATAGGATATAAGGGAGTGGGTTATGATCAATCTGCCAATCAAACCGGTGAATGGGCAAATACATCCGTCCTTGATAGCAACCTTCATAAGGCAGTATTGAACAAAGATAACTATTATCCTGAGGATCTATGGAATAACGATAGAGGTATTGATACTGTTTTATCTGACTTTGATTCCAATGCACTGCTCAAGAATTTAGCATCAATGAGTGGTGCCTCTGAGGATACAGCTCCTCTTTGGTATCCATCAATGCTGTATACCTACGGGTTAGAGGGCAAAGGAACATCCTATCCAGGCCCTGTTTTAATGATAAAGCCTGGTGAAACTTTAGAGCTAGAATTTGATAACAATATAAGTATCGCTGGCCTCACCGGGAAGCAGGCCCAAATGGCTTCCATGGTTGAGAACAATTCCTATGGCCTCAATGGTGGAGCCATGGCCGGTGGCATGGATAGTACTAATTTTCATATGCATGGTGGCCATGTTGTTCCATCTGGATTCGGTGACAATGTCGTTAGTCGATATACAACTGGGCAAGATTGGACAACAATCATCGACATTCCGGATGATCATGGAGTGGGTTCTTACTGGTATCACCCCCATTTTCACCCGGCTGTTAACACTCAAGTTTATGGTGGCCTTTCAGGGTTCATGCAAGTTGGAGATCCACTGAGCTTAATTCCTGCATTTAAAGACGTACCAAGAAACCTAGGCGTCATCAAAACGATGCAAGTTGGTATCGATAAAGATTCAGGAAATTATGAATTAGCTTCAGTCAACGGCAACATCTTAGGTACTGAGGGGCTTGCTGCTAACCGTGCAAGTATGTTTACGATTAATGGTGAATATCAGCCAGAAGTAAATATGAATGCCGGTGGCTGGCAGTCATTTAGTTTTAGCAATCAAGACAATAACTATTATATGAATCTAGCCATACGTCATCAGCAAAGTGATGGCTCGTGGGTTGCTTTGCCGCTTTATATGTACGGTGAAGATGGTCATACTTATCCTCAGATTCAAAAAGTTGAGCAGGGCGTCTTAGGTTATCAACAAGATGGAAGTTTGAGTAATGCTACCTCATATGAACAAGCATCCAATCTGATCTCCTTACCCTCTGGTAAGAGAATTGATTTGCTTGTGAATCTTCCTGCAGGTAAATCAGAGCTGATCAGTGCTTATAGTTTTGAAGGTCAAAATGGACAGGAATTTGACATTAATTCATTACGCTGGCAACCTGATAAATATGCAGAACTTTCAACTAAAAATACAGATTTCTCTGATCCTAATTCAGGCCCAGGAGCAATTGCCACTTTTAATGTTAGTGGCGATTCTCCTCACATTGATACACAAGTTCTCGATGATTACATTGAGAAAGTAAATCAACAAATCAATGTTCAGAAGATAACACCACTGACCAGCAGTGAAGACTATTCCCCCGATGCTATTCCCAGTGTAAATCTCTTTGAAGACGGATGGAATCCTACACGTAAGCGCCAGTTTAATTATCAAATTTTGCAATTGGTCGGTCCCGATGACCAACGGGATATTCCAACTCAGAAAGCACTTACTGAACGGGCGCAGGCTGGTTCACCAGTGAATAACTATGATTTGATTGCTACTTCCAACGAGAATCCATGGCTTGGTTATGTCAATCCTGATTTGATTAATGACCATGTTTTTCCCAATGGTCCATTGGTTATTGCTCAGCTTGGCACAATGGAGGAGTGGTCATTACGAAACTGGAATTGGGGCGGAAAAGACGTGGCTAATGGTGGCTACTTCACTGCCCACCCTTTTCATATCCATGTCAATGATTATCAGGTAAAACACAGTGATAATGAGTTGTCGAATAAGCGCACTCTCGAAGATGTCACTCAGCTCAATTCATCTGGATATAACTATAATAAGGATGGAACGCATTATAAGCTTGATCCTCTAGTAGGTGAGTTTGTACCAACTGACGACGGACTTGATCCCTCAGCGACACCTTATACAACTGGATATAATGATACGACGATCAGAATGTTATATCAAGACTTTCTTGGAACCTTTGTTCACCATTGCCATTTGCTGGAGCATGAAGATGCTGGCATGATGCAGGTCGTTTCAGTTATTGAGAATACTGATTCAAGCTGGATTGTTCCTGCTGAGTCTTTTCGCCTAAATAAAAAGGGTTTGATTATACGTGAAGCTGATTCTCTTGAACAAGTGGTTCTTCCTTTGCGGCATGTATTGAGAAAGAATATAGTGAGAATTCAAGTAGGAGACATTTCCAACGATTTCATCCAAGATGTTATTTTGTCATACAGTGGAGAAGCAAATTCATCGGGGCGTGTTCACATCTATGATGGTGCTTCTCTTAAAAATGATCAGCAAGCTGTATTGCTTTCTCGTTTTAAACCCTATGAAAATTCAACTGTAGCCCCTTGGGCTTTCAATAGCGATTTTACGGGTGATGGAAAGAGAGATCTGGTTACCGCTGGGTTTATTAAATCCCTGAATGGTCATAATAGAGTTAAACTTTCAGATTTGGAATTGACTGGTTGGCAAGCACAGGATACTCATTTTGATTGGTCAAATCTTTATAGTTATCGTCCTTGGGAAAAAGTAGATAATGCAAGATCTCTTAAGCTTAAAAGCTCTTCAACTGCTGTTGGTGTTGGAGATTTTAATTTAGATAATTTTGATGATTATGCTTTTGCTTATGTTGATGATGGAACTTTGAGAATTCGAATCCTCGATGGTTCTTCTGTTTCTTTATTGAATCAGACTGGCCAATTTGAAGGAGGTTATTTACCTGATACTGACATCCTGTCTGACATTGAATATAAGTCATCGAGCTTCGATGATCTCGAATCACTGTCAATAACATCCGGTTTCAATAGTTATTCGCAATCGGCAATTGAGAACTTAATTGTTACCGCTGAATCAGAAGCAGGTAATAGTCATGTTTTGACTTTTCAGCTCAATTCAGGACACTTCATTGCTACTGGTACAACAGACCCAGATGACACTCCTATGAGTGGGCATGGAATGAGCTCTGATAACGATCATGGTGATCATCAGGGCCATCAGATGTACACCCCATCTCTAGATGGTGTTGATCATATTGGAGGTGCCTTCAAGCTGAGCTTAACGAATCATCAAAGTATCGAACCTGGTTTATCTTCAGCCACTCCAACTTTTGCCGGTGCTCTTGCAAATGGCTCTTTGATCATGGATGATTATTTGATTTTCAGCCAAGGGGCTTCCGACGGCGAATATCATATTGGTAATCCATCTAGTTCAGAGGATATATACAACAGCACACAGGATTTGTATATCAATCTGAAAGGAATAGATCGTGTAACTTCAGATGATTTAACTGGTATTACACGGTCAAAAAAAGATCCATCATTGCCAAATCTCAGCTTTTCGTATTCTGCAAATGATGTTGATGAAAGAGTCAATCTTGCTCAACTAGCCTATCAAGCTTATACGAATAAAATGATTAAGCCAAGTGATCTTGCAAAGCTTTCTGTTGCCAATCAAGGCTCCAAACTAACATCGCAGGAGCTGGTCACTAAAATTCTTGTTAATTATTCAGAGCTAGTTGAATCTTTCTTTGGAGGCAAGCTTGATGAGCTGTCTTCCGATGCTATTTCAAATAAGGTCTTCAATACTCTTTACGATAGAAGTCCTAATTCCAAGGAACTATCAACTTGGGCATCTGCCGTGAATAATGGATTGTCTAAGAATGATTTGCCACTGGCTATTTTGCGTTCTACAAGCGGTCGCGACACCTACCGGGTTGGCTTATTAGCCGCTGCAAGCACATGGTCGCAAACACAGTGGGGCACCAATGCGGTCGTCGACGGTAACTTTGGTCAGGGTTTGCTTGCCAATAGTTCTTATTCTTCTTTTAATGAATTATCCGATTTTGTCCTTGAATCCGGACAAGTCAATAATTGGAAGGATGCCAATTCTGTTTTTACAGAATACAGAGACGAGGTGCTGACCTCTTTGAGCGGTTCGCCGATTTCAGACACCGGCTTCTTCTAATTCATTCTAAAATAAATCTTCATTCTTGTTTGATTGATTTAGCGCCATGGCTAACGTTTAATTATAGATTTTCCTTGTCTCTTTATGTCTGCTTTTGATTATATAATTGTCGGTGCTGGAACAGCTGGTGCTGTCATTGCTGCCCGCCTAACTGAAGACGAAAATACAAAAGTTTTGCTTCTTGAGGCTGGTCCTCACTTCTCCTCCATTGAAGAAACTCCTCGTGATCTTTTGGATTCCCGTGCGGTTTCTGTTGAAGATCACGACTGGCATTACATCACGCAGGTAACCCCAGGGCGAGATTTTCCCTATGCACGGGGCAAGGTGAGTGGTGGTTGCTCTGCTGTTAATGGTGTGATTTCTCTGCGTGGTCTTCCGCAGGATTTCAGAGCATGGGCCGCAGCTGGTAACACTGGCTGGGACTGGGAAGATATCTTGCCCATGTACAAACGAATCGAGAATGATATTGATTTTGGGTATGCTTCTTATCACGGTAGTTCCGGCAAGATTCCTATCCAACGTTTTAGGCCTGATCAGTATTCCCCAGTAGTTGGTGCGTTTAAGGAATCAGCTATGGCTGATGGTTATGCCTGGGTGCCAGATCACAATCACCCAAATGGTTATGACGGTGTAGGGCCCATTCCCATGAATCGTGCAGGAGATGGTTCACTGCGTGTTTCCAGCTCTATTGCTTACCTTTTGGATGCTCAATCCCGTCCGAATCTGACGATCAAGGATCGGACGATGGTCAATAAAGTTCTATTCTCTGGTAAAGATGCCATTGGCGTTGAGGTTGTTAATTCGGATAATTCTGTTGAAAGTCTATTTGGCGGAGAAGTGATTCTCAGCGCTGGCACCATTAATTCTCCTTCGATTCTTCTGCGTTCTGGTGTTGGTCCAATTGACGATATGGATCGATTGAACATTAAGTGCGTCAATAATTTACAGGGTGTTGGTAGTAATCTGATCGACCACTCATTAGCGGTTGTCGCTGCTTATCCAAAACCCGGCATTGTGAATGAGACCGATGATGACGTTCAAATGGTTATTCATTACACCGCCCCCGGTAGCAGTCATATTAACGATATGCAAATCTATTGTCTTGGCAAACTTGGTGCTGAGCGTTTTCCAGGTGCAGATCCAACCCGAGGTTTGATGTTTGGTACTGGCATTGTGATCAATCGTCCTGAATCACGCGGGCGCGTCACACTTCAATCTTCTGATCCGAATCAGCAACCCCGTATTGACCATCGCTTGAATTCTCACGCTGAAGACATGCGGAAGATGGTAGACGGTGTTCGACGAGGTTATGAGTTGCTTACTACGGGCGCACTCAAGGATATTTCTGAGGGAGTAGCTGTTTTAACAGAGGATATGATTAACGATACTCGGTTTATCGAGCAATATATTACTGATCGTTCTGCCACAATATGGCATGCGGTTGGCACTTGCAAAATGGGCCCCGCCACTGATAATCACGCTGTTGTTGATCAATATCTAAAAGTGCATGAGTGCACTTCCTTAAGAGTTGTTGATTGCTCAATCATTCCCGATCATGTATCTCGCAATCCTATGCTTACCTGTTATGCAATAGCTGAAAGACTTGTTGACCTGATTAGGGCTGGCCACTAATCCCCATTTCCTTCTTCTCCCTTAATTATTTATTTTTCTCATGACTCTCATCTCCGATTCCAACACGTGGGTTTCCTGGACAATCACCTGTTCCTGTAAACCTGATTCATTTGAGCAAATTTCTACTCTTGCCGCCAAGATGACTGAGTATTTTCAGTCCAATGAGCCTGATACCACTAACTTTGAGTTCAGTGTTAACTCTGCTCGTGACGAAGTTCATGTGTATGAGCGTTACTCCAACTCCGCTCAAGCGCTTCTCCATATGAAGGCCTTCGGAGACTTGTTTGGTTCTGATTTTATGGGTCTCCTGACTCCTGTCAAAGTTGTCGCTTATGGTTTTCCGACTGAAGAGTTGTCGAATGCTCTTAGTGCCCTATCACCTGTAAAGATGGCTTCTTTCCAAGGTTTTTGCAGATAAACTTTGGTCTCTTTAACTTCTTTTGTCACCATCACATTGTGTTGGTGACTTTTTTATGCTTTTACTTTCCCTTACTTTGCGCTCTTTGAACATTCTCTTCACCTACTATTGATTATTTGTTACGCGCTCTCTTTGCTTAGTTGTGAAATCCACATGCATTGGCTTACCGTTATGTTTTGCCTAAAGTGATAGAAGCTACCCTCCTTCCATGAAGCGCATCGACTCTTTTATCAGTATCTACCCTCTTTTCCGTGTGAAAGATGGTCAAATGAATGCTATTAAAAAGATCACCGATGAAATTATTTCCCGTGGCCATGGCGAGGAAGGTACACTATTGTTCACTGCTGCCTTTAGTGATACACATTTGTTTCTAAGGGAAAGCTATGTTGATCACAAGGCTTTTCATGTACATCTTGATACTGTAAATGATATCTTGGATGAATTCTTCTCTATGCTGGAGTTAGAAAGTTTGGTTATTGTTGCGAGCGAAGATGATATCCAAAAAATGAAGGTTGAAATGAAGACCCTTGGTATGCAAGCTACTTATTGTGTTATCAATAATGGATTTTCAATCTAGAAGTCATTCCTTTCACACTCTTTAGTTAGCAGATCTTTATTTTGTATGTTCCTATGATTTACATTAGGCCCAACCGAAGTAATCAGCTTCCAAATGCCATGTAGCTTGCCTCATATTATCTTCCACATCATGATATACGGCATCTTTGGTTAGGTGCATTAGTGTTGCGTCTCCATCATCTTGCGTTAACAGCAAGCTTCCCTGCCCCCTATTGTCTGCGTCAATATCAAAATATTGAAAATCTATATCTGTATATCTTTGGTCCAATGTGATTTTTCCATTCATTATTAATTCAGTTACTTTGCTGCCTTTTTGGTTCATGGTCTTCGTTGGATTGATTATCTCATCCCCCATACTCATCATACTATTTACTTCACTTTCACTGCCCATATTCATCATGCTATGCCCATTATTATCACCATGACCAGCATGAGCACCCTCGGATGAATTAAGAAGCCAGTTCTTTAATTCCGAATTTTTACCTTTTGATTTGGAATCGACCATCATCGTAGAGAGATTTGCCAAGTAGGTCTGGTTATACTTCTCATTGTCGAAATTATATGTCTCACCATCAGGCGCTTGTGGTTGCTCATCTGGAAGTGAATAACCAATTGCTATTCGTACGGCATTATCAGTATTGCCATGTGGATTAAAATATGATGGTTGCCCCCAGAGCTTTGCCATATTCGATAGCTTCTCGTCTTTGCACCCCATCGCAGAATGATCCGTTAGTTTCTTTCCGTTGAAGCCATCTATAATTCCTTGCCCACCCTCTAGTTGGCTAACAATGATATCTGCATAGTTATCACCGTTCATGTCTCCTACTGCAAGATCAATTCCATCGCTTTTCGCACCACCGAAGGGTGTTAAGCAATATAGCTCCTCATAATTCGACCCACTAAAGACACGAATTTTGGCATCGTAGTTCTTGCCCGAAATTCCAACGATGATGTCGTCATAACCATCCCCATTAATATCACCAACTGCCAAGGATGATTTTAAGTTTTTTCGGTTTCCTTTCCCTTCGGCGCTAATTGTCAACTCTTTTATTTTTTCTAGTGTATCCAGCTTGGGATCATTCCCATTGAGTTTTTCCGAGTAAAAATCTTTTGTACTCTGTCCGTCGAAAATATTGAGTTTGAACCTTCCTTTATTTGAAGACGTGGCTTCAATGACGGCAATATCTTCAATGTTGTCGGTTACATGGACTGTTCTTGCTTCTGGTCCGGGTACAAAGTTCAATGCATTGATATCGCCACTTGCGATGTTGACTCCCCTTGATCGTGAACTCTCAAATGGCTGAAATTCAATCTTGTTTTCACGGTTCGATCCAAGTGATATGTCAACGCTGTTCTTTGTTCTTGAACCATTCGTGATCCAACTGTCATTGGTGTTGAGGATGGTTAATACCGGCACCATCATTCCTCCATCTTCATGGAATAACAAGTGGCAGTGATCTACATACAAGCCGGCGAAGTCTTCAAAGCGAACTAAAATATCTGTTTTAGAGTTTATCAAGTAATCATCTCCTGTATATATGTCTCCATTCCCATCAATTTGATTACCTTCTTCGTCTAGAATCATTGGAGTTCCAAATGGATTCTCTGTTGTTACAGTTCCCTTCGCATAGGCTGGTGCCATTTGGTAGACATCGACCAGTGAATCTCCTATGTATGCATCACCAACTTGATGTGTGCTGGGATCTATTCCTACATTCAGGCCATTAATTGTTTCGACAATGAATTCATTTTGATGCAGGTGAAATGGATGGGCTTGACCCACTTGTATCTGTGTTGGCGGGTTGTCCTTCGGCCATGTATCTCTTTTAAAAGATTTTGAACTATTAACTAGTGACCATCGTTCCAATGTATCTAACATTGCAATTGATATTGTTGGACTGTGATCTGGTTCATGTGTCCAATATTGTTGGTTAATTGTCCATACGCTTTCCCAACTTTCTGGGTCGTTGTAGCCAGGATCAATATATTCTTCGCCGTCAGGCCCTATTTCCGTACCACGGCCTTCTTCATTTTTTATTTTTTGAGCGTCTGTGAACCAATTAAACTCTCTTTCTCGAGCTACTCCTGACGTTGCTGCTTCCTCTTTGAGCCCGAGCGCATGAGTTCTCTGACCATCAAGATAGTCCCAGGCGTCAGGCTGATCAGAGCTTTGTACCGTATTTCCTGTTACTTCTACTGTGGCTAAGACCTGAGATGGGGTAATCTGAAAGCCATCGTTGTACCCAAGATACGTTTCACTAGAATTCTTGGGTCTATTTGTTTCATTAGGTGCTAAATCCCCGAGTACTTCTTCGCTAGCATTACTAATAAAGTAGTAATCTCCTGGTTTGTTAAAGGAATGCTGGATTGTAATTCTTCCGCCCGGTGATATTCCAGGCAGTGTTGATACAGAGGTGTCGTATTCCGACGCCCATCGTGATATATCGGAATCTATACCTAATAAGTTTGGCGACTCCAAGCTTATGTTTCCGTTATCATCAACATGAATTAGTTGAATAATATGACTAGAATTCAATGAGAAATTCAGAAAGCCAAACGTGACCCATTCACCTGTATCGGCTTTAATCGTGGGATTGTATTGCCCATTGACTGTGTGTATTAAATTCTCTGTTGTTTCGGCTGCTACATAGTCTGCATATGTTGCACCTTTCCCTTCTTTTATCCCCCAATATGGATTACCTGTAAAGTGTGCTAATGGCTGGTAATTGTTGCCGTTGAAGGGTGATGAGCTGTACTTGTAATAATTGCCTTCGTCGTCGCTGAATACCCGTGCAGGCATTTGTTGTGTGTTTTCCCAGTTGTGTTCTACCTGCTCAATATTGGGATTAATCTCTTGTTCAACCGCCCATGATTGCAAACTCAATAGGTGAATATTTTCTTTTGTCGGGTCATATCCGCTTAGATTGTTTGTATCTTCCGAGTCTGGCAAAATGAATACAGGTAGCGCCGCGCCGCCTGCCAGTGACAATGATGTTGAACCATGTAGATGTGGATGCATCCAAAGCAATCCACTCGGATGATTTTCAGGAATTTTGTATTCATATTCTTGGCTATCACCATTTTCCACGGCAATCATGACGTTATCACTTTTTCCCTGGGGTGATACGTGGGAGCCATGCAAATGAAGATTAGTACGTTCTACTGTTCCATTCCATTCCTTTGTTTGAGCATCTATGCCAAGATTGTTTGTTAATTTGACTTTTATAGTGTCTCCTGGATCCGCGATGATGACAGGCCCTGGCGTCTGACCGTTATAAAGCCAGAATTCATTGTCATAGATGCTCTGTGAGAACTCCTCCCTGACTCTTATTTCACCAAAACCATCTACCGTAATCTTTTTGTGTGATGCAAGTGATAAGTCAATATTGACTTCATCAAATTCTGGTCCCCAACTTGAATAGAATGTTCCATCCTGATTCGTTCTTTCATATTTGCCCTGGCTGTGTCCAATATTTGCTTTTTGCCAATCAAGCCACCCACTTGCTATGGCGATATACGTTTGATGCTGTGGGAGCACATTGAAATATGCGCTGTCTTGAGCAATTCCCGTTAACCCTGCATTCCTCGACCAGTTCTCGAAATTTTTCTGACCAATCGTCTTCGCATTACGCAGGTCTTCAAGGTTTGCCACGATGCGTATTCAGTTCCTTCTAACTTTAGGAGCTGTACTTTTATTGCCCTTTCTTTTTATGGTTTATTCGTTTTTCCTCCTTGCGTCAGGTTTTGCATTCCTTTCACATTGATTTTTGCTTATGTCCCTTCCTCTGTTATTTGCACTGTTTTTGATTAGATGCTGTTCATTTTGACTATCTTTCGCCTTCTTCCAGTTCTTGTTGTTTTTGCTGATGGTCGTTGAATGCCTCGCAATTCAATATTTGTATATTCTACCCATTAATATTTGTTTCTTTCCTGTCTTTTTTAGTCCGGTGAGTGAATGGAGGATGCTTAGGCCCTTTGCTTGGGAGAGAGCTGTTTATTGTTTTATTTTCCATTCTCTGATGATGATCGTTGTTTTATCGGCTGACCTGGGGGATTGAGGTAAGAATTGTTTTGTTAAACGTATTGATTATTGCGCTCTTCTTGTATCTTAGTTGTTCCAGGTCGTTCAGCCACTTTGTGTATTCTCTGTGATATAGAGTGTCCGATAGCTTTTTGTTTATCCTCGTTGTTAGGGCAATTAGTGCAGCCCGCATTGAAGGTTCATCCTCTGTGTGCAGTCTTTTAAATATTCGTTGGCGCCATTCTTTTGGTGATGTGTATAGGGTGATGATATCGACCCTTTTGCTTCGTTTAGATATTTTGCGTAATAGCTTCAAATTGCTCTTGTGATTGATGCTTGTCAGATCGATGTGGAGCAATAAGCAGTATTTTAGCTTTCTGGTTTTTCGCTTCTTGAAATTCGCTGGATCCATTAACCGTTGCATGCGTTCCACCGTTGATCGTTTCATTCTTTGATTCGGATCACAGCCCAATTGTTTTAGTACTTTTAGTCTAAAATGATCATGTGGTTTCTGGCTTAATTTCTGAATCAACTGGGTTTTGCCTGTGCCAGATGCACCTGCGATCACGATCACGTGTTGAGCTCGTTTCCCTTTGGTTTTATGTCTCATCGTGCCCATTGTGTTGCCGCCCCGATTGTTTGGTGTTTTCTGTCCATCGCTTTTTTCTTCTGCATTGATGCATTAAGTGGTCTATGCCTTTGATGATCTTTGCCCATGGACTGGTTTGCTTATCCCATGCGGTTGGAGTGCTGTAAGCGATACATTTCGCCTTGCCTTGGTCTTCCTCGATCTAGGTGCCACTTCGTTGCTTGTCTGGTTTCTCTTTGATAGTAATTATCAGCGATCGCTTCATTCCTTAAGAGTGAAACAAGAGAACCAATCCTTGTTCTACTTGATGGAACTCTCGTTCCTCCCTGCTGAGATCGAGCCCCACATTGAGTCCCTCTTTGACTGCATCCTCAAAAGGGGGTGTTGATGGCGGAGCGCTGTCGATGCAGAGCGCAGCAATTCCTACTGCTGTGGCATGCCATCGGAAACGGCTTGTGGTGCCGATGTCCGGTTCGTTCAACGCCTCTTCCAGGAGGATGTTGATGGTGAGGTTCGTACTGGACATGTGGACCAGCATCGTGACCTCGGCAGGGTCCTGCAATCAGCTGAGAGACTTCGTATCGTTCGCATCATTGTGGCTGGATGCCCTCGGCTTCGGACCAATTCCCGCAGCGCATCGCTCTGGTTCACGAGTGGTTCTCACCACGCTCGGTCGGTGGTGCTGAACGTGTTGTTGAGGCGATTGATTCCCTGTTGCAAAGCCGCGGCTGCGAACCACAGCTGGCTGCCCTTATTGATGCCGAATCCTGCCGGACTGGCAGTTGGTTGCATGGCCGATCCGTCTTGACTAGCCCGATTCAAGGCCTGCCTTGGGGGCGCAGCCATGTGCAGCAGTACCTGCCTTTGTTGCCGTTTGCTGTTGAACAGATCGATCTCGGCGCAGCTGAGCTGGTGATCAGCAGCAGTCATCTTGTAGCCAAGGGCGTGCTGACGAGTCCGGAGCAGTTGCACATCAGTTATGTGCATACACCGGTTCGTTACGCCTGGGATCAGATGCACGCTTATCTAGAGCGTTCAGCCCTCGCGAGGCGTGGCCTCGGGCCTTTGATTCGCTGGCAGCTGCATGCCCTGCGCCAATGGGATCAGCTCAGTGCTCAGAGGGTGGACCATCTCATTGCTAATTCCCGTTTCACGGCGCGCCGTATTCGTAAGTATTGGGGGCGTGATGCCTCCGTGATCCATCCCCCAGTGGAGGTCAACCGCTTCCGCTGGAATTCAGAACGAGACGACGTTTACCTCTGCCTTTGTCGTTTGGTCCCTTACAAACGAGTCGACTTGGTTGTGCAAGCCTTTAATCGATTGGGCCTGCCCCTGCTTGTGGTCGGGGATGGGCCGGAGCGTGCTCGGCTTGAGTCCCTGGCAGGGCCAACCGTCACTTTGCTTGGCCGACAGTCTGGGCAACAGGTGGAGGAGCTGTTGTCTCGTTGTCGCGCTTTTGTTTATGCAGGCCTCGAGGATTTCGGCATTGCTCCTGTGGAAGCGATGGCCGCTGGGGCTCCCGTGATCGGCCTTGGCCGTGGAGGTTTATTGGACACGGTGCGCTGTGCAACGGCCGGGTTGCGAGAGCCCACCGGTGTTCTTTTCCCGGAACAGAGTGTGGAGTCGCTTGTTCAGGCTGTGGAGTGGTTTGAGCAAGGCCGAATCTGGCGTTCCTTCGACTCGGAAGCCATCCGTCAGTGGGCCGAGCGGTTTAGGCCAGAAGCATTCGCCGCACGCTTTGAATCTGCTCTGCAAACGGCCTGGCAGGCCCATCGACGCGGCTGTGACGTTGCAGCGAGTGACCCCGCCGAGATGTCAGGACTCCGCCTGTGACGTTGAGTGTGCTGAGTCCCAGGTTGAGCCTTTGACCTCGGCCTCTCGGCCATCCTTGCTTCAGACCGCTGGTCGTGCTGCCCGCCGTGGCAAGTACAAGCCCCACCTTGCGCTGATCTCAGCCCCCCCGTCGGAGTTGCCGGCTCTCGCTCTGATTCGCCATCAGAACCGATGGGGCAGGGTGTTCAAGCGAACTGGCGACATCGCCTTTTCCCTGACCGTTCTCGGCCTTGGTTCACCGGTGCTACTTCTCCTGGCTGGCTTGGTCAAGCTCAGTTCACCGGGGCCGATTTTTTACACCCAGCGTCGGGTGGGCCGGGGTTACCAACGGTTCGGCTGCATCAAGTTCCGCACCATGCGTGCCGACGCAGATGTTGTCCTGTCCCGTGTCCTGGAGGCTGACCCATCGCTGCGGGCTGAATTCGAGCGTGATTTCAAGCTCAAGCGTGATCCCAGGATCACTCCGCTGGGTCGTTTCCTCCGCCGTTCGAGTCTTGATGAGCTGCCGCAGTTTTTGAATGTTCTCCGCGGCGAGATGAGCGTGGTGGGCCCACGCCCGATCGTCGATAAGGAGCTTGTTCGTTACGGCCCTTATATGGATGAAGTTGCCTCTGTGCGCCCAGGCCTGACTGGCCTCTGGCAAGTGAGTGGTCGGAATAACCTGAGTTACAAGAAACGCGTCAAGCTCGATCTGGCCTACGCCCGTGGCCGCTCGTTCAGCCTGGATTTCGCGATCATTCTGCGCACCTTTGGTGTGTTGCTTCTGCCGATGGACCGTGGCGCCTACTGATTGGTCTTCAGTGGATGATGGCCAGTTGAATCATCAGAAGAGCACTGATCCAGAGGAGTTCCAATCGACGTGATGCGTTCAGAACACGTCTGACAAGCCCAAGGCTGGCTGTCGGTTGATCAGCTCCCAGAACCGGTTTCTGCACAACACGGTCTCCGTAACGGTTCTCACCACCGAGTTGGATCCCGATGCAGTGGGCGTAGATCGCTTCTGAGCGACCTGCATTGGGCGACGGATCTGTGGCCCCATCCCGTTCTGCGGCCTGCACCCGTTGCGCCCAGCGTGACCATGGCGGGCAGACCAAAGGCAGCGTCAGCATCACTAGACGGCAGGGCAGCCACGTAAGCAGATCATCCAGGCGTGCGCCAGCCGTCCCCAGCCAACGCAGGCGACCTGTGCGATAGCCGAGCATGGAATCGAGCGTGCTGCTGGCCTTGAAGGCCCAGGCCAGAGCGAGTGGGCCAGGGCCTGCGGGCATGACCATCCAGAGCAACGCACCGATGCCCATCCAGAACAAGGGTGCGAAAACGCCATCTACAGCATTTTCTGAGGCTGTCTCGGCAGCAGCTCTGAGCAGTCCAGCTTGATCCAAGCTCTGTACGTCTCGTCCAACAATCCAGCTCAGCTTCCGGCGTGCCGTCTCGAGGTCGCCTTCGTCCCTTGCCGGGAGCGCTTCCAGCACCGCCAAAACGCTGTCGGTCAGGCTGCGGGCCGCCAGGGCACTGGCTAAGCCCACGGTCAGGATCGCAACTCCCAGCCACTGCCACGGAGATGGCAGCCACAACAGTCGCTCAAGGCACCAACCGGCTATGGCGCTTCCGAGCACCAGGATCAGGCTGATCAGGCCACCTCCGCAGCGCAGCTTCGTGGGATGGTCACCGGCCCATTGCTCGACCCTGCACCGCAGCTGCCGGATCCACCACCCCATCACCACTACGGGATGGAGGATTCGGATCGGGTCACCGATCAGCTGATCGAGCAGTGCTGCTCCAATGATCAGCAGGCTTCCCATCTCTCCTGAAGTCATTGGCGGTGAGGTCCCAGGATCCAACAAAAAGCCCCGCTCAGCGCCCCAAGGGCAGCAGAGCGGGGTGTCTGGTGAGTGATGGAGGATTCCACCGGGCGTTTAGGTTTCGCGCTGAATCAGGCGTCCTTCAACCAGCTGAACATCGAGCGCAGTCCCTTGCCCACCTTCTCGATCGGATGTTGAGAGTCGCGGTCGCGAACTTTCTTCATTTCCGGCTTGCCTGCTTCGCACTCGGCAACGAAGTTCTTCGCGAAGGTGCCGTCCTGGATGTCAGCCAGAACGCGCTTCATCTCGGCTTTGGTGTCGGCGGTGATCAGCCGGGGGCCGCTGACGTAGTCGCCGTATTCCGCGGTGTTGGAGATCGAATCGCGCATGGAGGTCAGTCCTCCCTTCACCATCAGATCCACGATCAGCTTCACCTCGTGCATGCACTCGAAGTAAGCCAGTTCGGGCTGGTATCCAGCTTCCACAAGGGTTTCGAAGCCTGCCTTGACCAGTTCGGACAGACCGCCGCAGAGCACAGCCTGCTCACCGAACAAATCTGTTTCGGTCTCTTCCTTGAAGTTGGTTTCCAGGATGCCGGCACGGGTGCCGCCGATGCCTTTGGCGTAGGCCATGGCCAGGCCCCGTGCGTTACCGGATGCGTCTTGTTCGATCGCGAACAGGGCAGGAACGCCCTGACCGTTCTGATATTCCCAGCGCACGGTGTGGCCAGGGCCCTTCGGGGCGATCATCACCACGTCCACATCGGCAGGGGGTTTGATCAGCTCGAAGCGGATGTTGAAGCCGTGAGCGAAGCTGAGCACCTTGCCTGAAGTGAGGTGGGGTGCGATTTCCTTCTCGTAGACGTCCTTCTGGAACTCGTCAGGCAGCAAGACCATGATCCAGTCGGCCTTGGCAGAGGCATCGGCCACGCTCAAAACCTCAAGCCCATCGGCCTTGGCTTTCTCTGCTGATCGGCTGCCGTCATACAGGCCCACAACCACATCGACCCCTGAATCCTTCAAGTTCAGGGCGTGGGCATGACCCTGGGAGCCATAACCAATGATGGCCACGGTCTTGCCATTCAGCAGACCGAGATCGGCGTCGGAGTCGTAGAAAAGCTGGGCCATCCGGGGCGGGCTTGCGCAACAGTGCAGTGGACGAGCTTACGCAGCGGCCTGCCCCGTTCCGTTCAGGCTTCGTTGGGATGTGAAATCACCCGGTCGATAAGCCCGTACTCCTTGGCCTCCTCTGCACTGAGGAAGTAGTCCCTGTCGGTATCTTTTTCGATTTTTTCGAAACTCTGCCCACTCATGTCGGCCAAGGATTGGTTGAGCATCTCCTTCATGCGCAGGATCTCTCGTGCCTCGATTTCGATGTCACTGGCCTGGCGCCGGCTGGTGCCGCCGAGGGGCTGGTGAATCATGATCCTGCTGTGGGGCAAGGCAACACGTTTGCCTTTCGTTCCGGCTGCTAGGAGGAAGGCACCCATGGATGCGGCGAGGCCCACGCAGATGGTGACCACCTCGCTTTTGACGTACTGGATGGTGTCGTAGATCGCCAGACCAGCCGTGACAGAGCCACCGGGGGAGTTGATGTACAGGTAAATCGGCTTGCTGCTGTCTTCTGAGTCGAGGTAAAGCATCTGGGCCACCAGGCTGTTGGCGATGCCGTCATTGACTTCAGAGCCAAGGAAGAGGATCCGCTCCACCCCAAGACGGGTGTAGATGTCGACCCAGCGCTCCATCTGGCTGCCTGGGAGGCGGTAAGGAACGCTGGGAGTACCGATCGGCATGGTTCAGGACGTTGAAAAGTGAGAGCAAGTGGGGCGGATCAGACGCAGCTGGTCAGAGGAAGCTGGTCAGACGGAGGTATTGCCGGGCAGTTCTTTGCGGCTGCTGAGCACGCGGTCGATGAGTCCGTACTCGACGGCTTGTTGGGGTGTCAGGTAGCTCATCCGGTCGGAGTCCTTACTCAGCTCCTCCACGGATCTTCCGGTGTTGGTGGAAAGGATTTCAAGCATGGCCTGCTTGTTGTGCAGCACTTCCTTGGCCCGGATCTGGATGTCCGTGGCTTGGCCGCGGGCACCGCTGCGAGGCTGGTGCAGAACGATGGAGGAGTGGGGCAGAGCAGCCCGTTGGCCTTTTGTTCCTGCTGAAAGGATCACCGCTGCCGTACCCATGGCTTGACCGATGCAGATGGTGTGCACCGGGGGTTTGACGTAGCGGAGGGTGTCGCAGATGGCGAAGGCTTCGGTCTCAAAGCCAATCGCTTCTCCTGAGTACCAGCTGGTTCCCGTGGAGTTGATGTAGAAATAAATCGGCTTATCTGGGTTGTCGAATTCCAGAAAGAGCAGCTGAGCAATGATCAGCTCAGTGACATCGATTCCCATCTGACGCTTGGCATCGTCGTCAGAGAACAAGGGCAAGCCCAAGTACACGATCCGCTCCTTGAGTAGGAGGGACGGAAGGTCGGGAGGTGGTGTGCGCATCACGGCGCTGTCGCCGTAGTACGGGGCCGAAGTTGTCATCTCCACCATCGCGGTGAGGCGAGCCTAGCCGGGGTCAGCGGGCTTGCGGTGGCTGGTTTTGGCCGGTTTTCCCTGACTTTTCGATTTGGTTGAAGTCTTGGTGTCGGTTGTTGCATCTTTGGAGTCCAGACGGGCGAACACCATCCGACCCGTTGGCGTTTGCAGGGCACCGGTCACCACCACAGGCTTGCGTTGGCCGATCAGCGATTTTGCATCGTTGACCACCACCATCGTTCCGTCGTCGAGATAGCCGACGCCCTGGCTCTCCTCCTTGCCCTCACGCACGATCTTGAGTTTGAGTTCATCGCCGGGTTGCACCTCAGGCCGCAACGCGATCACCAGCTCACTCAGATTCATCACCTTCAGTTCTTTCACCTGGGCGACCTGCGCCAGGTTGAAGTCCGCGGTTACCAGGGTTCCGCCCGTGTCAGAGGCCAGCTGCAGCAGACGGTCGTCCGTTCCCTTCCCGTCGTAACGGGTGCTGTTGATCACAAGCCGTCGCCCGTAGGTCTCCCGTAGATCTTTCAGCAACTTCAATCCACGCCGGCCTTTGGCCCGCTTCTCAACATTGGTGGAATCCGACAGTTGCTGCATTTCATCGATGACTGATTCAGCGACGATCACCTGTCCTTCCAGCAAGCCGCACGCAAGCATTCCGCGGATCCGACCATCGATGATCACGCTGGTATCGAGGATCTTGGCCGTGGCTGGGGTGAGCACCCCATCGGCCACCAGCAGGGCTTCCGTGCTGGCGGGATTGAACAGGCGCAGCAGCGTGCGGCCATGCACCTCAGCCAGGTTGCTTCCCAGAATCCCGAAAAAGACATTGCTCACCACTGCCAGCAGCGGTTTGAGCAGGGCAATTCCCCCGGAGAACGGAAGCAGTAGAACGGGCAACAGCAGCAGATTGGCGACCAGCAGCCCGAGGATCAGGCCGACAGCCCGGCTCACCAAAAGATCGGTGGGCATGGTGCGCACTTGCTGCATCAAGCGCACTCGGAGCCTTTGAAACACCAAGCCGGCAATGACTCCGATGCCGCCTCCCGACCCGCTGAGAATCAGCCGGAGCCGTTCGGCATCAGTGGTTTCGGTGACCAGTCCGTCTGGAAGCAGATGAACTCCCATCCATCCGGCGGCTGCACCGGAGACCACAAACAGAAGAAGGATGAGCGGATCCACCATGGGTTCAGGTCGTGGCAGCTCAATCCGGATGCCAGAAGCATGCCCTATCCCATCCCTCCCCGCAGCGCTTATCTCCACATTCCCTTCTGCCACCGGCGCTGTTACTACTGCGATTTCGCGGTTGTTCCCTTGGGGGATCAAGCCCGTGCCGACCAGGGGCCTGGCAGTCGCTCCATCCGCGAGTACCTAAGCCTTCTGCATCGCGAAATCGCTGCTGCACCAGTCGGTCCGCCCCTGTCCACGGTCTACATCGGTGGCGGGACGCCATCGCTCTTGTGTCCGGATCAGATCGCTGCACTGCTCGACGCCTTGGCGGAAAAGTTCGGGCTTCAGCCCGGTGCGGAAATCACCCTGGAAATGGATCCGGCCACCTTTAACTGCGCGCAGCTGTCTGCGGTTCTCTCCCTTGGGGTGAATCGCATCAGCTTGGGAGGGCAGAGCTTTGACGACTCGGTGCTCGAACAGCTGGGGCGGCGGCATCGGCAGCACGACCTTCAGGCGTCGATCGACTGGCTGGTGCAGGCCCGGCGCGACGGAGTCCTCCAGTCCTGGAGTCTCGACCTCATTCAGAACCTGCCGGGTCAGACCATGGCCGCGTGGGAGGAGCAGTTGGATCAGGCCATTGCCAGTCAGGCCCCCCATCTCTCGATCTACGACCTTTCGGTGGAACCGGGCACCGTGTTTGATCGCCAACGCACGCTTGGTGCGCTGAAACTTCCGGATGACGACCTCGCCGTTGCGCTAATGGACCTAACCACGCATCGGCTGGCTGCTGCAGGCCTCAGCCGTTACGAGATTTCCAACCATGCCCGGCCTGGCCATGCCTCACGTCACAACCGGGTGTATTGGAGCGGTGCCGGTTGGTGGGGATTTGGAATGGGAGCGACATCAGCGCCCTGGGGGGAGCGCTTGGCGCGACCACGCACACGGGCTGCCTACGCGGCATGGCTCGACAGCCGTCCTGAGGAAACCGTCGCCGAGGTTGGTCTTCCACTGGATGACCAATTGTTGGTGGGACTGCGGCGCCGGGAAGGGGTGACGCTGCATGGCTTTGATGCAGATGCACTGGTCCGTCGCTGGCAGCCGTTCGTTGAGCGTGGGTGGCTGCAGCAGCGGGCAGGGCGTTGGTGCCTCACCGACCCCGAAGGAATGGCTGTCAGCAATCAGGTGCTGATTGAGGTGATTCTGTGGTGGGAAGAGGTTTCGGAGAGGACTGCTAAGGCCACAAGTCAGTCATATCCATTGATCTGATCAACAAGCGGCTGCTGTTGCGACTCGTGTCAGCGACTCGTGTCAGCGACTTGGGCGAGACACGTCTGTATGGCTGCTTCACGCAGCATGCTCATAAAAAAAGAGGTAGGCCCCTCAGCCCACCCCCAAACGACGTATTGAAGGCACCACTGCCTTCGAACCAATCTTCGCTGACAGGCGACCCTTCGCTGGGTATCAAATGCACCAAATTAGGCATTAATTACTAGCCAAATCTCCTCAAGTTGACTGTGAAGATGAGCTGGGCGCCAGCACCACTGCAAGCGCTTGGGAGGCTGAATGTTCGCGGGTTCCCTCGCCCGCGTCTCCCCAAACGCTTAAATCAGCCGAATCAGGTCTCGATAAAAGTCTCCTATCACTGATAGGTAATCAGGTAGAGATCAACGAGAGTTGGTTCCACTAAAGAAAAATTTCGACGAGTGCACATCTTTTGCCTGGCGTTGCAGTGCATCATCTGGTCAGGCAGATCAAGAAGGATCACCCATCAACTCTGAAATATTGGGCATGGGATCCGCCTTCCCGTCAGCAATTGCGCGAGCGCGAAGGTAAAACCAGCTCTCCGTATCGCCCTTGGCTTCCATGCTCTCAGCGATGGAGATCCAATTGTTGATTTCAGCTTGATCCATGGGGAAGCAAATAAAAAATCTCCGGAACCCCTCAGAACCAGAGATAGTTCAACTGTCTGGTTGCAGCTCAGCTGTCAGACCCTTGGATCTTAAAAATCGAGAGCAGGCAACGGAGGTACGGATGACCGTTGCCGCCGGCCCCATGAGTCGTGGCTGTTTGTATGGGCGTACCAAGGGGTTCGGTGTTCGTGGATCCCAGCAACCTCGTCGTCAAGCTTGCAGCCCTCTTCTTCCGCGTCCGTCGCCGGCACTTCTTGATCGTTGGCGGCGCTCATGTTGAGCAGGGGGACTGGTGGATGCCTCAACCGTCAATGGCGATCCAGGGGTTGAAATGAGTCTTCTGACGGATAGGCCGGCTTGCATGTCCTGCCTATCAAGGAACAAGTTGCCACAAGATCATGGACATGATGTTTTTCATTGGCATGAACATCGCTCTTCTCGGGTTGCTCGTCTATGGCCTGCTTACAGCCAGGCAGAAAATCAAGGCTGGCCGTAAAGAGATCATCTGAAGTATCAGCCCACAGACTGATCCTTCCTGGGCTGAAAACCCCTGACGTTCTTGCTGGCATCAATTAGTCCACAACGGCGTCAGCCCTGTATTTCACCATCGGTGCGGCACCACCACAGCCGGCTAGAGGTACTGAAGCTGAACGAATGTCTCGTTTGTAGCTCACTTGCAACCGGATCGATTCTTTTAATCACTTAGCCACTCATCTCCAGGCTTCGCATCAGTCGAAGCCGTTGAGTCGAAGCCGTTGTGGCGCAGTGCTTTTAGGCTCTGATTGGAATTATTGATTGTCATGGGTGTTTCCTGTGATGGGTGGAGTTTGGTTCCGGGTCTGGTTGACCCACCCCTTCAACGCCTCAATGAACAGTTGGCGCCCATCCACAAGGGCCGGACTGAACGGAGGTTGTTTTGTTGTTAGGCCCAGCAGGTCTGCCGTGACGCGCACCTGGCCATCGCAGCTCTCACCGGCTCCGATGCCGATCACGGGAATGCTCAGGGCTTGTTGCACCTTGCTCGCCAGCTCCGACGGGACATGTTCCAGCACCAGAGAGAAGCAGCCCTTCTGTTCCAGAGTTCGCGCCTGATCCAGCAGGCGCTCTTGGCTGATGGCATCCGTGGCCTGACGGCGATAGCCCAGACGATGCACGGCCTGTGGGGTGAGGCCAAGGTGCCCCATCACGGGAATGCCCATCCGCACCAGTCGGTCGATCACGGTCACGACCTCAGGCTCCGCCCCCTCCAGCTTCACTGCGGCAGCACTGGACTCCTTCAGGAGTCGGCCTGCAGCCGCCACGGCACGGTCTTCGCCGCACTGGTAGCTGAGAAAGGGGAGGTCGCAGACCAGCAGGGGTTGATCGGCCGGCATGGCTGTCAATCCCCGCGCCACCGCCTGCGTGTGATGGAGCATCTGATCCAGGCTCACAGGGAGTGTTGTGGCATGGCCTAGCGCCACCATGGCCAGTGAATCGCCAATCAGCACCACATCGGCACCGGCTGCTTCTGCGAGAGACGCAGAGAGGCTGTCCCATGCAGTGAGCACGGCGATGGGGTGGCCCTTCTGCTTGAAGCGGTTCAGATCAGAAGGACGCATGCAGCTTAAGAACCCCTTGGGGGCTCATTGCTAGCATTCTGCCGACTCGGACCCATGCGGCTCCGACGCCCAAATCTGGTCAGAACCGGAAGGGAGCAGCCACACGGGATGCTCAGGGCAGGCGTGGATTCCGGGTCACCACTTTCAGACAGCTTGATTGAGAGTCAGATTCCTCAGGACTTTCAATCGGAGTTGTTGTTCTGCTGCTGACGGCGACGCAGGAATTCAGGGATTCTGGCGCCGTTCTCTTCGGGTTCAGCTCGGGTCGCAATGCCAGGCATGGAGCGGCTGCGCTCGCTGCGGTAGGGCTGCTTGTTCTCGAAGCCTGTGGCAATCACCGTGACGTGAATCTCTCCTTCGAGCGCTTCATCCACCACGGCGCCCACGATGATGTTCGCCTCCGGATCAACGACGTCGTAGATGACCTCTGAAGCGGTGGTCATGTCCTCCAGGGTCATGTCCTTGCCGCCGCTGATGTTGATCACACAGCCTTTGGCCCCATCGATGCGTTCCGTTTCCAGTAATGGACTTGCGATCGCGGCTTGGGCTGCCTCCACGGCTCTGGACCGGCCAGAACCGATACCGATGCCCAGCAGTGCTGTACCCGCTTCGGTCATCACCGAACGAACGTCCGCGAAGTCAACGTTCACCAGGCCCGGACACGTGATGATGTCACTGATGCCTTTGACGCCCATGCGCAGGACATCATCTGCACTGCGGAATGCTTCTTGAAGGGGGGCTCCGCCAATGGCATCCCGCAGGCGGTCATTGGGGATCACGATCAGGGTGTCTACGTGCTCTGCCAATCGAGTGATGCCTTCGTCGGCCTGTCGCATGCGACGGCGGCCCTCGAAACTGAAAGGCTTGGTCACGATGCCCACGGTGAGAGCCCCGACTTCCCGGGCCACCTCAGCCACCACAGGTGCGGCTCCAGTGCCGGTCCCACCGCCCATGCCTGCGGCGATGAACACCAGATCTGCTCCCTGCAGTGCGTCGTGCAGATCAGTGCGGGATTCTTCGGCTGCCTTCTGACCGATGGTGGGGTTGCCCCCGGCGCCGAGTCCTCGAGTCAGAGTTTGCCCGAGCTGTAGGCGTTGCTGGGCCTGGGATTGGATCAGAGCCTGGGCATCCGTGTTCAGAACGCGATAGCCAACACCCTCAAGATCGCTAAGGATCATGCGGTTGACAGCATTGCTGCCGCCCCCACCAACGCCGATGACCTCGATGCGGGCGGATTGGCTGGGCTGGATTCCAGCTGCCGTGTAGGACCCTGAGCCGCTCACCATCTCCATCGTCGAGGCTGAACCAGTTGCTTGCGTTGCATTATGTCCCTGAAGCCCTGTCCTGGCTTCAACAAATCACAAACCAGGCGCTGAGGTTGTGGTCTCCAGATTTTCAAAGCTCTGGTCTCAGGGTTGCGACTTGGCGTTCTGGGGGACGGGTGGATTCGCTAGCTGCAGTTCCGGACGGTCGGGATCGCTGAGATCAAGACTGCTTTTCCGGGCTTGGCGTAGATGCTCAGGCAACGTGTTGTTGAGGTGGATGATCGTCTCGATCTGGGTGTTGAGCAGAGCTGGTTCGCCTCCGAGATCAATCCTGCCCAGGCTCGTTGTGACAAGGCTGATGTCTCCGTCGGGGTGCACCACGATGGTTTTCAGCGTCCCTTCGAAGCGATCCCGTTGTTGCAGCAGCTCAGCGACATAGCCGCGTTGCTGTTCGTTCCAACCGCGCACCAAGATTTTTGTGAGCGGCTGCGGTGATGCGTCAGTCAGGCTCATCCACTGCCCTTTGACATCTAACAAGCCTCGTTCCCGCCCAGCGGGACCCTGACGCACAGCCTGGGCGACTGGGATCTGTGGCTTCAGGTTGACGATGAGGCGAGCGGGAAGCATCTTTCGCTCCACCTGAGCGCTGCGCACCGGCAGGGAACGAATCAGCTCTTGTTCAAGCGTCCTGGGACTGACCTCCAGTAGGGGTTGGGGAAAGCGCAGATTGGCCGCCTCGACGACTTGGTCCGTCTCAAGGGCAGCGCCACCCTTCAGGATCACCGCCTCAGGGCCAGACAGGGTCCAGCCATGGCGCAGCAGGACCCACGTGAACCCGCCACTCAGAAAAAGCATGGCTAGGAGGCGCCAAAGCTGGACCAACAGAGTCTGGCGACGTTGCCGGCGCAATTCCCTGCGACGGGCCATCTGGGCTGAGATGGGCCGTTCAGATGCTTTGTGTTTGCTGATGACCCGGCTCAAAGGTCGCACCGGGCCCGGGCCATTAATTGCTCACCCCAGCTGCGAGCGCGGTCGGCGTCGGAGAAGGGAACATCCATCTGCAGGTCCTTCCCGATGAGCCGCAGCCGACAGCGCCCCTGGGATTCATCCGTCAGGGGGGCATCACCGGAGGCAAGTGACATCAGTTCCACAAGCTCGAGCCTGCAGACATCAAACGAGCCCTGATCCTGAAACTTGCCAGCCTCAAAGCTGCTCCAGTGCAGTTCCCCGTCTTTCAGTCGGGCACCACCGCATCCGTCGAGCTTGGCCAGTTCCGAGCCTTCGGCCCAGGCACGAAACAGGTTTTGGCGCCGCCGTTCCAGCCATCCAAGCGAGGCCAGCAGCACAAAGGCCAGCAGTAGAGGAAACCAGAGCAGTCCGTGGCTCATGGGTCAGGAGAAGGACGCTGCGTTCATTCTCCTGTTGTTTGGATCAGTTGGTGAACCAACTGGTCGAGTGTTACGCCACTGGCCGCCCAGAGCATGGGGAACATGCTTTGTGCCGTGAAGCCGGGCAGGGTGTTGATTTCGTTGATCCAGAGCTGATCGGTGCTGTCGTCGTAGAAGAAATCCACCCGACCCATCCCGTTGACGCCAACGGCAGCGCAAGCCTGCAAGGACTGAGCACGGATGCGGTCACTCACTTGATCGGGCAGGGGAGCTGGGATCAACGTGGTGCTGCGCCCAGCGGTGTATTTCGTTTCGTAGTCGTACCAGTCCGCATCAAAACGAACCTCGCCGACCACCGACGCCTCGAGCGTGCGCCCCCCCAGCACGGCGCATTCCACTTCCCTGGCGTTGACGCCCTGCTCCACCACCAGCCTTGGGTCGAGCGCTGCTGCCTGGTTGAGGCCAGCCTCTAGCTCCTGGCGCGAACGGACCTTGCTGATGCCCACAGAGGAACCAAGATTGGCGGGCTTCACGAAGCAGGGGTAATTCAGTTCTGTTTCAATCCGATCCAGGAGAGCGGATCGGCTGTTGGGCTCCTCGAGTTCGGAAGCCAGCAGCGACACGTAGGGCACTTGAGACAGCCCGGCGCTGGCGAAAGCAGACTTCATCGCTTGTTTGTCCATGCTCACTGCTGAGCCAAGAACTCCGGCACCCACGAAGGGTTTGCCGGTCAGCTGGAACAACCCCTGAATGGTGCCGTCCTCTCCATTGGGACCATGCAGGACCGGATACCAGATGTCGACCGCATCGCAACCCTCCGGGAATCCTTGGAATCCTGAGGGAGGCAGCGGCGGTGTGAGCTCCGGAGCGATTTCGGAGGCCAGGGTCGTCTCGGCGAGATCCGTTCCCCACCAGCGCCCATCACGGTCGATATAAATCGCCTGGACGACGTAGCGATCTGTGTTGCGTTCGCTGCGCAGGCCGCGAACGACGGTCGCCGCAGATCGGATTGACACGTCGTGTTCTCCAGAGCGGCCTCCAAAGACGAGCCCGACCGTGATGGGACTGGACGGCATGGCTGCTGCGACCCCTGAGCAGTGGGAGCGCCAAAGGTATCAGCGTTGAGCTCAGCGGGGCAGGGGGCTACCGCTGAGTGAAAAGGAGCGAACGGCATCAATGCGTACTTGCACGAGATCGCCGGCTCCATAGACGTGACCATCCGGTCCGGTGGCACTGAAGAAGGTCAGGCGATTGGTCCGGGTTCGCCCCATGAGTTGCGACGGGTCCTTGGGGTTGATGCCTTCCGCAAGCACCTCCTCGGTGCGTCCGGCGTAGCGCGCATTGCGTTCGCGGGCACAGTTTTCCACCAAGGCATTGATTTCGCGCAGGCGTTCCACCTTCACCTCTTCCGGGAGCTGGTTGTCCCAGTCGGCGGCAGGGGTGTTGGGCCGTGGGGAATAGGCCGCAGTGTTCACCTGGTCGAACCCGATCTCCTTGATGAGATCCATGGTGCGGCGGAACTGAGCATCGGTTTCGCCGGGGAAGGCGACGATCACATCAGCGCTGAGGGAGGCATCGGGCATGCGCTCACGGATGCGGTCAATGATGCGCCGGTAGCGCTCCACGGTGTAACCCCTGGCCATGGCCTGCAGAACGTCGTTGTCGCCGCTCTGGAAGGGAATGTGGAAGTGTTCGCAGAGCTTGGGCAGGTCGGCACAGGCATCGATCAGTCGCTCGGTGAAGTAGCGCGGATGGCTGGTGGCAAAACGGATCCGTTCAAGGCCCACCACGTCGTGGACGTGGTGGAGCAGATCGGTGAGGGTGTGCTGGCGGCGACCTTCCGGGGTGATGCCCGGCAGATCCCGGCCGTAGGCATCGATGTTTTGCCCCAGCAGGGTGATCTCCTTGTAGCCCTGGGCAGCGAGCCCCTCCATCTCCAGCTTGATCGCCTGGGGCAGTCGCGATTGTTCTTTGCCTCGTACCGAAGGCACCACGCAGTAGGTGCAGCGTTCGTTGCAGCCGTAGATCACGTTCACCCAGCCGCAGATGGTGCTGTCCCGTCGTGCGGTGGTGATGTCTTCAAGGATGTGATGGTCCTCGGTGGCGACCACCTGCTGGCCGCTGTCCACCTGAAGCAGCAGGGTCTCGAGTCGATTCGCGTGCTGCGGACCCATCACCAGATCCAGCTCCGGTACCCGCCTGAGCAGTGATTCGCCCTCTTGCTGGGCGACACAGCCCGCCACCACCAGGGTGAGATTGGGATTGCTGCGCTTCCTCTGGGCTTGTCTTCCGAGGTAGCTGTAAACCTTCTGCTCGGCGTTATCGCGGATCGTGCAGGTGTTGTAGAGCACCAGATCGGCATCGAGTTCGGCCGGTGCCTCCCGATAGCCCATCGATTCCAGAATTCCGGCCATCCGTTCGGAATCCGCCTTGTTCATCTGGCAGCCGAAGGTGGTGATCCAGTAGCTGCCCCGCTGAGAATGGGCGGTGGCGTCAGTGGTGAGGGGGGCGGAGGCGACCAAGACTCTGGCTCAAGCCTTCTCAGTGTGAGCCACAGCGGTGTTGTGTCAGTTTGGGGATTGGTGCTCGGGTGTTGATGGGCTGGGCCCTCAGGCGGTTTTCGCTCACCAAGGCTGTGCCCCTCACGATCAGCCGGGGTACCACAGCATCTGTGGTGCGCTTGGAGCTCAAGCTTGACCGGGATGGTCTGATCGGTCGCGGCGAGACGGGTGGATTCGAGACCGGTCATCGTGCCTTTGCGCTCGAGGCAGTGGAAGAGGAGCTGCTTGCGTTGCTGCCGCAATTGGATGCTTTGGATCCCGACCGTCCGCAACGGTTTGAGCCTCTGTTGACGCCCTTGAGTCCGCCGGCCCGTTGTGCCATAGACCTGGCCCTGTGGGACTGGCATGGGCAACGGCTTGGCCACCCGTTGTGGCGCCTCTGGGGTCTCGATGGAGCGACCGGGGTCGCCACCAGCGTCACCCTCGGACTGGCTTCTGTTGCTTCAGTGCTGAATCGTCTGGACCGCTGGTGGACCCAGCTGCCGGCGACGCGGGTGAAGCTCAAGTTGGGCAGTCCCGATGGGTTGGACCACGACCGGAGCCTGCTCGAGGCGGTGGCCCAGGCCATCACGGAGCGGTCCCAGCGGCAGGGGCTGGCGATGGAACTGCAGGTGGATGCCAACGGCGGCTGGACCGTGGATCAGGCCAAGCGGATGCTGGAGCCCCTGACAACACACCAGGTGGTCCTGCTGGAGCAACCCCTGGCTCCCGATCTGGATCAGGCGTGCGATACGGCGGGCTTCGCGGCACTGCATCCGCACTGCCCGATGCCTCTTGTGGCGGATGAAAGCTGCTGGGATCTGGAGGATCTGCTGCGCCTGGCACCGGTGGTGGACGGTGTGAATCTCAAGCTTCTGAAGACCGGGGGGCTTAGTCAGGCCCTGCTGATGGCCCAGGTGGCGCAGCGGAAGGGTTTGGACCTGATGGTGGGCTGTTATTCCGACAGCTCACTGCTGAACGGTGCTGCGGCCCAGTTGCTGCCCCTGATTCGTTGGCCCGATCTCGACAGCCATCTCAACTTGGTTGACGATCCATTCGCTGGTCTGGATCTGCAGGACGATCGCTTGCACCCTTCATCGACGTCTGGATTGGGGATTCGCCCCGCGGCAGTCAGGCCTTGAGCTGCACTGCTATCGGTGTGCGTGAAAGCACAGCAGCTTTATGAGCGGGATTCAGGCGCCGCCAGGATTTCGAAAGATGCGCTTGGTGCTGCTCCAGCACGGCGGTTTGGCCAGTCTCACTGGCAAGACCGGTCTAGCCATGCTGCGCCACCGTGCCGGCCCGATCGTCGCGGTGATTGATCCAGACCATGCCGGCGAGCCCCTACAGCAGGTCACCGGCATCGAGCGAGACGTGCCGGTGGTGGCGGATTTGGCCGCGGCGCTTCCGTATCACCCGGAGGCAGCTGTGGTTGGTTTGGCTCCCTCTGGTGGGCGGCTGCCGGATTCTGTTCGCCACGATGCCCTGTCGGCGTTGCGCGCAGGACTCCACCTCGCCAGTGGACTCCATACCTATCTGGCCGATGATCCGGCATTGGCAGAAGCCTGCTGGACCAACCGCTGGATCTGGGATCTCCGACGGGAGCCGGAGGCTCTCGGCATCGGCCAAGCACGGGCTGCAGCGCTTCCCTGTCGACGCCTTTTGGCGGTTGGAACCGACATGGCGGTGGGCAAGATGAGCGCATGCCTGGCTCTGCTGGAAGCGGCCCAGCGATCAGGGATTCCCGCGCGATTTGTTGGGACGGGGCAGGCGGGAATTCTGATCAGTGGCGAAGGGGTTGCCCTTGATGCTGTTCGGGTGGATTACGCAGCGGGTGCCGTGGAGGCGGCGGTGCTTCGGGCGGCGGATGCTCTGCCCGAGCAGGGTCTCGTGCTTGTGGAGGGGCAGGGCTCGCTGTGTCACCCCGCTTCAACAGCCACCTTGCCCCTGTTGCGCGGAACCCAGCCGACCGCCCTCTTGCTGGTGCATCGGGCCGGCCAGCAGAGCATCGATCGGTTGCCTCAGATCCCTCTCCCCGACCTTGCATCGTTGGTGGCCACCACGGAAGCCTTAGCCAGTTGGGCACGGCCTGATGGCGCAGGCGCTTCAGCCAAGGTGGCTGCCGTTGCCCTCAACACGGCACGCCTTGATGAGCGTCAGGCAACGGCCGAGATTGATCGGGTGAGTCAAGTTCTGGGTTTGCCCTGCACCGACCCAATTCGCTGGAGTGCTGAACCTCTGCTGAGAGCCTTGGTTGATACTTGAAAAAGGGCGAGCGAGGGGATTCGAACCCCCGAATAGCGGCGCCACAAGCCGCTGCCTTAACCACTTGGCGACGCCCGCCGCGTCCGTGAGAATCTACCAACACGAGCCGCAGCCTGCCTGGTGTCCCCTTCATCGCGTCCGCAACGTGTGCCTGCACTGGCGCTGTTGACGGGGGGTGTCGCCATGGCTGGTGTGCTGTCGCTGGTGTTCTCCAATCCGTCCATCGACGATTACGAGGCCCATGCCGGGGCCCAGTTGGTCAAGTTGGGCACCCAGGAACTGTGCGAGGCACCGACCCTGCCCATGGTGCTGCGTCTTTGGATTCGCAATTGCCCTGAGTTGATTGCCTCTCAGCGGGATGCTCTGGCGGTGCTGGCCGGTCAGTTCACCACCCGTCGCAACCTAGGGGTGGCCAGCTTGTATTCCACCCGCATGGAAGGGAAGGAGTTGTTGCCGGGGCTGCGTCTGCCCGGCTTCGATGTGCTGAGCCTTGGTGTGGCAGGTCGTTTTGTGATCCTCAGAACCGACGCCATCAACGGTGCAGAGGAGTGACGGATGCCCAGTCGCTCCAGTCACAGTCTGAGAGTGGTGTCCTTGAGGCTTGGGTTCCCCTGGGGCTGGTTGATTTCGACCCTGCGACACCCCTGCCAGCAATCCAGAAACAGGGGCTGACGCCTGTGCGGCTCGCCTGGCATCAGGGACGTCTGCTTGAGCCCAGGCCCCTGACGGCTGATCAGTCGCCACCATCGCGGATGGTGCTGCCGCGATTGGTGGACTGCCACGTTCATCTGGACAAGGCCTACACCTGGCAGGAGCACCCCAACCTCAGCGGCAGCTATGGAGGTGCCCTGGACGCCAACCTGCAGGAGCACAACACCCGAACCGTGGCATCCGTTCTCCAGCGCGGGGAGCGTGCGTTGGAGAGGGCATTCGGCCATGGGCTGCGTGCCATGCGTAGTCATGTCGACAGTGGTGGTCCCGGTGCCGAGCCCAGCTGGGAGGCACTGCTCACCCTTCAGCAGCGCTGGCGCAGCCGCATCGATCTTCAGCTGGTGGCACTTGTTCCCCTGGAGTTCTGGTGTTCAGCTGAAGCGGAGGATTTGGCACGTCGCGTCGCCGCCAGTGGTGGCTGCCTCGGTGGTGTTCTCACCCCTCCCTGTGGATCGGCTGCGGTGACCCATCAGCTGGAGGAGTTGTTGCGCCTTGCCGATCGCCACAGCTGCGGCGTTGATTTGCACATTGATGAGGCCGACCATGGCCCGGCCGAGGGCATGGTTCAGCTGCTGAAGGCTCTGCGGCGCGTGCCCGTCCAGGTTCCTGTCACCTGCAGCCATGCCAGCAGTCTTTCTCTGCTGCCGCCTCCACGCTTGGCAAGGTTGGGAGAGCGCATGGCGGCAGCACAGCTCCGCGTGATCGCACTACCCCTCACCAATGCCTGGTTGCTAGCGCGATCGGACGACGCCACCCCGCTTCAGCGTCCGCAAGCCCCGATCCGTCAGTTGCAACGCTGTGGCGTCACGGTGGCGGTAGCGGGTGACAACGTGGCCGACCCCTGGTTCCCCGGAGGCGATTTCGATCCATTGGCCCTGCTGGCCGCGTCGATGCCGTTGACCCAGTTGTTGCCGTGGCAGCGCCTGGGCCTGGCCCCCTTCACGACGGCACCGCCGGCCATTCTTCAACTGGAATGGGATGGGGTGCTGCGGGCTGGTGCTCCTGCGGATCTGATCTGCATGGAGGGCCAGGGATGGTCGGATCTGATGCGATGTCCCCCGCAGCGCCAGGTTCTCGTAAACGGCCACTGGGTGTCGTCTCCGGGCGCTAGACCCTGACCAGAGTTCAGCACCGTCATGGGTCGCGCCGAAGCCTTAATCGCCCTGCGGCAAGCCCTGAGCGCTGTTCCTGATCTTGAGCTGTTGGCTGAACCAGCAGACCTTCAGCGTTTTTCACGGGATGCCTTCGAGTACTCCCCGGTTTTGACACCACGACTGGAACCATGTCGTGCTGACTTGGTGGCCCGGCCTCGCACTGTGGAGGCCGTTGAACGGCTTGCCTCAGCCTGCGCCGAGCATCAGGTTCCCCTGACCCTGCGCGGGTCCGGTACGGGGAATTACGGCCAATGTGTGCCCCTGCAAGGAGGCGTGGTGATGCTCACCACATCCCTGCGTCAGATCCGATCAATTGATGCGGCGACGGGGGTGGTCACCGTGGAACCGGGGTGTGTGATGCGCGATCTGGATCAGGAGCTGCGCAGGTATGGGCGCCAGCTGCGCTTGATGCCGAGCACCTGGCGCAGCGCCACCATCGGTGGCTTCGTTGCTGGGGGCTCCGGTGGCATCGGTTCGTTGCGCTGGGGCTTTTTGCGCGATCCAGGCCATTTGCTCGGGATGGAGGTCGTACCGCTCCGTCCCGATGCCCAACGCCATCAGATCGGCGAGCTGGATGCCGAAGCGTTGAACCATGCCTACGGCACGAACGGCATCATTACGGCCCTCAGATTGGCCACCGCTCCAGTGGTCAACTGGCAACAGGTGAGTGTGGACTGCGAGCGTTGGGAGCAGGCGATTGAGTTGATGCACAGGGTCGCGGCATCCGCCTTGGATCTTCATCTAGGAACCCTGCTTGAACAGCCGCTGCTGTCGCGGATGCCCAGTTGGGGAGGTCCTGCCGTATCTGCCCACAGGTTGCTGTTGCTCGTCGCGCCGGATGGGCTCACCAGCCTGCAACGAATGGTGCAGTCAGCCGGGGCCACCCTGCGGGATCTCGGGCCTGAAGATCTCTCAGGGGGCAATGGATTGCGTGAGCTGAGCTGGAATCACACCACCCTGCATGTGCGGGCCTCAGAGCCGGGATGGACCTACCTGCAGATGCTGTTGCCGCAGCCGGAGGCTCAAGCAATTGCAGCGTTGAGGCAGCGGTGGGGAGACGACCTGATCTGGCATCTCGAGCTTGTGCGCCAGCAGGGCTGTCCACGCTTGGCCGCCCTGCCGCTGGTGCGGTGGCGGGGGGCTGAGCAGCTGGACCGATTGATGGACGACTGCAGGGCAGTGGGTGCCGTGCTGTTCAACCCCCATGTGATCACGGTGGAGGATGGCGGCCTTGGCGTCATCGACGCTGATCAGGTGGCGGCCAAGCACCGCTTTGATCCCGCTGGTCTGCTCAATCCAGGCAAGCTGCGGGGCTGGGAGGAGCGCCTCTGACGATCAGCATCCGAGGCTGTCGAAGGTGGCGACTCCGGTGCTGGGGTTGATGCCCTCCGCCTCCCGACAAAGCCGGCGTTGATCATCACGATCGAGCAGGGCGTCGGTGAAATCAGCCCCCTCGATCTGGGCATTACTGAAGCTGCTGCCTGACGCGATGATCCCCGTGAGCACGGCGTTGCGTAGATCGGTGTCCACGAAGTCGGCGCGATCCATCAATGCATCGGAGAGATCAGCATCGCGGAAATCAGCTTCGGCAAAGGCCCCCTGGGTGAGGATCGCCCCATGGAGGTTGGCGCCTTGGAAATTCGCGCCGCGGCCAACGGCTCCTGCAAAGGATGTGTTGGCCAGGTTCTGTCCCTGGAAATCTCCGTTGCTTTGGTTGGTGAGCGTGTAATCCACCTTTTCCTGGAACAAGGCCCTGTCCTGCAACCCCACCCCGGCGGAGGTGTCCAGGGCTTGGGCCGGAGTTCCCATCAACAGGAGGGGCATGAGAAGGCTCAGCAGCCAGGAAATTCGCAGCACAGTCCACGCGCAAGCTGCGTTCACTCTGCCGTTACAACGCCGCGAGCGAACAGGTCCCCGATCAGATACAGCGATCCGGCAACAATTGGCATCGGCGTTGGCCATCCATCGCTGTTGAGTTGGTTCAGCACAGTTTCAAGGCTGTCGGCCTCTTGCAACTGGTTGCCGCGGTCTGGGAGTTCCTTGAGGAGGGCCGCTCGGCACCAGCTTTTGTGGCCCGGTACTGGAATGATCCAGGCTTGGTCCTGGGGCTGTAGCAAGGCCTGGAGCATGGCGGCAGCATCCTTGTGGGCCTGAATGGCCAGGATCCAGACCACACCTATGGATGCGCTGGTCCAATGAACGCGTTCCTCGGCCAGCTGCACCGCGGCGGGTGGATTGTGAGCTCCGTCAAGGCGAAGCCGGTGTTCCCTCCAACGCACGGTCTCCAGACGACCGGGCCAGCGGGCTGTCGCGAACCCCTCACGGATCACTGCCTCAGGCAGGGTCCAGCCCAAGCTCGACAAGGCCTTTAAAGCTCCAAGGGCTACAGCGGCGTTGCTTCTCTGGATTTCTCCTGCCAGGCCCAGCTCCCAGGATGATTCCAGGGGCTGCACCCACGTCAGGTTGGCCTGCTGCTTTCGGCACGTTTCGTCCAGGACGGTCTGCACGGCGGGATCTTGTGCCCCGCTGATCACGGTGGCGTACGGGGGGATCGCCGCCGCCTTCTCCATCGCGATGGCGGTGAGGTTGTTGCCCAGGTGTTCGCAGTGATCCAGTCCAATGCTGGCGACGGCAATCACGGGCCGGTGGGGATGCGCTGTTGTGGCGTCAAGCCGTCCCCCCAGGCCTACTTCCAGCACCAGGAGTTCACAGGCGTGCCGTTGAAATTCCAAAAATGCTGCGGTCACGAGCAGTTCAAAGGGGGTCAGCCGATGCCGTTCGTTGAGGGGTTGGAGAGCCTGCAACTGGGATCGCAGCGTTTCAACGGCAATCGGCTCTCCCTGGATCCGAATCCGTTCGCACCAGCTCACCAGGTGCGGGGAGGTGGTGACCCCGCAGCGGAGTCCTGCGGCACAGAGGGCTGATTCCAGAAAGCTGACGATGGACCCCTTCCCGTTGGTGCCAAGCACCTGAATCGCGGGAACCGCCTGACATGGATGGTCAAGGTCGTGGAGGGCCGCATGCATGCGATCCAACTGCAGATCCATGCCACGCAGGTCGAAGCGTGGGATCAGATCAGAGAGCTCATCCACTCAGCTGAGGCTGGAGAGGGTCGCCGCCAGACGGCGCAGCAGTTCGCGGATCTCGCGCTGGTTGATGGTCAGGGGGGGAACCATGCGCAGCACGGAGGGCCCGGCCGCTACCAGCAGAAGGCCTTGATCAATGGCGGCTTGAGCCAGCTGAGGCGCCTTCCAGCTGCTGCTTTCACGGATCACGATGCCTTGCAGTAGGCCCCAACCCCGCACTGTTTCCAGGTGCTCTGGGAAACATTTCACCAGTTCTTGGAGTCCGTCGCGCAGCTGTTCACCGCGGGCTGTGACGTTGTTGAGTAGCCCCCGCCGTTCGATCTCGGTCGCCACCGTCA
The DNA here is from genome assembly GCF_020514255.1 of Synechococcus sp. MU1611. Taxonomy (NCBI): domain Bacteria; kingdom Bacillati; phylum Cyanobacteriota; class Cyanophyceae; order Synechococcales; family Synechococcaceae; genus Synechococcus; species Synechococcus sp. MU1611. The sequence goes on along the minus strand of NZ_VTLC01000003.1, from coordinate 92,507 downwards.
ACCCGGCCCGGCACGCGAAGGGATTGCCGCCAAAAGTGCTGGCGTGGTCTCCGGGTTCGAACACGTCAGCTGATGCGTTCACCAGCAGGGCGCCGATGGCATGGCCACCCCCCAGCCCCTTGGCCAGGGTGAAGGCGTCAGGGGTAATGCCCAGTTGTTCGTAGCCCCACAAGCGGCCGCTTCGTCCCATGCCCACCTGCACCTCGTCGAGAATCAGCAGGATGTTCCGTTGTGTGCAGATCTCGCGCAAGCGTGAGAAGAACGCGCGGTCTCCGGGATTGACGCCACCTTCCCCTTGGAGGGGTTCCACCAGCACAGCCGCGATGGAGGGGCCGGCTTGTTCATAGCGGTTGATCAGGGCTTCTAGGGCCGAGAGATCGTTGTAGGGGAAGTAATCAAACCCGGTCACCATGGGTTCAAAACCCTTGTGGTATTTGGGTTGACCAGTGGCTGTAACAGCAGCGAGGGTGCGGCCATGGAAGCTGGCTGCCGCCGTGAGGATCACGGGCTGTTCAATGCCTCGACGTTGATGGCCATGTTTACGAGCCAGCTTGATGGCGGCTTCATTGGCTTCGGCGCCGGAATTGCAGAAGAACACGCTGTCGGCGCAGCTGTGGTTCACCAGCCACCTCGCCAGCTGCTCCTGTTCAGGAATCTGATAGAGATTTGATACGTGCTGGAGTCGTCCCAGCTGTCTGCGCAGAGCGCGATGCATTGCCCTGTCGCTGTGGCCCAGCGTGCAGGTCGCGATGCCAGCGACCGCATCGAGGTATCTCCGACCTTGCGTGTCTTTGACCCAACAACCCTTCCCTTTGGCCAAAGCCAGAGGAAAACGGCCGTAGGTGTTCATCACAGCGGATGGATGGGAGCCGGGGGACTTGAACCCCCAAGACCAGTGGCCGGCTGATTTTGAGTCAGCTGCGTCTACCAATTCCGCCAGGCTCCCGCACAGGGATTGTATTGATTGAAGGGCCCCGCTTCAGGGGATGTTGCGCTTCACCTCAGCACCCACAGCGCTGAGCTTGCTTTCGAGGTCGTCGTAACCCCGGTCGAGGTGTTTCAGGCCAGACACCTCGGTGATGCCTTTGGCTGAAAGGCCTGCCAGCACCATGGCAGCGGCTGCACGAAGGTCTGTGCCGGTGACGGGGGCCCCGCTGAGCTGGGCCACCCCCTCAACGATGGCAGTGCTGCCCTTGAGACGTATGGACGCTCCCATGCGCTGAAGTTCGGCCACATGCTGCAGACGGTTTTCGTAGATCTTTTCGCTGATCACACTTGTTCCTTTGGCCGTGCACATCAGGGCCATGAACGGTGCCTGAAGATCGGTTGGGAACCCTGGGAAAGGTTGGGTGGTGATGTCCACAGCGGTGATCTCACCTGGTGTGATCGTGACGGACCTCCCGGTGATATCGATGGAGCAGCCGCAGTCCCGGAGCTTCTGGATCACAGCGCTGAGATGCTCCGGAACAACGGGCTCTACCACCAGTTGTGAGCGAGTGATCGCTGCAGCCATCAGGAAAGTTCCAGCTTCGATCCTGTCGGGTATGACCGGATAGTTGCTGCACCCTCGGAGCTGTTCCACCCCTTCAATGGTGATCACCGGGCCACCAGCTCCGGTGACGCGAGCTCCCATTGTGTTGAGCAGGTTGGCCAGGTCCTGCACTTCAGGCTCCTGGGCGGCGTTTTCAATTTTTGAGACCCCTTCCGCCAAAACGGCGGCCATCAAGATGGTTTCCGTGGCTCCGACGCTGGGACAGTCGAGAACGATCTGAGCCCCTGACAGGCGTTTTTTACTGCCCGGAACGGACGCCGTGACGATCCCATGCTCCACATTGACGATGGCGCCGAGGGCTTTCAGGCCGCGGATGTGTTCGACGACAGGACGTGCTCCGATGCGGCATCCCCCTGGAAGGGGAACCCGCGCATGTCCCAGCCGTCCCAGCAGAGGTCCGATGCTGAAGAAACTGGCGCGCAGGCTGTTGACCAGTTCGTAGGGCGGAGCTGAACCACTCAGTTCGGAGGCGGTAAGGCGAATGCGGTCAGAGGCTCGATCAACCTGCACTCCCAGCGATTCAAGGATGGCACTCATGCCATCGATGTCTGTCAGGGCAGGAATATTGGTGAGTTCAATGGTCTCTTGACTCAGGAGGCTGGCCGTCATCAGCACCAGCGCGGAGTTCTTCGCCCCGCTGACGCGAAGCGTGCCGTTCAGGTCGTGGCCGCCACTGACGTTCAGGCGTTGCTTGAGACTCTCCTGAGACGCTTCTGCAACAGCCATCATCAATTGCCTGATCCCCGATGAGAGGATTTTGCCAATACTCTCTGAGACCGTCTAGACGGCCGGCGTTCAAACTGGACAGTTTGCTTCCAGGGTGTTGGATCTAGGGATCGGTGATGCCCTATGTTCATCCGGTCGAATCTCGACACGCCAGCGGATGTGGCGGAATTGGTAGACGCGCTAGTTTCAGGTACTAGTGGTGGCAACATCGTGGGAGTTCAAGTCTCCCCATCCGCACTAGTTTGTCGGAAGTCAAGCTTCTCCCGGCAACAATGATCGTTCTCAAGATCTCCAACGCCTCGGAGGTGGTTGCTTCCAAGGTTGGAAAGTTCATTGAGCTTCTAACCCCCGACTCCATCGACCACACGACTGTGGAAGATCAGGTCATTAAAAAGCTGATTGAAAATCTTGCGGCGGAAGGGATTAAGGGCGAAATCGCAGCCATTAATGGGCTTGAGCTCGAAGGCGAAAATCTCAGCGTTCACAAAGGCTTGAACGTGCGTAAACACGCAGAGTTCTGATTCGTTCTCTGGAATCCTCCTCCCCCCTGATCAGCAGCCGACGCAATCCCTTGGTCAAGCGTCTTAGAAGCTTGGCTACCCGTGTTGGGCGTGAGGCCGAAGGACTGTTGCTCCTGGAGGGCACCCATCTCTTGCAAGAGCTTCTGGCGCGAGGGAAGGCGCCGGAGGAAATCATCGCAACGGAGGTCTGGCTGGAGCGTCATCCGGAACTCGCCGAACGTTGTTCCCAGGCGCGATGGCGGATTGTCACCGATGAGGTGTTGCGGGCAGCGCTAACAACGGTCACACCCGATGGCGTCGCCTGTCTGAGCCCACTGAAGGCTTTGCCCACCGTTCCGTCGGTGTTGGACTTCGTCCTGGTTCTGGATCGCATTCAGGATCCGGGCAACTTGGGCACGTTGTTGAGGACGGCGCTTGCCGCTGATGTGAACGCGGTCTGGATGGGCGGTGGTGTTGACCCCCTGGGGACGAAAGTTCTGCGGGCGTCTGCTGGTGCTCTGCTTCAACTGCCGCATCAACGCTTTGGCCCCAGCGAAGAGATGGCGATCCAGCTGCTTCAGCAGCAACTCCAGCAGCTGGTGGCGTCGGGATTGCAGGTGGTAGCCACCCTGGTACCGGATCCGACGAAAGGTGACCCCCCATCTCCCTACTGGGATCTCGACTGGAGACGGCCGACGGCGCTGGTGCTGGGAACCGAGGGTGCAGGCCTGCATCCGGATCTGCAGGCCTGCTGTACCCATGCCGTCACGCTTCCCCACAGCTCACGCGTTGAATCCTTGAATGTGGCGTCTGCCGCGGTTCCTCTCCTCCTGGAGCGGCGAAGAGCGACAATGACCGCCACATCGCAGCAGTTCGGGTGAGCGACGCCAGCTTCGACTTCGACGTCATTGTTATCGGTGCCGGCTATGGCGGCTTCGATGCCGCCAAACATGCCGCCGACCATGGCCTGAAGACGGCGATTGTTGAATCCCGCGACATGGGAGGCACCTGTGTGAACAGGGGCTGCGTTCCCTCCAAGGCGTTGCTTGCCGCCAGCGGAAAGGTGCGGGAGCTGGCAGACGACAAGCACTTGTCGAGCTTTGGAATTCATGCCGCTCCTGTGCGTTTCGAGCGGCAAAAGATCGCTGACCACGCCAATCAGCTCGTTCAAACCATCCGGACCAATCTCACCAAGACCCTGGAACGGGCTGGGGTGACAATCCTCAGGGGCCATGGCCGTCTCGAGGGCAGCCAGAGAGTCGGGCTGCGGGAACCCAGCGGCGTCGACAGGGTTCTGACCGCTAAGGACGTCATCATCGCCACAGGATCGGACCCCTTTGTGCCGCCTGGAATCGAAACCGATGGGCGCACGGTCTTTACCAGTGACGAGGCCATCAATCTGGAGTGGTTACCCCGTTGGATTGCCATCATCGGCAGCGGTTACATCGGCCTTGAATTCGCTGATGTGTACACCGCACTCGGTTGTGAAGTGTCGATGATTGAGGCGATGGACAAGGTGATGCCCACCTTTGATCCAGACATCGCCAAGATCGCAGGCCGTCATCTGATCGACGGACGCGATATCGATGCCCGCTCCGGAGTCCTGGCCCGCAAGGTCACCCCGGGTTGCCCCGTGAAGATCGAACTGGCTGATTTCAACAGCCGTGAACTGGTGGAGACCCTTGAGGTGGATGCCGTACTGGTGGCCACGGGGCGCGTTCCCAGCAGCAAGGGCCTCAACTTGGAGTCTCTCAATGTGGAGACGAACCGGGGCTTTGTTCCGATTGACGACGCCATGCGGGTGCTGGTCAACGGTGAGCCGCTGTCCCATCTCTGGGCCGTGGGTGATGTGACCGGCAAGCTGATGCTGGCGCATACCGCTGCTGCACAAGGCACCGTGGCGGTGGACAACATCCTTGGCCACGCGCGCGAGATCGACTACCGCAGCATTCCGGCAGCCACCTTCACTCATCCTGAGATCAGCTCTGTGGGTCTGACCGAAGCGGATGCCAAAGCCCTGGCCGAGAAGGATGGGTTCCAGCTCGGGTCCGTTCGCAGCTATTTCAAAGCCAATTCCAAAGCTCTGGCTGAACTGGATAGTGACGGCCTGATGAAGCTGCTGTTCAACAAGACCAGCGGTGAAGTGCTGGGGGCCCACATCTATGGGCTTCATGCCGCTGATCTGATCCAGGAGGTTGCCAATGCTGTCGCCCGGCGTCAGAGCGTTCGTCAGCTCGCCACTGAAGTGCACACACACCCCACCCTTAGTGAGGTGGTGGAAGTTGCTTACAAACAGGCTGCCGCCCAGTTGGCCGCCTGATCCCACGCACCCGTTTCTCGTTCAAGCTTTGCCCTGATCTATGGAGTTCCGCCGTCGTCCCCCCAATCCCAAGGTGAGGGTTGCTCATCTCGAATATGCGGTGCCTCACGATGAAGAGGAGCCGCGTCACATCCTCGAGAAAATTGTCTGGGAAAAAGACCGTGAGATTGATGCGGCCCGCGACAAGGTCCCCCTGGACAAGCTGAAGCAGCAGATTGCCAAGCTGCCTCCTACGAAGGATTTTCTTGGAGCTCTTCAGGCTGCCGCCAAGAAACCGGCGGTGATTGCTGAGGTCAAAAAAGCGAGTCCCAGCAAAGGAGTGATTCGCGAGGATTTTGATCCGGTCGCGATTGCCAAGGCCTATGCCGCCGGCGGCGCGAGTTGTCTCTCGGTGCTCACCGACAAGACCTTTTTTCAGGGGGGCTTCGATGTTTTGGTGGAGGTTCGCCGGGCCGTCGACCTTCCTCTGCTCTGCAAGGAGTTTGTGCTCAGTCCGTATCAGCTGTTTCAGGCCAGGGCCGCGGGGGCTGATGCGGTGCTGCTGATCGCTGCCATCCTGTCGGACCAGGATCTTCGCTATCTGAACAAGGCCGCAGCGGCTCTGGACCTCACGGTGCTGGTGGAAGTCCACGACGCCACTGAACTGGACCGGGTGCTCAACATTGGTGGGTTCCCCTTGATCGGAATCAACAATCGCGATCTCACCAGCTTTGAGACGGATCTCGGTACGACTGAGCGGCTGCTCAACGAATTCGATGACCGGTTGAAGCAAGAGGAGGCGCTGCTTGTGAGTGAGTCGGGTCTGTTCAGCCGTTCTGATCTCGATCGGGTTCAGTCCGCCGGTGCAGGTGCGGTGCTTGTGGGGGAAGCTCTCATGCGGCAGCCGGATATTGAGGCGGGTCTGGTGCAACTGATCCAGGCTTGATAACGCCGATGGCTTCTTCCTGCTGATGCAGAATTGAGACATTCAGGCGGTTCTTTGTGCTGATTAGCCTTTTGACCGGCATTGCCGCCGGGGCCGTGCACGTTGTGGGTGGTGCAGATCACCTGGTGGCGATGGCGCCCTTCTCCCTGAACAAGCCTCTGTCGGCCTTTCGGCATGCCATGGCCTGGGGGGCCGGTCACTCCGCCGGAGTCGTGGTTCTGGCCCTGATCGCCATTGGCCTCAAAGACCTGGCCCATGTGGAGGCCATGTCGTCTTGGGCGGAATTCCTTGTGGGTGTGGCCCTGCTGGTGGTGGGTGCTCTGGCGGTCCGCACCGCGTTCGGTCTTGAACTGCACACCCATGATCATCTTCATGACGGTTCCCATGAGCATCGTCATCTCCACCTGCATGTGCGCGGTGCCAGCAACCACCGCCGTCACGTCCATGCATCCTCAGGGCTGGGCTTGCTGCATGGATTGGCGGGTGCCAGTCACCTGCTGGCGGTGATTCCTGCCCTGGCTCTGCCGCCTCACGCTGCTGTGGGCTATTTGGTGGCTTATCTGCTTGGATCCATCGGCGCCATGGTGGCCGTGGTTTCGGTGGTGTCCTTCCTCACCCTGCGCAGTGGTGCCCGGCTGATGCCTTTCCTTGTTGGTGGCACCGGAGCTCTTTCGATCATCACTGGGGCGATCTGGCTTCAGAAGACCTCACCGGTCTTGTTCTGACCCTCTGGTGGTGAGACGAGCCACCACCTCCCCGATCAGCAAGCTTGTCGCCACCGTCCCGAGTTGGCGGCTATCGGTGCTTTCGGCTTGGTGATCTCCCAGCAACCACAACCCGTTGGGTTCAATTCTGTTGAGGCGTTTGATCAGACGAATGTCCGATCGCTGTGGATGCCATGTCACGAGCACGGATCCCAAACGCAGGGTCGAGCTCGAGTTCAGACGCCTAACCAGAACACGGTCTCCCGGTTCAAGTGTGGGCTGCATCGATCGCCCTTCGATGCGTAGCAGCAGCCGACGGCCACAAAAAAGCAGCAACAGATCCCGAAGGCCTGCTGCTGCGATAGGGGCATTGGACCTGTTCGAACTCAGGATGCGGTGACCCAGGCGTCGGAACGACCCTTGGACTGCCAGAACATGCCGTGGATTTTTTCAACGGCGGCCATCAGCTCCTCTGCCTTGGCCTGATCGATGTTCACCTTGCAGGCGCTGCAGAGCTTGGCTGCTTTCCAGAAGGTGTCGTGCAGATCAGGGAAGGTGGCCAGGTGGTCGGGCTTGAAGTAGTCGGTCCAGAGGATCAACAACTCTTTCTTGGTCTTCTGTGCTTCCTCTTCCTTAATGGCGACGTAGCGACCGAAGGTGTTGTTGTAGGCGGCCAAAGCAGCCGCGTCACCCGCGGCGGGGGCCTCAAGGCCCTTCAGCTTCTTGGTCATGGACAGCACTGCTTCGGCTGCCACACGAGCGGAAGCCGGGTCGTAAACACCACAAGGACCGTCGCAATGGGCTTCTGCCACGGGGGCAGGAAGGGCATATGCAATGGCGGAAAGGGCCGTGCGCAGCATCGGTTCAGAGCGGAATTGGCTTGGGTTGAGCCTAGCTTCCGCTCACTTCTTCACGTCGAGCAGTTCCACCTCGAAAATCAAGGTTGCATTGGGAGGAATCACCCCACCGGCGCCCCGGGTGCCATAGGCCAGGTCGGAGGGGATCACCAGCTTGCGTTTGCCGCCCACTTTCATTCCGGCGACACCTTCATCCCATCCTTTGATCACCCGGCCAGCACCAAGGGGGAAGCTGAAGGGGGTGCCCCGGTCGTAGCTGGCATCGAACTGCTGTCCGTCCTCCAGGGTGCCGCGGTAGTGCACCACCACCGTCTGGCCTGCACTTGCCTCCTCACCTGTGCCCACCTCCAGCTCAGTGATTTTCAGACCACTGGCTGTGATGGTGGTGTCAGGGGCATCGAGCGGGCCGCCGAGGGCCGAAGCATCGGCGCGAGCGGAATCGTTGGCCATGGCAAACAGGGTCGGATTGGGGTCGTCGGGGTCGAGTTCGAAGCTCAAGGCCCGTTGTGGTTTCGAAGCCTCGGACCGCACGGCAGCTGGCTGTACGGGGGCGGCGTCCACAGTGGAGGGGGCCACGATCTGGCTGACCAAGGCCAGGAGAAGGCAGGCCACGCAGACCGTTGTGCTGATGATGATGTCGCGCACGGAAAGGCTTCTGTTGCTCCAATTCTGGCCTCTGGTCCGCATCGCCGGTGTTCACTCAGGCCGGTTCATCTGCCGCAGCTGCTGCTCAAGCCGATCAATGCGTCCTCGCAGTTCATCCACTTCCTTCTGACTGGGAACGCCAAAATCTTGGAGCAGGTTGTCGCGATTTCTTTCCAGGTTGCGCCCCATCTGCTGCTCCAGTTCGGGCGTTTCACCGCGGAGTGCCTTGAGCACGTCATCCACCAGGGCGGAGGCTTCATTCGGATCAAGCCGGCCACTGCTGACCCAGTTCTGGGTGACGCCTCGTAGACGTTCAGCGACGAGGGTGGTCGTCCCCAGGCCGCGCAGCAGCAACTGCTGAAGAGGATTCGCGGGATCCATAGCGACAGGCGGGCGGGTCCGATCCAGGATGCCCCCGGCTGGGACTGCTGACCATGGGCAATCACCAACTGCATCCCGGATGGCGCGCTCTGCTCGGGGGCGTTCTGGCTGGAGTGGCTCCATCCCTGGGCGGGCCACTGCTGATGGTTCCTGCTCTGGCGCTGCTCTGGTCCGTGGTTGAGCGCCCCCGTTGGTCGGCTTTTTGGGCTCTGCTTGCCGTTTTGATCAGCCACGGCTGGTTGCTGGCCCTGCATCCGCTCACCTGGATGGGAGTCCCCACCGCGCTCAGCCTGCCTGTGGCGCTGTCCCTCTGGCTGGCCTGCGGCATCCTTGCCGCTCTGCTCGTCGCCGGGTGGTCTGTTCTGGCGCGGCGGCTGCCTCGCCGCTGGCCGCGTCCTGTGCGGATGCTGCTGCTGGCTGGGTTCTGGGCCCTGGCTGAGCTGGTGCTGTCGGGGTCACCGCTGTTCTGGATCGGCGTCGGCGGCACCACCCTGCCCTGGGACCGCCCCTTGGCGGGGGTGGCCCGCTGGTTCGGCTCCGGAGGGTTGACGTTGCTGCAGTTGTGGTGGGGCTGTTGCCTGCTGGCGCTGTTCGAGCAGCCCGCGGCTTGGCGACGCTGGGGTCTGATCGGATTGGCCAGCGTGCTGCTGGCCCATGGGTTGGGGAGCCTGCTGTTGTGGGCGACGCCGCCGTCGGTCGGGTCCGTCGCAATGGGGGTCTGGCAGCCCGCTGTTCCGACACGAGAAAAATTCAATCTGGAGCGTCAACAGGCGTTGCCCACGCGGCTGGTGGATGCGATGCGTCAGCTGGAGAAGAACGACGTTGTCGCTGTAGTGGCTCCGGAAGGGGCTCTGCCTGCGAATTTTCTGGTGCCGCCGGAGGCTCCAGACATTCCCCTGATCAGTGGTGGATTTCGTTGGGTGCGAGGTCAGCAACGCAGTTCTCTGTTGCTGTACGAGCCGCCGGACCGGTTTCCCGTTCCCCTGGCTGATAAGCATCGTTTGGTGCCGATCGGGGAATGGATGCCCCCGCTGCCTGCCGGCCTGACGGCGGGATTGTCTGCGGTGGGTGGTTTGGCCCCTGGCCCGGCTCCCCGCACGATGGCCGTGGTTGAGCCCCCGGCTGCTGTGGCCATTTGTTATGAGATTGCTGATGGCCTGGCACTGGCACGCGCCGCTGCAAATGGCGCTACCTGGCTCCTCGCGATTGCCAACCTCGACCCTTATCCCCGTCAGTTGCAGAAGCAGTTCCTGGCTCTGGCTCAGTTAAGGGCGATCGAGAGCGGACGCGATTTGCTCAGCGTTGGCAACACTGGTCCGAGTGCGCTGATTTCGGCTGATGGAAGGGTGGAATGGTTGCTTCCACCTGAGGCCCCTGGCGTGGCGCAGACCGTCATTCAGGTTCGTAAGCGCGCCACGGCTTACTCCCGTTGGATCAGCCCTCCACCGAGCACGACTTCACCGTCGTAGAAGACCGCAGCTTGTCCTGGGGTGATGGAGAACTGCTCCTCTTCAAAGGTCAAACGGCAGCGGTGAGGCCTCTCCCGTTGCTGATCTGCCTCGGTGGCCTCCAGGGGGACCAGCTCTGCACGCACCGGTGCACTGCGATAACGCACCTGAACCTCAATGTTTTGTGGGGCCTGGATGGGGTCGATTGAGACCCAGTTCACCGCGCCCACCACGCAGCTGTCTCGGCCCGCTTCGGCGCGAGGAGCGACGACCACCCGATTCATCGCAGCGTCAAGGCGGATGACGTGAAGCGGCTCTCGCCAGGCCACACCCAGCCCCTTGCGCTGACCAATGGTGAAGTGTTCGATGCCGTCGTGCTCGCCCACAACGGTTCCATCGCCCAGCACGATCTCCCCTTGGCGGGGTGGCAGATAGGCATCCAGGAACGCCCGCATGGATCCGTGGTGGTCCGCCAGGCAGAGATCCTGGCTTTCTGGTTTCTCTGCAGTACGCAGACCGTGTCGGGCAGCTTCGAGCCGCGTGTCGGGCTTCGTTAGTTCTCCCAAGGGAAAAACGATGCGTCCCAAGACCTCCTGGGGAAGGTCGTAGAGGAAATAGCTCTGGTCCTTGCGACCGTCGAGGCCCCGCAGCAACTGATGACGCTGTTGATCGCCCCCATGACGGATCCGGGCGTAGTGGCCGGTGGCGATGCGGGGCAGGTTCCGCTCTTGGAGGGCCCAATTGAGCATCGGTCCAAATTTCACCGACCGATTGCATTGGGAGCAGGGCAGTGGCGTGATCCCATCGCGGTAGCCGTCCACCAGCCGTTGGACGATCTCCTGTTGGAACGTCTCCCGCGTGTCCACCACGTGGTGGGGAATGCCCAGCTGTTCACAGATGCCGGCCGCATCCACCAGTCCTTCAGCGCAACAGGCTCCTTTCCCGCTCATCAGCCAAAGGGTCAGGCCTTCCACCTGCCAACCCGCTTCCACCAGCAGCGCCGCTGTAAGGGAACTGTCGACACCGCCGGAGAGACCAACGGCCACGCGATGCTCTCCAGGCCATTGCCTAAGACGCTCAAGAGCGGCCTCACCAGCGCGGGTTGTGGTGGATCCGATGGCCATGGGCGGCGCAGGGAGTTCTCTCCATAGTGAGGTCCCGGCAACCTGCGAGTGGTGTGGCCTCCCGCTGATTCCGATCATCTGCTCGTGGATGCCTCGTCCATGCGGGGTCTGGAACAGAGCCTGTTCGACAGCGGAATGCCCGTCGCCGCATTGATGGAGAAGGTGGGGCTTGCGATGGCTTCTTGGCTGCTGAAGCGCCGGGATCTGCTGCGGAATGGCGTGTTGGTTTTGGTCGGGCCGGGCCACAACGGTGGCGATGGCCTGGTGGTGGCGAGGGAGTTGCATCTGGCTGGTATTGAGGTTTCGCTGTGGTGTCCCCTTGCCATTCGCAAGCAACTCACCGCAGATCATCTGCGCCATGGGGAGTGGCTCGGTCTTCGGCGCCTGCGTCAAGACCCGGATCCAGCCGACGCAGCGCTGTGGCTGGACGCGATCTTCGGGCTTGGTCAGAGCAGGGCGCTGCCGGACTGCTTGGCAGATCTGTTTCGGTGCCGACAGCAGTTGCAGCCTGGTGCGCTGATCAGCCTGGATGTGCCGTCAGGTGTTTGTTCGGACCACGGAACTGTGTTTGGGGAGCAGGCGGTCTGTGCTTCGGTCACCCTCAGCGTTGGCTGGTTGAAGCGCGGGTTGTGTCTGGACCCAGCCCGTCCTTGGGTTGGGGCGTTGGTGCGGATTGATCTGGGGTTGCCACCTGCGGTGATGGGCAACGCCGCTGCGGTCTTGCCGCGCCGTCTGCCGGTTGGAGAGGCCTGTCGGGCCCCGTTACCAGCGCTTCCGCCCACAGCGATGAAGTACGAACGGGGGCGCTGTCTGGTGGTGGCGGGCAGTGATCGCTACCCCGGCGCAGCACATCTCGCGCTGCGGGGGGCCATGGCCAGTGGCTGCGGCTGCATTCAGGCCGTTGTGCCGCCCTGTCTTCAATCGAATTTGTGGCAGGTGTTGCCGGAGGTGATGCAACTGGAGGAGGGGGTGATTCCAGACCGGCTGGATGCGGTGTTGGTCGGTCCCGGGCTTGGCAACCCGTCTCGGTGGTGGAACCAGTGGTCGGAGCAACTGCGCACCGTCGCTGGTTTGCTGGTGCTCGATGCAGATGGGATCAATGCCCTGGCGTCCAGTCCGGAGGGGTGGCGCTGGCTGTTACAGCGTCAGGGTCCAACCTGGCTGACCCCCCACGCTGCTGAGTTCGCGCGTTTGTTTCCTGATTGTGGCGAGGGTGACGCGCTGGAGAGGGTGATCGCAGCAGCACGCTGCAGCCGTTGTTGCATTTTGCTGAAGGGTGCGCATTCGGTACTGGCGGATTCATCGGGTGCGGCGGTGGTGCTGACAGGCACGTCTCCTCGGGTTGCTCGCACTGGACTCGGCGACCTGCTGGCCGGTTTTGTGACTGGTTGGGGTGCTCAGGTCGTCGCGGCACAGCAGCAGCCAGGGCTTGAAAGCTTTGTTGCCAGCACGGCTTTGCATGGTTTGGCGGCACGTCGTGCTCAATCAAGTGATGCTTCGGCGATTGCGGATTGTTTGAAAATCCTTGCAGCGCGGTGTCAGAAAAAGCAAACAACGATGTTCAACAAAGTCTGAACAAATGACTCTTTTTGTTCATTCGGCTTGCTTGTGTCCACAGAGCTTTTGCTGGTTTTAAATCTTTCGCAAATCTGAAATGTTTCGATTTGCTGTTCTGAATCTGAAGGGTTGCTGAAAACACATCGACATTCTTTCTGTTCGTAGGAAAGTCATCACACTTCCGCAGCACCCATGGTGTCCACCGCATCCAAGCCGCTGGAGACTCAACGTCGGCGCAGCAGCGACCCTGTCAGTTGGTACCTCGCCACCATTGGCAGAATCCCTCTTCTCACACCAGCTGAGGAAATCGAGCTGGGCAATCAGGTGCAAGCCATGATGGCCCTCACCGAAGACGGCTCCCGCGAGTTTGCGGATGGAGAACTCACGACGCCGCAGCGTCGTCTCCTGAGGATCGGTCGGCGCGCCAAAGAGCGGATGATGAAGGCCAACCTTCGTTTGGTTGTCAGTGTTGCCAAGAAATATCAGGGCAAGGGTCTTGAATTGCTCGATCTGATTCAGGAGGGCTCCCTCGGGCTGGAGCGTGCTGTTGAAAAATTCGATCCAACCCGGGGTTACAAATTTTCCACTTATGCCTTCTGGTGGATCCGCCAGAGCATGACCCGAGCCATTGCTTGTCAGTCGCGCACGATTCGACTGCCGGTTCACCTGAGTGAGCGGCTCACCACGATCCGTAAGGTCAGCCTTGATCTCGCCCACAAGCTCGGCGCCATGCCCAGCCGCGTGGAGATCGCTGAAGCCATGGATATTCCCTTGGATGAGCTCGATTCGCTGCTCCGCCAGGCCCTCACCACCAGCAGCCTGGATGCTCCAGTCAACGGCGAGGAGGGCCGCAGCTTCCTCGGTGATCTGATTGCTGATTCATCCCTCGATGAGCCGCTCGACATCGTTGAGCAACGTATTCACCACGAACAACTGGGCCGCTGGCTGAGTCACTTGAGTGAGCAGGAGCAGCATGTTCTGCGCATGCGCTTCGGGCTTGAGGGCAACGAACGTCACACCCTCGCTGAAATCGGACGTCTCATGGAAGTGTCCAGGGAGCGTGTCCGCCAAGTTGAACTCAAGGCCTTGCGGAAGCTGCGCAATCTCACCCGTCGACTTCCGAGCGGAATCTGAGCCGGCTCGGAGCCGGCTTCTTAAAACTGAACCAGTTCAGCTGAATCAGTCTTCAGCCCAGATGTAGCGCGTGAGTTCCGATGGGTCGGGCTCTGGTGCTGAGAGGGCGAAGTCAACACAGTCCTGAACGATTCCGTCGATTTCCTTCTCGATCGCGCGTAGTTCATCGCTATTCACCAGGCCTGCGTCTGTCAGATCCCGTTCCAGAGCTTTGAGGGGATCACGCTTGGCCCAGAACTGCTTTTCCTCCTCCGCGCGCAGTTCGTCAGGATCAGCGAGGGAGTGCCCACGGAAGCGATAGGTCAGGCATTCCAACAGGGTCGGACCTTCGCCGGCCCTGGCCCGTTCTACGGCCCGTAGGGCTGCTGCCCGCACCGCCAGAACGTCCATTCCATCCACTTCCTCACCGGCCATCCCGAAGGAGCTGGCCTTGCGCCAGATCTCTGGATCACTGGTGGCCCGGTCGTGGGACATCCCGATGGCCCACTTGTTGTTTTCGACCACGAAAATGATCGGCAGCTTCCACAGCTGCGCCATGTTCATGCACTCGAAAAACTGACCGTTGTTGCAGGTTCCATCACCGAAGAACGCAGCAGTCACTGCATTGCTGGAGGCATCGCCGAGGGCATCGCGTTTGTACCGGCTGGTGAAGGCCGACCCGAGCGCCACGGGGATCCCTTCAGCGATGAAGGCAAAACCACCAAGCAGGTGATGCTCCTTGGAAAAAAGGTGCATCGAACCGCCGCGACCTTTGCTGCAACCGGTCTCTTTGCCGAAGAGTTCACTCATGACCTCGCGGGCGGGTACGCCGGCGCTCAAGGCATGGACGTGATCGCGGTATGTGCTGCAGAACCAGTCGTGCTGACGCTTCATGGCACCGATCACACCGGTGCTGACAGCTTCCTGACCGTTGTACAGATGAACAAAGCCGAACATCTTGCCGCGGTAGTACATCTCGGCGCATTTGTCCTCGAAGCGCCTGCCCAGGGTCATGTCCCTGTAGAGGTCAAGGCCCGTGTCCCGGTCCACGCTGGCCCGTTGTGCTGTGACCAGTTTTGAGAGCCGTTCGGCGTGGGGACCAGCAGTCGCAGTGCCAATCGGAGCGGAATCGACAGCGAGGTCCTGACCCATGTCCACCTAATGATTTGAAGTCAACTTTAAGGGCCAGCCGATGAGCGATGGGCAAAACCCCAGACACTGACTAAGATCCGCGTCTCCTCGCAGCGTTGCTGTTGGATCTGCCCATTGATCATTTCCGACTCCTGGGCGTCAGTCCATCGGCAGAGCCAGAAGCGATTCTGCGCCGGTTGCAAACCCGTTGCGACAGTCCGCCGGACCAGGGATTCACCCACGAAGCGCTGCTCCAGCGGGCCGACCTCCTGCGTCGATCCGCCGACCTGCTGACCGACCCCTCCGACAGGGCTGACTACGAAGCTGCCTTGCTACGCCTCAGTGAATCCCATCCGAACGGAACGGTGGGGTTGGATCTCCCGACCAGCAGCGAGGTGGCCGGTCTGATTCTGCTCTGGGAGGCCCACGGAGCTGTTGAGGCTTTTCAACTGGCACGGCAGGGGCTCCAGCCTCCTCAGGCACCAGCCCTTGGCAGCGGCCGTGAAGCGGATCTGACTCTCCTGGCTGCCCTGGCCTGTCGCGATGCTGCGCTGGAGGAGCAGGGCCAACGTCGCTATGAGTCGGCTGCTCAACTGCTGATCGACGGCATCCAGCTGCAACAGCGGATGGGCAAGCTGCCCGATCAGCAGCGCCTGCTGGAAGACGAGTTGCAGGCGCTCACACCCTTCCGGATTCTGGATCTGCTCAGCCGTGATCTTGGTGATCAGGACTCACACCAACGGGGCTTGACCCTGCTGGATGAGTTGGTCGTGGCCCGTGGTGGTCTGGAGGCTGCCGAGGTAGATGGCGATCACCAAGGAAGCCTGACTCAGGCCGATTTTGAATCGTTTTTTCACCAGATCCGCCGCTTTTTGACGGTTCAGGAGCAGATCGATCTGTTCAGTCGCTGGTTTGAGGGAGGCGCTGCTGATGCTGGTTTCCTCACGGTTCTGGCGCTGACCGCCGCTGGTTTCTCGCGGCGTAAGCCCGAGTTCCTCGAGCAGGCGCGCGAGCGGATACAAACGCTTGCCAATGCCGACCTCGACCCCATGCCGCTGATGGGCTGTCTTGATCTGCTGTTGGGCAACGTCAAGGATGCCGAGCGGCACTTCGCTGTTCTGCGTGATGCAGACCTGCAGGCCTGGTTCCTGAATCATCCCGGTGACCGGCTCGCTGCCCAATGTGAGTACTGCCGAGCCTGGCTTGAGCGCGATGTCTTGCCCGGTTATCGCGATGTCGACGCATCGGTAGCTGACCTAGATGCCTGGTTTGCCGATCGTGATGTTCAGGGTTACGTCGATCGTCTCGATCGCAAGGCCTCGCGCCAGCCCCTTACCGAAGAGATGCCCCTGGACTGGTCAACAGCAGGGACGGCATCACTCGATTCCTCGTTCGACCTGGGTGAACCGGATCCGGATGCTGAGTCCGAAGACGTGGCCGTGCCGCTGCCGTTCTTGCAGCAACGCTGGGTTCGTCCTGCTGCTGCGGCTCTGGCGCTGCTCGGGATCGCCGTTGGAGGCCTCGCCCTCGTCAGACGCAATTTGGATTACGCGCCACTGGTACCGGAAACGGTTTCGGAAACCACGGAGGTTGAAGAGAACGAGGTTGAAGAGCAACTAAGGATCGACGCTTCTCCCGCGCAGACGGCCGATGAGCCCGTCGCGAGCCTGAAGCCGGCTCTTCGGCCCTCCGCTCCCTCCAAACCGCTCGTTAGCGATGCGCCGACGGAAGCGGAGCTGCAGGCTTTGGTGCAGGGATGGCTCGATGCCAAGGCTTTGGCTTTGTCCGGTCAGCCGGCGGACCTCTCCGTCGTGGCGAGGGACCCCCTGTTGAAGCGCGTGGAGCGTGAACGGGCCGTTGACGCGGCCGCAGGCCGGTCTAAGTCGATTGATGCCTCAATTACCAGCATCGAGGTGTTGGACAGAAAACCTCTGAGAATTGAGCTGCGGGCCCAGGTGGCCTACAGCGATCGTCTCCAGGGTGCTGATGGTGCTGTCATCGAAGAGACAGCGCCGAGTGATTTCAGCGTGACCTATGTGCTCGGCAGGGACGGAACCCAATGGCGTTTGCATGACTACATGCCGGGATCCTGAGGAGCAGGACCGTCGCTTTTTACGATCACTTCATTGATCCAGGGGCTTTACGCCGATGTTCGACGAGCTTTCAGCCCGTTTTGAGGATGCGGTCAAGGGGCTGCGGGGACAGGACACGATCAGCGAGAGCAACGTCGATGGGGCGCTGAAGGACGTCCGTCGGGCGTTGCTTGAAGCGGATGTGAGCCTGCCGGTGGTGAAGGACTTCGTCGCCGAGGTCCGCGATAAAGCCGTCGGCGCTGAAGTGGTGCGAGGGGTCAACCCGGATCAAAAGTTCATCCAGGTGGTCCATGAGCAGCTGGTGGAGGTCATGGGGGGGGATAACGCTCCTCTGGCCAAGGCGGCCGAGGCTCCCACCGTCGTGCTGATGGCTGGCCTCCAAGGTGCGGGTAAGACCACCGCCACGGCCAAGCTTGGTCTGCACCTCAAGGACCAGGGACGTCGAGCCCTGATGGTGGGTGCCGACGTCTATCGACCAGCGGCTATCGAGCAGCTCAAGACGTTGGGTGCCCAGATCGATGTGGAGGTGTTCAGCCTCGGAGCTCAAGCCAAGCCAGAGGACATCGCCGCGGCTGGCTTGGCCAAAGCGAAGCAGGAGGGGTTCGACACCCTCCTGGTGGACACCGCCGGCCGTCTCCAGATCGACACCGAGATGATGGAGGAGATGGTGCGGATCCGTTCCGCCGTGCAGCCCGATGAGGTGCTGCTGGTGGTGGATTCGATGATTGGCCAGGAGGCGGCCGAGCTCACCCGTGCCTTCCACGATCAGGTGGGCATTACTGGAGCAGTTCTCACCAAACTCGACGGTGATTCCCGCGGCGGTGCGGCCCTCTCGATCCGCAAGGTGAGCGGTCAGCCGATCAAGTTCATCGGTACTGGCGAGAAGGTGGAGGCGCTGCAGCCGTTCCATCCCGAACGGATGGCCAGTCGCATCCTCGGCATGGGTGATGTGCTGACGCTGGTGGAGAAGGCCCAGAAGGAGGTCGAACTTGCCGACGTCGAGAAGATGCAGAAGAAGCTTCAGGAGGCGACGTTTGACTTTTCTGACTTCGTGAAGCAGATGCGCTTGATCAAGCGCATGGGTTCGCTCGGTGGCCTGATGAAAATGATCCCGGGCATGAACAAAATCGATGACGGCATGCTTAAGCAGGGAGAGCAGCAGTTGAAGCGCATCGAGGCCATGATCGGCTCGATGACACAGCAGGAGCGGGAAAACCCCGACTTGCTGGCGAGTCAACCCTCAAGACGACGGCGGATTGCCAGCGGCAGCGGTCATCAGCCCGCTGATGTGGACAAGGTGCTGGCCGACTTCCAGAAAATGCGTGGCTTCATGCAGCAGATGAGTCAGGGCGGTATGCCAGGAATGGGTGGCATGCCCGGGATGGGCGGTATGCCTGGAATGCCAGGGATGGGTGGGATGCCGGGGATGGGTGGAATGCCAGGAATGAGTGGCATGCCTGCTGGCGGTGGCCGCCCCGGTCGCGGCGGACCGCCCAAGCGGCAGCGACCGGCCAAGAAGAAGAAGGGCTTCGGGGATCTGTGAAGGCGGAACGGTATGGTGGTTGTTTGGCGGGCGTTTAGGCGCCGCCGGACCACCTCTTTTCCTTCATTCCAGGGCCACGATGATCAAGCTCCGCCTGAAGCGGTTTGGCAAGAAGCGGGAAGCGAGCTTCCGCCTCGTGGCCTGTAACAGCACCTCTCGTCGGGACGGTCGTCCCCTCCAGGAGCTGGGCTTCTACAACCCGCGGACGAAGGAAACACGTCTCGATACCGAGGCCATCCGTGAGCGTTTGGGGCAGGGTGCCCAGCCCACCGATGTCGTGCGTACGCTGCTCGAGCGTGGCGGTCTTCTTGAAAAGACCGTGCGTTCTGCAGAAACTGTCGGTAAGGCCAAGCAAGCGGCCAAGCGTGAGGCTGATGCCAAGCAGGCCGCTAAGGATGCTGCTGATGCCAAGGCTGCTGAAGCTGAAGCGGCTGCTTCCGATTCCGCTGAAGCCGAATCCACCGAGGGCTGATCATTCCGGTGTCTGACGACGGCGAACGCGGCCGTTTCGTTCTCGACCTGCCTGATACCGATGCTGCATTGGCTTTGGCCGGTGAAGCAGAAACAACCCTGCATCGCCTCGAAGCTCTGACAGGAGCCTCCATGGTGTTGCGGGGTCTTCAGTTGGTGATCACCGGGCGTCCGACGCAGATTGAACGGGCTGCTGCGGTTGTGGAACTGGTGCGCCCGATCTGGCAGGAGGGTCAGTCGGTCTCTTCGGTGGATCTTCAATCGGCTCTTGGAGCGCTCAACACCGGCCGCGGCGATGACCATGCCGCCATGGGGGAGCAGGTGTTGGCAAAGAGCCAAAAGGGCAATCTGCTGCGACCGCGCACCCTGCGACAGAAGAAATATGTGGATGCCATGGAGCGCCACGACCTCACCTTTGCGCTCGGGCCTGCGGGCACAGGAAAAACCTTCTTGGCCACAGTTCTTGCTGTTCGGATGCTCACCGAACGCAAGGTGGAGCGTTTGATTCTCACCAGGCCGGCTGTCGAGGCTGGGGAGCGCCTGGGGTTCCTGCCGGGCGACCTTCAGCAGAAGGTGGATCCCTATCTGCGCCCGCTCTATGACGCCTTGCATTCCCTTCTTGGAGCGGAGAAAACAAGCGTGCTGTTGGAGAAGGGGGTGATTGAGGTCGCTCCGCTGGCCTACATGCGGGGCCGCACCCTCAGCGATGCCTTTGTGATCCTTGATGAAGCTCAGAACACAACGCCTGCCCAGATGCGCATGGTGCTCACCCGTCTCGGAGAGCGTTCTCGGATGGTGGTGACGGGCGACATCACACAAGTGGATCTTCCAGCCACCGTGCAGAGCGGTTTGGTGGAGGCCTCCGACGTTTTGGATGGTGTGGAAGGCGTGTCTGTCTGTCGTCTCACCTCGGCCGATGTGGTGCGTCACCCCCTTGTCCAGCGGGTGGTCGAGGCCTATGCCCGACGGGACGAACGCAAAACAGCCAAGCCTCAGCGTCGATAGGGACATCCACACTCCAATCCCTTGTCATCGCTGGCAGGATGTGTGGAGTCTTTGGTGACCTGGTCGACATGCCAGCAAGCAGCAATTTCCAGGAGGCGATCCGCCAGGCGCAATCCAGCGCCCTTGTCGGGCCCAACGTTGTCAATAAAGCGCTGCCCTACGTCGGTGGCGGCATGGTGCTCACCTCTATCGGGGTGATCGGTGGTCTTTCGATGATGGCCACCCCGCTGTTCATGCCCCTGTTCTGGGTGGCAGTGATCGGCAACCTGGTTCTGTTCTTCGTCGCGCAGAACGTCGCGATGAAGGGGAACAACGCGACAGCCTTGCCGCTGTTGTCGATCTACAGCCTGATCACCGGATTCACCCTGAGCGGTCTCGTGGCCTTCGCTGGAGCCGTCGCCGGTATCGGTGCGGTTGGCACCGCTGCCCTGGCCACCGGCATCACCTTTGTGATTGCGTCGATCGTTGGCCGTCGCATGAGCGATTCCGTTGGTCAGGCCCTCTCCGGCGTGGTTGGCCTCGGCTTGATCGGCCTGATTCTGGCGATGGTCGTCCAGTTCATTGGCGGGATCTTTGCCCCCACCATCTTCCATGGCACCAGCTTTGAGTTGATGATCGCAGGCTTTGGCACCGTGCTGTTCGTTGGCGCTGCTTTCGTCGACTTCTACACGATGCCCCGCTCCTACCGGGATGACCAATACCTGGCAGGTGCCCTGAGCATGTACCTCACCTACATCAACCTGTTCATCTTCATCTTGCGCCTGATCATCGTGCTCAACGGCGGTGGTCGTCGCGACTGAGGTTTTGACCGAATGTCTTCTTCGCCCCGGCTTGTCCGGGGCTTTTTTGTGGCTCAGCCCTCTGCCACGGCATAAACGCTGTCTCCGATGGCTTGCTTCTGCTCAGCGTCATATCCCCACTTCTTCAGGAAGGGGACATCCTCGCCGCGGTTGTCGAGGGCTGCGGCCAGCAGTTGCTCCAGGCGCTCTTTCACGTCTGCCGGTTCCAGCAGCCTGAGCAGTTCGATGCAGCGGCTGGTGACCCGCTCAGAACCGGCCTGCTGAGCTGTATCCCCCGAGCGTCGGTGCTGAACCGCCATGGCGGTGCTCATGGCCAGATTGCGGACGCTCAGATCAACCACTCCATCACCAGCGCTGCGCAGTTGTCCGACAACGGCGTCGGGCAACCGATCCATGAGAACACTGTCTCCCGCAAGGCTCACCACAAAAAATCCCCGGGCGCCATCGCGGCTGGCCACCATTTCACCGATGCGGTCGGCCAGCACTTCATCACTGATCTCCTCGTTGTCCCATTGCTGCAGCCAAGCCGCAGTGATCTCCATGGCCTGCTGGAAGGTGGGCTGCTGGTCCGCCATGGCCCTCTCGAAATCCTCACCTCAGGCTATTGAACGATTCAACGGCGGCGCAGACTTGGGGTATGCACCCAACTTCGCTACCAGAGGATTATCGCTCTGGCTTTATCGCACTGATTGGTCGCCCGAACGTGGGCAAATCCACTCTGTTGAATCAGCTGGTGGGGGAAAAAGTGGCTATCACCTCCCCTGTGGCTCAGACCACGCGAAACCGCCTGAGGGCGATCCTCACCACTGAGATGGCTCAGATGGTTCTGGTGGACACCCCTGGCATCCACAAACCCCACCATCTGCTTGGGGAACGACTGGTGAAGAGTGCACGCAGTGCCATCGGTGAGGTGGACCTGGTGGTGCTGCTTCTGGAGGGGTGCGAGCGCCCAGGGCGGGGCGATGCCTTCATCGTGAATCTGCTGCAGCAGCAGTCCTTGCCGGTGTTGGTGGCCCTCAACAAGTGGGACAAGGTGGCGGAGGGGCATCAGTCCGCGGCGGAGGAGGCTTACAACGCCCTTCTGCAGGAGACCAACTGGCCGGTGCATCGCTGCAGCGCCCTGTCAGGAGATGGTTGCGCCGAGCTCACAGCAGCGATGGCAGCTCAGTTGCCCTTGGGGCCACAGCTCTATCCGCCTGAGATGGTTTGCGATCAACCGGAGCGGGTGCTGCTGGGGGAACTCATTCGTGAGCAGGTGCTTCTCCACACGCGAGAAGAGGTGCCCCACAGCGTCGCCGTCACGATTGATCGAATTGAGGAAATGCCGGCCAAGGGCAAAGGAACGGGGCGGACCGCAGTACTGGCCACGGTTCTGGTGGAGCGCAAGAGTCAGAAGGGAATCCTGATCGGCAAAGGCGGGGCGATGCTTAAAACGATCGGTCAGGGGGCGCGTCTGCAGATGCAGGTGCTCATCGATGGCCCGGTGTATCTGGAGCTGTTCGTCAAGGTGGTGCCGGATTGGCGAAGCAAACCTGCCCGCTTGGCTGAACTTGGGTACACAGGGAACCACTGAACGCTTCCTTAGAGCTGGCCGATGAATCCGGGGATCAGGAATGCATTGACCAGATCCAGAAAAAAGGCAGACACCAGCGGAACGATCAGAAAGGCCCGCGTCGAGGCTCCGTATTGCTGCGTCACAGCCGTCATGTTGGCCATGGCCGTTGGTGTGGAACCGAGGGCGATCCCGCCAAAGCCCGCGCAGATCACAGCTGCGTCATAGGTCCGTCCCATGAGCCGGAACACGAGCAGCAGGTTCACGGCCAGAGCGACGATGAACTGGGTCAGCAGGATCATCAGCAAGGGCAGGGCAAGACCGACCAAGGTCCATAGCTGCAAGCTCATCAGGGACATGGCCAGGAAGATTCCCAGGGACAGTTCACCGATCAGATCGAGCGATGGCGATTGACGGGGCCAATGGAAAACAGCGCGCTCAGATCGCTCTGCTGGGAGCAGATTCGAATACAGGATGCCCACGAGCAAACAGGGCACGAACAGCGGCAGTTTCACGCCGAGGGCGGCAATGCCACCGTTCAGCACCGTGCCGGTGATGATGCAGATGTTGATGGCCAACAGGGCCGCCAGGAAGGAGGTCATGTCGATCTGCCTTCTTCCAGGCAACGGATCTTGTTCGTCGTTGGCTTGGCCTCTTTGGCTCTGATCTTCAGCCGTTGAGCTCGGACAGGGAATCTGGAAACGACGAATCAGGAATTGGGCGATGGGTCCGCCGCTGGCACTGGCCAGCACCAACCCAAAGGTGGCCGCTGCAATGCCGATTTCCATGGCACTTTCAATCTGGAACGTGTCCACAAAGCTCGGAGCCCAGGCAATTGTTGTGCCGTGTCCACCAATTAGTGACACCGTTCCCACGAGCAGTCCCGTGGCCGGATGCAGCCCCATCAAACCCGCCATCGTGACTCCGATGACGTTCTGCAGCGTCATGTAGCCGATCGTTATGCCCAGAAGAATGAACAGTGCCGGTCCGCCTCGGAGAAGGTCGCTGAACCGGGCATTCATCCCCACCGTGGTGAAGAAATAAACCAGAAGAAAGTCCCGCGAATCAAGGTTGAAACTGAGTTCGGGCCCACCCATCACATGCAGCAGGGTCAGGAGGATGGCCACAAGTAGGCCCCCCGATACGGGCTCTGGAATCGAATAGTTCCGTAACGCCTTGAATTCGCGGTTCAGGCGTTTCCCCACGAACAACACGAGAAAGCCGGTGGTGGTTGAAACCAGCGGCGAGAGTTCAATCACAGCAAAGGAATCGACCTTTCAACTTCAAGGTATGAACGATTCCTTGAGCGCGTAATGTCGCGCTCATGCTTTCGTTGCTGACCCGCACCAAGACCTTTCGAGATCCGTGGGTGGGTCACCCTGGCCTGAACCGGCGTTGGCAGCTGCATCGACACCGCGTCCAGCTGGCGGAGACGCTTTGCCTCTGGAGACGCCTGCTTCGCCCAGTTCAGCTGGCCAGCCTGGAGCGGGATGGCTTTGTTGTGCTGGAGAACTTTCTGCCGCAACACGACTTTGATGCCTTGCGTGACGAGGTGGAGGCTGTGGTCAGTTGCGCGTCACGCTCCCATCCAGCACCAGACAACACCCGGCCTGGCTTTCGCCCGAAACAACCCTTTCCTGGAGGTTTTGACCGTTTCGATGGTGGAACCCTCAACCGTTTTCTCCACATCGATCCCGAGCAGATGCCTCGGGCCGCTGCCTTTTCCCGCGATCAGCGGCTCCATGAGGGATCGCGCCAGATCATTGGGCTGCCCATGAATCCGCACAAGCTGGACATCTACCTGACGGTGCATGGCGAGGAGACCCGGACGCATGATTTGCAGAAGGATCTGCATCGCGACACGTTCTTTCGTGCTCTCAAGTTCTGGTTTTTTCTGCGGCCGGTTCAACGCCAGGACGGACCCTTCGAATACGTGCCGGGCAGCCATCGCCTCGATGCGCCTCGCCTGCGTTGGGAGCAGGCCACGGCCACCGCTGCCGCTGAACAACGGCGGCAGCCGGATGTCTCTGGATCGTTCCGCATTCGTGAAGAATCCCTGGCAGAGCTGGGTCTGCCCAAGCCCGTTGCCTTGACCTGCCCAGCGAACACCCTCGTGCTTGCGGATGTCTTCGGCTTTCACCGTCGTGGTGCTGCCGCCCAGGGACAGCAGCGGCTTGCGCTTTATGGCTGGAACCGCCCTTATCCCTTTCTCCCCATCAGCTGGTGACCCGGCTGAGAAGATGGTCTGATGAGCGAACAAGCCTTTCCCCCGGAAGACCCTGCCTCCTTTCTGAATCTCTGCGACGGTGAGTGGATGAGCCTTCGCAGCTGTTTTGAGCTGGCTGCCGGAGGTGATGACGACTGGCACAGCAGCGAGCGGGGTGAACTCACTGTCCGCTGCGTGGCAGAGCAGGGGGCTCTCGGTCAACTGCAGGTGCAGGCCCCTGGAGGGACCTGCAGCACCCTTACCTTCGCCGCTGATGGAAAGCTGATCCTGGATGGTGATGCCCCTGGTAGCTGGAGTTTCTGGCCCGACGGCAGCATGGAGTTGAACCTCAGCCGGGCCGACGGGGTGTGTGTGCAGGAGAGGATCTGGTTCACGCGGGTCAACCTGCGCCTGCGCAGCACCACAGCTGTTGATGCGCAAGGAACACCGGTTCAGGGCAGTTTCTGCACGGACATCCGAAGGGTGTCCAAACCCGCGGCCTGAGGCGGCATGGCGCCCTATCGCCTGGATGTGGTGAGTCTGGCGCCGCAGGCGTTTGCCCCTCTGCTGGAGCTGGGGGTGATCGGGCGTGCCTTCAAGGCAGGAATTGCCGAGTTGCACCTGCATAATCCCCGGGACTTCGCCACGGATCGCCATCGCAAGGTGGATGACGAGCCCTATGGCGGTGGTGCCGGCATGGTGCTCAAGCCGGAACCGGTGTTCGCCGCGATGGAGGAAATCCCCCGTAGCTCCCGCAGTCGGGTGCTATTGATGTCACCACAGGGGCGTCCCCTGCAGCAGCAGGATTTGCAGCGTTGGTCTACCGACCACGATCAATTGGTCTTCCTCTGCGGACACTACGAGGGGTTCGACGAGCGGATTCGCGGTTTGGCGGATGAGGAGGTGTCGATGGGTGACTTCGTCCTCACCGGCGGTGAGCTGCCGGCGATGACGGTGATCAACGGTGTTGTTCGCCTACTTCCCGGCACGGTGGGGACGGCTGATTCGCTGGTGGAGGAAAGCCACAGTGCACTCCTACTGGAACACCCGCATTACACCCGCCCCGCTGACTTTCGCGGCATGACGGTTCCCGACGTGCTGCGCAGTGGCGACCACGGTGCCATCGCCCGATGGCGTCAGGAGCAGCGGGAGCAGCGGACTCGCGAACGGCGGCCCGATCTGTTCGCCCGCTGGCAGGCCGCAACAATGGATATTCCTTTCGACCCCCTAGACCCCGGCATGGAGCTGCGCATCGGCAACGGATACGACATCCATCGGCTGGTGCCCGGACGGGCCCTCATCCTCGGCGGCGTGAGCCTGGAGCATCCCGACGGTCTTGGTCTTGATGGTCACAGTGATGCCGATGTGCTGGTGCATGCCGTGATGGATGCGTTGCTCGGGGCCCTAGCCCTTGGCGATATCGGCAAGTACTTCCCACCGACCGATCCCCAATGGAAAGGAGCCGACAGCTTGAAGCTGCTGGATCAAGTGGTGAAGCTGGTGAAGGAGCGCGGCTGGTCGGTGGTGAACATCGATGCAGTGGTGATTGCCGAGCGTCCGAAGCTCAAACCGCATATCGCGGCGATGAGCAGCACGATGGCATCAACCATCGGAATTGCCGCTGACGCTGTGGGTGTGAAGGCCACCACGAACGAAGGCTTGGGTCCAGAGGGACGGGAAGAGGGCATCAGTTGCCAGGCTGTGGCACTCCTGCAGAGGAGCTGAATCGTGCATCGACTCAGGCTTGTTTTGCTTAGGGTCATCGGACCTTGTTTGGCACTGGTTCTGTTGTTGGGAGGGATTTCGGAGGCACGGGATCAGGCATGGGCCGACCTTCAAGTTGGTGACAAGGTGGCCGTGATTGAGCACCTGCGGCTGAAGGTGCCCCAGGAGAGTCGAGAGGATTGGATGGTTGCGGAACGCGGCAGCTGGGAGCCTTGGCTGAAGCACCAGTCGGGATTTTTGGGTCGTGATCTCTTCTGGGATCCGGCAACTGAGGAGGGGACGCTGCTGATTCGTTGGAGCAGTCGTGAGGCTTGGAAATCCATTCCTCCTGCGGAGGTGGAGAGGGTTCAGGCGCGCTTCGAGATGCTGGCCTGTGAGCAAACGGGACAGAACCAGGGCAATCCCTTTCCCCTTGTGTTTGAGGGAGAACTGTTGCCGCAGTGAACACCCCTGATGCTCGTCTTGATCTGCGGCGCCGCCAGCGGTTGGGCATGGTTGAGGCCATCTGGGGGGAACACAAAACGGCCGATCAGATCATCGCCATCCTCGAGACCTTCGCCACAGCAGGAGAGTTGGGGCTCGTGACCCGGGTGGATGCCAAGAAGGCGGCACGGGTGTTCGAGATGTTGCCGGAGGTTGAGCTGCACCCTGATGCCCGCTGCCTGACCTTGGGCGCTTTGCCTCCTGCACCACCGCCTCCTGCTGAGGTGGTGGTGCTGAGTGGAGGCAGCAGTGATCGCACTGTGGTGGCTGAAGCCGCTCTTGCCCTGCGTTGCCATGGCATTGGCGTTGACCCTGTGATGGATGTTGGCGTTGCCGGATTGCATCGCCTTCTCGATCAACTTCCCCGTTTGGCAACGGCTCGGATCCTGATCGCCTGCGCGGGAATGGAGGGTGCTCTCCCGACGGTACTGGCCGGTCTTGTCTCCCAACCGGTGATTGGCGTCCCGGTCTCGGTTGGTTATGGGATCAGCTCAGGGGGGAGGACCGCTTTGGAAGGGATGCTCGCCAGCTGTGCCCCCGGGTTGACGGTGGTGAATATCGACAATGGCTACGGTGCCGCGATGGCTGCATTGCGGATCCTCAGAGGATTCGAGCCCGCTGAATTGGGCTAATTATTTAGGCGGCAGCAGCAACAGGTGGATCAATCTGGCCCAGTCGCTGGAGCTCGGCAGAGTTGCGGTCGCACTCCACGCGCAGCAGTGCATTTACAAGAGCATCCAGATCAGCCCGAGCCAGCTCGCCATCTTGTTGCCATTCCATGGAGCGGGGGTCGGGGGCCAACGCCGGAAGTCCAAATTTGGTTATCAGCAAATTAAGACTGATTCCTGAGAAGGAATACCCAGAAACCCAGAAAATCGGCGAAGAAAATCTTTAGTTCTTCAGAGGTGCTGCAGGTTGGGGTAGGCGGTGACGAGGTCGTTGGCGCTGAGCACATCACCGCGCCCCTCCGGTTGCCAGATCACTTCGAGGGCCATGAGTTCAGTAGAAGCCGTGGAACCGAGGATGCGCAGGGTCTGGCGCAGATCTTCACCGGTGTCAGCTCCACCGAGCTTGGCCGTTGCCGTTGACGCGACGAGAAGCGTCACGACGATGAATTCGTTGGTGGCATCTGCCTCGCCAGCGCTGCTGCTGGTGTCGCTCATCCGCTGACCACCGACATTGCTGGTGAGCTCAGCGTCCAGTTTGCTGCGCTCGTTCATGGAGAGGCGATTGAAGGTCGATTCAGCGGAGCTGAACGGAACACTTCCACTCTCTGCATTGGCGTAGACCCAGAGGTCCGGTTGGCGTAGCAGGGCCAGGGTTGTTTCCTGAAGCAGCCTTTGGAGGCCGGCTGAACTGCTGGTGTCGGAGGAGGCAGCCAAAGAGCGCAGATCGTCCTGAAGGGATTTGGCACTGGCCAGCAGCCCCACTTGCACCTGAATCATGTTCACGTTGCGCGGCATGGCTGGAGCTGCTGCCGCACCACCGATGGCGGGAGCACCGCCGCCGCCCCGGACGGCGTTCACCAGCACACCCGCGATGGCCATCAGGATCAGCAGCCCAAATAGACCACCCCCACCGAAGCCAAAGATCGGAATGATGAAGGGGAAGCCCATCCCCCCGCCGCGGTAACCACCTCCGCGGTATCCACCGCCGTAACTACCGCCGCTGGATCGGGGCATCGAAGGAGCGCGGAAACTACCCCCTCCCATGCGTCCACCGCGGGCAGCATCAGCTGGTTGTGCCTGGAACAGACAGAGCCCCACAAGCACAACAGGCAGCAGCAGTGATGCGAGCAGTCGTCGGGGTCGTGTCAACAGTCGGGGGGTGGCCACAGCAGCGCCCACAGCATCAGTGAGGCGACTCTAGGAACCACCACCCACGATGGTGACGATCTCAAGGGTGTCGTCATCCTTCACCAGGATGCTGTCCCAACGGCTGCGGGAAGCGATGACGCCGTTGTGCTCGGCGACCACCAGCTGGGGGTTGTTGGCGAGCTGTGCAACAACGGCTGCCAGGGTTGCGGGTGCCGGCGCTGGATCCAGAACGCGGGTTTCGCCGTTGACTTTCAGGGTGAGAGACATAGCTCAGTACTTGGCATGGTCCAGGTGCTGGAGCAGTTGCCGACAGGCCTGCCCGGTGTCATCTGCATGCATGATTGCGCCGATCACCGCCACGCGCTGGCCTCCAGCCGCAATCAAAGCCGGAAGGTTGGTAGGGGTGATCCCACCAATGGCGAAGACGGGGCGTTGGCTGGTCGCCGTGGCATCACGCACCGACTCCAGGCCAACAGGAGATCGCTCGGGTTTGACGGCCGTGGAGTGGATGGGGCCGAAGCCGAGGTAGTCGATCGGCTCCTGCTGAGCTTGATGAACCTGATCGATGCTGTGGGTGCTGCGGCCCAGAAGACGCGCGGAACCCAGCAGAGCGCGTGCCACCTCGCTGGGCATGTCCTCCTGGCCCAGGTGCACCCCATCTGCATCGACCGCCAGGGCCAGATCAACACGGTCATTGATGATCAGCAGCGCCCCGAATCGGGTGCAGAGCTGCCGGAGCTGCTGGGCCTCTTGCAGACGTTCGCGATCGTTCCCCGCTTTGCAGCGGTACTGCACCATGCTCACCCCGTTCTGCAGGGCGGCCTGCACCCGATCGCTCAGGTCATCGCAGGGGGTTGTGATCAGGCAGAGGCGACATTCCTGAAGCTTGGTGCGTCGCCTGGCCCGCAGGGTGGCGTTGAGGCAGACCACCTCCAGGTCGTAAAGGCCGTAGCGGATCACAGCGGCTTCAGCGGCCAGGGCAGGGTCGATGTTGCGTCCGTACTCCTCCAGTACACGCAGCGCTTCCTGCACCCGGGCGCAGTTGGCCGCCACCACGTGATCGGGGCTGTGGCGGTCGAGTTGGGCTGGATGCTCCAGACCAGCACCGGTGTCGGTGCTGGTGGAGCGGGCTTGCTTGTAGCTGTCGTGATGGAGCCGTCCCAGCCGTTGTCGCCAGTCCTTGAGGCGCACCACCAGATCCTGCTGCTCCAGGCCGAAGCGGCACCAGTCCTCGACAACCCTTAAGCCTTCCCGGGCACGGTCGAGGTTGGCATCGATCAGGCGTGCCACTCGTGTATCCAGGGATGTCTCGCTAGGGGTCGGATTCATGGCACCCTGTGGGCAACGGTTTCTGCGTCGGTCATGGAGAACGGTGGTTCTGAAAGCACCATGCACGTTCTGGTCTGGGGAATCGTTCTTCTCGGTGGCATCGGCGTGTTCATCGTCTGGGGTCTGGTGAATGCCTATCCGACCGTGGCCTGAGAGCCTGTCTGAAGGATCTCGCGGGCTTGGGCTGCGTCGCGGCCGATCTGGCTGCTGAGCTCCTCGAGTCCATTGAACTTTCTCTGGCCGCGTAGGCGCTGCACCGGCTCGACGCCCAGGTGCCGCCCCTCCAGCTCCAGGCTCTGATCCAGCAGGTGCACCTCCACGGCAGAGGGAGATGTGGGATCGATCGTGGGTTGGGGGCCGAGGTTCATCACGGCTGGCAGGCGATCGCCTGCCCCATCCAGTTGGGCCCAGGCGGCGTAGACACCGAGCCCTGGAAGTGCTTTGCGGCCATCCACCTGGAGATTGGCGGTGGGCCAGCCCAGTTCTCGCCCCAGGCCTCGGCCCCGCACCACCCGGCCCTGAAAGCGGTAGGCCCTGCCAAGCAAGCCTTTGGCTGCATCTAGATCTCCCTGCTCGAGGGCTGCGCGGATTCTGCTGCTGCTCATCCGGCCCTCACGGTCTTCAACGATGGGCACGACCTTCACCTCAACGCCCCCGCGAGCGGCGAGCCGTTCCAGCATCTCGGCGTCACCCCGCCGCTGATGGCCGAAGCGGAAGTTGGTGCCCACCGCAATGCGCCTGGCCTGAAGGGTGCTCAATAGAACGGTTTTGACGAACTCTTCCGCACTCAGCTGAGCGAGCTCCCGGGTGAAGGGCACCAGCACGAGCTGCTGGATGCCAAGGGGTTCAAGCAGGGCGAGTTTTTCGCTCGGTAGATCCAGCCTCAGGCGTGCTTCGCCGAACAGCACCTCACGGGGATGGGGCCAGAAGCTCACCACCGAGGGAACGGTCTCCTCTGGGATGCCCTGGATGGCCTCATCGATCACACGACGATGGCCCGCGTGCAGGCCATCAAAACTCCCCAGGGCGAGGGCTGTTGGCCGACGGGCCTCCTCTGGAGAGCAGAGCGGAATCAAGGAGGTGCAGAAGGTGTGCTTTGGTGGCAAGTTTGAACGACCGAGCATCAGGGCATGGCCGACCGCCTCGATTTCCAGAAGTTGTCCTTCGGCGTGCGTCGGATGGGATGGATCCGTTTCTGGATTCAGGTGGTTCTCGGCATCGTTGTGGTGGGTGTTCTCCTGTTCAACAACATTGGCGGCAGCCTGGCCCGCAATTCCGAACGTGCTGTCGGGCTAGGGCCTGGCCTGTCGCTCACCTCCCTGGCCTTCCTCGTGCTGCTGTTCAGCCTCTGGCAGGGCTGGCTGATCGTTCGTGCCGGTCGGGCCATCGACAGTGCTGCCCGACCCAGTCGGGGGGAGGTGGCACGGCTGATCAAGCGGGGGTTGCTGGCGGATCTGCTGGGCCTCACCTTCGCCACGATCGGCTATCAGGCCCTCGCCGGCAGTCTGTTCGTGCAGGCTTCGATGCAGACCCCCGGTATTGCCATCGGCGGCCGCGGCATGGCCGACAACCTGGCGATTACGTCATTGGAAATGCTGTCCGTGCTCAGCAACACCCAGGTGCTGTTCGCCCATCTGATCGGTGTGTTGTTCTCCCTGTGGCTGCTGCAACGGGTTTATCGCACGCAATGAATGGATCCCTTTGGCTCCGGTTGCCTCTCCATCAGTGAATGAATGCCTTAAGGCTTTTTCGTGGTTCTGATCTGGGGAGAGAGGCATCAGGTCGAGCCTCGATGATTGGGTTTGGTTGCAAGCCAAAGCTCTTCGCTTGACGTCTTGATGCGCAAATCTCGCTGAACTGTTGAAGGCTGAATTGGCCTGCGTCCAGGACTGTTTGGATCTTCAAAGCAGTCGCTTCTCAGTGATGCTGCAAGGCTTTAGGAAACTAAAGATAACTAATTATTCTTTAATTTAATTTTTTTTCGCGTTCAGAGGAAATTGTTGTTTCACAACTAAGTTCTCAATGCGCTCCCGTTGGAGTTGCGCCGTCAACGGTCTTTCGTGCTCGCAATTGCTTGGCAAAGGCTTTCAGTAATTCTGCTTTAAATGAACGCTTCCCTCTCACCCAAGTACAGGTTCGGCGCTGAGTCCAAGTCAATGGACGTTGGTTTTGCGTCGTCTCAGGCCCGCAGGGGGATGAGCCCAGCCGCTCTGACGAATGCCGAATATCTGAGGCAATCGTGTGCACAGATGCGTATTGGTATCGGCCCAAGGGACCATGTTGAGTGTCCGCATCGGGTGACGTTTGATCGTTTTTCTCCGTCAGATGGAGAGGCTCTGCGCGAGTGTATTGATGCCGCATACCGGCAGGTTCTGGGTAATGCACATGTCATGGCCTATGAGCGTTGTGATTCGCTTGAAGCAGAATTCGCCGACGGACGTCTTTGTGCTCGAGAGTTTGTTCGTCATCTCGCCAAGAGTGAGTTGTATAAATCCCGTTATTTCTTAAAGGTTTCTGCGTACAGAGGGATTGAGTTGAATTTCAAGCATTTGCTTGGCCGACCACCTCTTAATCAGCAAGAAATTATTAGTTCAGCTGCAATCCAAGCTGAGCATGGGTTCGATGGGCTGATTGACTCCATTATTGATTCTGCTGAATACACAGAAGTCTTTGGGGATCATGTGATTCCTTATGTTCGATCGTTCACTTCTGCAAGTGGAATGTCGATGCAAAACTTTGTTCGAATTGCGGCTCTTGAGCAAGGTTTTGCAAGCAGTGATCGATCGAAAGGGAGCGATAGCTTGCTCCGTAGCAATCTTGCTGGCGGAGTATCCATTGCTATTCATGTGCCGCCGGCGCCAGAATATGTACAAATGTCTGCTGCGTGGCTGGGAGGCAAGCCACCCGCAAATTATGAAAAGCTGTGGCGTGGTTTGGCTCTCGTGGGTGGTGCTCACCTCGCTGGAATGCTCGTGAATGTAGTGTCACAAATGCTTGGCATTCACGCACTCGACCGAATCCCTGCAATGTTCCTTGGTCTTTGACCTGACCTTTTCAGCCAATCCTGGGTGCAAGCCACTTGATCGGTTTGCACCCATGAGAAGTCAAAAGTCATGGCAAAACATCTGGCTTAAGTCCTTGTGAAAGGCCTTTGAGTTCTGCACGCACTGCGGCTTGTCTGCTCAGTCAACTCTTTCCCAGTTCAGTTGTGTTGTGCGTCGATGCCTCTCATCGATCCCCTTTCGTTTGTGCAGAACGCTGTTGGTTGTAATCGTCTGTCTGGCTTGATTCTTTGGGACGTTTTCTGTTGTCCTCCAGGCGCTAAACAGTTTCTGACTCCCTGTCAGCAACTGTTGGAAAGTCGATCTAGCGCACCAGCTGATCGTTGAGCTTGAGATTTGGGAGGCCGTTGAGTGGCCCCCGCCAGAACAGGTCGGGTTGGATCGGCGTGAGGGAAGGGGAATTGGTATGGATCTGGGCCACATCGCTGGGCCAATCCCGGGGGCCTTCACCGGCCGATTCCAAATCCTGCACCGCTTCCCCGGCCAGCCAGTAGTAGGCGCGGCCACGGGGGTCTTCCCGGCGGCTGAATTGCTCGTCGTAACGCCGGATTGAGAGACGGGTCCAGCGCAGTGCATTCATCTCCTCCCTGGAGCAGGGGGGGATGTTGAGGTTGAGCAGAAGGTTTTCGGGCCACTGGTCTTCGATGGCCTGTTCACTCACTTCCATGGCCAGGTCGGCGGCGGCTTGGAATTGACGCCATTGGAAGCAGGCGCTGCTGACCGCAAGCGAACGAATGCCTTCCAGGGTGCCCTCCATGGCTGCTGCAACGGTGCCGGAACAGAACACGTCTGTTCCAAGGTTGGGGCCGTGATTGATGCCGGAGAGCACCAGGTCCGGCTTCTCCTTCACCAATTCGAACAGGGCAAGCTTCATGCAGTCGGCAGGGGTGCCGCTACAGGCCCAGGCGGTGACTCCTGGAGCAAACAGTTCGTCGGCTCGCTCGGCACGGATGGGCGTCTGCAGGGTGAGGCCATGGCCGGTGGCGGACCGTTCCTGATCCGGGCAGACCACCGTCACCTGATGGCCACGGGCTGCCGCAGTAGCGGCCAGGGTTCGGATGCCGTCGGCGAAGACCCCATCGTCGTTGCTGATCAGGATCCGCAGCGGGGCCATGGCCGTATTTGCACTGCGGTGAACCTAAGCGGCTTGGCTGCTTACAGTCGGCAGCTGTCAGACACGTCCCTGTGAGCGCACCGGTCACCCTGCAGCAGCTCACCGATCAACTCGATGCCCTCGAGCAGCAGGCTGCGGCCGAGATCGCCGAGGCGGCCGATGCCGCTGCGCTTGAGCAGCTGCGGGTCGGGCTGCTGGGCAAGAAAGGTCGCATTTCCGGTGTGCTGGGTGCCATGGGCAAGTTGCCGGGTCAGGAGCGCCCCCTGGTGGGTCAGCGCGCCAATGTGCTGAAAACGCAGGTGCAGACACTGTTGGGCGAGCGGCTTGAAGCCGTGACGCAGGTGGCCATGGCGGAGCGGATTGCCAAGGAAATTCTGGATGTCACCGCTCCGGCTTCAGGGGTGCCGATGGGGCATCGCCATCCCCTAATCACCACGACAGAAGAGATCGTCGATCTGTTCCTGGGCCTCGGCTACAGCGTGGCTGAGGGGCCTGAGGTGGAGCAGGACCACTACAACTTCACCGCGTTGAACATCCCCGAGGATCATCCAGCCCGGGACATGCAGGACACCTTCTATCTCGGGGCTGACCTGCTGATGCGGACCCACACCTCACCGGTGCAGATCCGCCATCTCGAACAGAATCCGCCGCCGGTGCGCATCGTGGCTCCCGGGCGCGTGTATCGCCGGGACGCCGTCGATGCCACCCACTCGCCTGTCTTCCACCAGGTGGAGGTACTGGCCATTGATGAAGGGCTGGATTTCAGCCATCTGCGCGGCACGGTGATGGCCTTCCTCAAGGCCTTTTTTGGAGACCTGCCGGTGCGCTTCCGGGCCAGCTACTTCCCCTTCACTGAGCCCTCAGCTGAGGTGGATGTGCAGTGGAGAGGCCGCTGGCTTGAGGTGATGGGCTGCGGCATGGTCGATCCCGCTGTGCTGGAAGGCCTTGGGCTGGATCCTGAGCGTTACAGCGGTTTTGCTGCAGGTCTGGGGGTGGAGCGGTTCTGCATGGTGCGTCACGGCATCGATGACATCCGCCGGCTTTACACCAGCGATCTGCGTTTCCTCGAGCAGTTCTGAGGGGTAAATACTGTTTTTCAGAGGCGCTGACTCTGAAGCTCGAACAGAGCCAAGCTTTTCTCCGCTCCCTGCTCTCCTCGGTGCTGTCTTCGACTTGCCGTTGGCAACGCTGAACAGCGTGTTTAAAAAAGAGATTTAGGGGAGAGTCGATGGCACGTCTTGGCTGGCGACTGACCGCCTTGGCGACGCTCGCGATTGTGGCGGGTCTGGCGCTGCATTTCGGCGTCTCTCGTTGGACGTCAACGTCAGTCGCGGCAGGCATCGATGCAACGGGACGTAGCTCCCTGGTTCTCTTTTCGATGGCCTTTGTGGCTTCGAGTGTGCAACGCCTCTGGCCGTCATCCCTGAGTCAGTGGATGCTTCAAAACAGGCGCTGGATCGGGTTGAGTTTCGCGTCGTCCCACGCGATTCATCTGGCCTTGATCCTTGCGATGTCTCTGGATTTTCCGGATCCATTCCTGAGTGAGCAGCCCGCAGGGAAGTGGCTGGTTGGGGGTGTGGCGTATCTGTTGATTGCCTTGATGGCCCTGACGTCGACGAATGCGGCCCAGCGATGGATGGGCATGAAGCACTGGAAGCGATTGCACGTGATTGGCTCCTATTGGATTTGGGCTGAATTCGCCCTCACGTATGTGAGCCATGTGAAGAAAGGGCCAGCTGATTTCTATGCACCTTTTCTTGTGTTCACCCTGGTTCTTTTGGTGATCCGCTGGGTTGGCCACATCAAACCCAAAAGCCCATTAAGCCCCGTGAGTGGATAAACACTCAGGTCTCCCTGGATAAAAGCTCAGTCAAACAACCAGCGGAATCCCATTGAAACCCCGTTTTGTGTGGAGGAGTAGGCGTCGCGTCCGTTGTGGGCTGAGTAGTCGATCCCGAAGTAGCGATAGGCCAGGGAAATCTGGGCGGAATTGCCCAGGGCGTAGGCCACACCCGCCTCGATGGTTCCTGACAGATCCTGTTTTCCGTTGAGCCCAAAACCACCGGCATCCATGGCCAGGAAGGCTTGCCAGTCTTCACCCAGAGCAAGGGTGGTGTTCATGCCAACGAGGGGCTGCACCCAGGTGTTGTGCCACGTCTCACTGGCTGCATCGGCAATGTCGCGTTGAAGCTGCCTTGAGGGAAGGATTCCCTCGACGGTGACGTCGTCTTTGAACGACACGTCCATGTCCAATGAGGCGTCGATCAATCGCATCCCTGCAAAGCCAATGAAGCTGACCGAACCTGGCGTCATCTTTGGCTTTTGAATCTCACCGGCGCGGTAGCGCAGGGCTAGATCAAAAATGGTTTGCTCGGTGTCGGTGACCGACTTAATCGTTCCCTTGGAGTTGACCCTCCGCTCCGGCAGGAGCGGGTGGCGTTCGTTCTGAATGGGGTTCGAGCTGTTCCAGGACGAGACCGTCTCGGATGTGCTGAAGCTGAGATGGTCCAGTCCTGCTTGCAGGCCAAACCGCCCTTTCTCAACAGCCACCTTGCCGCTGAACACACCGGTGAGCATGTCCAACACATCGCTGAGATCCAGCGTTTCTTTGGTGCTGTTGTTGTCCAGTGTGGTTTTGGAGTGGGTTTCCAGGGGGAAGAACCCGTAGGCCTCCACATACACGCGGGTGTCGTTGTCCTTGTCTGCGGCTTCTTCTGCGGTAGATGGCAGTGCAAGCGGAGCAAGTAAACAGGCAGTGGCGAGGCCAAGCAGGCGGTTGAGACGCATCGGGGTTTGGAACGGAAGAAATCTGACGATTGAGGCCAACGAAGCCATCAGCGTGGCTTGCGCACAGGACCCATGAGGGGGTTCTGAACCGGTCCGGCAACGCCATAGGTCACAACGAATCCCTGCCCCCCTCCAAATGTGGAGGTGCGACCCCTGTAGGTGGGGTTGATCACGACTTCACCATCGAACCAGTTGTTGGCGCTCCAGAGATTTCCAGCGTCATCAACGATCACATCGGTG
The DNA here is from genome assembly GCF_020514255.1 of Synechococcus sp. MU1611. Lineage (NCBI taxonomy): Bacteria > Bacillati > Cyanobacteriota > Cyanophyceae > Synechococcales > Synechococcaceae > Synechococcus > Synechococcus sp. MU1611. Next base: position 55,297 of record NZ_VTLC01000003.1, on the reverse strand, counting down.
GTCATTTGAATAACGCCGCTTTGGTAGTTGTGAATCACATCCCCGGTGGTTTTTCCTGCGGGGCATGTGGCGGGATTGACGCCGCAGATGTGAGTCAAGCTTTGACCATATAAATTGCCGACCCAGACATTGTCATTGCCGTCGATTGTCACACCCCATGGGATATAAGCGGTGCCTTTGGCGATGTCCTGCTTGAGAACTTTCATGTCGGGTGAAATCAACCCAACCATGCCAGTTTGCGTGATGTTGGGGTTGGTCAAAAGGTATTCAGCACCGGCCTCAAATTCCTCCATGATGGTCTTGGGTTGTGGTGCATTGGCCGGGATGTTGGGCGGCATTTTCGCGCCTGGAGGTAGTGCTCCTTGAGGAGAATTGGATTGCTGGGCAATCCACACGTGCCCTGTTGAGTCAACGGCAACACCACGTGCCCCAAGGTTCACTTCGATCGTTTTGGCCTGATCAGGAGTGTCCCCTGGAAACACGGTGAGTTTGTTGTTGTAACTGCTGCTCACCCACACTCTGTTTTGCGCGTCAACGGCAACACCGAAGGGTGCTTGGAGGCCATCAATTGTGATTCGTTCCCCTTGGGTGTAATCGCCACCTGGGAAATGAATCATGTGGTTTGCGGTGTTGTCGGCAATCCATACATCTCCGTTGGCGGCTGTGGCGACGCCCTGAAGTTGACCCACTTCCCCATCAATGGTGGCTGGCCCGAGGGCTTTGCCGTCTTTGAGGTCGAACACCCCAACCATGTTGTTGAACGCACCAACCCAGGCATATTTTTCTGAGACGCCAGTCCCCCAGCCCACACCGTTGATGCCTTGGCCGTTGTAACCGCTAATCGCTGGCGAGAGGGGTGTGCCACCGGGGCCGAAGTGGGTCACACCTCCGCCGATGTTGTTCACCACGCCGGATTGAGATCCCGGCATCCAGTTGGTTCCACTCCACATGCTTCCTTTGCCATCAAACATCAACTTCCCGAGCCCTAAAGCACCGCCACCGTTAAAAACCAGGGAGAGGGAAAAGCTTTTGGGTTGAAACAGCAAATAGGGAGCGGTTGCAGTTGTGCGCAGCTGTGTCGCTTTGTTGACCGGGTAAGAGCTTTGGAACAGCTGATAGAGCGCTCCGGCGTTCTTCCAGGGTTGTTGGGCGATGGATGTCATCGCCGATAATGTGTTCTCTGAATTTGTCAGTGTTAGCAGCTGATCGCATGCTCGAGATTGCGTCGGTTGCCCGCACAGAGCAATCAGATCTGAGAGCACATTCATCCGAGCTGCAGTCTCAGAATTCAGCAGGTTGGTGCTCTTCAGCAACGTCGCGCCAAAGCGTCCTGTGCTCTGGTCCACCAGGTTTTCCACTTGGCTCGATCCGATCGCTAAGGCGCTTTGGCTCCCTTCCAAAGCTGTGCCTTCAAGCAGCTGAGCATTGGGCCAAACCGAACCAACGGTAGTGAGCTCGTTGATGGCCACCTGCTGATGCTCATCTCCGCCGAGCACCGTGAGCATGGTGAGTTGGTCGGCGCTGGATCCGCCGATGTCGCCCCCCTGGGCCACGAGATAGTGGACGACCCCTTGCGTTGCTCGAACGTTGACACTGAACGCACCGCTTTTGTTCGAGCGATGGGTGCTCAGTTGTTTGGGGGATTGCCCGGCTTGGGTTTGCCAGAGGGTGATGGATGAGTCGCTCACGGGCTGACCCTTCAAAGAGATCTGCCCTTTCAAGGTTGAATGCCCTCGGGCTTCGACAGATCCAGTTGCGGTCCCAAGAGCCAGTGCACTCAGGGCGAGGACCTGTCCAAGCGTTTTGAAGGCTTTCATGGACGTCAATACGTTTTTTTTGGTCTAGGGAGAAAAAGAAATTTGCGCAGCGTTTCGATCCAGATCACGGACGGATGGGCGCATGCCAAGTCCCATAAGCTGAACCTGTTCTTTACAGGCTGCGATCAGTGCCCCGGATCGGACTGATCGTCAATGACGGCAAGCCGCTGGCGGTGCAGACGGCGGACACCATTCAGCAGCGCCTGGAGGCAGCCGGCCATGCCGTGGAGCGCGCCAGCAGCTCTGGGGGCATGGTTGGCTTTGCCAATCCCGATCAGCATCTACGTCTGAGGGGCTACGGCGCCTGCGTGCCTCAGGGTTTCGACCAATCGATGGTGTTGGCCATCGTGCTCGGTGGTGACGGCACGGTTCTCTCCGCAGCGCGTCAGACCGCCCCTGTCGGGATCCCGATTCTCACGATCAATACAGGTCATCTGGGATTTCTGGCGGAGGCCTATCTCGACGATCTCGACCGGGCCCTCGAAGTGGTGCTCACCCAGCAATGGACGATTGAAGAACGCAGCAACCTCGTGGTGAGTGTGATGCGGGGTGATCAGCGCCGCTGGGAGGCGCTGTCCCTCAACGAAATGGCGCTGCATCGTGAGCCGCTTACAAGCATGTGTCATTTCGAGATCGCCATTGGTCGTCATGCCCCGGTGGACATTGCTGCCGATGGTGTGATCCTCTCCACGCCGACGGGATCCACGGCCTATGCCCTCAGCTCCGGTGGGCCGGTGATCACGCCCGATTGTCCGGTGCTGCAACTCACCCCGATCGCGCCCCATTCCCTGGCGTCCCGCGCTCTGGTCTTCAGTGACCGCGAACCTGTCACGGTGTTTCCGGCCACGCCGGAGCGCCTGATGATGGTGGTGGACGGCAGTGCTGGTTGCTATGTCTGGCCCGAAGATCGGGTGTTAATTCGTCGTAGCGACAATCCCGTGCGCTTTGTGCGCCTCGCCGACCATGAGTTCTTCCAGGTGCTGCGCAACAAACTGGGTTGGGGTCTGCCCCACATCGCTAAACCTGAGCGGGAATGAACGCTGATCCCCTGTTGCTGTTGGCAGGCCCGTCGGCGATATCCCTGGCGCCCCGTCTGGCTGCATCCGGCTACGCCACCCTCGACTGGCTCAGTGCCGGGCCTTCGGCCCATGCCCCTGAACCGGGTGAATCCCCTGTGGCTGCCGTGCTGGCGGCCGATCAGGCCGCTTTGATTCAGGATCTGCGCAACCGTTTCGGGGCCATGCCGATCCTGCTGGACCTGGAACGCGACAGCGTTGAAGCACGCGCCGCCTGCCTTGGAACCGGCGCCGACGATTTCTGGCTGTCGGAGATCGGGCCCAGCGATCTGTTGTTGCGTCTGCGCTTGCACCGCACGATTCAGCAGCGGTCGGGTCAGCGCCCGGCGCTGCTTCAGCTCGATGATCTCAGCGTTGATCCCACCAGCCGAACGGTGCGCCGGGGAGGGCGTGTGGTGGCGTTGACGGCCCGTGAATTCATGCTTCTGCAGGTGCTGTTGCGGCGGCGGGGCCAGGTGTTGAGTCGCGACGCGTTGCTCCGGGAGGTCTGGCAAGGGGAGCGGTCCAGTAGCAATGTCGTTGAGGTGTACGTGCGTTATCTGCGCCAGAAGCTGGAGGCCGGCGGTGAGCGCCGTCTGCTGCACACCGTGCGCGGCCGGGGCTACTGCCTTGGCCAGGTGTTGCCGGAGGCTTGAGCGGTCATGGATGCTCTGCCCTCTGAGCCGCCCCCACAGTGGCTGCCGATTGCCGCCCGCTGGTGTGTGGAGAACCAGCGCTGCATCGATCTCGAGGTGGCCCGCAGTTCGGAGCAGCAGCGGCTGGGGTTGGTGCAACGGCCGGCCCTGCCGCCTTTGCGGGGCATGTGGTTCCCCTTCTCCACGCCTCAACCGCAGCGGTTCTGGATGTTCAACACCCTCGCTCCTCTGGACATGATCTTTGTGCGAGATGGACGCGTGCTCGATCTGGTCCGGGCTGTTCCAACCTGTGCTGCGTTGCCTTGTCGCTCCTACGCCGCTGATGCGGATGGCAACGGACGAGCCGATTTTGTCGATGCGGTGATCGAAATCGGTGCGGGGGAGGCTCAACGCCTTGGGATTGACATCGGAGATCCGGTTCAGATTGAGCCGTTATGTCTTCGGACTGAGGCTGTTTCAGCTCCGCTTCGTTCCAGTCACGATCAAGGTTGGGTTCATCGGAGCCAGGCGTGTGCCGTCCCCTAGTGGTTGTCCTCGCCAGGCCTGCAGCTGTTGCACGCGCACCGCTAACCCGGCGTTCTCGAGCAGGGGCCGAACGCTGGCTAACCCCTCCAGGCTGGCCAGGGGAATCACGACAACGCCTCCAGACCGCAGACGCTCCACAACCAGCTGCAGCAAGCGCTCCCGTTGCGCCCCTCCGCCTCCGAGCAGAACACGATCTGGATGGCTGAGCTCCTTGGGAAGGGCGCCATTCATGACCTGGATGGCGTCTGCTTCCAGCACTACTGCGGGGCTGACGCCGAGCCGTTGCGCATTGCGCTGGATCAGTTGAGCGCCACCGGCGCGCCGTTCCACTGCCAGCAGTTGCAGCTGTGGACGCAGACGCAGAGCTTCCAATCCGACGCTGCCGGTGCCCGCCCCCAGATCCCAGAGCACGCCGTGCTCAGGCAAGGCGAGTTCGGCCAGCAGTTGGACGCGCACCTCCCGCTTGGTCATCAGTCCGGGGTGATCGCTGTGCTGCAGGTAGAGCCCGTCATCGAGCCCGAACAACGGCAGCTCATGCAGATCCGGCACGGCGGGTTCCCGTGCGATTAGCAGTGCAATCAGCAGCGGATGCAGATCCTCCGGCAGGGCCGTGCCTGGGGCGATCTGCTGCACCCGCTCATCGGCGTGCCCGAGGTTTTCGCAGAGCCACAGGTCTGTGCTGGCTTCAAGGCCGCTGCTGCGCAACATCCGCTGCACGGTGCTAGCGCCACCCTGGTTGGGGTCCGTCAATACCGCCACGGCCGCCGGTCGTTTTTGCAAGGCGCTGGCCAGGATCTCGGGGTCCCGTCCATGCAGGCTGACCCAGTCGGCGTCCTGCCAGGGGCGACCGATGCGGGCGAAGGCCAGTTGCAGCGATGTGGGGGCGGGATGAAACCGAAGCCGCTCCGCACCGATGCGGTCGCAAAGGATGCGCCCTAGGCCGAACCAGAGCGGATCACCGCTGGCGAGCACCACCACAGATTGTGCCGCCGGTCTTGATTGCAGGCTGCCCACGAGAGCCCGCGGGTCGTCGCTGCTGATCAGTTCCTGCAGGTCGTCCCCCAGCCACTCCCTTACAGCGGCTTGCAACCGTTGTGGCGCAGCAATCAGCGCGGCAGTCCGCAGCAGCTTCTGCTGTGGAGCGGGCAGCGAGGCTGGAGCCCCCGCGTCGGTACCGATCACATCGATCATCCCGTCATTCTGGTGTCAGGGTTTGTGGGGCTATGGCACGGGGAGACTTGCTGTGGGATCGCTTGGTTGCTGGAGGCTTCGTCCGCCCTGCGGTGCTGCTTCGAGGCTTGCAGCTTCGTCGCCCGGCACTCTCCTGCTGGAGGGTGAGCTTGGTGATGGGGATCAGTGGGCTGATGGTTGAGCCCCTGGCTTGGGTGCAGTCATGGCTTTTTGCACATCGTTTGCACAAGGCTGAGCTCCCGGATGATCCGATTGTGGTGATTGGTCACTGGCGCAGTGGCACGACGTATCTGCATCAGTTGCTGGCCTCTGATCCCACGCTGGCGACGGCACGCAATTCGCTGACCATGGCGCCGCAGGTGGCGTTGCTGCTCAAACCCTGGATTCGTTCGGTACTCAAAGCGTTCATGACGCGGCAGCGGCCGATCGATGCGGTGCCCTGGGGACCGGACGATCCCCAGGAAGATGAGGTTGGTCTGGCACGACTCACCATGGACACCAACATGGCGGGGATGGCTTTCCCACAGGCCTACACATGGTTTTTCCGTCGCAACGTTCTGGGGTTGTCCCGTGCGTTTGAGCGAGAGTGGCTGCTCTTCACCAAGCTCACCTGGCTCCACGACGGCCCGGGCAAGACTGGTCTGCTGATCAAGAACAGTGCTCATTCCGCCCGGGTGGAGCTGGTGCTGCGGCATTTCCCCAAGGCGCGGTTCGTGGTGCTGTCTCGTGATCCGCAGGCTTCGATCCGTTCGCTGGTTCAGGTGAAGCAGCGATTGGGTGGCTTGGTGGGGCTCCAGCCCGTGCCCGATGCCGTGACCCAGGTGGAGGAAACGGTGGCGGCCCATCGCCAGCTGCTCCAGGCCTTTGAGGCGTCTCGGCATCGGATCCCTCAGGGTCAGTTGATTGAGCTGCCCTACGACACGCTGGTCAGCCAACCCCTTGCGGCGGTGAAGCGGATTTATGACGAACTTGGGCTCAGCAGTTGGTTCGTGGCGGAGGCACCGATTCAGGCTCGGATTGCCCAAGCTCGGAGCTACATCGCCGATCCTGTGCCCCTGCCCGTTGAAGCGCAACAGCGCCTGCACGACTTGATGGAGGTGGCATGACCCCATCCCACGATCGCCGTCAGCGTTTGCATGAACTTGTGATCGCCCTGATTGCGCGGGAGGACGATCTCCCCTTGCTCGATCCTGATCAGCCCGACCTTGAGGGGGCGGCCCCCGGTCGTTGGCTGGATCAGAACCGGCGCAGCCTCCAGCGTTACCAATCCTTGGTTCGCACGGCGGTCACGCTGGATGCCCTGCTCGACGCCGAGGACAATCCATCACCCTTGTCCACGGGCTGATCTGAACCGCTGGCTGATCGCGGTAAACCTGGCAATCTGGGGCGACTCTCGGCCCCTGCATGGCTTCGTTCGGTTGGTCCGCTCTGAACTCCCTGCTGGGCCGCGGCGCCAAAACCTCCAATTGGCAACCACCGGAGGCCTGCTGGAGCCATCCCTTCGGCCTGGGCTGGGATAAGCCCTACACAGTTCGCTACGCCAGCAACCTCGATGACGGGCCCAACCACGGCATGCCGCTTGGGGGCTTCGGGGCGGGCTGCTTCGGTCGTGCCCCCGACGGCAACATCAACCTCTGGCACCTCGATGGTGGTGAGCACTGGTTCGGTGTATTACCCGACTGCCAGTTCGCTCTGTTTGAGGGGAATGGTCGGGGCAAGCGGGCTCATGCCCTGGCGGTTCAGCCCCATCAGGATGCGTCGCGTCCGGAGGCTGGCCAGCCCCTAAAGGCCTGGGAGTGGTATCCGGCCAGCACGCCGGAACGCAGCACCGGCACCTACGCCGCCCGTTACCCGCTGAGTTGGACCAGCTACGAGGGGGTTTATGACGCCGAGGTGCGATGTGAGGCCTTCAGTCCGATCCTGCCTGGGGACTATCAGCGCACCAGTTATCCGGTCGCGGTGTTCGTCTGGACGCTGCGCAATCCCACCGACCAGCCTCTGGATTTGTCGTTGTTGTTGAGTTGGCGCAACACCACGGGCTGGTTCACCAACACCGATGCCTCGGCCGAGGTTCACTTCCGCGATGACGGAAGCCCCGAGCACAATTACGCCCCGGCCATCGGCATGACCAACGGTCAGCGCAATCGTTGCGTTGAGGATGGCTCCCTCAAGGGGGTGGTGCTGGAGGGCAACGTCTCCAAACCCGTCGCCGAAGGCGAGGGGCAGTGGTGCATCGCCACGGCCGAGCAGCCGGGTGTGACCGTCCAGCGCTGTAGCCGATGGAATCCCAGCGGCGATGGCCGTGAGTTGTGGGACAGCTTCAGTGCCGATGGCTCCATCCCCGAGAGCAACAACGATCGACGCAGTGGATCCGATGATCCCCTCAGCGCGGCTCTGGCGGTGCAGTGTCAGCTGGCTCCCGGGCAGAGCATCGAGATCCCGGTGGTGATTAGCTGGGATCTTCCCGTGACGGCTTTTGCAACCGGCAGCCAAGCTCTGCGCCGCTATACCGACTTCTTCGGTGCTGATGGCAACCAGGCGGTTGCCATTGCGGCTGAAGCGCTGCGCGACTGGCAGACGTGGCGCCAGCAGATCGAGGCCTGGCAGCAGCCGGTGCTGCAACGCCAGAACTTGCCGGAACCGCTGCGGATGGCTCTGTTCAATGAGCTCTACGACCTCTGCAGTGGCGGCAGTCTCTGGAGCGCGGCCTCACCCGATGATCCCCACGGCCGCTTCGGCGTTTTGGAGTGCCTCGACTACGCCTGGTACGAGAGTCTTGATGTTCGTCTCTATGGATCCTTTGCGTTGCTGCAGCTCTGGCCCGAGCTCGACAAGGCCGTGTTGCGCAGTTTTGCCCGGGCGATTCCGGCGGCGGATGCCACGCAGCGGCCGATCGGTTGGTATTTCACCCAGGGCAAAGGCCGGGTGGAGGCAGACCGCAAGGTGAAGGGAGCCACGCCCCATGATCTGGGGGCTCCCAACGAGATTCCCTGGGATGCAACCAACTACACCGCTTATCAGGACTGCAACCTCTGGAAAGATCTCGGCAGTGATTTTGTTCTGCAGGTTTGGCGCACGTTCAAGCTGGCGCCCAGCGGTGAAGACATTCGTTTCTTGGCCGACTGCTGGCCGGCGGCTGTCGAGGCTCTCCGCTACCTCAAGACCTTCGACGTCAACGATGATGGATTGCCCGACAACGGCGGTGCTCCAGATCAGACCTTCGATGACTGGCCTCTGAAGGGGGTGAGTGCCTATTGCGGTGCCCTCTGGATCGCGGCTCTCGAGGCTGCTCTTGCCATTGCCCAGACTCTGCAGCTCAAGACAGGTCTTGATACCTCAGCCGAGCAGAAGCAATTCAGCGGTTGGTTGGAGCAATCCCGTGGCAACTTCGACAAGTTGCTCTGGAACGGCGAGTACTACGACATCGATGCCGAGAGCGGCACGCCGGTGGTCATGGCCGATCAGCTTTGCGGAGATTTCTACGCACGCTTGTTAGGTCTTCCGCCGGTGGTGAGTGACAGCAACAGTCTCAGCACGTTGAAGGCTGTCAAAGAGGCTTGTTTCGAGGCCTTTGATGGCGGATCCCTTGGTGTAGCCAACGGCTTACGCCGGGATGGCACTCCGTTGGATCCCAATGGCACCCACCCCCTGGAGGTGTGGACGGGGATCAACTTCGGGATTGCCAGCTACTACCGATTGATGGGCGAGAAGCAGACGGCGGAAGCCATCTGCTCCGCGGTGGTCGAGCAGGTGTATTCCGGCGGCTTGCAGTTCCGCACCCCTGAAGCCATCACTGCTGTGAACACCTACCGGGCCTGTCATTACCTCCGGGCCATGGCCATCTGGGGGCTCTGGGCGACCGAGACCGACTGGAGTCCAATCCCCGGATCGGATGCCCGTTGAAGTGTCGCTCTTGGGGATTCTCCGAATTGGTTGCGGTAATCCCGAGCGAAGTGATTGCGACTTTGAAAGCCGTAATGGGAGGCAACCTCTTGCACGGTTCGACAGCGGATGGCGTGTTGCACGTCCGGCTCTCCCAGGGCGTGTTGCACCTGAGCGAGCCGGATCTGTTTGAGCAGCGCCATGGGACCGGTGCCGAAGGTCTGACGACAGTGCTGAACGATGGAGGAACGTGAGGCAAAGATCGTTGCGCTTAGATCGTCAAGCGTGATGGCCTGGCGGCTGTTCTCGAACCCCCATCTGACCAGATCCTTCATTAGGGCGGTCCCCACGCCGAGTTCACCACTCGCTGTTCCCTTCAGCTCATGCGGTGTCAAGGCTTCAAGCATCGCGACCTCGACCAGATCCTCCTGGGCCACTCCCATCAGTTGGTCCTGGATTAACGCGCTGATTTCTTGAAACCGTTGGGGGTGGAGGTTGGCGGAATTGGAACCATGGATGACCTCAATCACTTGGTGGTCGCCGGTGGTGGTGGCGAGCTGTTCAAGCCTTGTCTGCGAGACGAGCGCCACCTGGATGTGAGCCCCTGACGGAAGCAGAAAAAAAGTGTCTGTCAGGCCTGCATGAAAACCATGAAGGGAGCCCGGATGAGTTTCCTCGCCACGAACCACCGGCTGCTGATCGGTGGTGTTCAAGCTGATGGGCAACATCCCCGGGCGCCTGTTGCCGTGAAGCACTAGGTCTTGATTGGTCTGGATCGACAAGACCGGCAGCTGCCGCGAACCACCCAGGTGGAAGACTCCATCGAGAGCGCCCTGGCTCAATTGAGCCACATCCATCTCAAAGCCGAGTGTTCGGAGGGTCGCGCCGAGGCCCCGAGCTGAGTTGAAGTCGAGCTTCATTGGTCAATTGTTGGTCAAACTCACCTGTTGGGATGATTTGTTGTGAGAATTCTCTGACTGATTTTTCCGGTATGCGCCGTCTCCTGTGTTGTCTGATGGCCGCTCTTGGGCTGTTGTTGCTCACGCCAGGGATGGCCTGGGCCCAGGTTCACCAACACGAGAGTGAGACCGGCGTCGCCATGGTGCGCTCTCTGGAGAGCCTGCGGGATCTCGATTACGACAGCTGGCAGGCGGTGGCCTATCGCGAGGGGCCTCCTGGTCAGCCAGTTGTCTTGCGCGTTGTGGGCTATCCCGGAAGATTGCGTCTGGATCACCCGGTGGGTCTTCAGGTGCTGGCGGGTCGACGCGAATGGCTGCTGGATGACATCACCATGGCCAATCCGGTGCTGGCCACGGATGGTCGTGAGGCGGCGGCTGAATTTGCCCTCGATCCCTTGCTGAACGATCTCAGCAACAACCGGCCGCTTCGCTTGGCGTTGCCGGGAGTCTTCACCGAGTTGCCCGTACCTCCCTACGTCGTTGGTGAATGGCGCTCGCTGCAGGAACTTCCCCTCAGCTGATGTGGGAGATCTGGATGCGGCGGGCGCTGGCCCTGGCTGCCCTTGCCCAAGGTCACACCAGCCCCAATCCCCTGGTGGGGGCTTTGGTTCTGGATCGGGATGGGCGTCTGGTCGGCGAGGGGTTTCATGCGCGGGCCGGTGAAGCCCATGCCGAGGTGGGTGCCCTGCTGCAAGCCGGCGCTGCGGCACGTGGAGGGACCCTTGTGGTGACCTTGGAACCTTGCTGCCATCACGGCCGCACTCCCCCCTGCAGTGAGGCGGTGGTGCAAGCCGGTATCCGTCGTGTTGTGGTTGCTCTTGAGGATCCAGACCCTCGTGTGGATGGGGGGGGGATTCGCCAACTGCGTGAGGCTGGCCTGGAGGTGATCAGCGGAGTGCTGCGCGACGAGGCCCTGCAGCAGAACAGGGCTTTCCTGCATCGCGTGCGCACCGGCAGGCCTTTCGGGATTCTGAAGTGGGCCATGAGCCTGGATGGTCGCACCGCCTTGCCCAATGGCGCTAGCCAATGGATCAGCGGCCCACCGGCGCGTGATTGGGTGCATCTGCTGCGCAGTGGCATGGATGCTGTGATCGTGGGGGGCGGCACGGTTCGCGTCGATGATCCGTTACTCACCAGCCGGGGCAGGCGTTCACCGGAACCGCTGCGGGTGGTCCTGAGCCGCAGTTTGGACTTACCGGATCAGGCGCAGCTCTGGAACACCGCGGTGGCTTCGACCCTGGTGGCCCATGGGCCCGATGCTGATCCCAATCGTCTGCCATGCGGCCCAGAGGGGCTTGGGCTTTCGGTCTGTGATCCGTTGCAGCTGATGGAGGTGCTGGCGCAGCGCGGTTGCAACCAAGTGCTGTGGGAATGCGGCCCCGAGTTGGCGGCCGCGGCGATCCGACAGGGCTGTGTGCAGGAGATTGCGGCGGTGGTGGCACCGAAGCTGATGGGGGGCACAGCAGCCCGCACTCCTCTGGGGGAGCTGGACTTCAGCGCCATGGATGAGGTGCTTCAGGGGGGATGGCACCAGTGCGAGCCGCTGGGGCAGGACTGGTTGCTGCGTTGGCGCAGCAGCTCCTGAATCCATTCCTCTTCAGTGAGTCTTCCTCTCAGGTGATGAACAACTTTGGGTCTCTAGTTCAGGGAACGATCGGATTGTTCTCGAACAATGCAGCTGTACAACGTGAGCTGCATGCACAATTCGGCATCAGCCCTCAAAATGAAATTTGAATCAAATGAATGTATGAAGGGCACTCAGGCCATGGCCTACGCCATGGGAACAATATTTATTCTTGGAGAAACAGCACGTCGAGGCCTTGATTATTTTGCGATCAATGCAACAACGATGCTTGAGGATTATGGGTCGGGAGTTTTGCTGATCCTTGCTGCTGCTGCATGCACTGCCAAGCTTGCACAGTCCACGATTTATTTGGCTGGTGCTTGGGGATATTCGGCAGGAGGAATGTTCGTGCCCTTCTTTGCGCACCTAGAAGCATATCTTCGTGGGGCGACTTTTCGGCCAGATCATCCCATTGAAGATATTAATGGGATTATTGTTAAAGGAGTGATATGGGGTATTTGCGTGGCGGCGTTCATCGCAAGCCTTCGTGAGACATCAAATTAAGTTGCTTTTGTGCCTAAAGTCTTTAGCATTGAAGAAGGCTTGATTTGTGAATGTTGATTTCAGATTTGTCGCAATCGACTGTTGCGAGTGCCGCGCCTTATCTGTGGTCGTTGGTGCTGTCGTTAGCCACGCTGCTGATCAGCATCCTCCTCCTCTACCTCGCTCGATTCAGCGCAAGGCTTGAAATCAAGGATCTGGCGGCTCTTCGTTCCATGTTTGATCGTTTTCCGGCGTGGGGAAAGCGTGCTAGTTGGGCACAGCAAAACAGTTTTGAAGCCTTCACGATCCATGCACCTGCGGCACTGCTTGCTGTTGTTGCTGTTTTGAACGGACAAACCCTTCCGTCCATCACCGTTGCGGTGGCTTTGGCGCATCCAGCGCTACGTGTTGCTTACATCAGTGCCTATCTCTTCAATGTTCCCATCGCTCGATCCGTGGCTTGGCTCCTGGGTCTGCTGTGCAGTGGAATTCTTTATGGCGTGGGATTGGCAGCCCTTGTATAGCGATCGATGTTGATAGCTCTTGAGGTGATTGAGGTGGATGTCTTTTGACTGGGTCTTGTCTGTGAGTCCACTGTCTGAGTTTCAAGTTGATTCGTTTTTGTTTTGTTTGCCAGCGTTCAAGGCTTTTGGCGTAGCGGCTTTGTTCTCTAGTTATTGCAGCTGATCTGTCGGAGTCTGTGCGCAGATCTGTGCGCATAGCTGATGCATCGGTTGCTCTTCCGTGCGCACACGCCAGATCTCCAGCAGCAGGTCGCGTTCCCGGTTAAGGGCGCCACGACGCACGGCAGGTGTAGAAGTCCGCAATGATGTTTAGAAACATTTGTCGATATGGCACCCACCAAGAGAGAGATCCTCGCCGCATCAGCAGGCTGGGTGGCCGTCACCTTGAACGTGGTGCCGGGTTTAGGCGCCGGGTACCTGTACCAGCGCCGCTGGAGGGCCTACTGGATTACATCTGCTCTGGCCACGACCTGGTTCGTGCTTGGGGCAGTGCTTGGGCAAGGAGCAGAGGGTGCCCAGGACATTCAAAACCAATTGGTTGGCCTGGTTGGGTTAATCGCTCTGGCGGCTGGAACAGCGGTTGAAGCCGGCTTAGCCGTGAAAAAATCTCGTGAAGAGAAATGAGAAGTTTTTGACGCGGCTTACTGAGCACAACCCAGTAATGGAGTGGGAAATCCCTAATGATTAACTTGTTTGGGGAAGATTTGCTTCTAAGTCAGTAAGTGAAAAGAGTGAAGGCTCAAAATGTGACTTCAAGTTGAAGCCATATGAATGCAGCAGTAATGCCTGCTTTGGAGCAGATTAAGCAATTAAAAGTGGGCAGAGCTGATTTCAGTGATGACATTCCAGGAATGTGCAGGGTTTAGGCGAGTTGATTCACGGAAAATGAAATTAATATGAGATCAGAGATAGATAGATGCTGAGGTTGGATCTAGTTGGTAGCATTAAGGATCTGGCTTGAAACAGTTGAACTCTGGCACCATTCGACGCCTCATTCTCACGCTGGCTACAGGGTATCTAACTGTATTTGGTGTTAGACAAATTCCTTACGAATTTCAGAACGAATGGCTAATTCTTGTTCCAGCGCTTATACTTGTTTATGCGTTGACGGTTTGGATTGAAGGTAAGATATTCAAGGATGATGCAGTTGTGATGTCAAAAAGTAATAAGCCTAGGCCTCAGATCAGCAAAGCCCCCAAGAAAGGGTTTGGATCTGACTGACTCCCAAAGCCTCGTGCACGCGGTTGTTATGGGGCGGTTGTCATGGCGAGGTTTCGCATAGTTATGGCTATTGGCTGATGGTTTGCTGATCGACTCTTATTCGCTCGGATCCTCCAAGTGTCACTCCTCGGGTCGCTAAGTCGTACATTTCTTGGTGAATATTCTTTGATTCATTCGTAAACCAATTCGTTAATTCCGGCGTCGTGCATTTTTTAGGTCCAAGGTCTATAAATCTATATTCAAGGGTAATGAAGTCGCCTTCCGGTGTTTTGTAGCCAAGCTCGAGAAGGATTAGGCCATTTGGAAAAGGGGTGTCGATCTGGGCTTGCGTGGCATGAAGTCCAATTTCAATGGATTTGTTAGCAATAGTTCCATCGCCTGATGCATCTCTGATTCTTATCATTAACGTCGTGCCTTGGTTCTGACTTATTAATTGCTGCGTCTGCTTTCTCAAGCCCCATTCGCAACTAATTGTATTGGACTTGGCCGAGGCTTTGAGGAAGGAGACGTCTCTCTTCAAGGTTTGGGTGTTTTTTTCTTGTCTTAACAGCCCTAGTTTTGAGAGAAGCCACTTCATGCTGCCTATTTTCGGTGAGACTTTTTTTAGCTTATTTGCTGGTGATGCTAAGAAATTCTTCTCAATGCTTAACTTGAGTATCTATTGCTACCAATAGTTCGCTGAATTCTCTTTGTCGCACCTATGGGGCTGGTCTCCATAGGCTGGAAAATTGGCGAACTGTGAGCGTTGTAACGCCATGGCTTTGATGATTAAAGCCATGACAAAGGGGCTTTCTTGGCAAGTTCAATGGCTTCAGAAGATCTGATTGCTCAGACCCCACGAGGTTCGTCCATTCAAAGAATCGACGACGGTAAATTTTTGGTATGTAATAGCGAGAATTTGTGCTTCTTCACCCGCAGCCTTTATCTGGCTGAAGAACAGCTGGAGGAGATGGAGCTTGGCTACCGCTTCCCTTACTCCACCAACTTCCGTGAGGTGAAAGTATGACTGGTGTAAGCAAGTTGGCTGGGCTCCATTGATTCCTGTGGGGAAGAGAAATGGGTTGAATGCACGTTTTGCGTTCACGCTTTGCATTCACTCTTCACCCCGTCGAAAGATGGGGTTTTTTAATGGTCACTGGATTGGTGGTGAAGAGCGCCACAACTCTCCTGCAGCTCATTTGGTCGCTGTCAGTGACTCATTTGAACGGTGCTGTCCCTATGGTCGCCGTCAAGGTGAATTTGGAGTCCCCAAGACCTCCATCCAATGGATCCACAGCCATTGGGCGCTGGTAACACCACTGACTCCCTTCTGACGATGCAGGGATTCAGATCAGCGTTGAACTGCTTTTAGAGATGCTGATGTCCATTGCCAAAGAACCTGCTCGGGTTGAGCTGTTGAGTTACACGCGACCTGACGGTGAAGAACTCGTTGGGCTTGCTGTGGAATTAGGCCAAGAGTCCAATGGTGGCGTTCAAGTATGGGTACTAATTGATTCAAATGTCGTCAACGACGTAACAGTGATCCCCTTGCAACAAGGTGGCTGCTGCGAATAAGTGGCTATAGCCATAGCTAGAGCAAGATTTGTTATTCCCGGCATGACCATCATCAGCACAGGGTTTGGGGTCATAAATCCCGTCTTTGTCCAAGGGGTTTTCTGGGCAAGCACGATGGCTACAGGGCTCACCAGGCATCCCTAGCCGACCGGCTTCTATGTCGGGGTGTTTCTACATGTGGCGTCGTCCATGCGTGGCATGGCCTGCAGGCTGACGACGTCTCTGCCTCGTCAGTGTTGACCGGAAACTGGGCTTGGCACGCCATCCCCACAATCGTTCGATCAGCCTCAGAAGGCAATAAGCACGACAGCTGATTGCCAGACCCTGCACCGCTGACGAGAGTGTGTTCATTGAGATCGGAGGAGCCCATGACGGCCGACACTCCACCGCAGCAAAACGCAGAAGTCGCCTGACTTTTCAAGCCACTGCTCCACAGGTTTTCTCACCATCCATGGGCTTGCCCTAAATCCCGGCACCGTCTCGTCGGGGGGCACTCACCAGAGTCAGAGAGTCCACCACCTGGAACCTTGGCCCCAGACGCTTGAAGAGCCCGACACTTCGCCTCTCGCCAGCAATGGCATGCGGCATGGCCCCTGTCTTGGGAAAGCGGGGGTGTCGGAAGCGAGCAATAGGAGAGGTCACCCCATTCCTGTCGTAGGTGGGCTGGCCTCTCAACCCCTGAACAACTCACGGGTTCAACATGCACAAACGAGCGAGCTAGGCCGTCTTTCCATCGGGAAGGGCGGCCTTCCTCGTTGAGGAGGATTTAGGCATTAAGCCTTAGCCACCGGCGAGAGAAAAAAACAGCAGACTCATGCAAACCCCAGAGGCTGCATGAAAGGACTCCACACGAACGTTGCTTACTTCAGTGGAACCGTTGCGATTGCAGTGCTTGTTATGGCTTTCGTCGTCAAAGCAACGGCCTAAGGCCCTAGACGCTGATCCGTTCCCGTGGGTACAAAGCCGCTGCAGTCCGCATGCAAACGGCTTTGCTCGGCCATGGCTTGCATCTCTGCGGCCCAACTTCTGTCGAATTCGACCCTGATGACGATTGTCTAGGAACAATCACCCCCAAAAACACAATCTGTCCCGCCGATAGCCATATCTCCTCAGATTTCAGCCACAGCACTGACTTATCAGGTCTTTTGAGCCATCTTTGACTCGGTGGAGCCTGAGTGGGGAAACTCAGCGTTGACGACCCTTCTTAGCAGGGTCGTCAATCCTCCACCCCATACCTCTATGCCCCTGCTTTTGGTTAGGGCTTGGAGAAGGTCTATTTAAAAGGTTGCGTTCTGTAGTAAGTGACGCGTAATTCCGGCAATTGCCAGGGATAAGAATGAAGAGCCGGTGGTTATGAATGCAGGGCTACCGGTGGCGGAACCGCATTACTTATCGCTCAGTGATGTGGTTTCGTCCTGTTGCAGTAAGCGACTGACTGATTCAGCCAGACTCCGGGCCATGCACTTTTAAAAGTGATATTTGCCAGGGCGATCCGCTCACAGCGTGTTCCTCTTGAATCCTCTTGAATCCCTAGGGAATGGTTCCGTTCGTTTTGCCCCTCGCTGGCTTGATATTGGTTGTCGCTGGAATCTTCTACGGGAACACCCCTCAGAACCAAGGCTGATGATGCCATGCGGATGCCGCACATAGAGCACAGGTGCGTTCTTTTTTGACCAGCATTGAATCGTCAGGAAGCGAAATCCTGAAAGCCGGCTTGTTCCACGCCCGACGAGAGGGGGTGAACCGCCCAATCTCCTGGGGTTGATTGGGCGGTCGCTCTTCTTTGCGCCAATCGGTTGCCAAAGCCAACGCGACGGCAGACCTCGTGGCAGCGCACAAGGTCTGATTAATCAAGCCAGGCTGCGTGAACTAGCTGAATACACCACCCAGTAAAAAGTGAAAGAAGATATATAAAACGACTCCGATTGAGAACGTTGGAATAGTAAATCCCATAGCCATCTCGCTTGCCAACTAAACCTTAATAGGCTGATTGCGGTGGTTCTGCATCATTGATCACACAAAACTTTTAGGAGCATTAATGCTTAGTCTGGTCATTGAAGCCTTCGACGCACGTCAATTTCATTTTGTGGCATTTGGCACATTTACCCCATGCTTACTGAGGCCATGATTTCTGTGCCAAGGATTTACTCATGGACTCCCAACAGAAGACATGCCACGAATTGAGCAAACAGCTCTCTGTCTATCGCGCATTCAACAATCAGACCGCAATAGCAGCAATCATGCGGCAAATGGCTGTGTCACATTGCCCCATCGGAGCATCCAAGCACCAGTAAGAGAAAGTTCGATAGGCACATAAAAGCCGGTTCATCACACCCGGTCCATGTGCAGATCAACCTGCCTATTGGCTGATATCTGACGCGCAAGAGGGCAGCACGACCCATCCCTCACCCCATCCTCTCTGGTGATTCGGGCTGCATCACCAGAGAGGATGGGGGTCCAGCCGTCTGGGACTGCCGTTGTCTTCCGCCTCAGCCCTGCCGCCCTTGCGCTTGGCCGTCGTCGGCCATGTCGAGTGGGTGGAATTTCTGGCGGTGGATCAATTGCCCCGACCCGGGGCCATTGGTCACGCCCTGCGGACCCTGCAGGAACCCGCCGGCGGTGGTGCTGTCGTTGCTGTGCAGATGGCACGGTTGCAGCAGCAGCCCGTCCAGTTCTTTACGGCCCTAGGCCGTGATTCGGTCGGCGAAGCCTGCGTTAAGCGGCTCGAACATTTGGGCCTTGAGGTGCATGTCGCCTGGAGGGAGGCACCAACCCGGCGGGGCCTGAGCTTGGTCGATGGTGAGGGGGACCGGGCGATCACCGTGATCGGCGAGCGGCTGACCCCATCACTCGACGATGACCTGCCCTGGGAGACCCTGGGCGAGTGCGACGGCCTCTTCGTCACGGCAGCTGACGCCCCTCTGTTGAAAGCCTGCCGCTCTGCTGCAGTCCTTGCCGCGACTCCGCGGGTTCGTTTGCCTGTGCTTCAACAGGCCAAGGTGTCCCTCGACGCCCTGATTGGCAGTGGGCTTGATCCGGGTGAGCGGGTGGAGCCGGAGCAGTTGAACCCAGCTCCCCACACGTTGATTCGCACGGAGGGTGCCGCAGGGGGCCTCAGTCGTCCTGGCGGGCGCTATAACCCAGCGCCACTCCCAGGGCCAGTGGTGGAGAGCTATGGCTGCGGAGACAGCTTTGCGGCGGGGGTGGTCACCGGCCTTGCCGCGCGATGGTCCTTGGCGAAGGCCATCGCTTTGGGTGCGCAGTGTGGTGCCGCCTGTGCGACGCGCTTTGGACCCTACGGCTAGTCAACTTGGACGGTTCGCCCTGACCGAGGATCCCCTCCACATCGGTTCGGGCCGGTTTCTTCTGCCGACGGGCCGTGGTAGTCACCAGACCTTGACCGTCTCGCTCGGCTGGTGCCTGGCTCACCCCCATTCATCTCTAATTTTAACTGGTGCTTACTGGTCTCTGGATTGCCGGTCGAGGCTGCTGGCATAGCGGCCGATCAGCACGCCCATCACGGCAGCGAGGTAGAGCGGTCCGGCGACGCTCGTGGCCACACTCACCATTCGAGCGAGGGGCAGCACCGGACTGATGTCTCCGAAACCGACGGTGGTGAGGCAGACGAAGGCGAAGTAGTTGATCGCTGAAAAGATGCGGGCGCTGGCCAGAACGCTGGTATCGCTGAAATTGGTCAGGTCCAGGGGTTCGAAGCTGCCGGGTTGGATGGTCTCCAGGGCACTCATCACAAGCCCTGCGGTGAGGCCGATGTGCAGATACCCCGCGGTGGCCCCCATCAGCAGCGCTTCGGTAACGCGTTTTGTGCTGGCGAGGCGTGTCACCAGGCGGATCACGCTCCAGCCCACCAGCACGCTCCAGCTCAGGGCCAGCGGCATGCCGCTGTAGATCAGCTCCAGGGGTGTGAGGAGCCAGAGCCACATCGTGGCAACTGCGAACAGTCCCAGACCGCGATACAGAGCATCACTCCAATCCGGAGCGTTGCTGCTCCCCACCATGACCTGCGTAAGCAATAAGGCAATCAGGGTGTAGCCGATATAAGTCGCCCAGTCCAAGCGAGGAAAGGCGAAGCCAACGGTGGCGATCAGGGTGCAGAGCAGCAGCAGTTTCAGCTGTGTGCCATCGCGCAGCAGGATTCGCTGAACCAGTCCCACCAGCACGTTGGCAACTGCGGCTGCCCCCCAGGGTCGGCAACAAGCGACGGCTGTCAAGCGCTGTTCACTCCAGAAGGGACAGTTGCTGGTGGTTGTTCTTACTGGATGCTGGCTTCAGCGTTCGGCATTCCCATGGGTCGGGTGGCGATGGCGTGAGCATCGGCTCGAGGGCGCGACGGTGGGCCCCATCTCCAGGTTCGAGCCAGATGCTTTCCAACCCGTCGGGAATGATCACCGGCATTCGATCGTGCAACGGCTTCACCATGCTGTTCGGTCGTGTCGTGATCACGCAGCAGGTCTCCACTTCACTGCCATCGGGCCCAATCCATCTATCCCAGATGCCGGCTAGCCAGAACAGCTGCCGGTCTTTGCGACGGATCAGATGTCCCTTCTCAAAAAAACCCGTGCTGGGAAGAAGGCAGCGGTGATGACGCCATGGACCGCGGAATGAGGCTTTTTCCGTAATGGTTTCCGCGCGGGCATTAATCGGTCGTGGAGCCTGAAGCGGGTCCTTGACCCAGCCCGGCAGCAGACCCCAAAGCATGTGGGAGAGGTGGTCTTCGCCATGCTCACGCCGCACGGCAAGCACCGGCTCCTGGGGTCGGATCAAGTCGCGGGGGGCGTAGTGGGCCAGCCATGCGCTGTCGTCCGGCCGAAGCCAGCTGTTCAGCACCCGCTGCAGTTCAGCGCGAGGCGTTTCGAGGCAATAGCGGCCGCACATGGCCAGAACCTAGGTGCCGTTCGGTTCTCACACCCATTGTTTGCAAGAGATCCCTCGTAGCGTGGCGGGAACTTCAGGCCATCCATGCCGATCCGCCAGGACGACAACCAGCCGAACCGTCGCTTCGGGATCATCAATCTGGTGCTGATTGGCTTCGGGGTGCTGCTGTTGGTCAGCAGCTTCATTCCCAGCAATGGCATGCAGCAGGTGCCTCGAGTGCCTTACTCGCTGTTTATTGACCAGGTCAATGACGGTGCGGTGAAGCGGGCGTTCATCACTCAGGACCAGATCCGTTACGAGCTGAGTGATCCCGAAGAGGGCACGCCTCCGGTGCTGGCCACCACGCCGATCTTCGACATGGATCTGCCCCAGCGCCTGGAGACCAAGGGCGTTGAATTCGCTGCAGCACCCCCGAAGAAGCCCAACATCTTCACCACCATTCTGAGCTGGGTGGTGCCCCCCTTGATCTTCATCCTGGTGCTTCAGTTCTTCGCCCGCCGTTCGATGGGTGGTGGAGCGCAGGGAGCTTTGAGCTTCACCAAGAGCAAAGCCAAGGTGTACGTGCCCGATGAGGAGTCGCGGATCACCTTCGCTGATGTGGCGGGTGTTGATGAGGCCAAGCAGGAACTCACGGAGATTGTCGATTTCCTTAAGCGGCCCGAGCGCTATGCCGAGATCGGGGCACGTATTCCAAAAGGCGTGTTGCTCGTCGGCCCCCCTGGCACTGGCAAGACCCTCCTGTCCAAGGCCGTCGCTGGCGAAGCGGAGGTGCCGTTCTTCATCATCTCCGGTTCGGAGTTCGTGGAGCTCTTCGTTGGTGCCGGTGCCGCCCGCGTTCGCGACCTGTTTGAAGAAGCGAAGAAGAAGGCACCTTGCATCATCTTTATCGACGAACTCGATGCCATCGGCAAGAGCCGATCGGGCTCGATGGGTGTCGTCGGAGGCAATGACGAACGGGAGCAGACCCTCAACCAGCTGCTCACCGAGATGGATGGTTTCACCGCTCAGGACAAGCCAGTGATTGTTCTCGCGGCCACCAACCAACCTGAGGTGCTGGATGCTGCGCTGCTGCGCCCCGGTCGTTTCGACCGTCAGGTGTTGGTCGACCGTCCGGATCTCTCGGGCCGGAAAACCATCCTCGAGATCTATGCCAAGAAGGTGAAGTTGGCACCGGGGGTTGACCTCGACAGCGTTGCCCAGGCCACTAGTGGTTTTGCTGGAGCTGATCTCGCCAACCTGGTGAACGAAGCTGCCTTGCTGGCGGCTCGCGCGATGCGCACCAGCGTCGAGCAGCAAGACCTGGGAGAGGCGATCGAACGGGTGGTGGCTGGATTGGAGAAAAAGAGCCGGGTGTTGCAGGACGACGAGAAGAAGGTGGTCGCGTATCACGAAGTGGGCCACGCGATCGTGGGTCACCTCATGCCAGGCGGCAGCAAAGTTGCCAAGATCTCGATCGTTCCGCGCGGCATGAGTGCCCTCGGTTACACGTTGCAGCTGCCCACAGAGGAGCGTTTCCTCAATTCCAAGGAGGAACTGCAGGGTCAGATTGCAACGCTGCTGGGCGGTCGCTCCGCGGAGGAGATTGTGTTCGGCAAGATCACCACAGGGGCTGCGAATGACCTGCAGCGGGCCACCGATCTGGCGGAGCAGATGGTGGGCACCTACGGCATGAGCGACACCCTTGGGCCGCTTGCCTACGACAAGCAGGGTGGTGGTCGTTTCCTGGGGGGTGGCAACAACCCGAGGCGTTCCGTGAGCGACGCCACTGCTCAGGCCATCGATAAGGAGGTTCGCGGGCTCGTGGACCAGGCCCATGACGATGCCCTGGCGATCCTTCGGGAGAACATGGCGCTGCTCGAGACGATCGCCCAGAAGATCCTTGAAAAAGAGGTCATCGAGGGTGATGATCTCAAGCACATGCTCGAGGCGAGTGTGCTGCCTTCAGGCGTGACCGCTTGACGGCAGCGGGCCTCATCCCCGATAACTGTCCTTTGAACCGTTGCGATGGCTACCGCTCCTGCGGGTGTTGCTGCTGTCCTCTCTCCGCTTTGCGGCCGTGATTTCCTGTCATCGGCGGACTTCTCCGCCAATGAAACAGCGGCGTTGCTGGATTTGGCTGCACAACTGAAGAGCGGTGATCGTCGGATCGATCTCGGCAACCGTGTGCTGGGGCTGATCTTCAGCAAGGCGTCCACCCGAACCCGCGTCAGTTTTCAGGTGGCCATGGCCCGCCTCGGTGGTCAAACGGTTGACCTCAATCCTTCTGTGACGCAGCTCGGCCGCGGGGAGCCCCTCGAGGACACGGCCCGTGTTCTCAGCAGGTATTGCGACGTTCTGGCGATTCGAACCTTCGCGCAGCAGGAGCTGGTGGATTACGCCCATTGGGCGTCTGTTCCGGTGATCAATGCCTTGACCGATCTGGAACATCCCTGCCAAGCCTTGGCTGACTTCCTCACCATGCAGGAAGCCCATGGCGATCTTGCGGGGCAGACCCTGGCTTATGTAGGAGATGGCAACAATGTCGCCCATTCCCTGATGCTGTGCGGTGCCTTGCTGGGGGTGAATGTGCGGATTGGCTGTCCAGAGGGCTTCGAACCTCTGCCGGGCGTTCTCGAGCAGGCACGATCC
This sequence comes from Synechococcus sp. MU1611, assembly GCF_020514255.1. Classification (NCBI taxonomy): domain Bacteria; kingdom Bacillati; phylum Cyanobacteriota; class Cyanophyceae; order Synechococcales; family Synechococcaceae; genus Synechococcus; species Synechococcus sp. MU1611. The sequence continues at coordinate 32,285 of NZ_VTLC01000003.1, read as the reverse complement.
CTGGCGCAGCATGGGGCATCGATTGATGTGGTGACCGATCCCCGGGAGGCTGTGGCCGGTGCTCAAGCCGTTTACACCGACGTCTGGGCCTCGATGGGCCAGGAAGCTGAGCAGATGCAGCGTGAGCAGGCCTTTGCCGGTTTCTGCGTGGATCAATCCCTGATGGATCTGGCGTCCTCAGAAGCGATCGTTCTGCACTGCTTGCCAGCCCACCGCGGCGAGGAGATCAGTGCCGAAGTGATGGAGGGAACGGCAAGCCGCATCTTCGATCAAGCGGAAAACCGCCTGCATGCACAACAGGCTCTGTTGGCGGTGTTGATGGGAGGTCTGTGAAGGTGGTCTGGTGTTTTTTGCTGCTGTTGATGGTTACGGCCAGTACGGGTTCAGCGGTACTAGCCACCAGCAAAAAACAGCAGAGCACCATTGCCCGATGGACAGGAGAGCAGATCTGCGCCATGGGCGTGGATGCGTTCTATGCGTTGCCGGACCCTGAGCTCAAAGCGTTGTTTGAGCGAGACACGTCGATGCGCTACGAGGACATCCCTACCGCACCGAATGATCAGGAGCGGGCCCGGATCACGGGGCAATTAATGGGTTATCTGATGGCTGCGTGCCCGCAACAGCTTGAGAACTACAAGAACCGCTGAAGAGCCTCGTGATTCGCAAGGAACGTTGTTGGGTCTGGTTCAAAGGTGGCCTGTCTGAGGAGGGGCACTGGATGTCGGGCTGGGTGGCGACCCAAACCGATGAACCGGGTTTGGTGATTGAACATCCCGGTTACGTCACCTGCCGTGTTCCTGAATGGCGCGTGGTCTTCAAGGAACCCCAAGATCTCAACGTGGCGCCGAGCATCCCAGAGCCTGCGGTGTGGAAGCTCGTCTGACCTGAGTCAGCGGTTGCGGAGCCGGGCGAGGAGCGGTACAAATGTATTGCCCGAACCTTTTCTGCGGTGACTCGTGCCCTTCAGGAGCCTCTCACCTCTGCTCAGCAAGAGCTTTACGACTGGCTGGCTGACTACATCGGCACGCATCGCCATAGTCCATCGATTCGCCAGATGATGCAGGCGATGGGGCTTCGTTCGCCCGCTCCAATCCAAAGCCGGTTGCGTCATCTCCAGCAGAAAGGATGGATCACCTGGCAGGAGGGCCAGGCACGCACCTTGCAGCTATTGGGTGACATGGTGGGGGCAGCGGGTATCCCGGTTCTTGGGGCCGTCGCTGCAGGTGGTCTGGTCACCGCCTTTGATGATGTTCAAGAGCACCTGGACTTGGCGCCTGTGCTGGAGACCCGTGGTCTGTTCGCACTGACGGTGAATGGAGATTCGATGGTCGACTCCCACATCGCTGATGGTGATGTGGTGCTGATGGAGCCTGTTCAGGATCCCCAGCGGCTGCGCAACGGCACGGTTGTTAGCGCTCTGGTGGCCGGCAGCGGCACCACGCTGAAGCACTTCTATCGTCAGGGCGCGACGGTGGTTCTCGAAGCAGCTAATCCTGCCTATCAACCGATTGAGCTCCCTGCCGAGCAGGTTGAGGTGCAAGGTCGCCTGGTTGCTGTTTGGCGTCAGGTCTGAGGCCTTCGCGGTGTAAGCTCTCACACGACGCCGGTCGCACGAAGCTTCCACGTCGCAATGGGGCCATAGCTCAGCTGGTAGAGCACCTGCATGGCATGCAGGGGGTCAGGAGTTCGAATCTCCTTGGCTCCATTCTCAAATCCCTGTCTATGAAAGGGGTTTTTTTAATGTCTATATCATCGCTAGATTTCAGGCTGGTAGAAAAAAGAACACCCGAATCAATTGATTTGGCAATAAAGACAGGATTTTAAATATGTCTTGATTGTATTTTTTCAGGCAAATGCTGGCTTGCTAAACCAGCCGAAGACCCAATTCATGACTGACTGGGTTGCATGTGTAAAAGCTTTTTTGGCGGCTTTAGCTGTTGTGTGAACTGCTTTGCTGGCTGAATTAACGATTGACTTTGCGGTATTAGCTACAGATTTGACAAAGTTTGCACCTGCTTTAATTACTCTCTTTGTGACTTTGGATGCTGTTTCGATAACTACTTCAACTATGTTTTCGAGTCTGTCGAGAACTTTCTTTAGCCATAAAGCAATTGTGCTTAGTGCGGCAGAAATAGTTTCTAGAATTTTCCCAAGTGTTTGACCTAATTCGCCTGGTAAATGTCTGATTTTTGCAGATAACCATCTAGTTCCTATTGCTGCGATTCCAGTGATTCCCAGTGCGGCCATAAAGTAAGCTAATGGTGGAAAAGCGGAAATAAGAAATCCGATTACTGCCGCTTTTGCCAAGTCTTTCCAGCCTTGTTTTCGAAAAGTTCTAAGCGCATGAGCTACTGTTCGATTTCGGTATTGTGATTCACCCTTGAATCTTTTCCAGTTGATATCTCTAAGGAATGGAAGGACTCCTCCCATTCCTTTTGTTACTACATATGCAACTGGAATACCTGTCTCTGCAATAAAAGAGCTTTGCAAGGATTCTTGCAGAGCTTCGCTCATGTTTGAGTTGGTAAAAGTTCCGACCGTTTTGTCAAAGTTGGCAGTTGTTGCAGTCTTTAGGGTCTCCTGAAGCCCTAGTGCATCAAGGTCAACTCCAAATGGCTGGTTTTCTCCGAAAGCATGTTCGAAAGCCTGTTTGTATCCAGGTGTCCCAGGGTCTGGAGTACCAAATTCGATAGAATCTGCGTCAATATTGTTGTCTAATTGTGCTCTTAAAAATTCGGATGTTGACATTTCATTGTTCCCTCTACTCATGTTGAGTGTGCCATCTTCAAATATCCAGTTATTGAAGTCTGAGCACGAGCCTCCTTTGGAAGTTGCAACTCTGTGCGATATATGCTTGCTGTCAATAAATTTGAAGATCTCGATAGGGTTATCTAGGAGCTCCCTTGGTACTTTCTGCAATAGCTCTTCGGGATTGATTCCATGGTTGGCGCCACGCGACATAAGGTCTGATTGCAGTATCGGCGGCAGCTCGTTGAATATATTTAATGCTTCTCTTGTTGTGGCTGTGGCTTGGATTATCTCTTGCGGCATTTGTAGACACCTCTTTTCCTCTTCTCATTTTTTAGCAGTTTTAATCCCAGGTCACAACATGTCCGCTTGCTCTGGCTGCAAGGAGCGTTGCTAGGCCTTGGGTTTACTGGTAGAAAACTGGTAGAGCATTTTGAGATCCCCTGGTATGAAAGGGCTGTCACCTGCATGGCATGCAGGGGGTCAGGAGTTCGAATCTCCTTGGCTCCACTAGGTTTTCACTGAGTGGATCAACCCAAATAGAGCAAAAGCTAGAGCAAATCAGCTCCAGCGTCTAATTGCTCTACCTCCACCCGTACGGACTCCAGGATTAGATCCCTCTGGAGTCAGTGGAGCCCCATGCCCATCGTTGAGATGGCAGCGCTCAGATCGTGCTCAGCCAGGCAGGTGCAGCATCTCGCGATCGTCAGGTGCTCTGCCCACATCAATGGTTTCATCGCACCAGATCATTGTGCCGAGGGTCTTAGACAGACTCCACCCCATGCCGAACAAGGACCGCACCACAGATGCATCCACTCGAACTGTTCGATCGCTTTCGTCGCTGGTTTGGCTGGGTTATGCCAGGAAGTCAGCTATGGGATCGCAATCCTGAGCAGGTGGCCCCGGATCGCTCTGATGACTGGCTATTGGAGCCCGCGAGCCTGGAAGAGGCTCGTTTGTTGTTCCCTCAGTTGGATGAGGAGCGGGCCTTGCTTCGCTACCAGCAACTCCGCCTGGAAATGAGGGAACGTGACGGGCGCGGTTTTTGATCGCCCAGCCAACTTGCTTCTCACATGAGTGTTCACTGCTGGCCAGACTTCAGCGGATGCCCAGTAAGGACCGCGCCACCAACCATCACCGCCCGGTTTTTCCGGCGGTAAGGGTTGGCTGGTGAGTCCTGAGCAACAGCTGCTTTGTCAGTTCAAGGCCGACTCAGCAACGGTGCATGCGCAGTGGCTTGCGGTGCGCCACGATCGCTGGGGTCCACCACGCCCACCAGTGCCGCAAACCCGCAGGCGAATGCTCAGGCACAACGCCATCGAGGCGTGGGACAAGATGCTCAAAACAGGCTTGCCATGGTGCACACCATCAATGCGCTAGGTATCCATGCAATCTTTTATCAGCAGCCCAATTCAAACGGCGGTCGCTGCAGTCGTCTCAATGGGCTTAGCTCAAGCTCTTCATTTGCCAGACCCTTATTGGGCGCCGATCTCCGCAATCGTTTGTTCTTTAGATGCTTTTGAAGGCGCTGCTGCTACAGCTCGTCGTCGTCTTGTAGGCACTCTCATTGGCGTTTTTCTGGCGGCGCTGCAAGTTAGTTTTACGGCATACAACCTTATCAATTACGGTCTGGCTATCGCTTTGCTTGGTTTGCTATGTCGTGCTGCAGGGCTGCACCCAAGCTCACTACGATTTGGCGCCATAGCCTTAACGGTGGTCGTCAGCGATCCAGACAAATCTGTGGTGTGGTTTACAGCTGCTGCAAGATTTGTCGATGTTGCGCTTGGGATAGCGGTTGCTCTTTTGGTGGTTAAAGCCTGGCCCAAAAGTAGCAAGCAAGATTAATGAACAACAAGCGTGTTGTCGCAAACATCATGTCTAGATGATCAAGTACCCACTAAGAACAGCAATTGGAGCAGTTTTGGGCTTGGTATTAGCCCAGACTTATTGTTCGATCATGACCCCTTGGATTGCTCTCCTGTTTCTGCTTTGGGTGCTCGGAGGAAACAAACTCACCTGATGTTGAAAATAGGCTGGTGACAATGCGCAGCACTAGTCGAGTAATGCTGTGCTTGCTGTTCTGGATGAGAAGAGGAACCAGTTCTCGCAATAGCGCCTTATGGTTGTTGATAACCATTGGATCGAGCTTTTGGGAACTTCCAAATACAGGATGACTTCGACCAAGAACCAGCGCTGTTCGAATCAGGTACTGGTCAACTGACCAGTGCTTTGGGCACTAAAAAGCCCCCTCACCAATTTGGGGAGGAGAAGCCCTGAAACCAGTTAGAACAACTGCCCGAATGGGGGAGATGGATGCCAGCTGGATCTGTGAGGGTTGGTTCAGAGAGAACAAGACCAATGATCATGATTGACATCGTCATTGCGGGTGCCATCTGGACCACTGCCATCTGGACCACTGCCATCTGGACCAAGGTCATAGCTCTTACTTGCAAATGTATTGCTGATGTCTATTCAGCTTTGTTGGGAAGCCTTAAGCCTGCTGAGGGCGTCTATGAAGCAGGCTTAAGGCTATAGAAAACCCGCCATAGAAAAGTAGGAGGAGTTGTGATTGTCGCTATCCATCTCCCGACAAAACCTCTCACACTTCAGCCATTCAGCAATAGTGGGGTTTTTGGGTTATCCATTTGAGGGATATGGCTGTCTAAATTACCCCTTAGTTGGATGATATTTATTCCATTTATGTGGTTTGCTTTTTCTCTTGGAGTTCAAGGCTAAGAAAATAATTCAAAAATGTTCGCACTACTGCCACAGCACCCAGTGCAATCAAGTCGGATGCTTCCCGGCTGATTGTGGTTTGCACCACATCAGCTCCAAGTTGAAACTCAAGTGCCAAAGCAAGCCATCCACCAAACGTCAAGCGGGCTGCTGTCAATGGTCCACGCTGTAAAAGATGAGGAGGGAGGTGCCGCCGAAGGATGCTCCGAAGTGGTCCACGTGAACTGAATACTGCAATCAGGCCAACGCCAACACAGAGAACGGAGAGGTACTCAAGGATTAAGCGTAATACGTCAGCTGTATGTGTCAGCAGATGTTCAAACCATTCCATTTGCTGAAACTTTTTGTGTGTAGGATTTTCAATTCAATGGTAGTAATTGACTATGAAATTTCAATAGCTAATCCTGTAGTTGTAGTACGGCTTAAGAAGACTGGGCGCGACACTTGGTCTACATCTCCCTCAACTGGTGGGTGGTGGGTGGTGGGTGGTGCTCCTGACATCAGGCAAAACAATGGCTCGAATGGGTAGGTGCTGCCATGCCATTTCGGCGACCTTGTCGTCAGATGAATTGAATTGATGAAAGGTCTACATCGCACTGTTGCTGCTGGTTTTGTCGGTGGTCTGGCAGGTGCCCTTATGGGCGCGACCACTTTTCTGGCGGTGAATGGGCTGATGCCTTCGACTGTTGAGGCTCAGCAGCGCAATCCCGCAGGACAGGGCTACTACCAACGCGCTAATCCAGCAGGGGAGTGACGCGCCTGGGCAATCCATCCTGATAACGCTGAATTGACTCCGCTCCATTGGGTGGCGGTTTCCTGCGGCGGGAACTTCCAAAGACATCATCCCCCCTGCTTTGGGTTCACTGCCGTCAGGCAGAACAATCAACCGGTGCGGGCTACCTTCTACGACAAGCAGCGATTCTCACCACAACACAGAGCCAGCAAATGGAATCGGTAATCAACGAAATCGAGTTCGACTTCGACCAGACCGTCAGCATCCGAACTGACGTGAAGCTGAGCAAGGACGATGTGAAGCAGATCGTCTCAGAAGCTCCTGAAGAGACGCTGGAGGAGATCGTTTATCAAAGTTTGGTGACCGACGAGTTGTACCTAAGAGCAAGAGCAAAGGAGATCGTCGCCAAGCTGAAGCAAGAAGACCTGGACGTGAACAGGATCGAGTATTGGGACGACGAAGGAAACAAGGTCTGAGCCTGCAAGCGCCTGAAGCCAACAAAACTCTCAGCGGAGCCTCAGAACAAATCTGAACAATCCTCTTTAACTGGCAGTGGACGAAAACCCCAACCCAGGAGACCTCTCTTCCCTCCTGGGTTTTTTTATTGCTTACCCACCTAGGGGAACCCTCAAGGCAGTCACGTTTGTTCCATGTCTAAAGACACCCCCATTGCCCTTTCGCTGCTGGGCGACCTGGTCGCCAGTGTCCATGCTGCGATTGATTGGAAGTACACCCACCCATGCGCTTGGACACGATGATTCGCACAACACTGGCCGCTGCAGCCATCGCCATCACCGCCCTGGTTGCACCAGCCCGTGCCGACACTGCTGATGTCTGGTGTTTTACCCAGGAGACAGGTTTCTCACCGACTGAACTGAAGGAATGCGGCTTCAGCCAACGACAAGGCAACGTCAGGGTCTATCGCGACAATGTCGCTTACTTCTTCGCTGCTGACCAGCAGGGCAAGAGCTACGAACGCATCGCCGAGGAAGGTGGACTGATCTTCAAGTCACCCAGGGGGCAACTGCGTGTGTTCTGGGAACGTCCCTGCAACAAATGGAACGGTTGCGCCGGTGGTGTTTAGATCCAAGCCCCAATCCCTCGAAGGCTGGTCCATGAGAATGATCTTTTCTGGGGGCGCGCAAAGACCTTGGGGAGCCAGTGGTGGAGAAGCTGTTGCTGGTCTGGCTTTACCCGTTCCTGACGCACGAAGAGCAGCCAGGTTGCTGGGTTGGCACCTGGGAATGAGTTTTTAACCGGTATGGAGATCTGGTTGCTTTCAACATTCCTCAACCGCATCCTTCTTGGTAACGGTTCCATTCATCGATCAGCAGCTCGGGTTTGCCCATAAATGGTGCTGTTACTGCTGTAGCACCAACAACAGCGATGACGGTAAGACACTTCTTATCGCTATTTCTCAACCTTTAGGCATATTGATCGGCTGACTCTGCCGCCATTTTGCAATTCATCTCACTTGGATTTGATATGCACTTCATAACAGCTTGCTCGAAGTGATCCTTTACGCGTGCGTGAGCAGCAGTACTCCCGACCAGATGGATGGCCATGAGGTGTGGCAGATATTTCATTGATGGTTTGTTGATGCGGAAAGTTTGACCCGGGCCCCCGCAGGCCCGCATCCCTCAACTGGTGGATGGGACTGCTGAAATTGGGTAAAAAAACACCCCCGGATTTGGCTGTTGTTCGCAGGCCATAGCTGCGACGGAGGATTCGAGGGGCGTTGCACTGCCATGCAAAAGCGTTCAATGACACATATTGGCTTCATTACTCACTCACTTCTCAGGTAGGTATCACCCATATGGGGGAGCAATAACCTGGTATTCCTGCTGAAACTAGATCTATAACCGTTCCCCAATCAATGACTGTGAAGCGTTCGCTTTATCTGGATCAAATCAAGGCAGTGGTGGTTGCTCTCGTCATTGCACTCCATGTCCCAATAGCTTTTGGAGGGGGTATTGGCTGGCTTGGAGTTCGCATTCCGGTTGAGGAATCTGTTGGTCTATTCTTCAAAGGATTTTTCACCTGGTACATGTATGCGATAAATTCTTTCATCATGCCGATGATGTTTTTGATCTCTGGATATTTCGTTCCTCGCTCAGTGCATAAGAAGGGAGTGGTGCACTATTTGAAAGATCGCCTCGTTCGACTTGGTGTTCCCTTCTTGGTTGGCATGCTGTTGATTAACAACAGCTTACTTCTGCTCAGCAGGCTCTCGCCGGCCAGCCCTTTTGCGAAATTGCCATTGAGTGATCTTCCTTTTAATACCGTAATTGTGTTGTGGTTTTTAGTCGTTCTGTTTGCTTTTGATTTGCTCTATTGTGCCTGGGTGGCGCTGAGAGGAGATCAATATGCAGTCGATACATCTGTTTCCACGCCAAGGATGCGTTCATGGTTGATCAGCGCCGTGGTTCTAGGGTCTCTTGAAGTGGTGATGACAACGCAAACCGAACTCTGGTCTGCTTTAGTGAAGTCACCTTTGAATGGTCTGGGTGCACAAGGAATGCACATTTTTACATATGCATTCTTGTTTTTTGCGGGATGTAAGGCGTCGTTCCATCGCTGGTTTGAGAGGCTCGACACTCATCTTGTTGTGAAGTGGTTCCGCTTTTCCATGTTTTTAATCCTATGTTTCCTTGGCCTTACTCTCACTCTGTCATTCAATCCTGGCCTGGTGGATAAGCCGGCAAGATTAGTCTTTCTTCGTAAATTCTTCCATCCCTTCATCGCATGGGGAATTCTCTCCTATCTAATCTTGTGGTTCCAGCGCAATGAAAATCGCTTTGGCCAATGGTTGGCAACCGCTGGGGTTAATAGCTATGGAGCTTATGTTATTCATTCATTGATTCTTGTGGGGGTTTTGATGGCAATTGGTTTTATCGGAATCAACCCTTGGCTTATTGCAATATCTGCAACCGTTGTGACGACTATTGTTTCGTTCGGCCTTGCTGGACAGCTCAGACGTATTCCAGCTGTGGCGAGAGTGCTTTGAAGACCAAAGTTAGGCCTTGGCTTGAATTGATAAGAGCAAGGCACTGTTTGTCTCTATCCATCTCCCGATAAAGCCTCACCCGCTTCACCCCGTCTGCAATGGCGGGGCTTTTATTGTCTGGCTGATGCCGTGTGGCTTCGTATGTAGTCCCAGGCCTCTTCTGGAGTGTCAGAAAAATGAATTAATTTCAAGTCATCACCTGAAATCAAGCCTGTCTCAGCAAGGTATTCAAAATCAACAAGCCGCTTCCAGAAGTCTTTGCCAAAGAGGACAATTGGCATGCTTCCTTTTGTACCAACTTGTCTTAAGGTGAGTAGCTCAAACAGTTCATCCAGCGTGCCAAATCCACCTGGAAAGAGAATGGCTCCAATAGAGCGCATCACAAAATGGAATTTTCGAAGAGAGAAATAATTGAAATTAAAGCAAAGGTCTGGAGTGATGTATGGGTTTGGGTGTTGTTCAAATGGTAGGGAGATGTTGAGTCCGATCGATCGGCATCCGGCTTCAAAGGCACCACGGTTTGCTGCTTCCATAATGCCTGGCCCACCGCCGGTCACGATCACGTGTGATGAGCATCCATGGTCGTTTTCTTTGTTGCCTTGGCCATGCTGAGATGCTAAGCGGGCGAATTCACGGGCTGAATCATAAAAACGAGATAGCTCCACTAACTGTTGATGATGAATCACCTGTCTTTTTAAGCTTGAAGATCCTGGATTCTTACTCAGGTGTTGTTCTGCTTCCTTGAGTCGCTGTGTTGCAGTTTCTCTATCGATAATTCTGGCTCCACCAAAAACAATGATGGTTGATTCAATGCCGGCTGTTTGCAGATGAAGATCTGGTTTGGTGATCTCAAGCAGCATTCTCACACCTCGCATGGCGCTGCTGTTCAGTAATTCTGGATCTTCATGGGCGATTTTGTAGGTTGTTGATTTCAGAATGGCATCCAGATTTGTTTGCTCGGGTTTTGAGTAATTAGCAAATTGAGTCATGGTGATGAGTTCTTGGTTATGTCGTTATGAATCAGAGGATGTTTGCGGCCAGCTCAGCAAGTTCACTGCGCTCTCCCTTCGTGAGGGTCATGTGTCCCACGAGGGGCTGACCTTTGAGCTTTTCGACCAGCCATGTGAGCCCGTTGCTTTCCGCATCGACATAGGGGTTGTCGATTTGATAGGGATCACCGGTGAAGACAACCTTTGTGCCCTCGCCCACCCTCGTGACGATGGTCTTCACTTCCAGGGGAGTTAGGTTTTGCGCCTCATCCACCACCAGGAACTGATTGGGAATCGATCGCCCTCGAATGGTGTTGATGGCTTCAACCTCCAGTAAGCCCATGCCTTGGAGGTCTGCCCAGGCGTTACGTGGCTCTCGCTGCTTTTGTCTTTTCGTCTGTTCAGCGTCATCGCCAGGTGAAGTGCCGGTGATGAAGTCAATGTTGTCGATGATCGGCTTCATCCATGGACCAAGTTTTTCTTCAAGTGTTCCCGGCAGGTAGCCAATGTCTTTCCCGAGTGAGATCGGCGGGCGCGTCACCAATAATCGTGCGTATTGATGGGTATCAGCGACCTGGTGTAAACCAGCTGCCAGGGCCAACAATGTTTTGCCTGTTCCTGCCTTGCCCACCAAGGTCACCAGTGCGATGGATGGATCGAGCAGCAAATCCAGCGCGAAGCTTTGCTCGCGGTTTCGCGCCTTGATCCGCCCCAAATGGGCACGATTCAGCCAGTGCAGAGGCTTGAGGGTGTTGCTGTTGCCTTGATGACGGGCAAGCAGGGTGTGGCTGTCGTTCTGCTGATCCACCATCACTACGCCTTCATTGGCTTGGAGATGTTGTTCTTCGCTATCTGTTACTGCTGCGAGAGAGAGTTGATCTTCGTCATGCAGTGTCTTCATCGTTTGAGCATCTGTGCTGAGCTCACGGAATCCCGTGTATAAATTGTCGATGGAGACGTTGTCGTTGATGTAGTCCTCGGCTTGTAGCCCCACCGCATCAGCCTTGATCCTCAGATTGATGTCTTTGCTGATCAGCACAACCTCAGGCGCCTCTTTCAGACCACTGCATCGCATCTGCTCCAAGGCCACCGCGAGGATGTTGTTGTCGCCGCCGCCACCCCCCAGCTCTGGAGGTAATTCTTTGAGGGCATTAGTTTGACAGAAAATCACTTGCAGCATTCCCTTGTTAGTGCCTTCAATCAGCACGCCATCGGCAAGGCTTCCGCGCTGTCGATAGGAATCCAAGAGTCTTGAAATCCTGCGGGCATTCCTTCCTTTTTCCGAGTGATCTTTCTTGAATCGATCAATTTCTTCGACCACCTGCATTGGAATAACGACTCTCAAGTTTCCAAAGCGGTGTGGAGCCTCGGGGTCATGGAGAAGCACATTGGTGTCGAGAACAACAACTTTTCCTTTCATTGATTTTCACCACGGAGCGTTTATTTGGTATTAGATCAAGTATTGGCAGGCTTGGTATTTCTGATTTATTTTCCGTATTTCTGCCAGTTCTAGGCAATGCCTTGCTTTGCGTGATGGGTCTTGAGCTTCTCTTTTCTGGCCCTTAGAGAAAGATTGACTCCGTCTGCTTTTGGATTGGTTCGTGACGTATAAGCCTCTTGAAAAGTGATTGTAGTTTTCCTCATCTTCCTTGTCCTCGGCTGTATCTTCTCTACTCCTTTCGCGTTTGAATGCAATAGGTACTTTACCTTTGCCGTTACAAACGCAAGCTGTCTTCCGTTTCGGCCAATTATTCGCCTGGCTTCTTTTTGATTCTTTCTGGTGCTACGGATGGTTTAGGTGTTGGCCTTTTTGTTCTGCTTTTGGTTGTCTGATCTTTGAGCGCTTGCATATCGATGATCTGTTGCATTGAAATCTGTATTCATGCCGATGAATCGAAGCGATGTCGAGTTCTGAGGCATCGAGCTTTCAGGATGTTGCTGTCTCGGATCTCGGCCATCTCGCCAAGGGGTGAACAACAGGAAATTGCCGGCCACCAGGCCAGCCGTCACGATCACCGCGGCAAGCTGCTCGAGCTTTTCAATGGTCATCCCTGCATTGTCATGCTCTCCTCTGCTGAGAGCAGTTTTCGATCAAGGATGGTGAAGCTGGCCCACTAAGGGTGACGTCTCACCTGTTTCCTGGTCGGTGCTCAGCCCTGCCTGCAGTTCCAGGCACAAGGCAGCCCCCAGCATCACCATTGTCACGGCAAGCCACTGACTGAACCTGAACTGCCGTTTTGGTTTGCGAAAAATACAGCGGGTCATTCCCAGGACCTTGCTTCTCACCCTGGTTTAACTGTGTTTTTCGCTTGTAAATGAAGTGTTCGCCTAGTGATGTATGGGAAACCCCTGAGTTGATCAGTTTCAGGTTTCCTGAGGCTTTTCCAGATCGCGGCGGATCAGGGCCAGCAGGTAGGAGGGTGATTTGTAACGGGTTGGAAGGCAGCGGTTCAGGGTTTCAAGATGTCCCCAGCAGACGGTGCGTTCAATGTCTTGAGCTGTTTTCCCTTGCTGGAGGAGGCGCCTCAGCGCCTTGCAATACATCGGATAGCCCGCCTCTAATTCACCGATGGTGAGTTTCGCCTGAGGCATAGGACCACTGAAGCCAGTTCCAACCTATGCCCCCGTGGGTCAGGGTCAGCTTCCAAGCCATGCGACACAGTCGATTTCCACCCTTGCTCCCTTGGGTAGTGCTGCCACTTGAACGCAGGCCCGTGCTGGGCTGACTCCGCTCCCAAACACTTCGGCATAGATGCCGTTGACGGTCTGAAAGTCGCTGAGGTCTGCCAGGAAAACCGTTGTGCGCACCACTTGTTTCGGCGTGGCTCCGGCCTCTTTTAAGACAGCGACTAGGTTCTTCAGCACCTGATGCGTTTCCGCGGCGACATCACCGTTTCCCACCATCTCCCCAGTGGTTGGATCAAGCGGAATCTGCCCAGAGCAGTAGAGCCACTCGCCGGCAAGGACGGCTTGGTTGTAGGGCCCAACCGGTGCAGGCGCGTCTTGAGTGGTGATGGCCTTGGCGCTCATGGGGTGTTTCTTCACGCGATCACCATGATCATCGCCGTTGGTGATCCCGTTGTTCGCGTTGGGGCGTCCCCGGTCTCCACTGATCCTTCCGTGTGCGCAGCACCCCCAACTCGGTGGCTGTTTTGGCTTGCAGGAACAGGTTGGTGCGACGTTCTACACCGATGCTGCTCGGAAGACTGAGGGCGCCTTTTGAACGAAGGGTTCGCACCTCCTGCAAGCGGTCAGCCAGAACCGTTTCCTCAGGGCGTTGCTCAACGGCCCATTGCAGGTTGGCCTCTGTGTATTCATGGGCGCAACAAACCTTGGTCTCGTCAGGGAGGCTGGCCAGCTTTTGCAGGGCTTCATGCATCTGTTCAGCGGTGCCTTCGAACAGGCGGCCGCAGCCTGCTCCGAACAAGGTGTCACCGCAGAACAAGACGGGGCCCATGGCCTCGTCTTGCAGGTTCGGGATGAAAAAAGCGATGTGGGCCCTGGTGTGGGCGGCGACATCCATGACGTCCACCTGCTCTCCCAGCACGGTGAGCTGGTCACCATCCCCCACCGGCATGGTTTGGAAAGGAATCCGCTCCCGGTCAGCTCTGGATGCAATGACCTCGGCTTTGGGCCAATGCTTCAGCAGATCCGGTGTTCCTCCGATGTGGTCGGAATGGTGATGGGTCTGCAGCACAGCGGCCAGTGTCAACTGTCGTTGCTCCAGCCAGTCACGCACCGGAGAGGCGATGGCGGGGTCGATCACAACGGCCTCCGCTCCCTTCACCCAGACCCAGATCACGTTGTCTTGCAGCACCGGCAGGGCATGAAGTGAGGAATGCATCGTTAAAGTCCTGCCTGGTTAACCGGTCAGCGCTGGACCCATGATCACCGTCGCGTTGGCCAAAGGAGCGCTACTTAAAGATTCGGTCGCCCGATTTGCGGCGGCAGGTCTTGATTTCTCAGCTGTTCTCGACAAGAACAATCGCCAGTTGATGGTGCCCACCCCCTGCGGACGTGCCAGGGCCCTGCTTGTTCGTAACGGTGATGTGCCCACTTACGTGGCCTATGGCCAGGCCCAACTGGGCGTGGTGGGATACGACGTGCTCAAGGAACATCAGCTTCCTGTAGCCCAACTGGTGGATCTTGGCTTTGGCGGTTGCCGAATGGCCGTGGCGGTACAGGAGAGCAGTGGTTACACCCGTGCCGCGGATCTCCCTCCCCATTGTCGGGTAGCCAGCAAATTTACGCACTGTGCCCGGGAATATTTCGATGCACTCGATCTTCCTGTCGAGTTGGTGCATCTCAATGGTTCGGTGGAGCTGGGGCCGATCACAGGGATGTCGGAAGCGATTGTTGATCTTGTTGCTACGGGTCGGACCCTGCGGGACAACGGCTTGATTGCCATCGAGGACTTGTTCCAGTCGACGGCTCGGCTGGTGGGGCATCCGCTGTCCATTCGCCTGGACCATGGTCCCCTTGCCTCCATCGTGGAGGCAATCCGCGCCGCAGGAACCACCGTCGGGAGCTCCAACTGATGGGAGCTGTTGCAGATTGGCGACGGGTTCGTCGTCTGGGCCGTTATCTCGTGCGGGATCGTCGGCGTCTTCTGGTCACCCTGGTGCTGCTGGTACCCGTGGCCTTTGCAGGTGCAGTTCAGCCACTTCTCGTCGGCCAGGCTGTCAGTGTCTTGCGCGGAGAACCCAGTCTTCCGTGGCTTTCGGGGCTGAGTCTATCCGGATCGATCCGCGTCATCATCGGGCTCTATTTCATCTCGGTGCTGCTGAGGCTCTGCTTGCAGGGGGTGCAGAGCTTCAACATTCAGGCCGTCGGTCAACGCCTTACCGCTCGCATCCGCGACGACCTCTTTGAGCACTCGCTGTCGCTGTCTTTGCGCTTTCACGACGGCATGCCGGTCGGCAAGTTGCTCACGCGGCTCACCAGTGACGTGGATGCTCTTGCCGAGGTGTTCGGCAGTGGTGCTGTGGGGGTGCTTGGTGATCTGGTGAGCCTTCTGGTCATTGCTTCGACGATGCTCTTCATCGAGTGGAGGCTCGGGCTGCTTTTGCTGTGCACGCAGGTGCCCGTGACGCTTGCTGTGCTCTGGCTGCAGCGTCGCTACCGCAAGGCCAACTACCGCGTTCGAGAAGAGCTCTCCCAGCTCAACGCCGACTTTCAAGAGAACCTCCAGGGCCTTGAGGTGGTTCAGATGTATCGCCGCGAAGCGGTCAACAGTGCCCGCTTCCTGCGCACGGGCACGGCGTACCGCAACGCAGTCAACGGCACCATTTTTTACGACAGCAGCATTTCCGCTTTTCTTGAATGGGTTGCGCTTGGAGCCATTGCGTTGGTTTTGGCTCTGGGGGGCTGGATGGTGACCAGTGGCGTGATGGGGTTGGGCACCCTCACCACCTTCATCCTTTATTCACAGCGTCTGTTTGACCCTTTGCGTCAGCTGGCCGAGCGCTTCACGCAGATTCAGGGCGGACTGACTGCCGTGGAACGAATCGGTGAGTTGATGGAGCAACCCCTCGAAATCGCCGAGGCCACGGGGGTTGATCCTCACGTTGCTGGCGGTGGCGGCGAAGTGATCTTCGACAACGTGAGCTTCTCTTACCGGCCGGATGAGCCCATCCTTCGCAATCTTTCCTTCCGCATCGCTCCTGGCGAGCATGTGGCGCTGGTGGGCCCCACGGGTTCCGGCAAGAGCACCATCATTCGTCTGCTCTGCCGCCTCTATGACCCCCAGCAGGGGCGCATCCTTCTGGATGGACGTGACATCCGCAGCATCCCGATGGCAGATCTACGGCGTGAGCTGGGGGTCGTGCTGCAAGACACATTCCTGTTCAGCGGCAATGTGGCCGACAATCTTCGGTTGAATGCTCCCGTCAGTGATCAGGAGCTTGATCAGGTCTGTGCTGAGCTCGGTCTCAACGACCTGTTGTCTCGACTCCCCAACGGATTGGAGACGCAACTGCGCGAGCGTGGTGGCAATCTTTCCTCAGGAGAGCGTCAATTGCTGGCGGTGGCCCGGGTGGCAATCCGCAATCCAACGGTGTTGGTGATGGATGAAGCCACTGCCTTCATGGATCCTTCAACGGAGGCGACGCTTCAGGCCGATCTGGACCGTCTTCTGCAAAAACGGACCGCCATCGTCATTGCCCACCGTCTCGCCACGGTGGAAGCCTCCGATCGCATCCTTGTGTTGCGCCGAGGTGAACTGATCGAACAGGGCACCCATCACGAGCTCAGGGCCCGAGGTGGCCTCTATGCCCAGCTCGCAGAGCTGCAGGAGCGGGGGTTGGCGCGTTTGTGATCGGTTCCTCCCTGCCTATACCTGCTGAGCCTCTGCTGCAGCAGTACGGCCAGGGGTCCCGTCTCTGCCCCTGTGCCAACGACCAGCTCACGTTGGTCTTTAGCCAGGAGTACCCCTTTGATTTGGTGGAGCTTGAGCAACTTCTGGAAGCTGTGGGCTGGAGCCGCCGTCCGATTCGACGGGTCCGCAAAGCACTGACTCACAGCCTGCTCAAGGTCGGGCTGTGGCGTCACGACGCTCGGGTTCCTCGTTTGATTGGTTTTGCGCGCTGCACCGGGGATGGTGTTTTCGAAGCCACCGTCTGGGACGTCGCGGTGCACCCCCTGTATCAGGGCAATGGACTTGGCAAGCAGATGATGGCGTACATCCTCAACGCCTTGGCTCAGATGGGAACAGAGCGCGTCAGCCTGTTCGCGGACCCCGGCGTCGTGAGCTTTTATCAAGGCCAAGGTTGGGATCTGGAGCCCCAGGGCCATCGCTGTGCCTTCTGGTACGCCAACTGAACTGAACTGAACTGAACTGATCGGATCGTTCAGCGCTGGTACATCCGCAACAGTTGATCTGCTGATCGTCCCTGACGCCATAGCCATCGCAGACGGGCGTTGCGCCAGGCCTGCATCAGCACGCTTCGCTCCTGCCAGCGCTGAGCGCTGGTCAGCAGGGCACAGTTCAACGAGCGGAGGGTCGCGATCTTGCTGAGGCGTTCCACCAGGTCCAGGTCTTCCATCAGTGCCAGCGGGCGGTAGCCACCGATGCGCTGATACAGCTGGCGATGAATGAGCAGTCCCTGATCGCCGTAGGGACGCTGCAGCCAACGGCTGCGCAAGTTCACCATTCGCTCCAGAAGCCACAGCATGGGCCGCGCCTCTGTATCCACTTTGAACTCGAAGCTCCAGGCGCTGAAGCGCGCTTGCGGTGTGTTCAGAATCTGCTTCACCCTGTGGTGCCAGTAGCCAGGCAGTCGGCTATCGGCATGCAGCACCAGCACCCAGGAATGACAGCTGTGATCGACGCCCCAGCGCAGCTGCGGACCTCGTCCTGCAGTCGGGCTGTCGAGCACGGTGGCGCCGCCGAGGTGAGCCACTTGTCGGGTCTGATCCCTGCTTCCACCGTCACAGATAACAATCTCCAACTCCCCTTGCCAACGCTGCAGATCCGCCAGCAGCAGCGGAAGCCTGTTGGCTTCCTCCAGGGTCGGAATCACGACGCTCAGCCCTGCCATGGCTTCAGATCACTCCAGTGATCCAGATCATTCCTCCTGGGCAACAGTGCGGTGGAGATTGCATGCGCCCTCGCAGCCTTCAGGGTTGATTCCAGCACTGTCGGACCGCCCCAGGGAATGCCGATCAGCGGCCAGTGCTTGGGGGTATGGATCAGGTTCGCTCCGATCCCCAGCAGCCAGTAGCCACCATCCGAGGCTGGACCCAGCACCAAATCGTGGGTTTGCAGTTGTTCGATGGCCCGCTTCAAGTCATCGGGATTGAGTTCGGGCAGATCCGTGCCGATCACGAGGGATGGCATGCCGCGGTGATGGCCTTGCATCAACTGCCGTCGCAATCGGGTGCCGAGTTGCCCCTGCCCCTGCAGGCGCACCAGCGGCAACCCCAGCTGTTGTCCCCAGCGTCCGGCGGCGTTGGGCCCAAGCCCGCTCACCGCCAGCACCGGCTCAATCACCATCGCGTCGGCGAGCCCGCGCACCACAGCGGTGGTGTGCTCGGTAAGACGCGTCTGGATCCGGGCAGCGCGCTCGCTGCTGTTGGACAAGCCCAGCCTGTTGTAGAGATCACGGGACAGGCGGCGTTTGCATCGGCCCGGTGATGGCCATCGGGCCATCACGATGATCTGCAGCATCTCAGTTGTTCCGAGGCAGTTCCCGCGGGCGCACCTGCACCATCAGCTCCTCTCCATTGCGTTGGAGGGTGAGCTCCATCGGTTCTCCCACCTGGCCGCGATCCACGGCGAGTTGCACTTCGGTGGGGGTCTGAACAGCTTTGTTCTCCACCTTGAGAATCAGATCACACTGCCGGATGCCAGCGGCAGCAGCCGGAGTGCCGCTGACCACATCCTTGATCAGGACGCCATTCACTTCAGGAACCGTACAGGCGCTGTTGGTGGCATTGATCTCCCGTGCCAGCTGCGGAGTGAGGTTCATGAGCTGCACCCCGATGAAGGGATGGGAGGCCTGGCCGGTGCTCACAATCTGCTGCGCGATGCGCTTCGCCAGGTTGATTGGAACGGCAAAACTCAAACCGCCTCCAGGCGCGGTCCGAATCGCTGTGTTGATGCCAATCACCTGACCGGCGGCATTGATCAGGGGGCCTCCGCTGTTGCCGGGATTCACGGCTGCATCGGTCTGGATGTAAGGAATCCGCTGGCCTTCACTGATCGCATTCAGTCGGCCTACCGCGCTGATGATGCCGGCGGTCACGGTGTTGTTGAGACCAAATGGGTTGCCGATGGCAATCGCCCATTCCCCCGGCCTGAGCTGGTCGGAGTTGCCCAGGGCCGCCACCGGAAGGTTGTCAGCCACCACCTTGACCACCGCAACGTCGGTGAGTGGGTCTGTGCCGAGCACCTTACCCTTGAAGTTGCGTCCGTCTGGAAGGGTCACCGCCACCTGATCCGCTCCGCGCACGACGTGTTCGTTGGTGAAGATCAGGCCGCTGGCCCTGGTGATGAATCCGGATCCCTGGCCTTGCTGACGCTGGCTGGACGGTCCCATGCCAAAGATCCCCCCGAAGGGGTTGTTCACCTCTTTGACTACATCGATCCGCACCACGGCAGGACCGACGCGGTCCACAGCCTTCACGATCACGTTGTCTCCCGGCTGGAGTGGAGCGCTGCGGGGCTGATCGTGCACCACCGGAGGTAGTGCTACCGGTGCTTTGGGGGTCAGGCCCAGCTGGTCCCTCACCAGGCTGCAACCGGAGAGAGCGCTCCCGGCCAGGACGATGGCGAACCAATGCTGGGCGTTGGGCATCACGACGAGATGTGTGCTGATGCATTTAAGACGGCCTGAGCGGATCGGCATGCGTAGATTCAGCGCTCGGGTGCATGGCGGTTTTAGGTGCAGACGGGCGAAGAGCTCTGGATCAAGGTGCGAGATGGGTTGCAGGCAAAGCTGAGCAAGCCCACCTTCGAGACCTTCATTCGCCCGACGGGTTGCAGTGGCTTTGCCAATGGAGAGCTGAAGCTTCTGGCCCCCAATCCGTTCGCCAGCGTCCGATTGCGGGAGCAGCTCCTGCCCACGATCGCGGAGCTGGCTAGCAGCATCAGCGGTCAGCCCGTTCAGGTGACCGTCCTGGCGGAAACCGCCCTGCCGCTGCAGGAAACCAGTGATGACTCTGCATCTGCGAGTGATGCAGCCCCGCCTGCGGCCGCCCAGGAATCAGCGTCGGCTCCGGCCCGGAGCGGCTCACCGCGGCGCTACCTGCCCGGGCTCAACCCCAGATATGTGTTCGGCCGTTTCGTGGTCGGCCCCAACAGCCGAATGGCTCATGCGGCGGCTCTTGCCGTGGCCGAAGCGCCAGGCAGGGAGTTCAATCCCCTGTTCATCTGCGGCGGTGTGGGCCTGGGGAAAACCCACTTAATGCAAGCCATTGGCCATTACCGGCTTGAGATCGATCCCGGGGCTCGCGTGGCCTACGTCTCCACCGAAACCTTCACCAATGACCTGATCCAGGCCATCCGCAAGGACGGCATGCAGGCCTTTCGCGATCGCTATCGCGCCGCCGATCTGATCCTGGTGGATGACATTCAATTCATCGAAGGCAAGGAGTACACCCAAGAAGAGTTCTTCCATACCTTTAATGCCCTGCACGAGGCTGGGCGTCAGGTGGTGATCGCCAGTGATCGTCCCCCCAGTCAGATTCCACGCCTGCAGCAGCGCCTGATCTCCCGTTTCCAGATGGGGCTGATCGCTGACATTCAGTCACCTGATCTGGAAACACGTATGGCGATCCTCCAGAAGAAAGCGGAGCAGGAGCGCATGTCGCTGCCCCGGGATCTGATCCAGTACATCGCTGGGCGCTTCACCTCGAACATCCGCGAGTTGGAAGGGGCACTGACCCGGGCTGTCGCCTTCGCCTCAATCACGGGGTTGCCGATGACCGTGGAATCGGTGGCGCCAATGCTGGACCCCACCGGTCAGGGGGTGGAGGTCACGCCGCAACAGGTGATCGACAAGGTGTCTGAAGTGTTTGATGTCACGGCCGAGGAAATGTGCAGCAGCACCCGTCGCCGTGCCGTCAGCCAGGCCCGTCAGGTGGGGATGTACCTCATGCGCCAGGGTACCGACCTCAGCCTGCCGAGAATCGGCGACAACTTCGGCGGAAAGGACCACACCACGGTGATGTACGCGATTGAGCAAGTCGAGAAAAAACTGGCGTCCGATCCCCAGCTCGCGGGTCAGGTGCAGAAAGTGAAGGATCTGCTGCAGATCGATTCCCGAAAGAAGCGCTGATCAGCGGCAGGCTTTCTTGTCGCCTTTCCAGCCCGGCATGTCTTGAGCTGCCGCAGAGCAGACCAGCTGGCGTGCTGCCGCGAGTGCCGGATCCAGTCGCTTGGAGCTGAAGGGTGGCAGGGGACGGGTGCGCAGCCAGGCTGCCCAACGAAATTCGTGATATGGGATCAGCGGTTGGGGTTTAATCCAGCCTTCCTGCTTGAGCTTCCAGACCAGGCTTCGGTAGGGATCGTCTTCGAGCCCCATCAGGCTGGTGGGCAACTGCTCGGTTGGGCGGGGACCGATGCCCCGACCGTCGTAGAGATAAAGCCACCCTTGGCTTTGCAGAAACGACAGCACGGCACTTTTATCAGTTGTCGCTAGCTCCTGCACCACATAAGCCCAGGTGGTGGCGCCTGGGTCAATGCCGATCAAGCCCCGCAGCCGGTGGTGACGATCCAGCATCCACATGGCGCCATCGGCAGAGCGGATCAGGGGGACGGGTTTGCCGCGCAGGTAGGCAAGACGCTGCTGGCGTGTGTCTTGGGCGAAATCACTCTCGCGTGACCAGATCTCAGCCAGCCCCACACACCATTGGGTCGGCTGCAACTGTGCCGCTGACACCTCGATCAGTTCGTTTTCCTGCTCGGGGGCCGGAATCGGTTGGTAGGCAGGCAGCCGCAGGGGCACGACTCAGTTTTGACGCCTCCGCACTATGACCCAATTAAGAAGGGACGGGGATCCTGATCAAAGCGATCCCGCACCGGGAGAGGCTTGGCTTGCTTAGGCCCGTCCAGTTGCGCGGTGGATTCGAGCGCCCGACGCAGCAAACGAGCTGCCGGTAAGGGCATATCTCTCGGAACTGAAATTCGATCGCGCAGGTAGCGGAGCCCCGCCGCACTTCCAGATGGAGGAGGGCATGGAGTGTTGTGGATCAACTGGGTCAGTGCACAGCGCAGGGGCCGGTCAAAGGCATTAGCACCCATTGGATTGACCTCCCGTAGCCGCTGCTGGTGTCGGAGGACCCTGCCGAGAGCGATGCTGGCCTGATCGGCTTGATTGACCCCAACCCAGCAGGCTTCGTCTTCGCCAAGGCCATCGCCTCGGTCGATCCGTTCGGCCAGGCGTTGCGCTTCCGTTGCGTCGTCCGACCAGCAGCCGCCCATTTGGGGAGGAAGGTCATGGGCATGGGTGTGAAAGTCGCTTTGGGTGCCGCGGTAGGTGTCCAGTTGCTCCAAGGCGCGGAACCAGCGGTCAATCGCGGGATGCTCAAACCTCAGGCGATATCCCTTGTAGTAAGCCAGAGATGCATTCATGCGTTCCACGTAGGGAACAAAGATCAGATCAACGGTTTGTGGCTCCTGCCCCCGCAGAAATGGACCTTCAACCTGATTCAGCTCACTTTCGAAGCGTCGGGCGATCCCCTGAAACTGGTCCCGGGCCAGGATCTGTTGCTTGGGGCTCAATCGTGGCGAACACAGCCAGATGCACCAGGCCTGAAATAGCAGCCGTTCGAGACGGCGCAGCTCGAGGGCTTCCGACGACGTCATTGCCATGCCGAGGGGGCCGAACTGCTGTTCGAGTGCCAGCAGAATCTCATCACTTTCCGTGATCAGCTGCCCGTTCAGCTCGAGGGCGGGCAACATTCCTGAGGGCACTTTTTCGAGGAACCATGGCTCTTTTGGGCCATAGCAACGCATGGTGACTTTGCGGATCCGGTAGGGGATGCGCTTGAACTCCAACCACAGCCAAATTTTTTGGCAGTAGGGACACTGTCGTGAGCCAAGTACATCGTGAGAACGGTTGCCCTGACTGCGCCGTCACCACCACGGCCATGAAGGCTCAACATCGCCTTCCCAGGCATCGGGGTCAATAGGGGGCCGTGCGACGTACCTACGAAAGCTCTCCTTTAGTGAATCGAATCAAGTTTTTGTGCAATAGAAACTCAAAAATTTCATTATCTGAAGTGGATAGGATTTTGATCAAGTCGGTTTGAAATTGGGATTGGACTTCCCTGCTTATTCCCTGCCAAAGTTGCTGTGTTTTCCAACGTTTTTCTTAGTAGCCTTGCGGCAGGTAATGGCATATCTCTTGGCACCGAAATTCTGTCGCGAAGATATCGCAGGCTTGAATCACTAGTAATGCCTGGATTACAGGATGATTTTGTAATTAATGATGTGAGTGCTGCTCTCAATGGGTAGTCAAATGATTCCTTCCCAGAGGGGTTCGCATTGAGGATTTTGTCTTTGTGTTTAAGGACTCTGCTCAATGCAACTTTCCTCATTAGTTCATCGTCTTGATTTTCCAGAGGCCAATTTGCCTCGTAAATACCCAAGCCCTCACCTGAGTCTATTTTTGATGCAATATCTGAAATTCCTGGCTCGTTATCAGACCAGCACCCACCCATCTGCGGGGGGAGATCATGTGCATGAGTGTGGAAGTCGCCTTGTATTCCTCGATAAACCTCTAGCTTTTCAAGTGCATTAAACCAAAGGTCAATTACTGGATGTTCTTGTCGAAGCAAATACCCTTTGTAGTAGGCAAGTGAAGCATTCATGCGTTCTAAATATGGGATATAAATAAGATCGGCTGTTTCTGGTTCATATCCAAATAAAAATGGCCCTTCTCTTTCTTGAAGTGCTGATTCAAAACGTTCAGCTATTTTTCGAAATTGCTCTTTGGCTTGCTGCTGCTGTCGATTATTAAGCCCAGGACTGCAGAGCCAGATGCACCAAGCTCTAAATAGCAGTCTCTCAAGTTGCCGAAGTTGTGAGACCTGTTCTGTATTTATTGGGTTTCCAAGGGGTCCAAAGTGCTTTTCTAGAGCAAAAAGTATCTCATCACTTTCTGTTATGAGGCGACCATTTAATTCAAGAGCAGGGAGCATTCCTGAGGGTACTTTTCTTAAGTACCATTCCTCTTTTTGTCCATAGCATCTCATCGTGACCTTTTTGATCCTGTATGGGATTTTTTTGATTTCAAGCCATAGCCAAATCTTTGAACAATAAGGGCACCATGCATGTACGTCTCTGTAAAGCGTGACTATCACTTCGGACTCATGCTTTCCAAAAAGCCTAAGATTTGCTTGTGCACTTGTAGGCCCATTGATTTTGTCTGGTTCATCGAGAGCATATTCGGCTAACTGCTTCCAGCTCCAAGCTTCAATCATCACTTCTAATTCCTTCAAAACCAATCTTAAGTGACTGTAGGCGATTTTGTGGATTTATCTGCTGGAGAGTAATTGCTTTTGTCTCAGATGTTGAAATTTGTTCGACTCTTTTCATTTTCAAGTCTTTGGACTATAAAGAACATAATTCTATTTGGCCCTTGAGTTCAGATGACCGTTGAACGGCAGGCTGGCCAACCTCAACAGTATCCACCAGGTTTCAATCAGGCCTCAAATAAATTCGAGTATGGTTTTTTGAAGAGAAAGGAAAATCGTCTGGCTTATTTAAGGTGGCTTGAATTAAGACTTGGCTATAAGAAGCCTTCGGATTGGTATGCGGTAACAAGAAAAGACTTTGATGATAACTATGGTTCTGGTCTATTGGTTAATCACTATAAATATTTCCGAAAAGCTGTTGAAGAGTTGTATCCAGATTGTGATTTTCTTCCTTGGATGTTTGGACATCAAAGGAACACGTGGAATGATCCTGAGGTTAGAAGTAAATATGTTCGGTGGTTGGCTCAGCCAGAGCAACTAAATATATGTTTGCCTAGCGATTGGTATGCAGTCAGGCAGGACGAGTTGATGGAAAAGTCTCTCTATGGTGGCTTTTGGCGTCAATTTAACAACTCGATAGCCGACTGTTTGATTGATGCTCTGCCTGAATTAAATCTTCGCAGATGGAAGTTCGGAAATTGTCCATATGAATTTTGGGATAATCCTCAGAATAGGAGGGTCTTGATTGACGATATTAAAAGCCGATTAGCATTGAATTGTGGCGACGATCTGGTCAGGTATGTTGATGATTATTTTCCTAGAAGTGCTAAGGGCCATCTTTTGCCTTTTAGGAAGCTGCGTCGAATTTTGAAAGACGAGATGGCTGATGGGTATATGCGGTTTCATGCTTATTCTATTCAGGCTATTTGTGAGGAATTTTACCCCGATTATGATTGGAGTTCAATTGATTTTATTGAGCAACCTTCGGGTTTTTCAGAGAATCTGAAAACAAAGCTTGAACGTCCAAATGGCTTTTGGCTGTTGCAAGAAAATCGCTTGGAGTTTGTTAATAAAACTCTTCGTTCGTCCCTGTCAATCGAGCTGATGGAGGACTGGTATGAGGTCTCCCAAGATATGCTGCAAGCAAATAGTGGTTCTGGGCTACTGAAGTACTACGATTCGTCTATTGATTTACTTATTGATCTTGTTCAAGATAATACTCTTGTTCCTTGGCTCTTTGTAAATAAGCCCAGGGGATTTTGGGATGAAGTGGGTGTGGAGAGAAAATTCTTAGATTGGTTTATGGAGGCAAATGGCTTCTCCTCACCTGACTGTTTTTATGAGGTTTCAAGGGCTGAGCTAGAGAAAAAATCTCATGCTTATGCGCTTTTCGACAAGTATCCAAACATTTATGAGTTGGTGCTAATTGCTTACCCTGATCATGAATGGGATCTCTCGCGATTCCAGAACCAGAACGGTCTATTGGCAGAACCTGAAGTGCGTCGCGATCTATTTAAAAGATTAGAGTCAACGCTTGGTATTGTCGACAAGGAGGATTGGTATGAACAAGACACGAATTTAGTTCGTTCGAATCTGGATGGAGCAAGGCTTTTAAAATATTTTTCTGGCTCAATGATTTCTATGTTGCAGGAGTTAAGCCCGAGAGATTGGAAGCCTTGGCTTTTTGGACGAGTAAATCGTTCTTTTTGGTCATCCGAGGAGTCGAGGAAGAATGCTTTGGAGTGGTTGGTTCAAGATGTTTTAAACATTTCGATTTCGGATGCGCACAAGGTTACTCATGATGATTTGATGCGAAATGGTTTGATCACTATGCTTAGTTATCATGATGGATCATTGCTGAAAGTATTTACGGATTTGTTCCCTGGCTTTCACTTTGACCCAAAGCTTTTCGCAAAGACTGGTAAAAATGAAGTGAGGTTATTTGATTCCCTTACAAGGCTTTTTCCGGATGTAAAAATTGTTTGGGGTGAATTTTATTCCGAGTTGCAATTTTCGCGTACTGGCAGGCCAATGCAGTTGGATTTTTTCTTTCCGGAGTTTTTGGTTGCTATCGAGTATCAGGGCGATCAGCACTATCGTCCTGCATGGGGCGGCATGGAGGAACTGCGAAACATACAGCGAAGAGATCAAGAGAAGCGTACGGCCTGCATCAATGCAGGGATTGACCTAATTGAGATTCCTGATTCTGATTGGGATGGAACTGATGAGATGCTTCTTTCTTATCTCTCCGAAAGTGCTTTGCGTGATGCGATCGAATAATTTTTGTTGCTCGTTTGGATTTTCCTGTTCTCCGTTTCGTTGGTCCTGATCCGTGTTGTTTTTGATGTAGCTGGGCCGTGGTAGTGCGGACACCAGGCGTGATGGTCGCGGTAAAGCGTGACCATCAGGCTTGATTCAGGCTGACCGAACAAGCGCAAGTTGGCCTGGGCACTGGTCGGCCCTTCAATTCGATCCGGTTCAGCCTTCGCCAGCCCGGCCAGTTCCAACCAACTCAGTGGTTCAGCTGATTCCGATGTAGGGGGCATGCAGGATCGGCGAAAGCGTGGTCCGTCCATAGGACTGCCAGTCGCCAAGTTCATGCATCAGAGCCAGACAGTCTTGCTGGCGGCCCTGCTCAGCGAGCTGCTTGAGCCGCAGCTTCATGTCGTCGCTGGTGATCATCATCGCGATTTCGCGACGCTGCAATCGCTTTTGCTGCAGCTCAGGGTCAGGCGAATGCCTGCGACGTTTGGAAGGATTTTTCATGGTTTAAGGACGCGGTTGAAATACGACCGGTTCGTCTTGGGCTTCTACGGCCCTCTTCCCCGGACCATAACTCCATCTTTACGAATATGCCCGTCGTCTCCGTCACCCCCGTGGGAAGAAGAATGGAGGGAAGCAAACGGCTGTCATGGGCGCTGATCTGGATCTGATTGTTCTTGGGGCGGGTTCCGGTGGGCTTGCTGCCGCAAAACGTGCTGCTAGCCATGGTGCCCGCGTGGCCATCGTGGAGGGGGATCGCGTTGGGGGCACCTGCGTGATCCGCGGCTGTGTTCCCAAGAAGCTTTTGGTCTACGGCGCCCAGGCCCGGCATCAACTGGCGGATGCATCGGCCTATGGGCTGCACATCCAATCCGTGCGTTCTGATGTGCCTGACCTGTTGCGGCGCGTGCGCGCCGAGGTGGATCGGCTCAATGCGCTCCACCTTGGATTTCTGGAGAAGGCCGGCGTTCAGCTGATCTCCGGTTGGGGTCGCTTCACGGCTGTGGATCGCATGGGCATCTCCGATCAACGCGGTGGGCCCGTTCAGACGGAGCTTTCAGCACCCCGTTTTCTGGTGGCAGTGGGTGGCCGTCCGGCACGGCCGGAGATCCCAGGGATTGAAAAAACTTGGGTGAGTGATGACATGTTCCAGCTTGAAGATGTCCCTCCGGCGGTGGTGGTGGTCGGCGCAGGATTCATCGCCTGTGAGTTCGCCTGCATCCTTCGAGGCCTCGGTGTTGCGGTCACCCAGGTGGTGCGCGGCCCTCGGCTGCTGCGCGGGTTTGATGGGGAGTTGGCGGATGCAGTCCTCAGCGGGATGCGTGACCAGGGCATTGACGTGCTCTTGGGTCAGACGGTCGCGGCTGTGGAGGGGGATCCCGGTGCGCTGACTGTGCGACTGGGGGATGGTCAGTGCCTCGACTGTGGGGGTGTGCTGATGGCCACCGGGCGTCGCCCCTGGCTTGCAGATCTGGGTCTGGAGGCTGCTGGTGTTGCCGTGGACAACGGGCGAATCAGGGTTGACGGCAACTCCTGCACCTCAGTTCCTCACATTCATGCCGTTGGCGATGTCACTGACCGGGTCAACCTCACGCCTGTCGCCATTGATGAAGGTCGTGCTTTTGCCGACAGCGTGTTCGGTTCGCGTCAGCGGCAGGTGAACCACGATCTGGTGGCCAGTGCCGTGTTTAGTGATCCAGAGCTGGCGACCGTTGGCTTATCGGAAGAGGAGGCGACTGAACGCCATGGCGAGGAGGGCGTCGTCGTGCATCGGGCCCGCTTCCGTTCGATGGCGCGGGCACTGCCAGCCTCCGGCCCCCGCTGCCTACTGAAGTTGGTGGTGGAGAAGCAAACCGATCGGGTGCTTGGCTGCCACATGGTGGGCGAGCATGCGGCGGAGATCATTCAGATGGCCGCCATTGCCGTTGGGATGGGCGCCACCAAAGCTGATTTCGATCGCACCATGGCGTTGCATCCCTCCGTCTCAGAGGAGTTCGTGACGATGTAGGCAACAGTGCCTTAATAACGGTGCCCCAATCAGGCCAGGTGATTGGCGAGCCGCAGGGCCAGCGCGAGCACCGTGAGCCCGGGACCAATGCTTGGGCAACTAGGAAAAATGCTGCTGTCGGCGATGTAGAGGTTCTCCAGTTCATGGCATTTGCCGTTGGGATCCACCACTGAGTTGGATGGGTCCTCGCCCATGCGACACGTGCCGCAGCTGTAGCCCACGACACTCAAGGGGGCTTCTCCTCGCGCATGGGTGGGTGCCTTTAAAACGACTTTGGTCACCGGATCGTTCTCCACGGCTTTCAGCGTGTCGATCCAGCGGTACACGAGGCGATCATGGGCTTCCCGGTTGTTGGGGATGTAGTTGATCCGGATCTGTTCGTTGTTGAGCCACACCTTGTTGTGGGGATCTGGACGCACCTCCGTCATGGCCCACCAGGCCACAGAGCGGGAGGCCAGCCGCTCCAGCCCGAAGTCGGGGATCAGTTTGGTCACCAGGGACAGCACCGGTGGTGACTCGGCGAACAACGCGTCCTGCAGAACGCCACCGGCGGCCTGGATGTGCCCTAGCGGAAAACTGACGTTCTTGTCTCCCCAGTAGTAGTCGTTGATCCCCAGCGAGCGCCCGTAGCGGCCGCTGTTGCGTTCTGTGGCCAGCTGCAGGATCGAGGTGAGCTGCAGATTCATCAGATTCCGCCCCACCTGATCCGATCCGTTGCTGATGCCCTTGGGATGGTGAGCATTGTCCGAGCGCATAAGGATGGCCGGCGTGTTGATGGCACCGGCGGCAATGACCACGACATCGGCACTGAACAGCCATGAATCGCCGTTTACCTCAGCTTCCACGCCTCGGATGGCTCTGCCACCTGGATTCACATGCAGGCGCAGTACCCGGGCGTTGTCACGCACGGTGAGCCGTTCGGGATCACCCACCTGCAGACCAAACAACTGAGAATCGCCGCTGGGATCGTCCCGGTCGTCTGACCAGCTGATCGGCATGTCGTAGGGCTGACAGCCTTGGCGTTGGAGAGCGGAACGAAGGGGTTCCAGAAAGGGTTCCACCGGCTTCGGCGCACGTTCATAGTCCGTGCTTCGCTGGGGCTCGCAGGGGTCAATGCCTGCTTTGCCGTGAACCCTGTACAGGGTCTCGGCCTGCTCGTAGTACGGCTCCAGTTCGGAGTAATCCAGGGGCCACGCCGGCGATACTCCGTCCTGGAGCGCCACCTCGCCGAAATCCTGTTCGCGCATGCGTTCCAGCACCGCGCCCCAGATCTTGGTGTTTCCTCCCCGTGCGTAGGTGGTTTGCGGTGCAAAGGGATCGCCGTCGGGTCCGAACCAGCGCTCACTCTTGGGGTGATATCGATCCTTGCGGAACAAATCCACGTCGGCGACGTTCTGGTCTTCGAGGGCCATCGCCCCGCCGCGCTCCAGCACGAGTACGTTCTTGCCGCGTCTGCTCAGGGCTCCGGCCAGGGTGCCTCCTCCGGCACCGCTGCCGATAACGATGACGTCGTAGTGGCGGTCGTCGATGATCATGGAATTACTGCCAGACGTAGATCAGAAGGAAGAGAAGAATCCAAATCACGTCGACGAAGTGCCAAAACAGGCTCACCGCAGCGACGCCCATCTCGCCTTTGTCGTAGTTCCCTGGGACGAAAGAACGCGCCAACATCAGTCCCATCAGCAGGATGCCGGTGATCACGTGAAGACCGTGAAAGCCCGTCAGCAAATAGAACAATCCTCCGAACACACCGGTGCTGAGGCTGAAGCTGAGTTCCGACCATTCGAGGTATTGGCCGTAAACGAAGTAGGAGCCCATGGCCATGGTGAGCAGCCAGACCGCGCGGAAGCCCCAGAGGTTGCCCTTGTGCAGATATCGCTCGGCGGCATAGGCCACGAAACTTGAGCTCACCAAGACCACGCTGTTGATCAGGGGCATGCGCACCTCCAGCCCCTCGACGCCGTCCGGTAGCCACTGCGGAGCTGTGAGCTTCAGCACCGCGTAGCCGGCGAAGAAGGCGAGGAAGATGACGCTCTCAGAGCAGAGGAAAATCACAAAGCCGGTCATGTTGTGGCCGTCGTGCTTCACATGCCCCGGTGTGTGATTGAGCTGCAGGTCGGGATTGACGCTGGTCATCGGTTCAGGCCTCCTGGGAACGGCGCACGTAGAACTCCTCGTCCTCAACGAGGGGGTGCCCGAGGCCGTAGCCATAGGGCTCACTGATCACGGTGGGGATGTCGTCTTCGAAGTTTTCAGCCGGTGGCGGCGAGGGCAGCAGCCATTCCAGGCCGATGGCCCGCCAGGGGTTGGGGGGAGCCTGCGGCCCCCGGGCCCAGGAGCTCACCATGTTGAGAATGAAGGGGATCGAGGCGACGCCGAGCATGAAGGCACCGATGCTGGCGATCACATTCCAGATCGCGAATTCAGGGTCATAGGAGGCGACACGACGAGGCATCCCCAGCAACCCAGCCCAGTGCAGGGGCAGCCAGTTGAGCGTGGCACCGATGAAGGTGAGTACGAAGTGAACTTTGCCGAGCCCCTCGTAATACATCCGGCCCGTGAATTTGGGGAACCAGTGGTAAATCCCGGCGAACACACCGAAGCCGATCGTGTTGAAGATCACATAATGGAAGTGGGCCACCACGAAGTAGGTGTTGCCCACGTGAATGTCGATCGGCACGGTGGCCAGCATCACGCCGGTGATCCCGGCGAAGATGAAATTAAACAAGCCACCCAGGCAGAACAGCATCGGTGTGTTCAGGCGCAGATTGCCTTGCCAGAGCGTTCCCAGCCAGGCGAACACCTTTACCCCTGTGGGAACGGCGATCAGCATCGTGGTGAACATGAAGATATGGCGCATCCAGTTCGGCGTGCCGGTATAGAACATGTGGTGAGCCCACACGATCAGGCTGAGGAAGGTGATGCCGAAGGAGGCGATCGCCACGAATCGATAGCCGAACAGTGGCTTGCGGGCATACACCGGGAAGAGTTCGGAGAAGATGCCGAACACCGGCAACACCAGCACGTACACAGCTGGGTGGGAATAGAACCAGAAGAAGTGTTGAAACAACACCGGATCACCCCCGCCTTCAGGCCGGAAAAAGCTGGTGCCGAAGCTGAGGTCGAACAGCAGCATCACCGCACCTCCAGTGAGGGCCGGCAGCCCCACCAGTTGGATGGTCTGGGCGGCCCAAGCGGTCCAAACAAACACCGGCATCTTGAAAAAGCCCATGCCTGGAGCCCGCATCCGGATGATCGTCGTCACGAAATTGACGGCACCCATGATCGAGGAGATGCCCGATAGGGCCACAGCAAGGATCCAGAGGAATTCACCATTGATGAAGTGCCCCAGAGGGTTCTGCAGACTCATCGGTGGGTACGACCACCATCCCGATGACGCCGGTCCACCGGGTGCAAAGAAGCTGCCCATCAACACTGCGGCGAACACGGGCACCAACCAGAACGCGGCAGCATTGAGCTTCGGGAACGCCATGTCTGGCGCGCCGATCATCGTGGGGATCAACAGGTTGTTGAAGCCATTGAGGATCGGAAAAAGGAACAGGAACAGCATCACTGTTCCGTGCATGGTGTACAGGCCGTTGTAAACGCTCGGATCCACCAGATCCGCTGGCGGTGTGATCAGTTCACCTCGCACGATCATCGCCAGCAGTCCTCCCACCAAGAGGAAGAACAACGACGTGGCGATGTATTGGATGCCGATCACCTTGGCATCGGTGTTGAAGCTGAAGAAGCGCTTCCAGTTATCCGGGGCCCCCGGGACGGGGTGGGGAGCCTTGAGGATGCGCGGGTCGTAGTTCGTGGATGTCATGGCGCGTCTCAGGCGTCGTGGGGGATGGAGGGATCGCCGGGGTCGTTCACCAT